>JARKNV010000079.1 GCA_029976065.1 Selenomonadales bacterium
CAGGTTCAAATCCTGCCCCCGCAACCAAATCCGGTGGCGATAGCTGGGGGGATCCACCCGTTCCCATACCGAACACGGCAGTTAAGCCCCTATACGCCGAAAGTACTTGGCTGGTAACGGCCCGGGAGGATAGGTAGCCGCCGGTTAAGACAAAACCCGCTCGCATTTGCGAGCGGGTTTTGTCTTAACCGATGCCAGGCAGGATATGGGCGGCGAGGCTAGAAGGAATACTTACACATAATTGGGAGGGGGTTAGTCATGAAATACGGCCTCAGGTTGAAAGGGCGCCTCGTCCTGACCATCCTCGCGATATTGCTTGCCGTCGCTCTGCCGGTAAATGCCGCACCGCCTGACATCCCGCCGGCGATAAAGCAGCTTATCGGTTTGTACGAAGCCGAGGGAACACGTTTTCTGTTGCGGGAAAATGACGGTAGGGTCGAAATGGTATACGATCTCGGAGGGGAGGACGGTCCCGCCTTTTCCGTTTACGCGGTCTACCCCTTGCAGACGGTAGCGGACAATGAATATCAATTGAATATTGTCAGTCCGCTGGGACAGGCTTCGGGACGGATAAGCATCGGGCGCGATGCGGCCGGCTACGGAACGGCCTGCCTGATCGGATCGAATACATATAGCCGGAGGTTCTTCGGTCCCGAGCTAGGGCAGACGTATCGTATTGAGGCCCAGTACTCCGTGAATGAGCTGCGTCAGATGGCGGTAGCGGCAAGCCCGCCCCGCCTCCAGGGAGAGCTTGTAACCCCCGACCTCGTCAACGTTGCGGCGCTTGATCCAACCATACGGCTCGATATACGGTATGCAACAACCAACAACTTCATGGGAGCCGCGTTCTACGACCGCCCGCGGGCCTTCCTGCAGCGGCCGGCGGCGGAGGCACTAGTGCGCGTGCACAAAAAGCTGACTCTCCATGGGTACGGCATCCTCATCCACGACGCCTATCGCCCGTGGACGGTGACGAAAATGTTCTGGGACGCCACGCCCGCCGCGCAGAAAATCTTTGTCGCCGACCCGGAGAAAGGCTCCCGTCATAATAGGGGCGGCGCTGTTGACGTGTCCCTGTACGAACTGGCCACCGGGCAACCGGCGGAAATGATCAGCGGCTATGACGAGTTCTCGCTGCGGGCCCATGCGGAGTATCCCGGCGGCACGGCTCACCAGCGTCGGCTCCGTGAGATATTGGGCATATATATGCTATCAGAAGGATTCAGCGTGTACGAGGAGGAATGGTGGCACTACGATTACAGGGATTGGCAGATATATCCGTTGATGAACATTTCGTTCGCCGAATTGGATGCAGCCGCGAACAAGTGAAAACGTACTTTTCCGAAGTTTGCTTTCCTAAACGCTACATCGGTAGCGGTAAACTATAGCACAGACGAGGAAAGCCCCGCGGCATCATAGCCGCGGGGCTTTCCTCGCCACTGGCCAAGTTTCATCCGACCCAATACCAGTTCACAAACAGAATGGTGCAGAGCGACAGCAACAAAGCGTTGACGAACAGGAAGCATGCAAACAGGTCTTTCGGCATGGTGGCGAAGACGATGTAAAGCGGAAATACAACAAGCAGGAAACGCGACATGCTGTACAGCGGCAAAAAGGGGGCGGTGGAGAAAAGGGGCATAAGCAGCCACAACCAGCCAACAAGCAAATAGGAAACCGGCATAGCCAGCCGGCGGCAAAGGGTTGCCGCCCCGAGAGCGACGAAGCCGCCTGTCACCAAAAAGGTATCGAGGGCAATGCCTGCCTGGGTATTCGGCCAAAGAACGCCCAGCAGGCCAAGGTTGCGGATATAGTTATCCACCGGCCAGCCGAACGTCCGGCCCCAGGCCTGCTGGGAATGGACAAAAGCCAGCGGATCGCCGAAAGCAACGGCGTTGTAAACCATAAATGCCAGCAATGCCAACGGGGCCAGTGCGGGCGAAAGGACCGTCAAGGTCAGCCGGAAAGTCTTCTGCCGGCTGCAGAACAGCTCATAGGCGACGACAGAAAAGAGAAAAACGCCGACGCTGCGGGTCAGGGCGGCCAGAGCCGCGCAGGCACCCGCCGGCCACCAGTTGCCGCGGCGGGAAAAATAAACGCATGTGAGGGCAAAGGTCAGAAACAGCGGTTCGGTATAAACACTGTTCAAAAAAAACGAGGTCGGCATCACCGCATAAGCAAAAAGAGCGCGGTTAGCCACCTCGGCGGAGAAGTCGCGGCGAAAGGCGGCCTGCATGGCAACAAAACTCAGGAAGGCGAACAGGTTGCAGACCAGCAGCCCGGACGCGGCATAGCTCAAGCCCAATCCGGCGACGGACCGGATGAGCACGACAAGCACCGGGAAAAACACCACGCTGTGTTCGTCGTAGCCCTGGAAGGCAATGTAAGTATACCAATGGGCATCCCATTTGAGCAACGCGGCGGACAGCGGCGGAACCTCGGCAAGATAGGGATTGATGAACCCGGCGGGAACATGCGCGGGCAGGCCGGCGGCCAGCCAGGCGGACAAAATAACGAGCAACGAATGCAGGAGAAAAGGGTGCCAAACGCCCCTGACCGAGGCAAGAAAAATGTTCATATAGCTCTATCCTGGCGGTCAGTACGGCGTGTCGCCCGCGTACTCGCGGGTAACGACGAGGTCCGGAGCTGGCTCGGGGCGGCCCCAGGTCCAGCGGTCGTTGGCGGTAAAGCTCCACCACGTCGCGATTATAATGCCGACAAGCTGACCGGCCACGGGACTCCAGCCGTTGACATAGAACGTATGGGCAAACGCGGCGGTAATGACGATGCTAAGGGTCGAGACAAAGGCAAACTGGATGAATTGCTTCCAGCGGCGCCATACGGCCGGCCTTTTCTGCACTCTCCAGGTGACGCTGTCGTTCCAAAGGAAATTATGCACCATCGCCACAAAAGACGCTGCAACCGAAGCGAAAGCCACGTCAAAAGCGAAAAAATCGAGCAGCACCGTAAGTCCCAGCAGGTTCACGGGGACCCCGGCAGCACCCACCAGGCAAAAGGTGAAAAAGCGGGCATCCTCGGGATTATGGCGCGCCAGGCGGACGATATGGCGCAAATAATCGTATTGATCCTTCCAGGTCATTTTCGACGCTCCGCTGTCGCGGGCGACAAACGCGTACGGTAACTCATGGACGGCATGGTAATCACCCTTTACCAGCACCTCCATAAGAATCTTCCAGCCGACCGGATTGAGCTTGGCATTTGCGATAACGCTGCGATGAAGACCAAAATAGCCGCTCGTGCAGTCGGAAATCGCCCGCAGCCGTCTTATAGACACGCGGCCGATCATTCTCGCCGTCCAGGAGACAAGTTTGCGGAACAGATTAAGGCCACCGTCCGAACCTCCGCCGATAAAGCGGCTGGGGATCACCACTTCCGACCGGGCGAGCCGTTTCATAATTATTGGCAGCAGCTCCGGCGGATGCTGCAAATCGGCATCCATGACGACGATATTTTTGCCGGCGGACATCTCGAACCCCCGCACCACCGCGGAAGCAAGGCCCCGCTCGCCCCTGCGGTGAAAGAACCTCACACAGGGATACTGCGCGCATAACGCGGCCAGCACAGCCGGAGTATCGTCGCGGCTATCGTCGACGAAGAAAATCTCATACGAATAGCCGGTTCCCGCCAGCGCCCCGATAATCCTTTCCGTAAGCGGACGTACATTGCCGCATTCATTATAAGTAGGCACGACGATGCTCAGATCCATATGCGTGCACCCTTTCGGCCGGGAGCGGCCAATTTGTCTGGGACAGCCCGCTATTAGTATGGACCGTTTGCCTGAACGTACACCCCTGCGGCTGTGGCAAATACCGCCAAAACATCCCGCGTTGCGCAGGATTCAGGGAATTCTTAACGAACAAGTATTAAAACAAAAATTGGTGGTGACAGTATGATTGTATCCAAAGACAGCAAACAGATCATCCAGCTCGACGACAAGAACACGCGCCGGGTTCTCGTCTACGGGCCGTCGTTGATGCTGGTCGAGTTCGGCTTTAAAAAGGGCGGTATCGGTAAAATGCACAGACACGAAGACCACGAACAGGTCGGCTATGTGGCCAAGGGAAGCTTCGAAATAACCGTCGGCACCCAAACGAAAATTGCCCGCGCCGGGGACTGCTACTATGCCGACCGCAACGTCCTCCACGGCGTCGTCGCCCTTGAAGACGACTCGGTGCTAATCGACACCTTCACCCCCATCAGAGAGGATTTTCTGCCGCAGTAGCCGCGGGCGGCGGCGTCATTGCCGCGGCGGAACGCAATCTTTTATTATAGTAAACGAAATCCCCGGGGCGGTTTGCCTGGGGATTTCGCTTTTATGTGTATGCATAATTGCATAAGGGCTGGTGATAACCGGATAGAGCCTTATCTCGGCTGTAGCGTCTACTCGTGTATGCAGTATTGCCCATGCGGGGAGCAGATGAAAGGCTCTGATCACGCAATTTTCGTACATTTCGGGCTGGCACAATTCTTGCATTATTATACAAGCGCAAAGAACCGTTTTGAACGGAGGCCTCGCAATGAAAAACGCTGGCCGGTTTAATGACGAAATCGAATTCTTGTGGGACGGATACGAATATGTAGTTCTCCAGGAACAACCCCCTGTTGTCAGGGCGGAGCCAGTTGTCGCAAACTGCTAACTATTCGGGCTCCTGCGTTTACGCTGGGTTTTGATGATGGCGTCGACGACGGCTTCAACCGTTTCCGCGGATACGCCGTGGGTCAAAGCCTTCTTGGTAAGCTGTAGGAAAGGCATGCTCTCCGACTTGGCCAACAAGGCGATGAATTCCGGATCGAGGTTGGGCAGACAATCAGTCGGCAGTTGCGCGTCGCTGATGCGGAAATAATCGGCGTTAATGCCGAGGGCTCCCGCCAGATTGGCGATTACGCGGGAAGAAACCTCCGTCTTGCGGCCATTCTCGATATTCGTTATATAAGAACGGGACACACCGGACCGCTGCGACAGTTCCTCAACGGTCATTTCGCGCAGTTTCCGTAAGGAACGAAGCTTAGCACCGATTTCCACCTTCTTAACCACCTCCCGGCACAGTAACATTATACATTATTATATCCAACGTTTCCACTAGAGGTTTGCGCACGCCTTGGCAAGGCAGGGCCGACCCCTTGATGCCGGAGGAGGAAATTATCTGAAATTACTTGACAAATGTTTCTTTTGGAAACTATAATTAAGGTAGATAGAGCCGCAGAAGGCATTTTTTTAGACCCGAAACGTTTCCGGCGGAAACGGAATGCTGCCTTCTGTTTCTAGGGGGGATGCCGTTGAGCGGGTCGCGGATAAGAGAACTAATGCGCAGAAGAAGTCTCAACATCACCGAATTTGCCAAACTGGTAGACGTTGAGCGATCCCACATCTCCAACATTCTGGCCGGCCGCAAAAAGCCGTCGATAGACCTGGCGCTCAGGATGTCAAAAGTTTTGGGGGTCACGGTAAACGAACTGATGCGTAAGGATGGCTTCCGCAATTTCGGAACAAGGCCAAAACGGTAAGACAGAAGTGAATGTATGCTGAATAAGTCGCTCGACCCGGCTGGAATGCCGGACGACGTGGTGTGGCGATTACTAACCGTAATTCCGGCGAAGTGACGGCGACGACAGCTAGAGACGGAGGGAAAGGAGGAGCAACGATGGTGACGATGTCAATCGACCCGGCCGGAACGCTGGGGGCAAGGGAATTAGCTGTGCTCAAGGCGAAGCTGGGCAATCCCGACGGCGTTTCGTCAGTGCCGGTAAAGGTCGAGGACAACACCCTGTGCATCGGTATAGACGACCGGGAATTCGCCGATGACTGGGAATTCATCGGCCGCAAACTGGGCTATCGTGTCCACAGCGTATAATAACCGCTCGGCCGGCGCCAGCCTTGCAGCTACGCATCAAGGGTATATGAGAGGTTAGGCCCGGCCTTGGTTATTCCGCGGAAACCGACCGTTTCCGGCGGGAGAAGCAAAAAGGGGTGAACACATGGAGTTTTTACTCGCCCTAGCAGGGATCATGATGGTCAACATCGTTCTTAGCGGCGACAACGCGGTCGTTATCGCCATGGCGAGCCGCTGCCTGCCGAAAAAACAACAGCGGCTCGCCATCCTCTGGGGCAGCGCGGGTGCTATCGGCCTCAGAGTGGTATTAACCATCGTTGCCGTCATTCTCCTGCAAATTCCCTACCTCCAGTTCTTTGGCGGGCTCCTGCTGGTCTGGATCGCTGCCAAGCTGCTCCTCGAAGAGGAAAGCTGTGAAAATGTCGAGGCGTCCGATTCGCTTTGGGCGGCAGTTAAGACCATCATTATCGCCGACATCATCATGAGCCTCGACAACACCCTGGCCATCGCGGCCATTGCCAAAGGCGACTACCTGCTGCTGATAATCGGTCTGGGGCTCAGCATCCCGCTAATCATCTTCGGCAGCCAGATCCTCGTCGTGATCATGAACAAATTCCCGATCATCGTCTACATCGGCGCCGGCCTCATCGCCTGGACAGCGGGGGAAATGATGGTCCGCGACCAGAAAATCGGCCACTATCTCTCCGCCTATACCCCTGAATGGTTTATCCCCCTCGCCATCACCGTCGGTGTAATCGCCCTCGGTGTCTGGCAGAAAAAATTCAAAAAAGAAGCCGAACCTGCCGAACAGGATAATCGGCCGGAAAAAGCCAACTAAACTTATTTTTTTACCCTCCGTTGTTTCTCTAGGAAACATTAGCTGTAATGGAGGTGGTTGCTATTTAATGCGCGGCATCGGCGCCGCAGTTTTCCGAAGATTACAAAAAGGAGGTCAAATGAATGGAAGCATCCTCGGCTCCCCAGGCAAAAATCGAATCCCAATCCAAAGTGACGGAAGCGGAAGAGAAATTCGACAGACGCCGCAAGACGCTCGGCTGGTTCCTCGGTCCCATCCTCGGCTTACTGGTATTCTTCATGCCGATTGATGGCCTGAAGCAGCAAGGCCACACGCTCATGGCCATCATGACGTTCGTCGCCACCTGGTGGATATGCGAGCCTGTTCCCATCCCCGTTACGTCCCTCATAGGTCCTATCCTGGCCGTTTTGGTCGGAGTCGTTGACGCGAAAGCGGCTTTCGCGCCCTTCGCCGATCCGCTGATCTATCTCTTTATGGGCAGCTTCATGCTGGCGACAGCCATGATGAGCCACGGACTTGACAAGCGCTTTGCCTATGCCATCCTGTCGATGAAGTGGGTAGGGTCCAGCCCGACCCGCATCCTGTTCGCCCTCGGAGCCGTAACCGCATTGTGCTCCGGCTGGGTGAGCAACACTGCAACCACCGCCATGATGTATCCCATCGCCCTCGGCCTGCTGATGGCAATCAAAGACATGTACAAAGCCAACGGCGAAGACCTCGACCTCAATACTTACAAATACGCCACCGGCATTATGCTCATGACCGCCTATGCATCCTCGATCGGCGGCGTACTGACCCCGGTAGGCACTCCTCCCAACATCATCATGATGGGCTTCCTCGAGAAACTGGCCAACGTCAAAATCACCTTCTTCCAGTGGATGGTTTGGGGCTCCATCGCTATGGTGCTGTACTTCGTTCTGATGTTCGTTGTCCTCAAGCAAATGTTCCCGGCTGGCATCACCAGCATCCCCGGCGCCGAAAAGCTCATCGGCGAAAAACGCAAGGCTCTCGGTCCGTGGAAGACGGGCGAACGCAACGCCGTCATCGCCTTTACCGTCGCAGTAACGCTGTGGGTGCTGCCCGGCATTCTGGCAATAATCTTTGGATCCGGCGCTCCCATCCTGAAGACTTACAGCAAATACTTCCCCGAAGCAGTCGTCGCCATGATGGCCGGCCTGATGCTCTTCATCTTGCCGACTAACTGGTCGAAGCGCGAATTCACCCTCCAGTGGAAAGACGCGGTCAAAGGCATAGACTGGGGTACGCTCATCCTCTTCGGCGGCGGGCTGTCCCTCGGAGCCATGATGTACACCACCGGCCTGTCGAAGTGGATCGGCGACGCCATCGTCAAAGCCACCGGCGCCAACTCCCAGGTTGCGATAATCGCCGTGTTCTCCGTACTGTCACTGTTCATGTCCGAGCTTACCTCCCACACCGCCGCCACCAACATGGTCGGTCCGCTCGGCATCACCGTAGCGGTCTCCGCCGGCCTCAGCCCGGTGCCGGTCGCGGTGGCCATCGCCCTCGCATCCTCGCTCGGTTTCATGCTGCCGGTGTCCACGCCGCCTAACGCCATCGTCTACGCCAGTGGTCTGATTCCGATCACCACCATGATCAGGTCCGGCGTCCTAATCGACCTGATCGGCCTGGCGGTAATCACCATCCCGCTCGTTGTCTACGTCGTTCAGTGGGTGCTATAGCAGAACCTGGCACAAAATGACGCATATTTTTGAATAGTGCAGGAAAAAGGTCCCTGCTGTAGAAATAGTACCGAGTTGTTCCGGCACAGTTCATGCTGTGCCGGAACAACCGATACGGCATATGAGTGAGGTGAAAACGAATGGGATCTCCGGTTACTACAAACCCGATAACGATTATGCTCATCAACATGACCGTCGTATTTGCGGTTCTTTACGGACTGAGCTTGATAATCAGATTGATTAAAATGGCCGATCCGACGCAAAAAAAAAAGCTGAATGAACCTTCTCAGCCTGAACCGGCCGTAAGCAGCCAGGCTGTGGAAGCGGACAGCTGGGATGAAGATGAAGAGGCTGTCGTTGTCATCGCCGCCGCCGTGGCCGCGTGCGGATACAGCGTCGTCAGCATCACGGCCGTTCGCCCGGAAAGCAGCAGGGCATGGCGACAGGCAGCCAGGCTCGAAGCGATTGGCAATAAGCTTCAGGCTATGCGTAAATAGCCAGAGAGGTGATAACATGGAAAAATTGCGGATAACTTTTAACGGCAAATCATATGAAGTCGAAGTTGAAAGACTGACAGGGACGACTGGTGCGGCCCCGAAACCGTGCGCGGCTCCGGTTGCCGCTGCCGCATCACCGGCCCCCGCACCCAAGGCTGCTGCACCCGCTCCCGCACCTGCGGCCGCCAAAGCTGCCGCGCCGGCCGCTGCCGGTGGACAGCAAGTCTGCGCGCCGATGCCTGGCAAAATTCTGTCCGTGAATGTTAAGGCTGGGGATACGGCCAAACGCGGCGACGTACTGCTCGTTCTCGAAGCGATGAAAATGCAGAATGAAATAATGGCGCCCGCCGACGGAAAAGTGGCCGATGTTCGCGTTTCCGCCGGGCAAACCGTCTCGACCGGCGACGTTATGGTCGTGTTGGCCTAGCGTCGAATGAGGAGGGTATTTAATGTTCGAGGCATTCAACGTAGCGTTGCAGGCCGTATATAACGACAGCGGTTTTACCGCGTTTACCACCGGCAACGCCATTATGATCGCGGTGGGCTTGGTGCTCATATACCTGGCGTTCGCCAAGGGCTTCGAGCCCTTGCTGCTTTCGCCGATAGCCTTCGGCTGCATTCTCGCCAACCTGCCGAAAACCGGTTTCTTCGAAGACCCGGGTGTAATGCAGCTTATCATGAAAGGCATTGAGCTCGAGGTCTTTCCGCCCTTGATCTTCCTCGGAGTCGGGGCAATGACCGACTTCGGTCCGATGCTCGCCAACCCGTCGACCCTGCTGCTCGGCGCTGCGGCCCAGATCGGCGTATTCGTATCCTTGGGTGGCGCCATGCTGCTAGGGTTTAACGTCCAGGAATCCGCCTCCATCGGCATCATCGGCGGGGCGGACGGGCCGACAGCCATCTACCTCACCGTCAAGCTGGCCCCTCATCTGCTGGGTGCCATCGCGGTAGCCGCCTACTCCTACATGTCGCTCGTGCCGCTTATCCAGCCGCCGATTATGAAGCTCCTCACCACTCAAAAAGAGCGCGAATGCGTCATGGAACAGCTGCGGCCCGTTTCGAAATTCGAGCGGATCGCCTTCCCCATCGTCTGTACGCTGGTAATCAGCCTCCTGCTGCCGCCGATCGCAGCCCTGATGGGCATGCTTATGCTCGGCAACCTCTTCCGCGAATCCGGCGTGACCGATCGTCTGTCCGACACCGCCCAGAACGCCCTGATCAACACCGTGACGATATTCCTTGCCTTAGGCACCGGCTTGACGATGTCGGCCGAAAGCTTCCTCAACATCAAGACGATCGAAATCATCGGCCTCGGCCTGGTGGCTTTCGCCGGCGGCACCGCGGGCGGCGTCTTGTTAGGCAAGGTTATGTATTATGCCACCGGCGGCAAAGTCAACCCGCTCATCGGTTCGGCCGGTGTGTCCGCCGTGCCGATGGCGGCCCGTGTCAGTCAGGTGGTCGGCCAGAAAGCGAATCCGGGCAACTTCCTCCTCATGCATGCCATGGGTCCGAACGTAGCTGGCGTTATCGGCACAGCCGTTGCCGCCGGCACCATGCTGGCGATGCTGAAATAGCTCCTCGCCCTGCTGAAGAGAAACTCTTAACTCAGCCCCCGGTGCCGGATAAGCACCGGGGGCTTTCGCATGGCCCCGCATAGACAAAAAAAAGACCGCATTACGCGGTCATGAATAGGGTAGGCTCACCCAGAAACGGAGGATGCCTCCCTATGTGGGGAGCATTTGAATCGTTTGCCGGGAAAACCGGCAGCGAAAAATACCGTAAGACAAGGCGGGGAAGAATAGCAGGAAAAATTCCCTGTGGGCAAGAACACATACAAATAGTATTGATTCAATCCCAAAGCCCCGATCTTCGTGAAAAGAATCTATCTGTTGGCACAGGGAACGCATTCCGCCAGAAACGTGCTTCCGCACGCGAGACTAACTGCGGGGCCGCCAAGGAAGACACCGTCTCCTCGGAAGCCCTGGCAAACCCGGCTAACCGGCTCCGGATGAGCATGTCTACCGGAGGTGAGTGCTAGCCTTATCGGTTCGCCACTATCCCCGGCCGGGTTTAGCGGCACGGTAGCGGATTAAGTTGGACACCAACCTATTATTATGCAAAAATCATGCCAAAACCGCGACGCCCGTGCGGCAACGCTTTGGCAAGGACGCTCCGGCGGAATGTCGGCAAAAACGCCTACAGACTTCCCGGCCGGACCAATGATCTTGTCGGAAACGATTGTGTCTGCTGCCCACGAAATTGTGTATGCAAAACTGCATGACAAAAAAGCATCTTTGCATACAACGGAGGCTAATAATGCCATATCTTGAGATTGAGAAAGAAAACAAACTGCTGTGGAAAATTATCGATTCTTCCTATGACGGGATATTTCTCACCGACGCCGACTGCAATATCCTCTACTGCAACGAGGCTTATCTCAAGATATCGGGGCTTGACAGGGAGATGCTCAAGGGGAGGAAGCTCGACGATCTCGTCAAGGCCGGGGAAATACCCGACGCCTGCTCCCCCGACGTCATCCGGACCCTAAAGCCGATGACCAAGGTGATCGACTATTACCACGGCGTGTCCGCCCTCGTCACGAGCATCCCGGTGCTCGGCGACGACGGCCAGCTGCTCAGGGTTTTCTCCAACGTCCGCGACATCACCGAGCTCGTCGGCATCAGAGAACAGCTGAAAAGCAGCACCGACCTCAACGAGGAATACCGGCGCCTCCTCTGGCAGGCGGAACGGACCGGACGCGACGGCAATTTCATTGTCGCCAGCCCGGTAATGGAAAATATCTTCAAGCTGGCGGCCAGGGTCGCCCAGGTATCTTCGCCCGTGCTTATCCAGGGGGAATCGGGCGTCGGCAAGGACGTGCTGGCCCGCTACATTCACGACAGCGGCGAAGACGCCGCCAAAAGGCCGTTCGTGCAGATAAACTGCAGCGCCATCCCCGAGACGCTGCTCGAGTCGGAGCTGTTCGGGTACGAAGCCGGCGCCTTCACCGGCGCCGCCAAAAAAGGCAAGATCGGTCTTATCGAACTCGCCAACAACGGAACCCTCTTTCTCGACGAAATCGGCGATATGCCGATGCCTCTGCAGGTCAAGCTGCTCGACGTCCTCCAGACCAATCGGATGTTCCGCCTCGGCGGCACCAAGATGGTCGAGACGAAAACCCGCATCATCGCCGCCACGAACACCAACCTCGAAAAAATGATCGAGGAAGGGCGCTTCCGCCGCGACCTTTATTACCGCCTCAACGTCATCCCCATCTATATACCGCCGCTACGCGAGCGCCGTGAGGACCTCGTGCCGATGATCCTCAGCTTTCTGAACCAGAACAACCGCAAGTACAATATCACCAAAAAAATCTCTCCCAAAGTCGTCGACATCCTTACCCACTACTCCTGGCCGGGCAATGTCCGCGAACTGCGCAACATCATTGAACACATGGCCGTACTCGCCGAAGGCGAAACCATCGACGAAAAATGCGTGCCGCTCAGTGTCGCGCGAGCCGCGGGCAAATCGTTGTTCATCGAGACCCCGGATTACTTTTCCTCCTTCAACCTGCAGGAAATCAACGATGTCGTCGAAAAGGCGGTTATCGAAAAAGCGCTGGCCGCCTTCGGCTCAATGCGCAACACGGCCGCGCACCTGGGGATCGACCTTTCGACCCTTGTTCGCAAAAAGCGCAAATACGGTTTATAACCCGAATTGTTTACCAACAGAAACAAGGCTCTGCAGAGGTAGAGCCTTGTTTTTTATTGATGTTTAGGGCATAATACGTTTCTAATAGAAAACTTTTTTGTTTCCCACGGAGGAGATCCCGCTACGTTTGGCAAAATAATGATGCGTGTGGGGAGGTGAATATATGACCACCTATAGATTTGGTGGCGAAACCGCGATGGGCATGGCCGCCCTTGCAAACAGGCGCGCCGGCCTAGTTTCTCTTGCCAACCGCTTTTACCGCCAGGCTCGCGACTGCCATTCCTTCGACGAGGAAGAAGAGCTTACCAGCCGTTTCCTCAGCAAGTTCATGGAAGGAATCTTCGGCTGCTTCGCCTGCGAGGAAGAGCTGATGGCCGCAACCTATTATCCCGACCGCGAAGATCACCGGCAGGAACACGACGACTTTATCGAACAGCTCTATGCCCTGCGGCGGCGGCACAAACTCGGTGAACCGGTTATGGCGATCGAGATTTTCTTCGCAGTCCGGGATTGGTTTCTCGATCACTGGGAGTACGCCGACGGCCGGCTGTTGCCCTATCTGGACCGGACGACAACCCTTGTCCTGCGCCGCGCCGAAACCGGTACCGCACCGGAATCCGTGCCGGCCTAGCCCGGACGGGCCCGTAACCCTTGCGGAAATAATGCGAAAATCATTCTCGCGTGGCGGGTGGCCAAAGGCCAGCCGCCTTCCTCTTTGCCCGGGCAACAAAACCGGCCCGCAATAGCGGGCCGGTGTCATTTTTCGTGGCGTTTACCAGCCTTCCCGCGCCGGCCGCTTTACCATCCGCACGAAGAAATACGGCGGTGAAGAGGCGAGCCAGTCGCGCATTGTTTTTTCGGTAATCGTGCGGAAGTGGGAAACTTCGAATTGGCAGTGCATAATCATCCTGTCGGGGGCGCAGACCTGCGAAGTAATCTTAAAGCCCCCAAAATTAGAAACTTTTCCGTCCAGCCGCTCCTCGAGCCATTGCTGCACGTCAGGCCCCGCCAGATCCAGAAGCTCGGGGTATTCCAACGTTATCAGGAATTTACACTTCACGATACTCCCCCTAGGCAGAACTGCGAAAAAATAAAAGGAAGCCGTCTTTGACAGCCTCCACCATTAGCACCCGTTCGATTTGCCTTAAATTTATTATATGTTACCGGAGCAAAGATGGCAATAGATTCCAAGAATATTTTGTCTTTTTGTCGAGAGAACGCAACCCGACGGATGAAATCGGGAAAAGCCAAAAGACAGCGAAGAATTGACACTTAAGCGCGGTGGGATTAAAATGAAAATGACTTTTACAATGTGATAATTGATGGGGCAAACAGCCAAATCGGGCGAGGAGGAATGGTAAGCTTGGAAATCAGGGAAGCAGTTGTCGTAAGCGGCGTGAGGACGCCGACCGGGGCCTTCGGCGGCACGCTCAGCGAAATAAACGCGCCGCAACTGGGCGCCGTCGTCGTGAAAGAGGCTCTTGGCCGGGCCGGGCTCAGCGGCGGGCAGGTCGACGAAGTAATCATCGGCACCCACTTCCAGGCCGGCATCAAGGCCAACTCGGCGCGGCAGGCAGCGATCGGCGCCGGGCTGCCGGTCGAAGTGCCGGCCTGGACGCCCAATAAAAATTGCGGCACCGGCCTCAAGGCCGTAAACCTCGCGGCCCAGATGGTGATGCTCGGCGAGGCCGACGTCGTCGTGGCTGGCGGCTGCGAAACCATGAGCCGCATCCCGTACCTGATCGAAAAGCACCGTTTTGGGGCCAGGATGGGCAACGGACAGCTGCTGGACTCGCTCATGTACGACGGGCTGATCGATCCCTTCATGGACTACCACATGGGCGTCACCGCCGAAAATGTCGCCGCCAAGTGCGGCATAACCCGCCAACAGCAGGACGAGTTCGCGCTCGCCAGCCACCGCAAAGCCGCCGCGGCGCGCCAGGCCGGCCGGTTCGCGCCGGAAATCGCCGCCGTCGAGGTAAAACAGCGCAAAGGGACCATCCTGTTTGCCGAGGACGAGACGATCCGCCCAGACCTCACCCTCGACCAACTGGCGAAAATGAAACCCGCCTTCCGGGACGGCGGCACGGTTACCGCCGGCAACGCCTCCGGCATCAACGACGGGGCGGCCGCGGTCGTCATCATGTCCCGCGCCAAGGCGCAGGAGCTCGGTCTGAAGCCTATCGTGGCCCTGCGCGCTTTCGCCGCCGCCGGCGTCGACCCGTCCATCATGGGCTACGCCCCCGTGCCCGCAGTCTGCAAGCTACTGGCCAAAGCCAGCCTGAGGAAGGAAGACATCGACCTCTTCGAACTCAACGAAGCGTTCGCCGCCCAGGCCGCCGCCTGCGTCAAAGACCTCGAGCTTGACCCCGGGCGGGTCAACGTCAACGGCGGCGCCATCGCCCTCGGCCACCCGGTCGGCTGCACCGGCGCGCGCCTGCTCGTAACCATCATGCACGAAATGGTTCGCCGCGAAGCGAAATACGGCGTCATCAGCCTCTGCATCGGCGGCGGACAGGGCATCGCCACCCTCGTCGAGCGCTGCCGGTAACCGTATAGACCGGAATATTACGAGAAAGAGGGAATTGGCATGGACAGCAAGAAAATATTCATCGCCGGCGCCGGACAGATGGGCGCGGGCATCGCCCAGACGGCGCTGCAGGCCGGCTACCGCGTAGCCCTTTACGACATGCAGGAGGCGCTCGCGGCCAAGGGCGCCAAAAAGATCGCCGACAACCTCCAGAAAAGCGTCGACAAAGGGCGGCTGGCGGCCGCCGACAAAGACGCCTGCCTCGGCCGCCTGGCGATTGCCGCGTCCCTGGAGGCCGCCGCCGAGGCCGCCCTCGTCATTGAGGCGATCTTCGAAGACGCCGCCGCCAAAAAGCAGCTGTTCGCCAGCCTTGACGACCTCTGCGGCCCGGATACCATCTTCGCCAGCAACACCTCGTCGATCTCCATAACCGAACTCGCGTCCGCCACCAAAAGGCCCGCAAAATTCATCGGCATGCACTTCTTCAACCCCGTGCCGGTCATGAAACTGCTCGAAATCACCAGAGGCCTGCGCACCGCCGAGGAAACGCTGCAATTCGCCCTGGCGGCCGGAGAAAAGCTGGGCAAAGTCACCGTCGTCGCCAAAGACGTGCCCGGCTTCGTCGTCAACCGCATCCTCGACCCGATGCTCAACGAAGCCATCGGCATGCTCGACGAAGGCGTCGCCTCCGCCGAAGACATCGACAAGGCGATGGTCAACGGCTGCAACCACCCCATGGGCCCGCTCGCCCTCACCGACATGATCGGCCTCGACGTCCTGCTCGCCATCATGGAAGTGCTGTACAACGAATACGGCGACCCCAAATACCGCCCCGCCCCGCTGCTCAGGAAGATGGTGCGGGCCGGCTACCTTGGCCGCAAAAGCGGCCGCGGCTTCTACCAGTATTGAGAGGGAGGGTTAAAATGACATACGGCACCAACGTCACCATGACGAACGAAGACGGCCTGGCGCTCATCACCGTCAACCGGCCGCAGGCCCTCAACGCCCTCAACTGCGACACCCTTGAGGAACTCCGGGCCGCCGTCCTGGCCGCTGACAAGGACCCCGCCGTGCGCGTCATCATCATCACCGGCGCCGGCGCCAAAGCCTTCGTCGCCGGGGCGGACATCGCCCAAATGCGCGGCCTCAGCCCCCTCGAAGGCCGGGACATGACCATCCTCGGCCAGGAAGTCTTCGCCGCGATCGAAAACCTCGCCAAACCGGTCATCGCCGCCATTAACGGGTTCGCCCTCGGCGGCGGCTGCGAACTGGCCATGGCCTGCGATATCCGCGTGGCGGCCGCCACCGCCAAATTCGGCCAGCCGGAAGTCAACCTCGGCATCATCCCCGGCTTCGGCGGCACCCAGCGCCTGTCCCGCCTCATCGGCAAAGGCCGGGCCAAATACTGCATATTCACCGGCCGGATGATGTCCGCCCAGGAAGCGTACCAGCTCGGCCTCGCCGACAAAGTCGTCGAACCGGACGAACTCCTGCCCGTCTGCCGGGAAATCGCCGCAACGATAATGAGCAAAGCGCCGGTCGCGGTTATGATGGCGAAAAAAGCCATAAACCACGGACTCGACATGGACCTCGGCTCCGCGGTGGCCTACGAAGCCGAAGCATACACCACCTGCTTCGCCACCGCCGACCGCGTCGAAGGCATGACCGCCTTCCTGGAAAAGCGCCCCGCCGCCTTCGCCGGCAAATAACGCCAGCCCGTACTCCCGCGATATTGACCGAGGAGAGAGGTGCAACCATTGAACAAACCGCTGAACAAGCCGCGGAGGAATATGGACAGCAAATTCTACGTCCAGTCGATCGCCCGCGCCTTTACCATTCTCGACGAGGTAAGCAGGGCCAACGACCACGGCCTCAGCCTGAGCGAAATCGCCGAAAAAATCAGCCTGCCCATCAGCACCGTCTACCGCATCGTCCAAAACCTGATCGCCTGGCAGCATCTGACCGAAAAAGACAACGGCAACTACACCCTCGGCTTCGCCTATCTCACCTACGGCAACATCGTCAAACGCGACCTCGTCCTCACGAACTACGCCCGCAAGCACATGGAAGACCTCAACCAGAAGACCAAGGAAACCATCTACCTCGCCATCCTCGACAAAATGGCGGGCGACATCATCTACATCGACAAACTGGAAAGCCACCGCAACATCAAACTCGCCGCCGGGGTGGGCTCCCACAACTACATCCACTCCACCGCCAACGGCAAATGTCTTGCATCCAAACTGGGCAACGACAAACTGCGCGAACTGCTCGCCGTCCGCGGGATGCCCGCGCTCACGCCCAACACCGTCACCGACTTCGGCAAGTTCGTCGAAGAGATCAAAAAAGTGCGCAAAACCGGCTTTGCGCTCGACGACCTCGAAAACGAGCCCGGGGTCCGCTGCGTCGCCGCCCCCATCTGCGACTACACCGGCAACGTCGTCGCCGCCGTCAGCATCTCCGGCGTCGAAGCCAATATGACCCCCGAAATAATCAACAACGAATACAGCAAGCTCGTCCAAGAAGCGGCCCTGAACATATCCCGGCAAATGGGCTACGACGGCGGCGGGCGGCAGTGAAATCGTCCGGCGGCCGAAAAACCGGCGCGGCGCTCTTGGCAGCGTCCGTCCGGTTTTTTCCTTTGCGCCGGTTATGTCCGCCGTATCCGCCGGCGGCAGGATAACGCCCCTGCCGGGGCGAAGTGAACAGCAACGGAGGAGGTAGAACGATGAAGCCGGCGCTTTTGGCACTGCGTTCCGGAGACCTGCTAGCCAGGGCCTGCCAATTATTCCGCAAAACCACGGCCGACAGCCTGCCGGTGATCGGTGCGGACGGCTGCTTCCGCGGCGTTGTCCGCATGCGCGACATCGTCGGCGCCGACGCCGCTGGTCGAGTCGAGGACTACCTGTCGTCCGACTGCCTGACTGTCCGCCGGCCGGTCACCGAGGAGGAAATCCTCCGCGACGCCGCCGTCGCCTGCTCCGTGTACTCCGAAGCCTACGTCGTCGGTCCGGACGGCAAGCTCATCGCCTGCGTCGACTTGCGCCCGCTGCTGAAAGCGCAGGTTGAGGGGGCGGAAATCGCCGACGCCGAACAATTCCTCAAACAGATCCTGCGCCCCACCTCCCTGGCAAGATGCATCCTCGACGACCTCAACGACGGCGTCATCATCATCGACCGCAACAGCCGCATCCTCTACGTCAACGCCTCCTACGGCCGCATCCTGGGCGTCAATCACAACAAACTGATCGGCCGCCTGCTCACCGTCGTCGAACCCGGCACGCGGCTGATGGAAGTCCTCACCACCGGCCAGCCGTGGGTCAACAAACCGATCGAGATCAAGCGGCTGAACATCACCGTCATGGCCCGCATCACCCCCATCCGCTTCCGCAACGAAATCGTCGCCGCCGTATCCGTCTTCTCCGACATAAGCGACACCCTGCGGGCCGCCGCCGACCTCGAAAAAGCCCAGCACATCAGGGAACTCCTCGCCGCCGAGCTGGCGTCCTCCGGCCCCGTGCCCGCCGAATTCGCCGATATCGTCGGCTCGAGCCGCAAACTCAGGCGGCAGATCGACATCGCCGTCAAAGTGGCCCCCGTCGACGCGCCGCTCTTAATCCTCGGCGAAAGCGGCACCGGCAAGGAGCTGCTCGCCCGCGCCATCCACAAACTCAGCCCGCGGCGCGACTATCCCTTCCTGTCGCTCAACTGCTCGGCCATTCCCGACAACCTCATGGAAAGCGAACTGTTCGGCTACGAGGAAGGCGCCTTCACCGGCTCGCGCAAAGGCGGCAAGGTCGGGAAGATCGAAGTCGCCAACCGCGGAACGCTCTTCCTCGACGAAATCGGCGACATGCCGATGACCATGCAGACCAAACTGTTGCGCTTCCTGCAGGAAAAGGAATTCGAACGCGTCGGCGGCGTCAGCAGCGTCAAAGTCGACATCCGCGTGCTGGCCGCCACCAACCGCGATCTGGACGAAATGGTCCGGCAGAAAACCTTCCGCGAAGACCTTTACTACCGGCTGAACGTCTTCACCCTCACCATGCCGCCGCTCCGGGAGCGCCGCGTGGACATTCCCGCCCTCGTTGAACACTTCAAAGCCTGCTACGAAGACAAATACCGCAAAAAAGTCGATCTCACGCCCGGCTGCCTGCGGGTGCTCACCGACCACGGCTGGCCCGGGAACGTGCGCGAGCTGAAAAACGTCATGGAAAACGTCGTCCTGCTGGCCGAAACGCCGATGGTCGGCAAAGACCAGCTGCCGGCCTATTTCTGCAGCGGGCAGGGGGGCGAAGGGCTGCCGCAGGCGCGGGGCGAAACGCCGGCCAAGCTGACCGACCGCATCCAGCAGGTCGAAAAAACAGCCATCCTCGAAGCCCTCCAGGCAAGCGGCTACAACCGCTCGAAAGCAATGAAGCTCCTGGGGATAAGCCGCCGGACCTTCTACAACCGGCTCCGCGAGCTGGGGATATAGAAGGGAACAAATTGTATACAAAGTAAACAAAAGAGAAAATGTTGAATTTTCAGTCTTTTAACGCTGTGTCCGGGTGAGATTGTATATAAAGTATACAACTTCGCGCGGTTTTTTATTTCCGCCCGCCGCCCCCGGCGCTGGCGCCGCGTCTTGGCCAAAGCCCGCGAACGCCGGACTGTCGGCGTTTTCCCCGCAGGCGGCCTCTCCTGCCGCCGCCCAATTTGCTCCCAGATATTAACTGGAATGGTTCGTGCATAATACATGGGCAGACTGTCCCGGAGGGTCTGCGGACAGCCGGGACAAGAACAGAGAAAAAGGGGGAACAACATGGAAAACTCCAGATTGGCTGACATCTGGGGAGACACTGTCGACCTGCGGCATCTGGCTTACGGAATGATCCTCGGCATCATAATCGCCCTCGCCAGCTACCTCGGCGGAGTAGCCTACCTGAAAGCCAACTACCCGAAGCTGCCCGCCAACCTGATCACCGGCTACTCCCTGCTGGTCGGCATCGTGGGCTGCCTGGTCTCGGCCTTCATCGCCGCCAAGGTGTTCCCGCCCAAGCGCGAGCTCAAAGAAGCGGAACTCAGCGCTGAAGACCGGCTGCTTGTCATCGAGGAACTCAAACTCGACCAGGATGCCGAACGCCGGGAACTGGAAACCCTGCCGCCGGAAATCGTCGCAGAGATGCAACAGCTGAAGCTTTACGACCTGTTCGCGGGACAGGCGGATGCGAAGGGAAAGAGGTGAGCTGAGCCATGGAAGGAATTATGGGTGAACTCATTTGGGGTATCGGCGCCGCGTTGCTGGGCTCGGTTGTCTTCTCCGGCGTCGGCCTCATCTCCGGCACCGACGAAACCGCCACCATCGCCCCCGTCACGCTGCTCGTCATCCTGCTGGGCTTTCCGCCGGTCGCCGTGTTCTCCTTCTTCATCGCTGCCGCCGTTTCCAAGCACATGACCCACGCCATCCCCACCGCCCTGATGGGCATCCCCGGCGACACCATGGCCGTGCCGATGCTCGAGCAGGCCACCATCCTCCGCCGCCTGGGCGTTCCGCACATCGCCCTTCGGAAAATGATCTCCGGCGCCATTCTGGCGGCCTTCATCGCCCTGCCCGTATCCGTGGCCTTCGCCTCGCTCCTCGCCCCCTACGCCGACGCCGTCCGCAAATGGGCGCCCTACATCTTCACCCTTGCGGCCCTCATCATCGCCTACACCTCCAGTGCCCGCTGGGCGGCCGTCTTCGCCCTCATCCCCTTTGCCGTCCTCCTGCAGGGCCTGAACAAATTCGCCATCGCCGGCGCCGGCAAGGGCCTCTTCATCAGCTTCTTCCTCGGCATCGCCATCGGGCCGATGTTCGCCGACCTCATCACCGTCCTGTCGCCGATCGCCCGCCACCGGCTGCTGCGCACCGTGCCGCGCGAATTCTGGCTCGCACCCGAACTCAAGATGTGGGAAGGCTACTTCCCCAACCCGATCAAAATACTCAGCGGCGGCCAAAAACTCTACACCGTACTCGCCGCCTTCGTCTCCTCCCTCACCTTCACCTTCAGCCCCGTCGGCATGACCGTCATGGTGGGCGAATTCGTAAGCTCGCGGGTGAAAAGCACCTACCAGAAACTCACCACCTCGCTGGCGGTAATGAACGGCGTCACCGAAGCCACCTACATCGCCGAAACGATCATCCCCCTGATGGCCTTCGGCCTGCCGCTCTCGCCCATGGCTCTCGGCCCGGCCGCGCCGCTGTTCAACGCCCCGCCCGTCTACACCCTCCAGCCGACCGTCAACAACCTCCACAATCTTCTTGTCCCCTACCAGTACATCGTTTTCGGCTTCATCGGCATCGTCATGGCCGCGGTCGTCGCCTATCCGCTGTCGATGAACTACGCCCGCCGCGCCAGTGCCTGGGTGCTCCGCAACGTCAGCCAGGAAGCGATCATCAGCATGTTCACCGGCCTGATCGTCGTCCTGTCCTACTCCGAAGGCGGCTGGACCGGCGTCGCCGTCGCCATCACCATCGCCATCGTCGGCGGCATCATGAACAAGTACTTCGGCATTCACACCGGCGTACAGTACATGACCTACTACGCCTCGACCTTCATCGTCCTGCAGCTGTTCGGAGTCAAGTAAAAAGGAGGCCTCCCCATGAAGAAAACCTCGATCGTGCCCGGCTTTTACAAACTCAGTGTCGACGAGCGGGTAAAAATCCTGCAGGATTTCGCCGCGCTCACCGCTGACGACGTCGCCCTGCTCAAAGGCGAAAAAGGTCTGGCCCTCGAATCGGCGGCCAAAATGGTCGAAAACGTCGTCGCCAAAATGGAGCTGCCGTTCGGTCTGGCCGCCAACTTCCTCATCAACGGCAAGGAATACTTCGTGCCGATGTGCACCGAAGAGCCGTCCGTCATCGCCGCCGCCAGCCACGCCGCCAAGCTCACCATCAGCAAGGGCGGCTTCAAGACCAGCAACTCCGGCCCGGTGATGATCGCCCAGATCCAGGCGGTCAACATCAAAGACCCCTTCCGGGCCAAGCTCGCCATCCTCGAGCATAAGGACGAGATCATCGCCCGCGCCAACGAAATGGACCCCGTGCTCGTCAAATTCGGCGGCGGCTGCCGCGACGTCGAAGTCCGCGTCCTCGACTCCGACCTCGGTCCGATGGTCGTCACCCACCTCATCGTCGACACCCGCGACGCCATGGGCGCCAACGCCGTCAATACCATGGCCGAAGGGCTCGCCCCCTTCATCGAAAACATCACCGGCGGCCGCGTATTCCTCCGCATCCTCTCCAACCTTGCGGTCAGGCGCCTGGCCAGGGCCCGCTGCACCATCGCCAAAGAAGAACTGGGCGGCGAAGAAATCGTCGACGCCATCCGCTTCGCCTACTGCTTCGCCAAAGCCGACCCCTTCCGGGCCACCACCCACAACAAAGGGGTCATGAACGGCATCACCGCCGTCGTCCTCGCCACCGGCAACGACACCCGCGCCATCGAAGCCGGCTGCCATGCCTACGCCGCCCGCGACGGCCGCTACACCTCGATGTCGGTCTGGGAAAAGGACGCCAACGGCGACCTTGTCGGCTCCCTCGAATGCCCGATGGCGGTCGGCATCATCGGCGGCGCCACCGCCACCCATCCCCTCGCCAAGCTGGCGGTCAGAATCCTCGGCATCAAAAACGCCGTCGAACTCGCCGAAATCATCGTCGCCACCGGCCTGGCGCAAAACCTCGCCGCCATCCGCGTCCTAGCCACTGAAGGCGTCCAGCGCGGCCACATGGCCCTCCACGCCCGCAACATCGCCATCAATGCCGGCGTGCCGGCCGAACTGGTCGACGAAGTGGCGGCCGTCATGGCCAAAGAGCACAAGGTCAATGTCGTCCGGGCCCAGGAAGTCCTCGCCGGGTTGAAGAAAAAATGAGCGCGAAAATGAAGCTGCCGCCCAGAGTCCAAGTCTGCGACATTACCGTCCGCGACGGCTTCCAGAATCTCGACACCTTCATCCCCACGGAAGCCAAGCTCTTCCTCATCGAAGAACTGTCCCAGTGCGGCTTCAAGAACATCGAGGTCACCTCCTTCTCCAATCCCAAGCGAGTGCCGCAGTTCCGCGACGCCGAAGCCGTCCTCAGGGGCATAAGAAGACGGCCGGACATCAAGTATCAGGCCGTCGCCCTCACCGAAGCGGCCATCAGGCGGGCCGTCGAAGCCAGGGAAAATGGCTACGGACCGGACAAGATCGTCACGATGATCTCCACCAGCCAGAGCCACAACCTCGTCAATGCCGGCGAGCTTCACGACCAGCACTTCCGCAATCTCGAGAAATGGGGCAGAATGATCAAAGACGCCGGCATGATCTTCTGCGGCACCGTCGGCACCGTATTCGGCTGCCCGATCGAAGGCCCGGTACCCCTGGAACGGGCGTGGGAATTCGCCCGTCGCCAATTCGACATCGGCGTCGACGAAATCGAATACGGCGACACCACCGGCGAAGGCACCCCCGACCGGGTATGGGAATTCTACGACGAACTGCTCGCCCGCCTGCCGTGGCCGGAGAAGCACATCGTTCACTTCCACGAATCGCGGGGCTGGGGGCTGGCCAACTGCCTGGCCGCCCTGCAGGCGGGCATGATCCGCTTCGAGGCCTCCATGGGCGGACTCGGCGGCCAGCCGGCCTCGATGGTCGACCGCGTCCCCGTGCTCGGCACCGGCGAATCCTACACCCCCAGCGATCTCACCGGCAACGTCCGGGCCGAAGACCTCGTCGTGCTGCTCGACGAAATGAACATCGCCACCGGCATCGACGTCGACCGCTATATCCGCATCGGGGCGACGCTGGAACGGATCGTCGGCCGCCGGCTGCGCTCCTGGACCGTCCTCTCGGGGCGGATACCCAAAACGCCGACCCCGTTCATGGAAAAAGTCCGCCAGCGCTATGCCGACAAAATAGCCCGCGGGGCGGACTGACAAGGGCGCATACCGAGCCGGAAAAACAAGGCTGCCGCGGGACGCAAGCGCCCGCGGCAGCTCTTTTGCCATTTTAGCGGCCCGCCGGAAAATTTACAGGATTTTGCCGTGCTGGCTAGAAATAGTAAAGCAATATTTCGGGGATCGCATTCCTGATACCGGCAACGGGCGCATAGTCATATTTTCGGAGGGAGAGACGGCTATGGGAAAAACACTTGTCCTGGCCGTGGGCGGCAATGCGATCACACGGGCCAAGGAAAAGGGCACCAGAGACGAGCAATGGTTAAACATCAGAACCACCTGTCGCTACATCGCCGAACTCGTCGGCCAGGGGCACCGCATCCTCATCACCCATGGCAACGGACCGCAGGTCGGCAACCTGCTGCTCAAAAACGAACTCACCAAGGACGTCGTCCCGCCGATGCCGCTTGACGTATGCGTCTCCAACACCCAAGGCTCGCTGGGCTACGGCATCTGCCAGAACCTCCGCAACGCCCTGGCGGCGCTCGGGTCGAAAGTCCCCGTCGCCGCCGTCGTCACCCAGGTCGTCGTCAGCGGCGACGACCCCGCCTTCCAAAATCCGACGAAATTTATCGGCCCGTTCTTCAGCGAGGAACAGGCCGCGGCCATCATGGCCGAAAAGAAATACACTCTCAAAGAAGACAGCGGCCGGGGCTGGCGGCGCGTCGTCCCTTCCCCCGAGCCGCAGGAAATCCTCGAAAAAGACGCCGTAAAGGCGCTGCTGGGCGCGGGCTTCGTCGTCGTCGCCGGCGGCGGCGGCGGCATCCCGGTGGTGCGTACCGCCGAAGGAACCCGCGGCGTCGAGGCGGTGGTCGACAAAGACATGGCCGGCCAGCTGCTGGCGGGCGGCATCGGCGCCGACGCCCTCTTCCTCCTTACCGACGTCGACCGGGTCTGCATAAACTTCGGCCGCCCCGACCAGCGGCCGTTTTCCCGCCTTACCGTGGCGGAAGCGCGGCGCTACCAGGCCGAGGGGCACTTCCCGCCCGGCAGCATGGGCCCGAAAGTCGAGGCCGCCATTCGTTTCGCCTCCTCCGCCCCCGGCCGGGAGGCCGTCATCGTCGCCCTGGAAAACGCCCACCTGGCATTCAGCGGCGAAAGCGGCACCGTTATCAGCCAGTAGATAAGCCGACAGAAAGGGATTGGGACAATGACCTCAGGTAAAAAAGCGGCCGAGCTCGACTATGGCGTCGACGACAACCCGCCGCTCCTCGTCGCCCTGCCGCTTGCCTTCCAGCAAGTCGTCATGATGTCCATCGACCTCATCTTCCCGGTGCTCGTCGTCCAGGCCGTCACCGGCGGTCTTCAGCTGGCGCAGAGCTACGTCAGCCTCACCATGCTCGCCATCGGCGCCGGCACGCTGCTGCAGTCCCTCCACAAAGGGCCGGTAGGCTCGCGCTATTTCTGCCCCCAGGAGGCGGGCGCCCTCTACTTCCCGGCGTCCGTGCTGGCGGCCCAGAAAGGCGGCATGCCGCTCGTGCTCGGCATGACCGCGCTCGCCGGGATGGCCGAAATCTTCCTGTCGCAGATCATCCACCGCTTCCGCTCCCTTTTCCCGCCCGAACTGGCCGGGCTTGTCGTCGTCATGATCGGCGTCACCATCATCCCTGTCTCGATCACCAACTTCCTCGGCGTGGACAATGGCGTCATCGACCCGCCCGCCATGTCCGTCGGCGTCATAACCCTCGCCGTCATGGTGGGGACCAACGTCTGGGGTCGCGGGCATCTGCGCCAGTACTCCATCCTCGTAGGCATGCTCGCCGGCTACCTGGCGGCCTATATCCTCGGCAACCTCACCGGCGCCCACCTCGCGCAGCTCGGCGAGCTGCCCGTCATCGCCGCCCCCGACTTCAGCTTCGTCGGCTGGTCGTTCGACGCGGGGCTCGTCCTCCCCTTCCTGCTCGCCGTCGTCTGCTCCTCGCTCAAAACCATCGGCAACGTCACCACCTGCCAAAAGGCCAATGACCCCGACTGGAAGCGGCTCGACATGAAAAGCACCAAAGGCAGCCTGCTGGCCGAAGGCCTCTCCACCACGTTCGGCGGCCTGATCGGCGGCATGGGCCTCAACACCAGCTCCGGCAGCATCGGCCTGTCGATCGCCACCGGCGTCACCAGCCGCCGTCTCGGCTTCTTCGTCGGCGGCATGTTCCTCGTCCTCGCCTTTTTCCCCAAGGCGTCCGCCCTGGTCGCCGTCATGCCCAGACCGGTAATGGGCGCCACCCTCATCGTCGTCATCTGCTTCGTAATCGTCACCGGCTTTCAGATCATCCTCTCCCGGATGCTCGACAACCGCAAAATATACATAATCGGCCTTTCCCTCGTGTTCGGCCTCAGCGTCAGCATGGTCCCCGGCCTCCATCAGGTCGCCCACCCCGGCCTGCAGCCGCTGTTCAACTCCGCCTTCTCCCTGGCGACCGTCACCGCCATCCTCCTCAACCTGCTGTTCCGCATCGGCGTCGCCCAGCGGCGCAGCGCCGCAATCGCGCCGGGGCCGGCGGCTTCGGCAGCGGTGTTCGAATTCCTCGAAAGCGCCGGCGCCAGCTGGGGCGCCCGCCGCGACGTCATCCACCGCGCCGAGTCGGCCCTGACCGAGTTCATGGAATCGGCCGGCTCCCTTGGCCTGGCCGACGGCAAAGTTCAAATCGCCGCCAGCTTCGACGAATTCGACGTCAATATCGACCTCGCCTATAGCGGCCGGATGATGGAATTCAGCCTCGACCGCCCCACCCAGAACGAACTCATGGAAGACGACGACGCCTTCATCCGCCTTTCCGGCTTCATGATCCGCCAGTACACCGACAGCATCAAAACCTCCCAGGGCGACGGGGTCTGTAAAATAAGGCTGCACTTCGCCCACTGATCCGCGCGGACTCCTCCGCGCTAGCTACCGAATGGCTTATCGGCGGCGACTATTTCCTTCATGGCCGCATCTACCGCTTCGTTGCTGCCGAAGAAAGCAATGGTGCTCACGTGCTGGGGGCAACTGCCGGTGATTTCGACGGCAATAACATTGCCCGCCTTTTGGGCGATATCGGCATAATAAAATAAGCAGGGGAGATTGGTCTGCACCAGTCCCACGGCATCAAAACGCCTGTCCTTTAACTGTTCCTTTGCTTCGTTCGCCATCCTGCGCGTCAGCATGGCCAGGGTGCCGGGGCGGGGGGCCCGGATGGTACGGGCGAAGATCAATATCGTCACCTCCCTTTTTTTGTAGGGTTTCGCAACAGCAGAGGAAATCCTTGGGGTTCTTTTGCTGCATTTTCCCATTATCTTGTTTTCAGTTTTTCCTATAAGACAATTTTAAGCGGTAATGTGAATATCTTGCCATGTTGTTTTTTTCGGCAGGATAATTCGGCCCGGCCGGGGAAGCAGTCCCCAGAGTTTGGCAATTGAATAGCGATCCACCGATCAGGTGCCTCTTCGACGAAGAGGTGAAAAGGGAAGTTCGGACGGGATTTGCCTGACAGATCCCGAAACGACGCGGTCGCGCCACTGTAAGCGGGGAACAGCCTTGCGGGAACCCACCGGCAACGGGAAGGGGCATGGCTGTGATGAGCCGTAGCCAGGAGACCTGCCTGTGAGGCTGTCATGTGTCCCCGCGCCAGGGATAGTGCCAGAAGGATAGGATTTTGACAAGCAAAAGCCCTAGCCTTTTTTGGCTCGGGCTTTTCATATGCGGCTACAAATGAGGAGGAGGAGACCATATGGCCTATCAGGAAAGTGTTGACGCCCTTATCGACGGGATGGCTAAACCGCCGGGGAGCCTCGGTCTGCTGGAGAAGCACGTAAAACGCGTTTTGCTGTGCTGGGGAGAACTGCGGGAGCTCAAGCCCTACCATTTGGTTTTTGCCGCCGACAACGGCGTGGTGGAAGAAGGGGTAGCCGCGTTTCCGCCGGTGATCACATACCTTCAGGCCAAAAACATGCTCGCCGGCCGGGCCACGATCAACGCTTTCTGCCGCTGCTTCGGCATACCGTGTGAAGTCGTCGACGTAGGCGTCGATGCGCCCGAGCCGGCCGGCACCAACCTCAAGCCCGCCAACGGCAGCAAGAATTTTACCAGGGAACCGGCGATGAGCGAAACCGAGTATGAATACGTGCGGGCGGCTGTGGCCGGCCGGGTCCGGACGCTGGCCGAACACGGCTGCAACCTGTTTTCGTTCGGCGAGATGGGCATCGGCAATACGACCACGTCCTCGGCCGTATTGCACGGGCTTACCGGCATCGAGCCCGAATTCGTCGTCGGTTACGGCGCGAGCCCGCCGAGCGGTGAACTAGTGAAAAGAAAGCGCAGCGCCATTGTCAAAGGGATGGAGCTGCACAAGGAGAGCATGCTCTCTGTTCACGACATTTTGCGCTGCCTGGGCGGTTTCGATATCGCGGCAATGTGCGCCGCGATGCTGAAATGTACGGAACTGCGCATTCCTTTCGTGATCGACGGCTTTATCAGCGCCGTGGCCTTTGCCTGCGCCAGCCGCATCGATGAGCAGGCGAAACGCTACGCCATACCGTCCCATCTTTCCAAGGAGCCGGGGATGATCTATGCTTTGCTGCTGGGCGGAATCCTGGCGGACGAGGTGCCGATAAGGGCCAACATGGCCCTTGGCGAAGGCACCGGCGCGGTGCTGATGGTGGGGCTGCTGAAGGCGATGCTGCACGCCGTCGAATCCACTGCCAGGATGGCCGACTTCGACCTGGGCGGGGACGCGGCGGTGAAGGCGGCGGAGCAAATAGGCTCGGCATAAGGTAAGATTGCCAATTTATAGTTAATTTTTGCCAATGGAAGGGAAATCATTCCTTGGTGTACAAATAATCCCAACATGACGAGGGGAATCTCTCTGGTTTTGTTGGGAGGGTGGACCTGTGCAAAAGTATAACAGCTTTGCATTGGGTGAGATCGTCAATACCAAGATACTGCAGGAGATACAGGATAAATTCTGCGACGCGACGGGGCTGGCGGCCGTAATTGTCGACGTTGACGGCAAACCGGTCACTTCGCCCAGCAATTTCACGAATTTCTGCAAGATGATCCGCGCCACCCCCGTCGGCCTGGCCCGCTGCATGGCCAGCGACGACAAGTACGGGCGGAAGGCGATGGAAAGACAGCAGCCGGTGATCTACCATTGCCATTCGGGGCTGACCGATTTGGCGGCTCCCATCATCGTCAACAACGAATATCTGGGGGCGTTTTTGGCCGG
The DNA here is from genome assembly GCA_029976065.1 of Selenomonadales bacterium. Classification (GTDB taxonomy): domain Bacteria; phylum Bacillota; class Negativicutes; order Sporomusales; family UBA7701; genus Anaeroselena. The sequence continues at coordinate 29,260 of JARKNV010000079.1, forward strand.
GCAGGTTATCCTTCCCCAGGACGCCGACAAGAGAAATACGCTGTGGACCCAAACGGCCGACCTGGGCTTTACCGCCGAGGCCGTCGAGGACATTACCGCGACGATCGCCGTTGTTCCGGAGAACAGGGTGAAGGCCGCCGCCCAGCTGGCGTATATCATGTCCAACTATATCGTGGAGATGGGCGTGACCAATATCACCCAGCGGCAGCTGATGACGGAGATGAAAGCCAAGGCCGACCTGGAGACGATGCTCAAGGCTAGCGAACTGAAGGCCCTGCAGTCTCAGGTCAACCCCCACTTTCTGTTCAATACCCTGAACTCGATCGCCAGGCTGGCGATGCTGGAGGGTGCCGAGCGGACCCAGAATATGGTGTACGCGCTGTCCGACCTCCTCCGCAACAACCTGCGGGATTTGGACCAGTTGAGCACCTTGAAGGACGAGATCAATTCCATCAGGGACTATCTGCTGATCCAGCAGGTTCGTTTCGGCGAAAGGGTCCAGGTCCAGATCGACGTGCGGGAAGATTTGCAGGAAATGCTTGTGCCGGTGATGACCCTGCAGCCGTTGGTGGAGAACGCAATAATCCACGGGCTGGAGCCGAAAAAGGAAGGCGGGGTCGTTCGCGTTTCCGCCGATGTCCGGGACGGGCGCGCCGTGGTAACCGTCGCCGACAGCGGCGTCGGCATGAGCCCGGAACGTGTTCGGGAAATCTTCCGGGAAGAGAAGCGGGCGGTTTCCAGGGGCCAGACCACCGGCCTGGGGATTATCAATGTCCACAAGCGCATTCAGAACCATTTCGGCGGCGAATACGGGGTTATCATCGACGGGCAGCCGGGAAAGGGTACGCTCATTCACGTTCACTTGCCTTTTTCGCGCTGTAATTTATAGGCCGGAGGACGGACATGTACAGGCTGCTGATTGTCGAGGACGAGCAACTGGAGCGGCAGGCGATCAGATATATCGTCGAAAAATACTGTACGGATATCGGCATCATCGGCGAAACCGGCGACGGCGACAGTGCGGTCGAGATCGCCGTCAGGGAGCAGCCCGACATCATCGTCATGGATATCCGCATCCCCGGAATCAACGGCTTGGAGGCCATCAAGCGCATCAAACGCTTTACGCCCGAATGCGCCATCATCATCCTGACCGCCTTCGACGAATTCAATTACGCCCGCGAGGCCGTCACGCTGGGGGCGGCCGAATATCTTCTCAAGCCTGTCCGCCCCGAAGAACTGGCCAGGGTTCTGCAGCAGGTTGTCGGCCAGTTGAAAATAAGCGACGAAAAAAAGACGGAAGAAGCCCAACTCAGGCAATATCTGAACGGGGCGATGCCTTTTATCCAGATGTCCTTCGCCCATGATTTGCTGTCGGGGTATTTCGACGACTTGGCGCTGCTGCGCCAGCGGGCCGCCTTTTTAGGCTTGCGGACCGACCCGGGCTTGGTTATCGTGCTCGGGGTCGACCAGTTCAATCTGCTGGCCCTAGACGAAGACGAGCTCAAAAAACAAGTGATGAAGCAGAAGATATACCGCAGCGTGTGCGAGGCGGTCGGGGCAGAAGCGCTGGTTACGCCCTTCGCCAATGATAAGATTATCGTCATATTGGGAGTGGAGCGGGGGAAAAGCCGGCAGGAAGTCAAGGACAAGGCGCGCGGGGCTGCCGAGAAGATTCGCGAGCGCCTTATGGCCGAACTGCACCAGACGGCCACGGTCGGCGTCGGCTGCTATCACGAGGATGCCCGCGATATTTACAAATCTTATTCGGAGGCGATGCGCGCCTATCAACAAAGCTTTTTCTTCGGCACCGACCAGCTGCTCTTTTTCGACGAACTGCCGGCAAGCAACTTTGGCCCTTTTGCCTATCCGTTCCAGAATGAAAGGGCGGTTTTGGAACAGGTCCGCTGCGGTTATCGCGAGACAGCCAAAGAAAAGCTGAGCTCTTTGCTCGAGCAGATTTTTCGCGACAATACCACTATCGAGACGGCCAAGGCCTGTGCCCTCGAGCTGTTGATAGTTCTTTCGCGGGCGGCGGTCGAAGGGGGCGGCAGCATCGAGAAGATGACGCTGCAGAATTTCGCCCTCATAAACCGGCTGGCGGAATGCCAGAACCACGGCCAGGTCTGCGGCCTGCTCATGAGCTCGCTGGACGAGCATATGAACAACATGATCGAGACGAGAAACACTGTCAACGGTAGGGTGATCAACAGAGCCTGCAACTTCATCGCCGACAACTGCAACCGCAATCTGACCCTGGAGGAAGTTGCCCATAACGTTCATCTCAGTCCTTTTTATTTCAGCAAGGTCTTCAAAAAGGAAAAGGGCTGCAATTTCGTGGACTTTCTGACGAGAACCCGCGTGGAGCGATCCAAGAAACTGTTGCGCGACCCTGACCTGAGCGTCGTCCGGATCGCCCAGGAATCGGGCTATCAGGATGCCAGCTATTTCTGCAAGGTGTTCCGCCACGAGGAAGGCATGACACCCAACGAATACCGGAAAAAATACCTCAGGCAAAAGGCCCCGCCGGCGACGAAATAGCATAGTCCCCATCGCGAGGCAATAATATATAAGGTTGGCGTAAAAAAGGACCGGGGGGTCCTTATTTTTTTGCCAAAAGAAAACCAAATATTCGCAAAAATATCCGATGCCTCCGCCTGAGCGAAAACTCGCCGGCGGATCACATGACAAGATAATGCCGCAAGACGGCAAAAGGGCCTCAAGGGGAGACGGCGCGCTGCGCCAATTTGTTTTAGCATGGAATCTGCGCCGGGGTGGGGGACGCCATGAGTGCCGAAAAACCGCGGGTCATTCAAGAATACGTGCCGGGAAAACAGGTTACGCTGGCGCATCTGATCGCCCATCCCAAGCAGGAATTATGCGAAAAGCTGGGCATTGCCTCCTGCCAGGCGGTCGGCATTCTTACCATTACGCCGTGCGAAGCGGCGATCATTGCCGCTGATGTCGCCACCAAAACGGCGGCGGTGGAAATCGGTTTCCTCGACCGCTTCACCGGCTCGCTGGTGATAACCGGCAGCGTGTCGGCGGTAGAGACGGCCCTGGGCCAGGTAACCGCGCTGTTGTCGGAGCGGCTGGCTTTTACCGGCGCCCGCTTGACGACGTCCTGACATGAAGATTATGGTTGTCGGTCCGGCAGGTGTGGGCAAGACGTCGCTTATCCACGCGCTGGCAAAAAACAGCGCCGCAGTATTGAAGACCCAGGCCATCACCTTTAGCGGCGGCGCCATCGATACGCCGGGAGAATACGCGCAGATTCCCCGGTTTTATTCCGCCCTGCTGGTAACCTCGCTGGCGGCGGACGTCGTTCTGCTGCTGAGCGATGCCGCCAAGCCCGCGTTTGCCTTACCGCCGAACTTCGCCGGAATGTTCGTCAGACCAGTCGTCGGCGTGGTTACGAAAATCGACCTGCCTGGCGCCGACCCGGCGAAAGCCGAGAGTTGCCTCCGGCAGGCGGGGGTCGCATCGTCGGTCTTTCCGGTTTCGGTGGTGTCCGGTGAAGGGATCGGTGCGCTTTATCAGTTTCTCGAGGAAAGGAGGTGCGATTTATGAGCGAAGCGTTGGGCCTGGTAGAGACCAAAGGCTTGGTCGGCGCAATCGAGGCTGCCGACGCGATGGTAAAGGCTGCGAATGTTCTTCTGGTAGGTTATGAGAAAATCGGTTCCGGTCTTGTCACCGTCATGGTGCGGGGTGACGTGGGGGCCGTCAAGGCCGCTACCGACGCCGGAGCCGCCGCCGCCCAGAAAGTGGGCGAAGTCGTTTCGGTTCATGTCATTCCGCGGCCGCACGCCGATGTGGAAAAAATCCTTCCCAAGTTAAAGTAAGCAGAAAAATGGAGGTGGATATCCGTGCAAGAGCAGATTATCGAGAAAGTAATGGATGAGATCAAAAAGCGGATGGAAACCCAGGCCCCGGCTGCCGCCGCCCCGGAAAAGCCCCGGTTCGCCCTGGGCATCACCGAATTCGTCGGCACCGCGATCGGCGACACGGTCGGGCTGGTGATCGCCAACGTCGATCCCGCGCTGCATGAAAAAATGAAGCTTGACGCCAAATTCCGCTCGATCGGCATTCTCGGGGCCCGCACCGGCGCCGGCCCGCATATCATGGCCGCCGACGAAGCCGTCAAAGCCACCAACACGGAAATCGTCAGCATCGAGTTCGCCAGGGACACGAAGGGCGGCGCCGGCCACGGCTGCCTGATCATCTTCGGGGCCGAGGAGGTTTCCGACGCCCGGCGGGCCATCGAAGTGGCGCTGAAAGAGCTTAACCGGACCTTCGGCGACGTTTACGCCAACGACGCCGGCCATCTCGAGCTGCAGTACACCGCCCGGGCCAGTTTTGCCATCAACAAGGCCTTCAACGCCCCGGTCGGCAAGGCTTTCGGCCTGGTGGTCGGCGCGCCGGCGGCGATCGGCGTGCTGATGGCCGATACCGCGGTGAAGACCGCCAACGTCGAGTTGGTCGGCCATGCCAGCCCGGCCAGCGGCACAAGCTTTTCCAACGAGACGATCATCATGGTCACCGGCGATTCCGGCGCGGTCCGCCAAGCGGTCATCGCCGCCCGGGAAATCGGCAAAAAAGTGCTGGAAGCAATGGCCGGCCCGGCGCCTTCGTCCACGATCCCGTATATTTAACCGCCAGGGAGGGATGGAAACATGAATAAGTCGAAACGCTTCGCGGCGTTGGCTGCCCGCCCTGTGAACCAGGACGGTTTTGTGGTCGAATGGCCCGAGGTCGGCCTCATCGCCATGGGAAGCCCCAACGACCCGGTGCCCGGCATCAGGATCGACAACGGCAAAGTGGTGGAGATGGACGGCGTGCCGCGGGCCAAATTCGATTTCATCGACCAGTTCATCGCCGACTACGCCATCGATATCAAGGCGGCGGAAAAGGCGATGGCGATGGGCGACACCGAGATCGCCAGGCTGCTGTGCGACGTCAACGTCCCGCGGGAGGAGGTCGTTAAGGTCGCCGCCGGCCTCACCCCCGCCAAGATCGTCGCCGTCCTCAACACCATGAATGTCGTGGAAATGATGATGGCCCTCCAGAAGATGCGGGCCCGCAAGCTGCCGTCCAACCAGTGCCACGTGACCAACGTCACCGACAACCCGGTGCTGATCGCCGCCGACGGCGCCGAGGCCTCCTACCGGGGCTTCGACGAAATGGAGACGACGGTGGGGGTTGTCCGCTACGCGCCCTTCAACGCCCTGTCGCTGCTTATCGGCGGGCAGACGGGCCGCAGCGGCACCCTCATCCAGTGCGCGCTGGAAGAGGCGACCGAGCTGCAGCTCGGCATGCGCGGCATCACCGCTTACGCGGAAACCATTTCCGTCTACGGGACGGAGAACGTGTTCATGGACGGCGACGACACGCCCTGGTCGAAAGCTTTCCTGGCATCCGCCTACGCCTCCCGCGGCCTGAAGATGCGCTTCACGTCCGGGACGGGGTCGGAAGTGCAGATGGGCTACGCCGAGGGCAAGTCGATGCTCTATCTGGAAGTGCGCTGCGTCATGGTCACCAAGGGGGCCGGCGTGCAGGGCCTGCAGAACGGCTCGGTCAGCTGCGTCGGCGTGCCGGCGGCCGTTCCCTCGGGCATCCGGGCCATACTGGCGGAAAACCTCTGCACGACCATGCTCGACCTGGAGGTCGCCTCCAGCAACGACCAGACCTTTACCCATTCCGACATCCGCCGCACCGCCAGGACGCTGATGCAGATGCTGCCTGGCACCGACTTCATCTGCTCCGGCTACAGCGCCGTTCCCAACTACGACAACATGTTCGCCGGCTCGAACTGGGACGTGGAGGACTATGACGACTGGAACATCATCCAGCGCGACCTGATGGTCGACGGCGGCCTGCGCCCCGTTCCCGAGGAAGCGGTCATCGCCGTGCGCAACAAGGCGGCCAAAGCCCTGCAGGCGGTATTCCGGGAACTGGGGTTCCCGGTTATCAGCGACGCCGAGGTGGAAGCCGCGACCTACGCCCACGGCAGCAAGGACATGCCGCCGCGCAACGTCGTGGAAGACCTCAAAGCCGCCCAGGACATGATGAAGCGCGAGATCACCGGCCTGGACGTGGTGAAGGCCCTGGCCAAGAACGGCTTCGAGGACCTGGCCGGCAGCGTGCTCAACCTCCTGAAGCAGCGCATCTCCGGCGATTACCTGCACACGTCGGCGATCCTGGACAAGAACTTCAACGTTATCAGCGCCGTCAACAACCGCAACGACTACCGCGGCCCGGGGACGGGCTACCGCCTCAGCCCCGAGAGGTGGGACGAGATCAAGAATATCAGCCAGGCCATCAAGCCGTCCGACTTCGATTAAGGCGGAGAGGGTGAGAAAGTTATGCAAATAACCGAACAGGCAATCAGGGAGATCGTGGTGCAAGTGCTGCAGGGCATGGAGCTGCCGGCGGCGCCGGCAACGCCGCAAGCAACGGCCGCAGGCCGGCCCATGACGCTTGCCGAAAAAGGGGAAGCCCGTTCCGCCGCCAAGGCTGACGAGGTCGTCATCGCGCTGGCGCCGGCGTTCGGCAAGTTCCAGCATAAAACCATCGTCAATATTCCCCACAGCGATGTTTTGCGGGAGCTGATCGCCGGCATCGAGGAGGAGGGCCTGCGGGCGAGGGTCGTGCGGGTCCTGCGCTCCTCCGACGTGGCGTTCGCCGCCCATGACGCGACGAAGCTGAGCGGCTCCGGCATCGCCATCGGCATCCAGTCCCGCGGGACCACGGTGATTCACCAGAAGGACCTGCCGCCGCTGAGCAATCTGGAGCTTTTCCCGCAGTCGCCGCTCCTCGATCTGGAAACTTACCGGGCGATCGGCCGCAACGCGGCCAAATACGCCAAAGGCGAATCGCCGACGCCCGTGCCGACGAGGAACGACCAGATGGCGAGGCCCAAATACCAGGCCAAGGCGGCGGTGCTGCATATCAAGGAAACCGAACACGTCGTTCCCGGCGCCAAGCCGCTGGAACTCGACGTGCGGTTTTGAGAGGCGGAGGTGAGCGAGATGGTAGAGCAAAAACTGGTCGAAGATATTGTCCGCGAAGTGCTGAAGAGCGTCTATCAGGAAGCCGGCGCCGCACCAAAAGCGGCCGCGGCCCCCGCCGCCGCCCTCAACCCGGAGCGGGATTATCCGCTGGCCGCCAAACGGCCGGACCTGGTAAAAACGCCGACCGGGAAGCAGCTGGCCGACATAACCCTGGATAAGGTGCTCAAGGGCGAGATCGGCCCGGAGGACGTGCGGATCACGCCGCAGACCCTGCGGATGCAGGGCGAGATCGCCGCCGGCGTCGGCCGGGTGCAGTTCGCCCAGAATATGCGGCGGGCGGCCGAACTGACGGCCATCCCCGACAACCGCATCCTCGAAATCTACAACGCCCTCCGCCCCAAACGGTCGACCAAGCAGGAACTGCTGGCGATCGCGACCGAGATGGAGACCAAGTACAACGCAACGATCAACGCCGCTTTCGTCCGGGAAGCCGCCGACGTTTACGAGCGCCGCAACTGCCTCCGGACGGACTAGGGTGGGAGACTGATGACAATCGTCGCAGGCGTCGACATCGGCAATTCGACGACCGAGGTATGCCTCGCCAGGTGTACCCGCGGCCAACCGGCCGAGTTCCTGGCCAGCGGGATAACCAAGACCACTGGCATCAAGGGGACGGTAGCCAACCTTCCGGGCATCATGACGGCCGTGGGAGAGGCGCTCCGGGCGGCAGGGCTGACAGCCGCCGACCTCGGGGAGCTCCGCCTCAACGAAGCCACGCCGGTGATCGGCGACTTGGCAATGGAAACCATTACCGAGACCATCATCACCGAATCCACTATGATCGGGCATAACCCGTCCACCCCCGGCGGCGTGGGGCTTGGCGTGGGCATCACCCACCCGTGTGCCCGCCTCGGGGCCGTCGGCCGGGGCGAAAAAGTGATCTGCGTCATCCCGAAGGGCGTCGACTACGAGGACGCGGCCCGCGACATCAATGCGGCCGCGGCCCGGGGCGTCGACGTCCAGGGAGCGGTCGCCAGGCAGGACGACGCGGTGCTGATCGCCAACCGCCTGGAGCGGAAAATTCCCGTGGTCGACGAGGTCACCCTCATCGACAGAGTGCCGCTGGGCATGCTGGCGGCGGTGGAGGTGGCCGAGCAAGGCCAGTCCATCAGGACGTTGTCCAACCCGTACGGAATTGCGACCGTCTTCGGCCTGTCGGCCGACGAGACCAAGCTGGTCGTCCCTATCGCCCGGGCGCTCATCGGCAACCGGTCGGCGGTGGTCGTGCGCACGCCCCAGGGGGACGTAAAGGCGCGGACCATCCCGGCCGGCGTGGTGACCGTGGCCGGTGCTAAGGGCAAGGCCGACATCGACGTCGACGCGGGCGCCGCCAGGATCATGGAGGCCGTCGAGCGCGTCCAGCCGGTGGAAGACGTCCGGGGGGAGGCCGGCACCAACGTCGGCGGCATGCTGGAGCGGGTCCGGCAGGTGATGGCCGATCTTACCGGCCAGGCGCCGGGCGAGATGAGGATTCAGGATGTTCTCGGCGTGGATACCTTCATCCCCCAGAAAGTCCGCGGCGGCCTGGCCGGCGAATTCGCCCTGGAAAACGCGGTGGCGTTGGCGGCCATGGTAAAGACCAGCCGCCTGCCGATGACGCAGATCGCCGACCAATTGGCCGCAAAGCTGGGAATCAGGGTGATAATCGCCGGTGTGGAGGCTCATATGGCGATAGCCGGGGCGATGACGACCCCGGGCACGGCAAAGCCCCTGGCCATCCTCGATATGGGCGGCGGCTCGACCGACGCCGCCATCGTCACCCGCGACGACAAGATCCACGCCATCCACCTGGCCGGCGCCGGCGGCATGGTCACCATGCTCATCAATTCCGAGCTCGGCCTGGGCGATGCGGAGCTGGCGGAAAATATCAAGAAGTATCCGCTCGCCAAGGTGGAAAGCCTGTTTCACATGCGGCTGGAAGACGGGACGGTGCGGTTCTTCGCCGAAAGCCTGCCGCCGGATGTTTTTGCCCGGGTGGTGATCCTGGGAGAGGGCGGCCTGACGCCCATTCCCGCCGACCATCCGCTGGAAAAAATCCGCTATGTCCGCCGGGAAGCGAAGAAGAAGGTGTTCGTGACCAACGCGCTGCGGGCGCTGGCCCGGGTGGCGCCGACCGGCAATATCCGCCACATCGACTTTGTCGTGCTCGTGGGCGGGTCGGCCCTGGACTTCGAGATCGCCGACATGGTGACCGACGCACTGGCCGAGTACGGCATCGTCTGCGGCCGCGGCAACATCAGGGGGACCGAGGGGCCGCGGAACGCGGTGGCTACCGGCCTGGTGCTCTCTTACCTCGACGGGGAAGAGGCCTGATATGGTTACCGAAAACGCAGCGGTCAGACCGAAGATCGTGATATACGTCGACGCCCATTTCGGGCAGGAAGCCAAGCTGCGGGAAGTGCAGGCAGGCATCGAGGAAGAGGGCGTTCCCAGCTCGTGGTGTGTCGGGGCGGGAGACGCCTACAGCCTCGCCTGCCGGGGCGCCGCCGAATCCCCGCTGGGAGTCGGCATCGGCATCGGCGCCGAGGCGATGAGCGTTCATTATCACAAGCTCCCCGCCGACAAGCCGCTGTTCGTCCTGCCGGCCGGAGAGTCGCCAGCCTGGCGCCGGCTGGGCGGCAACGCCGCCCGCCTCGTCAAGGGCACCCCCTTCAAGGACCTAGCCGCGGAGGGAGCGGACAGCGGCGACGATGACCTGCGGCGCCGGCTGACTGACATAGTCATGGAGATTATCCAACAGAAACTGGAGGGCCATGGGAGGTGAAAGCATGGTCAAAGACGCGCTCGGCCTGATCGAAACGGTCGGGCTGGTGGCGGCCGTGGAAGCCGCCGATGCGGCGGTCAAGGCGGCCAACATCAAGCTGCTCGGCTACGAACTTACGCGCGGCGGCGGGCTGGTGGCCGTCAAGCTGCAGGGCGACGTGGGGGCGATCAAGGCCGCAGTGGACGCCGGCGCAAACGCCGCCGGCAAAGTCGGCACGGTATGGGCGACCCACGTCATCCCGCGGCCCCATCACGAGCTGGTCGGCATGGTCGCAAGCCGGGATACCGTGGGGAGAGAGGCAAAAGCATCGTCGCCCGCCGCCACCGCCGCACCGCCGGAGGGCGGGGACGGCGCGCCGCAGGAGCAGGCGACGCCGGCAGGAGAGGAGCCGGTCCCGACGGACGCGGCCGAGGAAACGGCGACGGTACTGCCGGAAGCCGAAGTTTCCCCGCTCCCGGCCGAGAAACCAAGCCCGGAAGTGTGCAATTTGTGCGGCGACCCCGCATGCCCCCGCAAAAAAGGCGACCCGAAAGTAACGTGCCTGCATTACGGAAAAGACAAGGAGGATGAGTGACATGCGCGGTGAGGCGTTGGGAATGGTTGAAACCAAGGGGCTGGTCGGCGCGATCGAGGCGGCCGACGCGATGGTGAAGGCGGCCAATGTCATGCTGGTCGGCTATGAAAAAATCGGTTCCGGGCTGGTTACCGTGATGGTGCGGGGCGACGTGGGCGCGGTCAAGGCCGCCACCGACAGCGGCGCGGCCGCGGCGGGGAAAGTCGGCGAACTGGTCTCGGTCCATGTGATTCCCCGTCCCCATGCCGACATCGAGAAGATACTGCCGAAACTGGAAGGCTGAAGGGGCGGCCGAGCGAGGAGGCAGGGGTAATGGACCCCAAATTGATCGACACGGTCGTCGCCTGCATCGCGCAACAGCTGGCGGACATTTCCCCGGCGGCCGCGTCCCCGGGCATACCTGTGGGCGTATCGAACCGGCACATCCATCTTGCCGTCCGGGATGCGGCCGTCCTGTTCGGGGCCGGGCGGGAGCTGACCAAGGTCAAGGACCTCAAACAGGTGGGGGAATTCACCGCCGCCGAAACGGTCACCCTCGTCGGACCCAAAGGGGTCATCCAGGGGGTGCGTGTGCTCGGTCCGCTGCGGCGGATCAGCCAGGTGGAGATATCCCGCACCGACGGCTTTCTCCTCGGGATCGCGCCCCCTGTCCGCGACTCCGGGCAGCTCGCCGGCTCGGCCGGCGTCACCCTGGTGGGGCCGGCAGGCGCGCTGACGCTGAAAGAGGGCGTCATCCTCGCCGCCCGGCATGTCCATATGAGCGAGGCGGACGCGGCCGCCTACGGCGTGGCGGACGGCAATCGCGTTACCCTGGAGGGGCCCGGCCCGCGGTCGGTATGCTTTAGGAATGTGCTGGTGAGAAGCGGCGCCGCTTTCCGCCTGGAGTTCCATATCGACACCGACGAGGCCAACGCCGCCGGGCTGAGCAACGGCGACCTGGTCAGCCTCGCCAAGGGGTAGGGGGTGAGCCCTTGCATCACGGGGAACTGGTGGACATAATTACCCGCGAAGTGCTGCGGCGGCTGAACGGCGGAGCGCCGGCCGCCGGCCCGCAGGGCAACCGGAAGGTCCTCGCCCTGATCTGCGGCGGGACCATCGGCCTGGAGCAGGGCCTGGCGGCGCTGGCGGAGCTCCGCGCTTATCCGGCGGACGTCGCCGTCGTGCTGTCGGCCGCAGCCGAAAAGGTCGTGGGGGCGCAGCGGGTGCGCGAAACCCTGGGGACGGATGCCGTCATCGTCACCGCCCGGGAGCCTTATCCCGGCCGGCTGCTGCGGGAGGCCGACGTCGTCGCCGTCCCTGTGCTGACCCAGAATACGGCCGCCAAACTGGCCCATACCTTTGCCGACACCCTGGTCGCCACTGTGGCGCTGCAGGCGCTGATGCTGGGCAAGCCGGTGGTCATGGCCGTCAACGCCGCCGATCCGCAGGACGGCGGACGGGCCGGCATTGGGATGGGGCGGGCGCCGGTGAACCTGACGCGGGCGCTGCAGGACAACCTCCGGCGGCTCGAAAGCTACGGCGTCAGGCTGGTGGACGTGAAGCTGCTGGCGGCCGAGGTCGGAAAATGTTTCCGGCCGGGGCCTAAGCCGGCGGCGATAGCCCGGGAGAAAAAGGTTTTGATCGACGCCGCGGCCGTCAAGGCGGCGCTCGCCGGCGGCAGCAGGCGATTGGTCGTGCCCCGGGGCGCCCTCGTCACCCCGCTGGCGGCGGACGCCGCGCGGGAGCTGGGCGTCGAGCTCGTACGGAGCGACAACTGATGAGCATTGCATGGGAGAGGATACCATGTGGGTAGGAAAAGTCATCGGTACACTGGTGGCGACCCCCAAGGATGAAAGCCTGACAGGCAGCAAGCTGCTGATCGTCCAGCCGCTGGCTTTCGACGGCGGGAACGCCGGCTCGCCGCTGGTCGCCGTCGACACCATCGGGGCCGGCACCGGGGAAACCGTGCTGGTGGTGGAGGGGAGCTCGGCCCGGCATGTCCACGGCAAGCCCAATTCGGCGGTGGACGCCGCCATCGTCGGCATCATCGACACCATCGAACTGGACCGGTCGTTGCTTGCCGGGGAGCGGTGAGCCATGAAGGTATATACCAGGACGGGCGACCAAGGCGAAACAAGCCTGTTCTCGCGGCAGCGGGTGACGAAGGACCACCTCCGGGTGGAAGCGTACGGCACGGTGGACGAAGCCAACGCGGCCATCGGCCTGGCGAGGGCGCTGCTTGGCAACCGGCCGTGGACGGAAAAGCTGCAGGCCATCCAGCGGCAGCTGGTCGGGGTGAACGCCGACCTGGCCACCGCCGGTGAAGCGGCGCGGGGCGCCTGGCTGACCGACGAAAGCCATGTCGCCGGGCTGGAAGGGCTGATCGACGAGCTGGAGCGGGTGCGCATCCCGCAGCCGTATTTCGTCGCGCCGGGCGACTGCCCGGCCGGCGCGGCCCTCGACCTGGCCCGCACGGTGGTGCGCCGGGCGGAAAGGTGCGTCGTCCGGCTGAGAAAAGCCGAAGCGGTCGCCGCGACGACGCTCGTTTACCTGAACCGCCTCTCCGACCTTCTGTACGTTATGGCCCGCTGCGTGGAGCAGGAAGAACTGGTCGCGACGATCACCAGCAGAGTACAGTCAGTATTGGGAGGGGATAGTGTGGCAACCGGAGATAGCATACTCGCGAAGGCCAAGCGCGCCATCGACGCGGCCGAAGACAAAGCCGGGGAAATCGGCGTGCCGATGGTCATCGCCGTCGTGGACCAGGGCGGAAACCTGGTGGCGCAGCACCGGATGGACGGGGCGCTGCTGGCCAGCATCGCCATATCCCGCGATAAGGCCTATTCGGCCGTGGCCCTCAAGATGGCCACCGAGCAGGCCGCGGCGCTGGCGCAGCCCGGCCAGTCGCTGTACGGATTGAATACAACGGATGGCTGCCGTTTGGTGGTGTTCGGCGGCGGCCTGCCCATCGTCGAGGGCGGGGCCGTGATCGGCGGCCTGGGCGTCAGCGGCGGCGCGGTGGAGGAGGACATCCGCGTGGCGAACGCCGGGTTGGCCGCCTGGCGGTAATGATTTGCCGGGGGAGGATGGCAATGGACGATCAACTGATTTCCAGAATCGCGGCGCAAGTGCTCGCCAGGCTGCAGGACCAGGGGCCGGCCACCCGGGAGAGCCTTGGCATCTTCACCGAGCTGGACGACGCCGTGGCGGCGGCCAGGCAGGCTTACCGGCAGCTGAAAACGCTGTCGCGGGAAAAACGCGAAAGCCTCATCCGGGCCGTGCGGGAGGCCGCCTGCGCCAACGCGGCGCTGATTTCAGAACTGGCGGTGCAGGAAACCGGCATGGGCCGGGTAGCGGACAAGATCATCAAGAATAAGCTGGCGGCGCAGAAAACCCCCGGGACGGAGGATCTGCACACCGAGGCCTGCTCCGGCGACCGCGGGCTGACCATCGTGGAACGGGGGCCTTACGGGGTGATCGGCGCGATCACGCCCACCACCAACCCGTCCGAAACCATCATCAACAACTGCATCGGCATGATCGCCGCCGGCAACGCCGTGGTTTTCAGCCCTCATCCCTCGGCGGTGGAGACGTCCCGCAAGACGCTGGAGATAATGAACGAAGCCATCGTCAGGGCGGGGGGGCCGGCAAACCTCCTCACGGCGGTGGCCCGCCCGTCCATCGCAACAGCCGAACGGATGATGAAGCATCCGGACATCAGCATGCTCGTGGCCACCGGCGGGCCGGCGGTGGTAAAAGCCGTGCTTTCCTCCGGGAAAAAAGCCATCGGCGCCGGGGCCGGCAATCCGCCGGCGGTCGTCGACCAGACGGCCGATATCGCCAAAGCGGCCCGGGATATCGTCGCCGGCTGCTCCTTCGACAACAACCTTCCCTGCATCGCCGAAAAGGAAGTCATCGCCGTCGGCGCGATCGCCGACGAGCTGATGGCCTACATGCGGAAGGCCGGCGCGTACCAGCTTACCGCACGCCAGACGGAGGAGCTGCTGAGAGTCATCGTGACCGAAAAAGAGGCGGAGATGGCCGCCGGCTGCAGCTCCCGGCCCCGTAAGACCTACGCCGCCAACAAAGCGTTCATCGGCAAGGACGCCGGCTACATCCTCCGTCACATCGGCATCGAGGGCGCCGACGCCGCCAAGGTGATCCTGTGCGAAACCGACGCCGACCATCCCTTCGTGCTGGAGGAGCTGATGATGCCGGTGCTGCCGCTGGTCCAGGTCAAAGACGTCGACGCCGCCATCGAGCTGGCGGTCCGGGTGGAGCACGGCAACCGCCACACCGCCACCATGCATTCGAAAAACGTCGACAACATGACCAGACTGGCCCGCGCCATCGAAACGACCATCTTCGTGAAGAACGGCCCGTCCTTCGCCGGGATCGGCGTAGGCGGCGAGGGGTTCACGACCTTCACCATCGCCGGCCCGACCGGCGAAGGGCTGACCTCGGCGCGCAGCTTCACCAGGCAGCGCCGCTGCGTCCTGGTCGACGCGTTCTCCATCGTATGAGTATGTAGTCTGCCGGCCGACAGACGGGGAGAGGGTGAGGAATTGCAGCAGGAAATCATCGCCGCGGTCCGGGACGCCGGCGTCGTGGGTGCGGGGGGCGCGGGCTTCCCGACCCATATCAAGCTCAACGCCATGGTGGACACCGTCATCGCCAACGGCGCCGAATGCGAGCCGCTGCTCCGGGCGCACCAGCAGGTTATGGCCGCCGAGAGCGACAAGGTCGTCGCCGGCCTGGCGGCGGTCATGCTTGCCACCGGCGCCGGCCGCGGCGTCATCGGCCTGAAGCGGAAATACGCCGACGCAGCGGCGAAGCTGACGGCCGCCCTTGAAAAACTGGGCGACCGCCGGCTGGAACTCTTCTTTTTGCCGGACTTCTACCCGGCCGGCGACGAACAGGTGCTCGTCCACGAGGTGACGCGGCGCATCGTGCCGGAAGGCGGCATCCCGCTGAACGTCGGCGCCGTCGTGGCCAACGTCGAGACGCTGGTGAACGTGGCCGGAGCGCTGGCCGGCAAGGCGGTTACCGGGAAATACCTGACCGTGACGGGGGAGGTGGCGCAGCCGCTGACCATAAAGGCGCCGGTGGGCATCTCCGTCCGGGCGGCGATTGCGCTGGCCGGGGGCGCCACCGTCGGCGACTTTGCGATTATCGACGGCGGCCCGATGATGGGGAAGCTCGTCGCCCCGGAAGCGGTCGTCACCAAAACCACCGGCGGCTTCATCGTCCTACCGCGGCACCACCCGGTCATCGCCCAGAAGGCCGCATCGCTCAAGATTATCGCCAACCGGGCGAAGGCGGCCTGCTGCAACTGCCGGGGCTGCACCGACAGCTGCCCGCGCTACCTGCTGGGCCACGGGCTGGAGCCCCACCGCATCATGCAGGTCATCGGTGGCGGGCTGCAGGACAGCGCCGCCGTCACCCGCGCGCTGCTGTGCTCCGAATGCGGCGCCTGCGAAGCCTACGGGTGCACCATGGGGCTGTCGCCGCGGCGGATCAACGCGGAGCTGAAAGCGCAGCTGGCGAAAGCGGGCGTCAAAAACCCCCACCGGGCGGAAATCACGCAGGCGAGGTGGGAACGGGACTACCGCCGGATACCGACGAAACGCCTGGTAGCGCGGCTGGGGCTGGAGAAATACGACCGGCCGGCGCCGCTGGTCACGGCGGGCGTCGCTCCCGCCGAGGTCCGGCTGCCGCTCGCCCAGCATATCGGC
This sequence comes from Selenomonadales bacterium, assembly GCA_029976065.1. GTDB lineage: Bacteria > Bacillota > Negativicutes > Sporomusales > UBA7701 > Anaeroselena. The sequence goes on from JARKNV010000079.1 coordinate 45,379, forward strand.
GCCCCGGCGTGCCCGGTCGTCAGGATCGGCGACCAGGTTGCGGCCGGCGACCTCGTGGCCGTTATTCCGCAGGGCGCGGCGGTCGGGGCCAATCTGCACGCCAGCATTGCCGGGGAGATTTTTGCCGTAGAAGGGTTTATCGGCATCAGGGCAGGAAACCGGGCGGGGAGGGATGGACAATGAAAGCGGCCATCGGTTTGTTGGAAATCAAAAACGTGACCAGGGGGATTCAGGTCGCCGATACCATGCTGAAGGCAGCCAACGTGGAACTGGTGCTCGCCCAGCCGTTCTGTCCCGGCAAGTTCATCGTCATGGTGTCGGGCGACGTGGGCGCGGTTCAGAGCGCCGTCCGGGCCGGCAAGGGTTTGAGCGCCGACTGCGTGGTGGACGAGTTTATCCTGCCCAACATCCATCCCAGCATTTTCCCCGCTTTGTCCGGGTGTACGGAAATTAAGGAACTAAGGGCCCTGGGAATGATCGAGAGTTTTTCGGTAGCTTCGGGCATAACCGCAGCCGATGCCGCCGTAAAGGCGGCGCCGGTGGAATTGATCGAAATTCGTCTGGCCCGGGGCATGGGCGGTAAGGCCGTGGTGCTTTTCACCGGCGACGTAGGCGCGGTCAACGCCGCGGTTCGCGTCGGGACACAGGCCATCGCGGACAGCGGCTTTCTCGTCGATCAGCTGGTCATTGCCGCTCCCCATCCCGGACTGCATGGGCTGTTATTCTAAAATGGTAGGGAGTGATTTCTTCGTGTTTCCCGTGGCAGAGTTAGCAGCTGCGTTTGGCAGCGGGATGTTCGCGGCAGCCGTGGGGGCGCTGCCGGCCTTCATCATGTGCGGGTTCCTCGTGTTGGCCAACCTGCCGGAAATGGCCTTCGGCCCTTATTTCGGCCCGCATATCTCCTTCGCCGGCGCCGTGGCGGCAACCGCTTTCGCCGGGCGCAAGGATCTGGTCAATTCTAAAGACATCCTGGCGCCGCTGGTGAAATACAACAACGGTTCGGTATTATTCGTAGGCGGCCTGTTTGCCGCCGGCGGCATGGCGGTGAACAAACTTCTGGCCAATTTCGCCACCCCCGTCGACACCATCGCCTTGACGGTGGGGATATCGGGGCTTGTCGCCGGCTTGATATTCGGCCGGGGAAAACTGCTGGCACCCTACAAACTGCCGGATGCCAGCACCGCTTTCTTCCTCCTGCTGCTGGGCCTGGGCGTGGGCCTGATTTCCGGCTACGCGGCTGTAGTAGGCAAAAATGTCCTGCTCGGGTTCGGTGTGGCGGCCGCGTCGCTGATTTTCCTACAGTTCTTGGGCGTAGGGCCGGTCACCCATCATATCGCCTTGTCGGCAGCCTACGCCGCGGCTGCCGTCGGCAACATATGGATAGGCGGCCTGTTCGGCATCCTGGGGGCCTTTATGGGCGACTTTTTCGGGAAGACGCTGAACAGCGGCGACACCCATGTCGATCCGCCGGCCATTACCATCGCCGTCCTATCGGCTGTCGTCTTTATCTTTTTAAAGTAAGCGCCTTTGTTGGTCAGAATATAAGTTTAGGCAGCTCCCCGCGATAGTCCCGACTGAAGCCGGGACTATCGCGCGTTGCCGGCAGTTCCGGCGAAGAAAGCAGTGTGAGCGATGTGAAAGCCTTCATCGTTGCCTTGCAGTTCTTGACCCGCTTTCATCTTTCCAACAGGGTTGAGGTCACTGTCGAAGACCTCGGGCGCAGCGTCGGGTATTTTCCGCTGGTGGGCGTCGTTGTCGGCTTCTTTTTAGCCGGCATAAGTATCCTGGCGGGAGAATTTATGCCGACGGGGTTTTTTGCCGTTCTTCTGATTTTACTGGAGATTGTAATAACAGGGGGCTTGCATTGCGACGGATTGATGGACACGATGGACGGAATTTTTTCCGGACGGTCGCCGGCGCGCATGCTGGAAATTATGAAAGACAGCCGGGTCGGCGCTTATGGAGTGATGGGCTTCGGCGTGTTCCTGCTGGCCAAGTGGTCGTTGCTGACGGAATTGCTGCGATATGAAGCTGCACCGGCGCTGTTTATGATGCCGGTGCTGGGACGGTTTGCGGCTGCGACGGCGATCTGCCTTTTTCCCTACAGGCGAAGCGAAGGGTTGGGGAAAGCCTTTGCCGAGTACGCCGGTCCCGGTACGCTATGCACGGCCCTGGCCTGGACGCTGATATTTACTGTGCCGTTCGGTTGGGCAGGAATATGCTGCATGGCGGTTGCCGGCGGGGTTGCCCTCGCGCTGGCACGATATGTCCACGGCTTGCTGGGCGGGCTAACGGGTGATACATACGGCTTTATTATTGAGCTGACGGAAGTTGCTGTGTTAATAGCCTCTTTGTTTGCCCACCCTAACATAAGCTATACAATGTGAAAGCAGGTCGTACACGTTATGGGGAAAACAGAATGTGCGACCATGCAATCCGGACAAAACGAAAAGCCACGAAATTCGTGGCTTATTTGTTGTCTGAGGACGCGGTTGGTGGGGTAGGGGGGAACAGACTGGTGTTAGCCTTTAGCCAGTACTTCGTGGTAAATGCTGCAGGTACTAGTAAGCATATTTCTAATATTATATCTCTTGGCTGCGCTTAGGCCGCCCTGTTTAAGCCTCTCGGCCAACTTATCGTCAGTCAGCACCTTTATTACCGCTTGGGCCAGTTTTATCGGATCGCCGGGAGGAAAAAGAAGACCGGTTTCACCATCGGTAATTATTTCTACGGTACCGCCGGTATTGGTCGCTACAACGGGTGTACCTGCGGCCATAGCTTCTACCGTCACTAACCCGAAAGCTTCTCTTTGGGAAGCCATGACAAGCACGTTTAGGTCTTTCATTATTTCCGGGATATTGCTGCGCGCTCCCAAAAAGTGCACCTCACCGTTCATCCCTTGTAACGTAGAGATGTCGCCGCCGCCAGCAATAATAAAGGCCGTATCGGGGTTGGCGGCTAGTATCTCCGGGATGCTGCGGAGAAAAGTCGCGTGTCCTTTGACAGGATGAACGCGACCGACCATACCAACGATTCGCGTTGTTGCGGATAGGCCAAGCTCTTTCCGCAGCGTTCCCGCCGGGGCGGCCAAAAACTTTTCCGTTTCGATTCCATTATAAATTACAGTTATTTTTTCCGAAGGAAATACCGTAATCGCATTTTTTACTGCTTGCGATACAGCGATGACCCTGTCTACTTTTTTGTATGCCCACCGGTGCAGCGGCGTGTTCTTGAAAGGACCTAATCTATGTCTGGTTATTATTACTTTCACTTTTGGGTTAAATAGTTTTGCCAAGTTTGCCAGCCAGTAGTCGCGCCCGGTATGCGCATGGATAATGTCGATGGAGTTGTCGCGGCAATAATTGGCTATCGCTCGGGCGCTCTTTATATCGAGGGCGTTTCGCAGCGGCAAGGTAAGCACCGGTATATTGGCGGCTCTGGCTTTTTGGTTGATGGCGCTTTTGTCACGGCACGCCAAAACCACGCTTATTCCCGCCAACATCAGTTGCTGGCACAGCATAAAAACATGGGCTTCGCCGCCGCGCCAGAAATTCATGGAGTTTATTTGCATCACTTTCATGGAAGTAGTCTTGCCCACGCCTACCACTCCCGCTCATGTGAAAGTTGGATATTCCCGGCGGCCGCCTTTTCCTTCCTCCGCTGCTGAATATACGGTACCAGCCAGTGTAGCGCCGGAAATACCTTTCCTTCCGCGACCAGGATTTTGATATATTGCCGCATTTCCCGGTAAGTCTTCGGGTCGGCCAAGGGCACTTCCCCCCAGAGAGAAAGCGCGGCGTAGTCGTGATAATAATGCCGCAGGGGGTGACGGCAGAATTTTTGCCATGGTTTAGTGCCGGCGTAGTGGATTAATACGGTTTCTAACGTATCACAGTCCCCCTGTTTCCCCAAAATCAAATTCCACTTCGGATCGATAAACCTTGTATTTCCGGCCAGAACAACATTAAGGGCATCCTGATCATGAAACCTGGTGTCAAAAGCTTCATCATTCAGCAAGGCTATTGCTCTTTCCGAAACCTGCGCCGCACACCACTGGTCGACATCGATATATAGCACCCCGGAATTAAAATATTGCGGCAGCCCGAATTTCGCGGCCAGTTTTCCAACTTCGTCCGCACGATCAGACACAACGGCGACCATCTTTCCCTCAAGTTCAAGTGTTGCAAGCTCCGTCAGCTTCCCGACGCAGATAATATCCGCATCCAGGTACAGAATGCGCCTTGTTGCGCCGCGGACAACGTGGGGAATAATCAGGCGGTAATAATAGGCGAAAGAAAAATTTGCCGGAGTGGAGAAGCGTCCCGGCACAATTTCATCGAGGCCGATGGCATTTTCGGCGAGGGTATAGACTTGAACCCCGACCCCATGCTTTCTGGCCAGTTCCGTCAGCCGCCCGAAATCGTCTGCGGGCAGACCGGCGGTGAATATATGAAAAAACAGCTCCATCGCCGGATTGTTTAAAATTATTGAGGTCATGCAGGCCCCCATGTGCCGGGCGTAGGCCGCATCCGTCCCAAAGGCTATGTGGAGCCATCCGCTCTTATTCCGTGGCATTTTGGGCTCAGCGACGATGACGCTGCTTTTTACTGCCGCAGCAATATTTATGCTCATAGTAGAGGTGGTTCCTCTCGTTCAACAGTGGACGCGCTGACCTGCATCAGCTAAGATTCTCCTGGCAATACTGATTACTTCAGCCGGCTTGATGTCTTTTAGGCACCGATTGTTATTGTGACATTCCGCGGCATGATATATGCATGGCGAACACGGCATATCGTGACGTATAATGCTGCAATTGGCATATGGGGCCCAACGTTCCGGGGTTGTGGGGCCATATATCGCGACGCTGGGCGTCGATGTTGTCGATGCTAAATGGAGAGGAAAACTGCAACCGCAAATAATAAGTTTAGCAAGCGATATAATGTAAGTCGATTGACGGGGATTAAATATAGCAGGAATATATATTGCGTTCGGAAATACAGCGGCGTTGGCCTTAATTTCTTTTCCGCCTAATAGTAGCAACGCATAACCGATGCTGTGAAAGTAATCAATCACTTCATTGTAATATTTTTCCGGCCAGTTTTTTAATCGGTTTGAAGAATAAGGTGCGATAATGATAAATTTATCGGCATCAGGAAAAACATATTGTTGCAGTAGCTTATCAACCGTAACTTTTTCATCGTTTCTGCAAGGCGGTATTTCTAGCCGCAAATCGCTCGTATCGAACCCCAACGATTTAGTTAATTTAAGATTTGTTGCCGCTTCATAAATATTATTTTTGTCGCCGATATCTTTCAGTTGATGGGTCAAAAACAGGCCGCTTTTCAAATCAATGGCAGCTCTTATGCGCACCCTTGCAAGCCAGGCTATTAGGCGGGGACGCCAGTTGGGGCTAAAGAACAGAGCTAAATCGGCTCTCCACAATTTTTTTAGCAAAGAGAGACTGGCGTCCGTTTTTTTTACATAGACTATTTCATCCACGTAGCGATTATATTCAAAAATGTCTTTGCTTGCCGGCGATAGCATAACAATGGTTTTGCAATGGGGATATTTCTTCTTTACCGCTTTAATTGCGGGAAAAATAAGAAATGCATCCCCAAGTGAACCGACTTGGAAAAATAGCGCTTTGTTCAATATTGGAGCGTTTCCCTTCGTAGCGTTTGGGCCGTTCGGTCGTACTCAAAATAGCACCGTTATAAAAATGAGGCCATCTTCCACCATACGCCGTCTTTCGAGCAGACAATCTTATATTTTAATCTGTCGACGACTTTTAGTTGGCTTGGTTCCAAACGGGAAAGATAAACGTGATATGTCGCATTGTCCAGTAGCTGCCGCGCTTCCTCGCGGTAGCCGTACTTGATCATCCGCCAGATGATCTTGTACAGTTTATAGGCTATCCGTTCGGATAGCGCCTGGTTTAGCCGCTGGCGGTCGTAATCCCGGGGCGTATCCCGGAGAATATATTCCGCGGCCCGGTTAAAACCGTAAAAAGCGTGGATGTGCTTTTGCCACGTCCACTTCTCGTTTAGGACCGAGCCGCTGCGGATGCGGTAGATCAGGAGCTCTTGGGGGACGGCTTGCACTTTCGCGTAGGGAACAAGCTTCCAGAGGAATTCCTGATCCTGCCCGACAAGGCATCCTTCCGTAAATTGCAGCCCCAATTTATCGACGAGCTCTTTCTTGACCAGGATCGACCCGATATGGATCTGCGTTTTTCCTTGGATTACATCGAACAAAATGGCGCCGCTGGCATAGGGGTAGCTGAATTTCCGCCGCAGTCCGCCGGTATACAGGTGCGTATAGCCTGAGTAGGCCATGTCGGCATTGGCGGCCTCGACCGCCGCCAACAGTTCCGCCAAAAAGGTCGGCGCCCACATATCGTCGCCGTCAAGAAACGCCAGGTACTTTCCCGTTGCCGCCAGCAAGCCGGTATTCCTCGCTTTGGAGACCCCGCCGTTCGGCTGCCGGATCAAGCGGAAACGGTTATCGTGCTGAATTATCGTTTGGATAACGGCGGCAGTTTCGTCGGTAGAACCGTCGTCGACAATTATTGCCTGCCAGTTGGCAAAGGTTTGCTGTTGGACCGATGCAAGACCTTCACCGATGTATTTTTCAACATTATATGCAGGGACAACGATTGACACAAGGTTATTCATGGACAGCCCTTCTTTCAATACGCAGGGTCATCTCGCCCATTTCTCGTCAAAAACTACACTTCGTTAAAAGCGGTGCCGATTTCGCCTATCACTTGTTCGACGCTGATATCTTCGGTCAGACTTCCTCGCGGCGGTTTTACAGCCCATTCGGGGTGTCCGTACGGGCCGGCTCTGTAGTAATTGGTCGGGCCGACAAGCATGATGGTTCGCTTGCCTGCGGCTGCGGCGGCATGCAGCAGACCGGTGTCGCCGCCCAGCACGATCGAAGACAGTGCTGTCAAGGCTACCGATGTGACAAAATCGGCTTGCCCGGCGGCGACCGGGTAGCGACTTGCTAGCGCATTCAGTTTTTCCCGTTCCGACGGCCCACCGCCGAACAAGACCTGGAAGCCCCGTTCCTGCCAATAGTCGGCGATCATCGCATAACGGTCCAGCGGCCACATTTTTCCGGGAACACCGTCACCGGTAAAGGGTTGGATAAACAGGGTGGGCTCTTGCAGGGACAGCCCCCAGCGACTAAACAGGGCTTTCGCCTTCGCCAAATTTTCTGTCGGTATCGCGTATTGGTTTTTGACCGGGAAAGGGGTTAACCCTCCTTTTTCCAGCAGTTTGCGATGTTGATCGGCAATATGAACGTTCTTCAAATCTCTTATAAAATAATTAGTATAAAACAACTGCCGCACGGGTTTGCGTGTTTTAATCGAGCCCCAACGGTGGTTTATCCTACTAAGCCAAAGAAGCAGGGCGTGCTCGCCGTGGCCGACAAAATCAACCGCCAGCTGGAAATTACGGCTGCGGACGGTGTGAAGAAGATCGGCGCTCATGTTCCAGAGCGTAAATATATTGCGGGAAGCAAGCGCTTCTTTTCTTATAACCAGCACTTCATCAAGACCGGGAAAGCCTTTCAAGACCTGCGAATAGCTGTCCTTAACCAAAAAGCTGATTTTGCTGTCGGGGAAATTGGCCTTGAGCATATGATAGGCGGGTAGGGTAAAAATGATATCGCCGATGGCGCCCCGTCTTATCATTAAGATGTTTTGTATATTATCCGGCATCATACTTACTCCTTATCCAGGAACCCCTTTTTTAGACAAATGTCCTCAAAAGGTTTGCGACCGGGTGCCTGTAAAGAACGGTAGAGGGCTGCCAGGCGTTGCGCGACGGAGTGAATTTCATACTCGGCGGCAATCAAGGCATGGGCGCTCTCGCCGACCATTTGCGCCAGGGATTCGTCGCGCAGTAGGCGGACGGCGGCGGCGGCCATGGCCTCGGCATCTTCCGCCGGGAAAAGCAGCCCGGTCTTGTCCGCGGTAATTAAATCGACGCAGCCGCCGATATCCGCAGCAACACAGGCGCAGCCGCAGGACATCGCCTCCAACAGGGCGTTGGGCAGACCTTCCCGTCTGGACGGGAAAAGGTATACGTCGGCCGCCGCCAAGTAAGGCGCCGGGTCCGGCACACTGCCGACGTATATAATCGTGTTTCCGCCCATTTCGGCCTCTAGCTGCTCCAAGGCCCCAACGCTTTTCTTGCTGCCGCCGCCGATTACAACCAACCGGGCAGCCGGATAAGCGGCCTGAATCCGCGGCCAGGCTGCCAGTGCCAAATCGAAACCCTTACGGTTTATAAGACGGCCGGAATATAAGACAATCTTTTTGTCAACCGGCAGCCCCAAGTTGCCCCGCAAAGCATCTTTTTCCGCCGCCGTAAAGAACTGTTTCATATCCACGCCGTTGGGCACGCGCTTGATCCGGTCCGGATAATACCCTTCGGCGGCCAGTTGAGCGGCTATTTCGGCGCTTATGGCAATATAGGCCGAGGCCTGCCGCATAATGAGGTTTTCCAGTTTGCGGGCCAGGCCTCTGTAAAATTGTTTCCAGGTAAAACGGCTGCGGGAAATGGGAATCTTAACCACCGTCGGGATAGCGAAAAAGCGGCAGAGAATCAGCGTGATCAAAGTGGGGAGGCGTTGCCCCAGAATATGGACGACGTGCAGGTTGTGCCTCAGCCGCCACAATATCAAGGATATCCAAAGCCAATACGTCCCTGACGGGCCGATCCGGTAAACATGTATATCATCGATTATTTCCTGGAATTTGCTTGTGAGACTTCTTTTTTTGGCGATCACGGTAATGTCGTGCCCGGCATCCTTTAAGGCCCGAATCTGGGTTATCGCCTGCAGATCCACACCGGTAATCGGCTGGCTGTCCTCGCAGTATTTAGCCAGTAACAGCATGCATATGTGCATATGGTTCCTTCTCTTCCGCCTCCCGGTGAAGGCTTACATATCATCCCGGTTGGCAGTCGCTCTTCCCCGGTACCATTCCCAAAATCGCCTTACGCCGTCTTCGATCGGCGTGGACGGCCTGAAACCAAGAAGGTCCTTCGCCTTGGCGATGTCGGCGAAAGTCTGGGGGACGTCTCCCGGCTGCTCCGGCAGGCGGGCAATCTGCGCCGATTTTCCCAAGGTCGTTTCCAGAACGGCAATCAGCCTGTCTAAAGAAACGGTGGCGGAATTCCCCAGGTTGATAACCTCGTAGCGGGTTCTGTCATAGGCCAGGGCACCCATAAATCCCGCTATTATGTCGTCAATATAGGTATAGTCCCTTCGCGACGTGCCGTCGCCGAACACCGGAATCGCTTTCCCGTCGCTAATCAGGCGGGTAAATTTATAAATGGCGAGGTCGGGCCGCTGACGCGGTCCGTAAACGGTGAAAAGGCGCAGACAGAGAATTTGCATGTCATATAAATGAGCATAAACGTGCGCCAACAGTTCCCCCGCCGCTTTTGTCGCTGCGTAAGGGCTTATGGGGTGAACCGTGGAATCGCTTTCGGAGAAGGGTACTTTGGCGTTAAGGCCATACACGGAACTGGAAGAAGCAAAGAGGCACTTTTTTACATTGAAGTTTCGGCAGCATTCGAAGATATTATGCGTGCCGCCAATATTAACTTCCTGATAAAGTACGGGCTGTTCGAGAGACGGCCGCACACCGGCTCTTGCCGCAAGATGGATCACCGCGTCAATTGTGCGGCCGGCAAAACTTGCGTTCATAAATTGCAGGTCGCGGATATCCCCTTCCAACAGCTTATAGGCCGGATTTTTTAGATGCATCCTCACATTTTCCCGTTTCAGCGCCGGATCGTAGTAATCGTTGAAATCGTCTACGGCAAGTACCTGGAAGTCTTGGGCCAGCAACCTGTCTACCAGATGACTGCCGATAAAGCCGGCTGCTCCTGTTACTAATATCGTTTTCATGCCGGCCATCTTCCGAAACCGATATATTTCAGTCCCGCCGCCTTGACATGTGAGGGCTTCATGATATTACGGCCGTCAATCAATATCTTCTCTTTGGTCATCCGACGGGCGATTTCCCTAAGCGGCAGCCGAAGAAACTCTTCCCATTCGGTCACGAGCACGACAGCGTCACAGTCCTCGGCAAGCAATAATGGATTCTCGCAATATTCGACGGCAAGTGCGCCATATTGCTCCCGGAAGTTGTCCATCGCCACAGGATCATAAACCTTGACCCGGCAGCCCATTTCCAGCAGAGCCTTGGTAATATCAATAGCGGGGGCGTCACGCAGGTCATCGGTATTAGGCTTAAAAGCCAACCCCAATATTCCGACTGTCCGGCCCCGCACGACCTTCAGCGATTCCTGCAGCTTTTCGATCACTCTCATCCGCTGCCGACGGTTAACTCTAACGGCGCCCTCCAGGAGGGGCATCGGGTAGCCGTACTCGTACCCGATGCTGCTCAGCGCGGCCGTATCCTTGCCGAAACAGCTTCCTCCCCAACCCAGCCCGGCTTCGAGAAACCGTGAGCCGATCCGCTTGTCAAGCCCAATGCCCCGCGATACTTCCTCGACGTCGGCGCCAACCTTTTCGCACAAGCCGCTGATTTCGTTGATGAAACTTATCTTTGTGGCCAGAAAAGCATTGGCGGCATACTTAATCATCTCCGCGCTTGTGCCGTCGGTGGTGACAAATGCGGGGAGCGGGAAACCTTCCGGACGCGGGCAGCAGTTAGGCGCGACAAAGGTCTGTTCCAGAATGGGGATATACATTACCCGCAGGATGTTGATTGCTTCTACATCATCGCCGCCGACGACAATTCTGTCAGGATACAGGGTATCGTGAATCGCTGCCCCTTCCCGCAAGAATTCGGGGTTGGACGCGATAGCAAATTGGCATGCCGATTTTTTTCCGGTCAAAATCTGATCGATAATTAGCTTCACTCTCAGCGAAGTACCGATGGGAACCGTGGATTTGTTTACAATGACCTGCAGTTTACCATTTCCCAGGTTTTCTGCTATACTGGTTACGGCAGTTTCTATATACGACAAATTGGCCTTGCCGGTTTCCGTCGATGGGGTACCTACCGCTAAAATAATTACATCTGCGCCCCGGCAGTCGGAGAACTCCGCAGTAAAGGTGAGTCGATCCTCCGCCAACTGCAGTAGTTCAACTATCCCCGGCTCGCAAATGGGTGACTTGCCCTCACGTAGCAGCGCGACTTTTTTTGCGTCAATGTCAATACAGGTTACTTTATGGCCGACGAATGCCAGGCAAACTCCGGTGGTAAGCCCGACATAACCTGTGCCTATTATACATACCCTTAATGGCCAGCCTCCCATTGAGTGGATCCTCCTTACGCAAAATATTTTGCTACATAAAGGGACCGTCGATCAATTTCGCCTATCCCATGCTGGTAAATGTTTTAATATATGGTAAAATATGTAAATATTACAATATAATTCTATATTCCTGTTTGGGCTTTGTCAATAGATGGACTTGTAAATTGAATAGACCAGAAAAAGGAGTATTTGGGGGTTGGATATTCTTAACCCGATACAGCGATTTTGTTCCGGACAGAGCGGCTGCCGACAGCTGCCGCCCGGTGACGTATCGGGCGGCGGGTGGCATGTAATTATTTTCAAGTCGCGCACTTGACCGCCCGAAATTAAGAGAGTCACAAGAGAGCCACCGTCATATCGACGGTGGCTTTTGTTTGTACTTTCCTAGAAAATAGCATTGCGGATTACTTAATTAAGGAATAAAGCTGATCAACCACTTCCAAGTATACGTAAGGATTTGTATAAACTCGTGCATAAATGACGTCGGCAGATAATCACACAAAAGGGCATTTTTAGCAGCGCCAAAACGGTTCTTTCGGGAAAACTTGCGAGTTAGATTGCCGTACGCCTAGCAAGAATAAAAAGATTTACAGTCTGTGGGCACCGTTTTCATCTTTCGTTATGTTTTATAATTATAAAAAATCATAAAATTCAAGGAGGAATTACAAAACAAATAGCGAAACTAATCATCACAAAAATAAAACATCGTTTCATTTAATGAAACAAAGCTTGGCGAGCTGTAGGGACTGATTCTCGGTTTTTGCTATGGTGGTTGTAAAACTACGGTGAACGAGATTTGGGAGGTAATCTACTTGGATTTTAAGGAACTTGTGGGCAGCAGGAGAACTATTCGTAGCTTTCTTCCCGAGCCAATCGCTAAGGACGATATCAAGGAGATTATTCGAACAGCTACAAGTGCATGTAATTCAGGCAATAAGCAAAACTGGCGGTTCATTATTATTCAAAATGAAACTGTAAAAAATAAGCTGGCGCAGATTGTCCGGGAAAAGGCAGCATGGCTAATTGATGAAGTAGGCAAAGTTAAGACAACGGATAAGCCTTCCTATACTCCGCAGGAATTCTTTTTGGAAGCGCCAATCGTTATCGGGGTAGTGGCGACATCCAAGTATTGGACAAAGCCGGATTTGCTGATGCTTGATCTCGGATATAGCGAGAAGGACGTTGCTGATTTAAGGTGTAGAAGTGATTTGCAGACAATTGGTGCGGTTATACAATTGATACTATTGGCTGCTTGGGAAAAGGGGCTAGGCGGGTGCTGGATGACCGGACCATTATTTGCGCGCAAAGAACTGGAAAAGTTATTCGGGCTCAAAGCTGAGGAATCTCTGGCCGCATTAATTCCTATTGGAAAACCAGTAGTCATACCCGCCGGCACGGGAAGAAAGCCGGTGGAGGAAGTAATTAGTTTTCTATAATAACCGATTTCAGCGATGCAAACCCGCATCTGACCGACGGAACCTGATGCCTTGATGGATAAATTCTATGTTTAGTATAAGGGAAAAAAGGCCTGATATAGTGCAGTACCACGCGAAGGCGGAATAAGGATTTATCTTAATGAAGGATTTTTTCTTTGCTCGAATAATAAATAGATTCAATCGATATTGAAGTAGGAGGATTCAAGTGTACAATATTCGAGCAATAGAGCGGGCATTCAAATTGTTAGAGTGCTTTTCGGTGAAAAGACCCCAAATGGGTGTTACCGAACTCGCTGAGCATATCGGGTTGTCGAAAGCAACTACTTTCCGTATAGCGGAGACCTTGGAGCAATTGGGTTATTTGCATAAGGACGATTCGACGCAGAACTATTCCATTGGCGCAAAAGTATTAGGTTTAGGACAGGTTTTTCTCGATGATTTAGACTTTAGGGCCATCTCACTTCCCTACATGAAAGAAATACGAGATAGATTAGATGAAACTATCAGTTTATACATCGTAGTTAGTAATAAAAGAGTCTGTATTGAGCGGATTCACAGTTCCCTGTCTTTGCGAAGGGTAGTTGCGGTAGGCGAAGAGGTGCCTCTAGAGAGGGGTGCGTCAGGAAGAATACTGTTAGCATTTTCGGACATAAATCACAACATTGATCAGGCGATTATGGAGAAAGTCAGGGAAGATGGTTACACCTACAGCGCTAATGAAAGAGGCGAGGGGATATCTGCTATCTCGGTTCCCATTCGAAATCATAAAGGAAAAGTTATAGCGGCATTAACCATTTCTGGTCCATCGTTTCGCTACAATGAAGAGACGGTACCGCGTTATATAAAGGTCATGAAAGACACCTCCGTGGAAATATCAGCCAAGCTTGGATACAAGAGCTGAGTGGGTGAGTTAATACGCGCACTTAGCAGAAGAGGTGCATTTATTTTTGTGCATATGAAATGAAACGGTGTTTCGTTTAACGAAACAAAATAACGCTGAATTTTAGTACCAATAAAAGGGGTCTGACTATGGGACAGAATTTATTTGAAAAAATCATTTCCACTCATTTGGTAAGCGGCGAAATGGTCGCCGGCAAAGAAGTCGGGGTCAGAATAGACCAGACGTTGACCCAAGAATCGCTTGGCGCAATGGCGTATCTCCAGTTCGAGGCCTTGAATATCCCGCAGGTAAAAACAAAATTATCGGTGGCGTACTGTGACCATCTTCTGGCGCAGTTTGGTCCGGCAAACGCTGATGTTCATCGTTATCATGAGACTGTAACGGACAAATACGGCATCGTATTTTCAAAACCTGGAAACGGCATTTGTCATCAAGTGCACCTTGAGCGCTTCAGCCGTCCGGGACAGACGCTGATCGGTGGCGACAGCCATACTGTGACCTGCGGCGCCGCAGGGATGGTGGCGATCGGTGCCGGTGGCCTGGATGTAGCTTTGGCTATGGGCGGTAGTCCGTTTTTTATGACATATCCCAAGGTCAAAAAAGTAATTTTGCGTGGAAAGCTCAAGAACTGGGTGACTGCCAAGGATATAATCCTTGAAGTTTTGAAAAAGCTCACAACCAAAGGTAATGTGGGTACTGTTCTGGAATACGGCGGGGACGGGATTGCGTACATGACGGTTCCTGAGCGTTCAACCATTGCCAACATGGGAGCGGAAACCGGTGTTACCACCTCGCTTTTTCCGAGTGACGAAATGACCCGCAAGTTCTTCGTCGCCCAGGACCGTGAAGACCAGTGGCAGGAATTGTTGCCGGACGCAGACGCCAAGTACGACGACGTAATCGAAATTGATTTGGCTGCTATCGAACCCAATGTTGCCCTGCCTCATTCGCCGGACAAAGTTGTAACCGTGAGGGAAGCGGGAGAAATTGCTGTGGATCAAGTCTTGATTGGCAGTTGTACAAACTCCTCTTACCTTGACCTGATGCTGGTTGCTGAGATGCTGAAAGGAAGGAAAGTTCATCCGCATGTCAGCTTCGGAGTGGTCCCGGGGTCCCGGCAAGTTTTGTCGATGATCACCGAGAATGGTGCCTTGAGTCACATTATAGCCGCGGGAGCCAGGATTCTGGAATCCGGGTGCGGCTTCTGCGTGGGGCAGGGACAATCGCCTCAGACCGCTGGTGTGTCAGTGCGTACTAACAACCGTAACTTTGCGGGCAGAAGCGGAACCCAGGATGGAGCTGTATATCTTACAAGTCCGGTGGTTGCTGCGGCGACAGCGCTGACAGGCAAGCTGACCGATCCGCGTGACCTTGGCATGGAATATCCTACCATTATTCTGCCGGCAAAATATAATGCTGATGATTCGCAGGTCTTGTTTCCGACAGGGAAAAAGGAGGTTTTCCGTAGTGAGATTATCGGTACCCCTCCTTATAATACGCCAATGCCGGCTGAGCTTAAATCGGAAGTTGCGATCAAAGTCGGCAATATGCTTAATACGGATGATATCATTCCCGGCGGGGAAGCGATGAATTATCGCGCTAACATACCTAAGTCCTGTGAGTTCATCTTCCAATTTATCGACCCGCAATTCCCGAAAAACTGTAAAGATATAGTTGCGCGAGGAAAAGCGCCTGTTATTGTTGGCGGAGAAAGCTACGGGCAGGGATCTTCGCGGGAGCACGCCGCGGTTTGCCCGATGTACATGGGAGTGCGCACCTTGATTGCCATAAGTATAGAGCGCATTCACAAGGCCAATTTGATAAACTTCGGCATACTCCCCTTGCGGTTGGCTGACGCTGCTGATTACAACAGAATTGAAAAAGGCGATGAACTGGTAATAGAAGATATCTACAAAACCATCTATTCCGATCAAATCACTGTCCGCAACGTTACGAAAGGCGCCAGCTTCATCGCAATGAACGAGACGACGAAGAGACAACGCGATATCATTCTAAAAGGCGGACTGCTTAACTATGCAATTGCACAGAAATAAGCCAAGGTATTCCCCGGCTGATTGATGAATAAGACCCGAATCAAAATAAATAGGCGAGTGGTGAGATTTGATGGGATTGGTAAGGTTATTGGCTAAGTATGTAGTGAATGAAAAATTTGCGAATTTGCCGCCTGAAGTTGTAACGCATACAAAAAAATGCTTGCTTGATTGTTGCGGAACGATGATCAGTGGCCGTTATATGCCTGAAGGTAGGGATATAGCCAAATACGCCGCAGGAGCAAAGGGCATTCCGGAAGCTACTGTGTTAGGCTGCGGTAAAGTACAAAAAGAAGTAGCCGCATTTTCTAATGCCTTTATGATCCGCGTTTCCGATTTGGATGATGGACATCGCGAGGCTATGGGACATCCCGCCGGTGTTGTTGTTGCGACCGCCCTGGCAATAGGGGAAGACATCCGCGCCAGTGGCGCCGAAGTAATCACCGCCATTGTGGCGGGTTATGAAGTCTATGTACGGGTAGGTAAGGTAATCAACCCGTCGGCCTA
Source organism: Selenomonadales bacterium (assembly GCA_029976065.1). GTDB lineage: Bacteria > Bacillota > Negativicutes > Sporomusales > UBA7701 > Anaeroselena. The sequence continues at coordinate 61,583 of JARKNV010000079.1, forward strand.
CATTGACGGAGGATTTGATGCCACAGGCATTTGTGGCGCAATAGCTGCCGCTGCCGCTGCTGCCAAACTGTACAATATGGATGAGGAGCAAACCAAAAATGCCCTAGGCATAGCTGCTTTGCATGCCGGCAGTCTGAATGAATATGTAACAGACGGGTCTATGGGCAAAGCGCTGTCGCCTGCATGGGCCGCCGCCAATGGGGTAAAGGCTGCGGAACTAGCCAAATTTGGCCTTACAGGGCCAGAAACGATTTTAGAAGGCAAGAAAGGTTTTTTCCAAGCCTTTGCCGAGGCTTATGATAAAACCGGTTTTGCCACTGATCTGGGAAGTAATTATGAAATTCTGCGCAACTACTTTAAAATACATGCGTGTGTAAGAAGACTTCATCCGGCGATTGATGTGCTGGTGGCGTGGCGGTCAGAATATGCGCTGACGCCAGCAAATGTCGAAGGCATCCTGATTAGGGCCGGAAACTTTTTGAGTCAAGCAAATAAACCCCATCCCAAGACATTGGTGGGAACTCAAACCAGTATGCCGTATTGTCTTGCCGTAGCTTTGAAACATGGTTTTATAACTGAAGAAACGATGCACAAAAGTCTGCATGATGAAGAAATCGCAGCCATTGAGGATAAGGTCAGCATTGTTTTGGATCAAAAAGTGGTGGACCACGAGGTGGCTAACCCAAGTCATTGGGGCGCTGCCGATGTGGAGTTAGTCACAACTGACGGCAGAAAACTGAGGAAATGGGCGCCGTTGGCGTTGGGCGAACCGGAAATGCCGCTTTCTTGGGAGCAATTGCAAGCCAAGTTCGATAAGTTGGTGGGTGAAACGGAATTAGCTCCTTTCGCTGGGGAAATTGCCAGTATGATTAACTGTTTCGAAGAATACAACTCGGTCGTTGATTTTATCACTGATTTAAATATGATGAAGTAACCAAGCAGCAAAGCTTATCCGTCCTTTTGGGCAATGCTCCAAGCGGGTTAACTCGGCACCGGGGATGCGGCTCCTTTCTAGAATTATTACTGAAGCATAAACGCGAGAGTCAAAGACAGTACGGAAATGAGTGAGTACAATGAGCCTCGTACGAATACTGGCAAACCATGTAACAGCAATGGAGTATGTTCAATTACCGATAGCGGTAATTGAACAGGCAAAAAGATGTTTGCTCGACTGCACAGGCAATATGATTGGCGGACGTTATACGAACAAGGGTGAGGCGATTATCCAATATGCGTCACGCTGGGGCAATACTCTTGAAGCAACAGCCATTGGCTACGGCAGGGTATCAAGAGAGGCGGCCGCGTTTGCTAATGCTGCCTTAACGCGAATATTGGATTTAGATGATGGTCACCGTTTCGCCTTTGGACACCCCGGAGGAATACTTGTACCCACCGCTTTGGCAATCGGAGAGGTAACAGGAGCCAGCGGACCTGATGCAATTGTCGCACTCACGGCGGGATATGACGTATATGCTCGGCTGGGTGCGGCGATCAACCCCTCGTCCTATAATGAACGGGGTTTCGACGCCACTGGCGTCTGTGGTTCTGTGGCCGTGGCGGCGGTGGCGGCAAAGCTATATAAGCTGGACCCGGAAAAGACGAAAGATGCTTTGGGTATTGCCGGACTGCAAGCCGGAGGAATTATTGAATATCAGAATGACGGCACTATGGGCAAAGTGCTTTGTCCCGGCTGGTCCACATCAACCGGGATTAAGGCGGCGGATTTGGCAGAGCTTGGGTTCACCGGGCCGGAAAAAATTCTGGAAGGAAATAAAGGGTTCTTCCAGGCATTCTCTAACAAATATGACCCTGATCGCCTAACCGTTGGGCTAGGGAGCACATACGGGATCACGCAAAACTACTTCAAAGTTCATGCATGCATGCGGGGGCTTCATTGCGCGCTTGATGCGATGCTGTCATTACGTTCTCAATATTCGTTGACGCAAGATCAAGTTCAAAAGATACTAATTCGAACTTCTACTTTTGTTAACCGGCTCAATAAACCTCACCCTAAAACAATGGTTGGGGCTCAGTGTAGTCTTCCCTTTACCATTGCAGTAGCCCTGAAATATGGTTTTGTCGATGAAGTGTCTCTGGCGCGCGGCCTAAATGATATTGAGATTAGTACTATTGAAGATAAAGTGGAAGTTATTGTTGACGAAAAAGTTCAAAATTATTGGGCAGCAAATCCTGATAGCTGGACAGCGGTGGAATTGGAAGTGCAAACAAAAGACGAAAAACAAGTGAGTGAATGGGCGCCAATAGCTTTAGGCGAACCGGAAAAACCTCTTTCCTGGGAACAACTGCAAGACAAATTCATGAAATTGGTTCATGCTACCGAGTTCCAAACGACTAGTGACACCATTATTAACTCTATTCAACAATTTGATGAGCATGAGTCAATTAAGGAGTTTACAGCTTTACTTGCCTTGCGATAACGGGATTTGATGTCAAAAGTGATGGGCATATGCCCTGTAGGGATCAGGGATTCGTACAGTCGACAGGATAATTCATGCTTGTGGGGCACTAAGCGCCAGGGAGAAGAAAGAAAGGGGTGTTTTGCAAATGACATTATCTGAGCAGTTTGCCCAATACGTTGATAGTATAAAACTTACTGCGGATGATCAGGCAACAATTGAAGAAGTTAAATCGCGGATTATCGACTATATAGCAGTAACGAGCGCCGCAAAGTATTATTCTGATCTTCCTGCTAAACTTGAGGCTTATGCGGACGCATTAAGTGCGGGGAAGTGTAGCAAGCAGGCAGCTAATAGTCAGTATCCTGTAAATGTGGCCGGTTTTTTGAACGCCGCTTTAGCACATTGCCTTGATTATGACGACGGACATCTTTGGGCAGGCGTTCATGCCGCAGGCCCTGTGATAGGAACAGCCTTTGCTCTAGCGCCGATATATAAGCCGGATGGGAAGCTGTTTCTCGAAGCAATAATAGTAGGCTACGAATTAGAATACAGACTGGCGAAAGCATTAGGAAAATCCCATATAGAAAAAGGCTTCCATGGTAGTTGTACATGCGGAGTAATTGGTGCGGCGGCCACGGCGGGTAAAATTCTCGGATTAGACAAAAAACAGTTAGCTTACGCCATAGGCCTGGCTGGATTAGGCGCATCAGGATTTCGTCAGCCGTTGCTTGAAGGCCAGATGTCAAAACCGATACAAGTCGGGTATGTCGCCGAAAAAGGGATCATAGCCGCTTTGCTGGCTAGTCAGGATATTGAAGCGCCGCTGCAAATTTTTGAAGGGAAAAATGGACTATTTTCCATCTTTTCCGATACACCCAAAGAGCAAATTGTTCATGCCTGTTTGGATGGATTGGGTGAGAGGCATTTAATTAATGATACATACACAAAACTTTATCCCTGTTGCCGCTATACTCATGCGGCGATAGAGGCTGCCTTTAAATTAATTGAGATGCTTCCGGACCTGAAAGAAATAAAGGAGATTGTCGTCAATACCTTTGATATCGCTATTGAGGCAACAGCGCCTAACCATAAACCGCAAAGCATCGGCTCAGCCAGATTTAGTATGAACTACCTCTTAGCGGTTGCGCTGCATCAAGGGTTTGTTGGTGCGGACGATTTCACTGACGAGGCGATACGCCGCAAGGAAATTCTGGCAACAGCGGAAAAAGTCAAAAGTTACTCTACTAAGGAGTGGAACGACGTATATCCCAATATTAGGGGCGCCGAAGTTGTTATCAAAACCAACAAAGGAGATTGTTATTCTCAAAAGATTGAGCGACTCGCAGGAATGCCGGGAGACCATGCAGAGGTAAAAAGAAAATTCGGTAATGCCTGCAAGAAAACTTTTTCGGCAGAACAATCACAAAAAATCATTGACTATGTTTCAGAAATAGAAAAATATCCTGACGTATCCAAACTCATTTTATTATGTAACGAAAAAACGGTTGGTTAATGTACTTGATTAAATTTTTATCAACATTGAATAAAACGATGTTTTATTCAATGGAACATAGGTGTTTTTTGGGGGAGATAAATACATTACCTCGCGCCGGTTTAGTTAAACATTTATAAGGCTAATTACAGAGTAAAAGGGGGGGGACCAAGACATCGGAATAGTTGGCTCACATTCGTGTGGGTAAACAGCTCTGAGGGATTGACAAGTATTTGGTGAGGAAGCTGAGGAGGAGAAAGATGGAAAGAGAAGCGGTACGTGTGCCTTGCGCGATCGTTCGCGGCGGTACCAGCAAAGCGGTTTTTCTAAACGAACATGAAATTCCTACGGCAGGGCCGCAACGCGACAAATTCATACTGCGGATTTTCGGCAGCCCGGATCAGCGACAGATTGACGGTTTAGGCGGGGCCAACTCATTGACCAGCAAAGTCGCGATCATCGGTCCTTCGCAGCGCGAAGACGCTGATGTTGACTACACCTTTGGGCAAGTATCGTTTGCCGCTCCGGTGATTGACTGGCTGGGCAACTGCGGCAATATTTCTTCCGCCGTTGGGCTCTATGCCGTGGATGAAGGATTTGTCAAACCGGTTGAACCCTATACCGTCGTACGAATTTATAATACCAATACCGATAAAATGATCTTCGCCACAGTACCGGTTAAGGACGGCAAGGCATTATCCGAAGGCGATTATGAAATTGACGGAGTCCCGGGTACCGGCGCGCGGATCCTATTAGAGTTTGACGATCCCGCAGGATCGGTTACCAAGAAGTTGCTACCGACCGGGAACCCCAAAGATATCATCGATCTTGGCGCAAAAGGCAAATTCACTGTTTCGGTGGTTGACGCGGCCAATCCGGTTGTCTTTATGAAGGCCGAGGAACTGGGGCTGAAAGGAACTGAGCTGCCTACCGAAGTAGAAGGCATGCCGGAAGTATTGAAAATAATCGAAGAGGTTAGGAGCGTTGTGGCGGCAAAGGTCGGCATTGTTGAGGATGCCAGCCTTGCTACCAAAACGAGTCCGGCAATCCCGAAAATCGGCTTCGTTTCCCCGAAAACCGATTACAAAAATCCGGACGGGAAAATGGTCTCGGCGAAGGATATTGATTTCGTAGCCCGTTTGGCGTCGATGCAGAAGATGCACCGCGCGTATATGGTCACCGGGGGTGTTTGCACAGGCACGGCCGCTAAAATTGAAGGGTCGATTGTCTGGGAATTGCTGGACGATGCCGCCCGCAAGGCAGATACCATCCGTATCGGGCACCCATATGGCGTAATGGACGTAAAGGTTACGCTAAATTCCGGCAATACTGACAATTTGGTTCAGCGGGTGGGTGTCGGCAGAACAGCCAGACGGATTATGGAAGGATATGCCTACGTTCCTAAGACTTTACTGAAGTAGGTAAAAGTCAATACGTCGCCTCAATGGTTGGTTTAGATGCGAGCGTTGCACCGTTATAGTGACGATGTAAAAGGAAATCTACTAGTCCAATTCGAACCCCCACCATTTTTTGATTGGAGACTCAGTAAACTGAATGCTACCGGCAATTTCCGGACAACACGGACCCCGGTGTGACTCTAAGCATTAAGTGTAATATTGGGAGGGATTATCAATGAGGAATAGGAAGATGCAAGGCAAGCTGGCACTAATATTGGTTGTTGCGGTGCTGGCGACGGTGACTTTATTCGGTTGCTCTAGTCAGAGCAAAAATAAGCCTTCAGATGCCTCCGGCAAGGTAACCATCTCAATCGGTTCCGGAACCTCCGGCGGCGCCTTCTATATGGTCGGCGCGGCTCTGGCGCAGATTATCCAGAAGTACGAGCCTAATATTCAGGCTAACAGCGAAGCAACCGGCGGCACCAGCGAAAATATCCGCTTGGTGGCCAATAAACGGACCAACGTGGGGATGGGGATGGCCGACGACGTGGTCTTCGCCTACAATGGCGAGCAGGCGTATAAAAACAAGCCTGCCAAAAACTTGCGAGTTCTGATGTCGGGGCAAACAAATACTTTCCACGTGATTGTTCTGGATAAATCGCCTATCCAAAAAGTCAGCGATCTGCGCGGCAAAAAGGTTAGTCTTGGGCCGGCCGGGGCGCCGTTCTTCGGTCCCAACCTGCTGGATGCCGTGGCCGGGCTGAAGAAAGATACGGATTACAAGGGGCAATATCTCGGACATGATCAGGCGGCCGAAGCTTTGGCAAATGGCGATATTGACGCGATTATTGCCACGGTGGCTTTCCCGGCTGCGGCATATTCGAACATTGCAATGACCCACAATCTGCGATTCATCGAGTTCTCGCCGGAAGATGTGAATAAGGCGGTAGCGGCATATCCCTTCTGGCGGGCTAGCGTAATACCTAAGGGGACGTACAATTTAACAAAGGACGTTACTACTTTGGCCGTTCCGGTATGGTTGTTCGCCGACAAAGACGAAAGCGAAGATACGGTTTATCGCATTGTCAAGGCAATAGTGGAACACTCCGAAGAACTGGGCAAGATTCATCCTGATGCCGGCATGTATACGCTCGAATCGGCGACCAAAGGGATAAATATTCCCTTCCATCCTGGTGCGGTGAAGTATTTCAAGGAAAAAGGCAAAATGTAATAACAACGGGCTGACGGAATGTTAGCCGTCAGCCCGTTCGATTTATCGAATACTGCAAAGATTTAGGAGTTGGATTTATGGAGGAAATAAAACAGAAGGCGGATGTTCCCGGCTGGCTCAAGTGGTCGGTCATTATCATGGGCATTTTGCTTTCGGGTTTTGCGTTGTATGCTACCACTACCGGCGTAGTCAGCATTATGATTCAAAGGGTCATTCATATCGGGGTGGCGATAGTTCTAGCCATTTTAACCATTTTTGAAACGGCTTGCAAGAAAAACAGTAAAATTCATTGGTTGCATCGCGTCCTGATGATCGTAATCGCCGGTATAGCCGTTGTGGCTACTTGCTACTTGGTGTTGGTGGATGATGAAATCGTTTTCCACCTCGGGGACCCCAGTCTTTTTGAAATAATACTGGGTTGTTTATTGGTAGCGGGCTTATTGGAGATTACTAGGCGGATAATGGGGCCAATTCTGCCGGCAATAGCGGTCATCGCCCTGTTATATGCAGTATTTGGCTCGATTATGCCCGGGGGGTTGGCTCATAAAGGATACGACTTTGAGCGCCTTGTCAGCTATATATTCCTTTCCGACGACGGCGTTTTCGGGGTGCCTACCGGCGTATCTGCCACTGTTGTTGTGATGTTTGTCATTTTTGGATCATTCTTGCAGGGATCCGGAGCTGGCACAGTATTTAGAGATGGCGCCTTCGCCATCTTCGGCCGGGTCAGAGGAGGTCCCGCAAAAGTTGCCGTAGTCTCAAGCGCGCTTTTCGGCACCATAAGCGGCAGCGCTATTGCTAACGTCGCAACAGTGGGGACTTTCACCATTCCCCTGATGAAAGGGGTCGGGTATCCCGCGCGATTCGCGGCCGGAGTCGAAGCTGTAGCATCCACCGGTGGACAAATCATGCCGCCGATCATGGGTGCGGGGGCATTCATAATGGCCCAGATTCTGGGCGTTTCCTACGGTACGGTTGCGCTGGCCGCCGTTATTCCAGCCATCCTGTACTTCTACACTTGCCTGGTCACTGTTGATTTGCAGGCAATGAAATGCGGCATGAAAGGCATGCCCGCATCAGAGCTGCCGCGGATCAAAACGGTTATCAGAGAAGGCTGGCATGTCGTCCTAACGCTAGGGACACTGATTTTTCTGCTGGTAGGTGTCCGCTTGTCGCCCAACAAGGCCGCCCTATATTGTTGCATCCTATGCGTAGTTCTCAGCTGGTTCTCCCAAGGTTCGAAAATGAAAGGGAAAGAAATCGTCGATGCGCTGGTCGATGCCGCAAAAGGAATGGTAAGCGTAGCCTTGGCATGCGCCACCGCCGGCATCGTGGTCGGTGTGCTTGGTCTGACAGGCTTGGGCCTAAAGATGTCCGGCCTGCTGGTTTACTGGTCAGGCGGCAGCCTGCTCCTGCTCATGATTTTGACGATGATAACCGGTGTTATTCTTGGTATGGGGCTGCCAACTACCGGTGTATACATCATTCTAAGCGTATTGGCGGCGCCGGCTCTTATCAAGCTGGGGGTAAATCCGCTTAGCGCCCATATGTTTGTCTTCTACTACGGAGTTTTGGCCGCTATCACTCCGCCTGTCGCCCTGGCATCCTATGCGGCTGCCGGAATAGCGGGGGCGGATTACATGGCCGTTGGTTGGGAAGCGGTCAAGCTGGGCCTGGCAGGATTTCTGATGCCGTTTATTTTCGTATTCGATCCGTCGCTGCTCGGCATAGGCTCGCCGTGGCAAATAGTCCATGTTATCTTCATCGCCACATTAAGTGTCACCGAATTGGCCATGTCTATCCAGGGGGCGCCGTTCGCGCGCCCATTCAGCCGAGTTCTTCTTTGTATCAGCAGTATGTTGTTGCTTGCTCCCGGGATGATTACCGACATCTCAGGGGTTGCCCTGTTCATAGTTGTGATCGTATATGAGCGCATCATGAAGAAGCGTGGACAGGAAGCTGTCGACACGAAATCTTGCGAAAATGACCGATAAGCAGCCAAGTGATCGTGAGTAGTGAAAACTTGCCGGACCCAATTTTCTGGCGGTAAATAAATGTAATAGCATATAAAAATTAAATTTGTTTACCGCCTAGCGAGGCAAGGACGTCAAAAGGAGGGCGGGAGAGTAAATATATGGACAAGCAGCAACAAGACACACAATTCTGGAAATACTCGATTTTTGTCACGGGTTTCGTGCTGTCGACGATCCATATCGCCAATATATTGTTCATATTTCCTTCCAATATTTTGCGGGGCGCGCATTTGGCCTTGGTTTTCACCCTGGTCTATTTATGCGGCTTAAAAGGCGCGGGCAGGCTAAAATGCGGCTTTGATATTGCAAAAATGATCGTCGCAATGGTTATCTGTTTCTATTATGGCTTTGCTTACGATACTCTTATCGATAACGTGACGTCCCCCGAACTGCATGACATGATATTTGGGATAGCGTTGGTGCTTATCCTGATTGATGCCACCGTGCGAACGGTAGGTAAAGGTATGGGAGTAGTCACTATCGCGTTTCTCTTTTACCTCTTTGTGGGCAAATATCTGCCCGGCGATATCGGCCATGCCGGATACAGCCTCGCCAGGTGTATCGGTCACATCTTTATGTCATCCAACGGTATCTTTGGGTCAATGATCCAGATTTCTGCCACATATATTGCGATGTTTACCCTTGTCGGTGCTTTCCTGGAAAGATGTAAAGCGAGCGACGCGTTTATTAACATCGCTTTAAAAGCGGCGGGCAGAATGCGGGGAGGGCCGGCTCTAACGGCGGTTATTGCCAGTTGCCTTTTCGGGACTGTAAACGGCAGTGCGGTGGTTAACGTTATAACTACAGGCACTTTTACCATCCCCCTGATGAAAAGCATCGGCGTGGCACCACATGTGGCGGGGGCGGTGGAAGCCGCTGCCTCCACGGGCGGGCAACTGATGCCTCCGGTAATGGGCGCCGGCGCCTTTATAATGGCCGATATTACGGGAGTGCCATATTCCGAAATCATCATAAAGGCTGCCATTCCCGCCCTAATATTCTTCGGCGGCGTATTTGCCGGTGTGTATTGCTATGTTAGAAGAGAGAACATACCTCCCGTGGACCCGGCGAGAATACCTTCGTGGGGCGCTGTAATAAGGGGAAGCTACCTTCTCTTGCCCATGGCGGTAATTTTAGGGATGATACTGCAGAATTATTCCCCGATGTATTCGGCGCTGGCCGGTATAATAGTAGGCGCCATATTGATAGTCAGCAATGATATTCGCAAGCCCAAGGCGATAATCGAGAATCTGAACATGTCATTGGTGGAGGGTTCCACCAACCTGGCCAGCGTTGCCATGGGTCTGGCCTGCGCCGGGATTATAATCGGCGTAATTACTCTCACCGGCCTGGGATCGAAGTTTGTCACGATGGTCCTTTATATCTCCCAGGGTATGCCGTTGCTGGCTTTAGCCCTAGTGGCCATAGCCTGCCTTATTCTCGGAATGGGCCTGCCCACTTCGGCAGCCTATGTCATTACTGCTACGATGGCGGTGCCGGCAATGATCAAAATGGGGTTCCCGCTCATTGCCAGCCATCTGTTCATCTTCTATTTCGCCGTTATTGCCCCGGTGACGCCTCCCGTGGCAATCGCAGCCTATGCCGGCGCCGGTATCGCCGGCGCCTCTCCGAACGCGACCGGGTGGAAGGCCTTCGCTTTTGCGTTGCCGGCTTTCTTGGCGCCGTTTATGTTTGTATATAATCCGTTGTTGCTGGCGGAAGGGAATCAGTTCGCGATTATGTGGGCCTTCTTTACGGCAATGGTAGGCGCCTTTACCCTGGCAGCATCTACCCAGGGATACTTCTTCGGTAAACTCAGCGCGGTCATGCGGGTCGCCCTTGGCGGTGCGGCTCTGTGCCTGATTGATCCCGGTTTCATTACCGATATGATAGGACTGGCGGTAATATTGTTTGTTTCCGTAATGAGGTTTCTTAAAAACAAACGCAGTAGTTACAGTAAATTGAGATGATTATACGATAGCTCGCTCTGTTGAAGAGCTGTTGCCATCGAAAAGGTGCATTGACAACTATGGGCTGCAATGGGGGGTGAAAAGAATCAATCGGGTTTCGGCACCGAGCCAGGTAAAACTTGAAAGTCAGGGGGAAAGAAAATGAAAAAAGTCTTGATAGGGCTACTTGCCGTTTTGCTGGTAGTATCTTTGGCAGGCTGCTCATCGCAACAAAAGGACGATAAGGCCAAAGGCAGTACGGGCAAAACAGTCCAACTCCGCATGGGAACGGTGAATGTGGGCGGCACCTATTATCTGACTGGTACGGCCTATTCACAAACTTTAGCAAAATACCAGCCGGATATCAAAGTAAACGTTGAAGTTACAGGCGGTTCCGTCGATAACCTTAAATTGCTGGCCAGCGGGGATATCGATCTCGGCTTTGCCATAGCCCCGGTAATAAAACAGGCCACTGAAGGGACCGGTCCTTTTAAGAAAGCCATGGAATTAAGAGCGCTAACCTCTGTCAACCTCGGCAGACAGCACATTGTCGTCCGCAAGGACTCCGGAATCAAGTCCATTCACGACCTTAAAGGGAAGCGGGTATCGACCGGTGAACCGGGTAATTCGACCGAAATAGTCGCCACTGCTACTCTCGAAGCGGCAGGGATCGATGTTAACAACGATATCACCAGGCAACGCACGAATCTGGGGGACAGCATAGACGCGCTCGCGGACGGGCGGTGCGACGCAGTATTCTACACTGCAGGAGTCGGTATCCCATCCGTCAGGGAAGTTACAACAACTTCGAATAAAGCGGAATTGATCGGGATCGACGAAGAAGTGATCAAAAAGGTCATAAGTAAATACACTTATTTTGTCAAGACGGAAATTCCCAAAGGCGCGTATGGAAACGAAAGTGCTTTGCCAACGATCGGTGCGGCCAATGTTCTGTTATGCAAGCCCGATATGCCGGAAGACGTAGCGTATAAGGTAGTTTCTACGCTGTTTGAACATCGGGACGATTGGGTAAAAGCTCACTCATCTTGCCAGGAACAGACGCTGCAATTTGGGGTACAAGGCTCGCCGGTTCCCTTCCATCCGGGCGCGATCCGTTATTACAAAGAAAAGGGCCTTACCGCAAAATAACATGCGAGGCAAGGGTATGTACTAGCTATTCGGCAGAAAAGCTGGCTTGGGAATTTCCCCAACTGCTGTCAATTGACTGGTACATGGCGAGAGGTCAACATCTGGGATTGGCTAGCGGCTCCATGAGCCTATACGTGTAAAGTAGCAGATTAGTCGACCTGACTTTACCCATGGCCACTTTTCTCCGTGCTGTAACAGCAATAGTGGCCATGGGTAAAAAACAGAAAAAAATGAAACGTTGTTTTGTCTAACGAAACAACCGCACGCAGATAATATTCGTGCCGTTGAGAGGTCCCTGACGGTTTTTCGGCCACCGCGAAATAGGGGTTGTTGGTCCGCATGCCGGATGTTGTCACATTGGGTGCATATTCAAAGAGAAGACTGAGGAGTGGTTAACATGTCAGATGCATTAAAAGTAGTTCGTGTGCTTGATGTTTCTACTGTGATAGCAGGGCCTTTCGCGGCTGCAATGCTTGGTGATTTTGGCGCTGATGTAATTAAGGTTGAAATGCCGGGAGTAGGTGATTCGGGTCGCAATATGGGGCCGCATTATCAAGGTCAATCGTTGCGTTGGGCGACATTTGCCAGAAATAAGCGAAGTATCACACTGGATCTGCGCAAGGAAGAAGGCAAGAACATTTTTCTGCAGTTGGTTGCGAAAAGCGATATTATTATCGAAAACTTCCGCACAGGCACTTTTGACAAATGGGGTTTAGACTACGAAACACTAAAAAAAGCAAATCCCAAAATCATCGTCATTCGGGTTACCGGCTACGGACAAACCGGTCCATATGCCCATCTGGCCGGCTTTGGTACACCTGCTACCGCGTTTTCCGGCTTAACATATATGACGGGTTATCCTGACCGGGCTCCTGTCAATCCCCCGATTTCATTGTGTGATTATGTTGCCGGCCTTTATGCTGCTTATGCCGCCATGGTCTGTCTATATTACCGTGATCTGAAACAGGGCGTAGGTCAAGAAGTGGATGTAAGTCTCTACGAGGGTCTTTTCCGCATGCTGGAAGGGGCAATCGCCAATTATGCCGTAGCTGGCAAGGTCACGGAAAGAAGACCAAGTATCAGTGGCTCGGCTAGTCCGTCCGGCACCTTCCAATCCAAAGATGGCAAATGGGTTGTATTAGTGTGCAGCACGGATCGGACTTTCGAATACTTTGCAAAAGGCATTGGCCGGAGCGACCTGCTAGAAGATAGTCGGTTTAATACTAATAGTGCCCGCGTGAAAAATAATGCGCTTGTAGAGGAAATTGTCATTGACTGGATGAGCAAGCATGATTATAAGGAACTGAAATCAATTATGGATGAAGCCGGCGTACCGGTCAGCTTGGTCTATAGTATGGAAGATATTTTTGCGGACCCACATTATGCTGCGCGCGAAGATATTATTGAAGTCGCTCATCCTAATTTCGGCACGATAAAAATACCTGGTATCGTGCCGAAACTCAGTGCAACACCTGGAAAGATAAAGTGGATCGGGCCTGATATGGGAGCGCATAACGAGGACATATATCAAGATCTGCTCGGCATTTCTCCTGCCGACACTGATGCTCTCAAAGAAAAGGGAGTAATTTAAACACCGCTAAAAAATGTATTGCTTTTAGAAAGGATGGGGCAGCATGGGAAATGCAAACATGGCATGGCCTGATAAAGTAACAATTTGCGAGGTTGGTTTGCGTGACGGTCTGCAAAATGAGAAAAAGATGCTCAGCGTTGAAGAAAAACTGCAGCTGCTTGATGCGACGGTCGAATCCGGCGTAAAAATTATAGAAATTGGTTCCTTCGTTCATCCCAAGGCTGTGCCCCAAATGGCTGATACCGACAAGGTAGTTCAAGCGATGAAGAAGGCTGATGGCATCGAATACCGGGCCCTGGTCGCCAATCTCAAGGGCGTCGAGCGCGCTCATGCCGCCGGCCTCTCCAAGGTCAAGCTCACGGTGTCGGCCAGTGAGGCCCATTGCATCAATAATTTTAATAGCACACCCACGAAAATGATTGAAGGTTTTGCTACCAGTGTAGAGTTTGCTCTCAAAAACAGCATGACAGTTTCAGGGGCGATTTCGACTTCGTTTGGATGTCCTTTTGCAGGGAAGGTGCCTGTACAACAGGTAGAAAATGCAGTCCGAGGATTTTTAAAGCTCGGCATTACCGAACTATCTCTTTCGGATACCACTGGAATGGCCAATCCTCGCCAGGTTTATGAATTGGGTAGTTATATGGTGAGAACCTTCCCCCAAGTGAGCTGGGTAATGCATTTCCATAACACTCGTGATATGGCTTTGGCAAATATTATAGCTGGCATGCAAGCCGGAGTTGCGGTTTTCGACGGGGCTTTCGCCGGACTGGGCGGCTGTCCCTTTGCCCCTGGCGCTTCCGGTAACGTAGCTACTGAAGATGTTGTCCATATGCTCCATGAAATGGGAATTGACACAGGGATAGATTTGTTGAAAGCCATGTCTACAGCTCGCATGGCTGAGAAAATGGTTGGTCATGAGGCCGCGAGCGCAGTCCTCAAGGCCGGTCGTTGCGAGGATCTGACAAAAGAAAAGGCGCAGCACCAAGAAAACAAATAGGTTCACTCGGCTATGAGGACTATCGATGTTGATCACTAACATTGGTTGCAAAAAAGAACAGGGGTTGAAAGGTATGCGCTTTGAATATCAATCTCTTTTTTCTACGGGGAAGATCGGAAACCTTATACTGAAGAACCGTATAATCATGGCCCCGATGGCCACGAATTTTGCGCGGCTGAGCGGTGAGGCATCCGAGCGTTTGATAGACTACTATGTCGAGCGTGCGCGTGGGGGCGTAGGGCTAATTATCGTAGAAAATGCGAATATAGATTACCCAACTGGACGTAACGGCGCGATTCAGCTACGCATTGATGACGATGGCTATATTGTTGGCTTAGGTGCTCTCTGCGACGCTATACACGAAGCTGATCCCGCGGTGCGGGTTGCGCTGCAGATAAGTCACGCGGGGGCTAGTACCCGGTCGGCGAGAATTGGCGGCCACCAGATTGTCGGACCGTCAAACGTCCCGATACGCGTCAACGGGGAGATACCTAGGCCACTAGAAGTGGCTGAAATTAGAGATATAACAACTAAATTTGGGCAAGCAGCTCTCAGAGCCAAACAAGCAGGTTTTGATGCGGTAGAAATTCATGGAGCAAACGCGTATCTTCTGGCACAGTTTATATCTCCGATAACCAATAAACGAACTGATCTTTATGGCGGAAGCCTGGCGAATCGTTTGCGATTCCCGCTAGAGGTAGTCAGGAGTATTAGAGAAAGGGTCGGAGACGCTTTTCCCATTTCGTTTAGAATGAGCGGCAGTGATTTTATGCCGGGCGGGTTGACGCTAGAAGACGCAATGCAGAATGCAAAGCTGCTCGAGCAGGCGGGCGTGAATTTGCTTCATGTTACTGCCGGCAATGGATACACCCATGAAAAACATGTCGAGCCAGCATCATACCAAGAAGCCTGGAAAACATATTTAGCCCGAGAAATCAAACAGGTCGTTCAGATTCCTGTTGCGGCGGTGGGCGTTATTCGAACGCCTGCCATAGCCAATGCGATAATAGAAAACCAGGATGCCGATTTCGTAGTGATCGGAAGAGGATTAATCGCCGATCCATACTGGCCGAAAAAAGCACAATCAGGCCAGATAAAAGGAATAAGGCGGTGTGTCTCTTGCCTTACTTGCACATCTAGGCGAGTAAACGACAATCTGGCGATTTGCTGTGCAATCAACCCGGCCGCTGGTCGCGAGGCTGAAATGAGGGTAAGTACAAACCAAAGTGGCGATAAGAAGAAAATCGTCATAGTTGGCGGCGGCCCAGCCGGAATGTACGCTTCGTCGCTTTTGAAAAAGATAGGCCACGAGGTCACCTTATATGAAAAGGAAGAAGAGCTCGGCGGACAACTACGCATAGCTTCGATTCCTCCTTTTAAAGATAAACTTTTATGGCTGCTCGAGTATTTGAAGTATGAGATTGAGAGCACCGGTGTTGCCGTAAAACTGGGCGTTGAAGCAACGGCAAAAACTCTTGCGGAATCCGGAGCAGAGCTTGTTATTTTGGCTACAGGAGCGAAACCGATTATACCGCCCATTACTGGCGTTGCCAATTCTTCCGTTTTGACCGCACATGAATTACTGGCTAGAAAAGAGTCGTTTTCAGACTTAGACATTGTAGTAATTGGCGGGGGATCCGTAGGGTGTGAAACTGCGGAATTCCTGGCAAAAGCAAACCGGGTGACAGTTGTAGAAATGCGACAGGACATCGCGGTAGATCTTAAACCGTTAAATAAGGCGGATTTACTCGGCCGATTGCATGAATCGGGTATAAACATACAAACCAATACTCAAGTTGAAAGTATTGGGGATGGAAAAGTCTGTTGCATAATTACCGAGCCAGATGGGTCCAAAAGTAGAAAAAGTTTTGCGGCCGATTTAACAGTGATTGCGGCAGGGAGTGTCGCATTGAACCATTTGGCCGAAGAACTTCGGCAATATGGCTTAGAAGCCTTTAATATCGGTGATTGCGTTAAACCTGGTCAGATTATCGATTCCTTGCGACAGGCGATGTTGTTAGTCAAAAACCTGGTAAGCAACCAAGAAGCCCGGTAAAGCCTGAAACGGTAGCTTGTTTAGCGGACCAGCGTAACGAAACGCGAAAGAGGTGAAACAGGATATGAGCCTGACAGTACATACCAATCGTTGCAAAGGATGCGGTATCTGCGTAGAGTTTTGCCCGAAGAAAGTTTTGACTGTTAATCAACTTGACAAAGTAGAAATAGACAATGAAAAAAACTGCATTCTGTGCCGCCAATGCGAAATGCGCTGCCCCGATTTTGCCATTTTCGTACGACAATGATTAAGGAGCTGAAGAGGTTGTCTAGAGTTGTTCTTATGCAGGGTAACCAGGCGGTCGCCGAAGGTGCTATTGCGGCAGGTGTGACTTTTTTTGGCGGTTATCCGATTACGCCCTCCACCGAGGTGGCGGAAGCGCTTTCCAAAAGTTTACCTGCAGTTGGCGGCAAATTCATTCAAATGGAAGATGAAATCGCCAGTATCGGCGTTATAATTGGAGCTGCTCTTACGGGTAAAAAGGTCATGACTGCCACCAGCGGGCCGGGTTTTTCTCTGAAGCAAGAATTGATCGGTTATGCTTGCATAGCTGAAATTCCTATGGTTATTGTTAATGTTCAGCGTGTCGGCCCTTCTACCGGGCAGCCCACGGCGCCGGCCCAGGGTGATGTCATGCAAGCACGATGGGGAACACACGGTGATCATTCCATAATAGCGCTTACTCCCGGCAGCGTCCCGGAATGTTTTGACCTGACCATCAAAGCCTATGAGCTGTCGGAAAAATATCGCACCCCGGTAATCTTGCTTCTGGACGAAATTATTGGCCATATGCGGGAGAGGATTGATCTCCCCGATTCTTACGATTTCTTGGTCAAGCCGCAGCGGAAGCTTCCGCAGGTTTCGCCCGAGGAATATAAAGCGTACAAACCCGATGCCGATCTGGTTCCGCCGATGGCGCCGTTTGGTACAGGCTATCGCTGGCATGTTACCGGACTGGTGCATGATGAATATGGTTTTCCTGATGGAGCTCCGGCGGCTACCCAAAAATGCATCGATCGTCTGCATGACAAAATCTATAACAATCTTGATGAAATAGTCCTCTATGAGAACTACCTCATGGAAGATGCGGAAGTAGCTGTCATAGCATACGGGGGCACCGCCCGAGCAGCCTATGCGGCTGTCGATGAAGCGCGGGCCAAGGGAATAAAGGCGGGCCTTTTCCGCCCTATAACCATGTGGCCGTTCCCCGCCAAACAAGTAAAAGAAATCGCTGGCAAGGTGCAGCGAATCATTGTGGCTGAAATGAACTACGGCCAGTATGTGATTGAAGTAGAGCGTAAAGTAGCGGGTAAAGTGCCTGTGACGCTGCACGCAAAATACAATAGCGAAGCAATCACGCCCTCTGAGCTTTTGGCGACGATTGAAGGACTGCAGTAAAGACTATTAGGAGGATAATCCATCAGATGGAAATGGAACGAATGATCGATAAATATTTCCGCCCAGGAAGGCTTCCGCATATTTGGTGCCCTGGCTGCGGTAATGGAATAGTCACTGGCGCAATCGTGAAAGCCATAGACAAGCTTGGGCTTGAGCAGGACAACGTGGCGGTGGTGTCTGGCATTGGCTGCTCGAGTCGCGCCTCCGGTTACCTTGATTTCAATACCGTGCATTCGGCCCACGGGCGCGCGCTGCCGGTGGCGACCGGGATAAAACTCGCGGAGCCGCGTCTGAAAGTCGTTGTTATTACCGGGGACGGGGATGCCACGGCGATAGGCGGCAACCACTTTATTCACGCTGCGCGCCGTAATATAGACCTCACCGTAGTTCTGTACAACAACAACATCTATGGCATGACCGGGGGCCAGTACTCACCGCTAACACCGACCAACTCCAAGGCTACAACGGCGTATTACGGAACGGTCGACATTCCGTTTGACGTAACCGAACTTGCCAGAGGCGCTGGTGCAACTTTTGTAGCCCGTGCCACTACCTTTCATACCCAAATTCTGGTGGATATCATTGCGCAAGGCATTCTGCATGAAGGTTTCAGTATTATCGAAGCGGTAACCGCCTGCCCGATTTCTTTCGGGCGCCATAATAAGATGGGCTCGGCCGCTAACATGATGAAATGGCAAAGGGATCATGGCTTGATGCTTGCAGCCTACGACAAGCTGACGGACGAACAAAAAGCGGACAAGTTTCCGGTCGGCGTCTTATACAAAACCCGGGCCCCGGAATACACCGCCGAGTACGATAAAGTGATAGCAAAAGCCCGGAAAGGGGAGAAATAGCATGCAGCAACTGCGTTTATCAGGAACAGGCGGACAAGGGCTGATTTTAGGCGGGATTATCCTGGCCGAGGCAGCTCTTGAGGAAGGAAAATTAGCAGTGCAGTCCCAGTCTTATGGCCCCGAAGCCCGTGGCGGATCAAGCAAATCCGAGGTTATTATTTCTGATAAAGCGATACGCTACCCAAAAATAACCGCCCCGGATGTTTTGCTCGCAATGAGCGAGGAAGCCTGCAAGAAATATTCGGCTGATCTTCCCGAGGAAGGCATTCTGGTCACCGACAGCATGCTTGTACACAAATTGCCTGATAGGAAGTTCAAGAAAGTTTATGAACTTCCTATAACTCAGACTGCGCAAGACAAGTTGGGCAGATCGTTGTTTGCAAATATCGTGGCTTTGGGAGCCATAGCGAAGATAACCGGCGTCGTATCAATAGAATCTTTGATTAAGGTGATCCTGGCCAGGGTGCCAAAAGGTACGGAAGAAATGAACGAACAAGCGATCAGGCTAGGAATGGCCTTGGTTGATTAATACACTTTCCCTCCCCTCCCCTCCCCGTCATTACACTTTTCAGACCTTCCTCAAGTTGAGTAATCTCGGGGAGGGGGGCCTTCATTTCATGGTTAACTATCATAAAAAACAAAATTCCCCCGGAATTATGTTTGAATAGAATGAGCCAAACAGTTGTCGGGCGACTTTTCAATGATTGACCGAGAATATTGAGGGCTTAGGGAGAGATAACGCACTAGTGCTTTTTCTGTAAAACTAGGTGAAGCTGAAGACTGGGGAAGAGCGCAAGCTGTGCTTTAGGCAGAAAGGGAGGGTTCTAGTGAAAAGTATTCAGACTAAGATGACAGTAACAATTCTTGCAATTTTCCTAGTGTCGCTAGTGGCATTGGGCGGTCTCAACTACTGGAAGGCGCGGGTAATTATCACCGAAACAGTTACGAGCGACATGCAAGATTTAGCAGTAAAATCTGCCGGGGCTGTAGGAGATTGGCTGACAACGCGAAAAGCGGAATTGGAATTTATGTCATTGGCACCGGCGTTGCAGAGCGGGAATCCGGAAGCAATCGTTCCCTATCTCTACAATGTGGCCAATACAAAGAAAATATATGAGAATATCGGTTTTGCCGACCCAAGCGGCAAGTTTTTTAATGCACTCGGCAAAACGGGAACAATTGCACAGCGCGATTATTTTCAGCAGGCCATATCCAAAGGCGAAACCACTATTTCCGACCCGGTCGTTTCGGTGTCAACAGGACATACCGTAATTGTTGTGTGCACGCCGGTAAAAGCAAACGGCAAGATTATCGGGGCGGTGTATGGTGGCATTGACATGTCAGGTCTTGCCCAAAAAGTCGAACAGATTAAAGTTGGGGAAACGGGCTTTGCCACTCTCGTTCAAGGGGACGGCCTAAGAATAGTACATCCCAATAAAGACCTCGCCATGAAGTTTAATCCGCTTACAGACCCTAATGCCGAGCTTGATCAAAAGCAGGCTACGGAACGCATGGTCAAAGGCGAACAGGGACTCGCTACTTTCACAAGCACCCAGGGCCAGAAAATCTACTTTGCCTTTGCACCGGTACCCGACACCAACTGGTCGCTGGGCGTCAATGTGGCGATCGATGAAGTGACTGGCACTGTTTCCACGCTGACATCGATATCACTGGTGACCATTTTCTTGGTACTTCTTATTGCCGGGCTGATTATCGCCTGGTATACCCGCCGCCTTGCAAAACCTATCCAGGTACTCGAAGAGGCTGCCAGGCGGATTGCCGGCGGCGACATCACCCGGACGAAACTAGGCATTGTGTCCAACGACGAGATAGGGCGACTGGGACAAAGTTTTGAGCAGATGACCGAAAACCTGCGCGGACTCATCGCGAAAATAACCCAGGCGACTGATCAGGTAGCCGCTTCTTCCGAGGAATTGACTGCTAGCGCACAACAGTCGGCGGAGGCAGCCTCCCAGGTAGCGCAAGTCCTTACCGGCGTGGCGACGGGGGCGGAAAGACAGATGGAAGCCATAGACCATACTACATCGGTTGTAGAGCAAATGTCAGCCGGGGTACAGCAAATTGCGGCTAATACCAATGCCGTTGCCGGAACATCGGCAAAATCCGCCGGCGCGGCTCAGGAAGGCAGCCAAGCTGTAGAAAAAGCTGTTACGCAAATGGGAAATATCGAAAAGACTGTGACCCGTTCGGCCCAGGTTGTCACTAAGCTGGGTGAGCGATCAAAGGAAATCGGCCAAATTGTTGACACAATCTCCGGCATCGCTGGGCAGACCAACTTGCTTGCCCTTAATGCGGCAATAGAGGCTGCCCGTGCGGGTGAGCAAGGGCGCGGGTTCGCAGTGGTGGCGGAGGAGGTTCGTAAATTAGCGGAGCAATCGCAAGACGCGGCAAAACAGATTGCCGGGTTAATAGCGGAAATCCAAAATGACACCGATAACGCCGTTGTGGCGATGGATGACGGAACACGGGAAGTGCGTGTTGGAGCCGAAGTGGTAAATGACGCAGGCCGAGCCTTCCAGGATATTTTCCAGTCCGTCAATGAGGTATCGGGCCAGATGCGGGAGATCTCCGCCGCTATTCAACAAATGGCGAGCAGCAGTCAACAGGTTGCTGCCTCGGTACGTCAAATTGATACAATCAGCAGGGAAGCGGCAGGACAGGCGCAAACCGTATCGGCAACCACGGAAGAGCAGTCAGCCACCATGGAAGAAATAGCGGCATCTAGTCAGGCGCTTGCAAAGATGGCTGAGGAACTGACTCAGGCAGTCAGCAAGTTTAAGATATAAAAATAGCCCGCTTTACCGGCAGCCGGTCAGGCCTGGAAAACGGCCGGGAACGAATCTGGCGGCAGCAGGTTTTCTCAACACGCCCGGGGGAACATATACAAATCCTCACACCCGCCGGAAAAATATTGCAAAAACCCTATTGACAACGCGCACCTATGCTGGTATATTGTATACAAAGTTACACTCCGTCTTCAGAAATGACGTTTTTGCACACGGAGTTTACACTTTGATCGCCCGGCGCCTCAGGCCGACAACAGCATAACAAGACTATCAACAGGTGATGATTGGGAGAAAAGGAACGGTCTAAACCGCTCAGAGAGCCGGTGGTTGCTGCGAACCGGTGCGGAAGCCGTCGCCGAACAACTCGCCCATGAACTGTTTCGCTGAACGCCCCGAGCGGCAACTAGGCGGAGACGTAAGCCGGGCGTTAGCCGGCAGCCGCTGATGGGCGGTGAGTGAGTACAGTATAGGGTGGTACCGCGGAATATTCCGCCCCTATTGACGCCATGGCGTCAGTAGGGGCGGTTTTGTTTTCGCAGACACAAAAGGAGGAAGGCCGCAATGGAAACAAGGAACATCAGGATATTCGACACGACGCTGCGGGACGGCGAACAGACCCCCGGCGTCACCCTCAACGCCGCGGAAAAGCTGGAGATCGCCCAAACCCTCGCCAAGCTCCGCGTCGACATCATCGAGGCCGGTTTCCCCGCCGCCTCCCCCGGCGACTTTGCCGCCGTCAGCGAAATCGCCGCCAAAGTCCGCGGCCCGGTCATCGCCGGCCTCGCCCGCACCAACCCCAAGGACATCGACGCCGCCGTCCAGGCCCTCAAAAAAGCCGAGCGGCCGCGCATCCACACCTTCATTGCCACCAGCGACATCCACCTGCAATACAAGCTCAAAATGACCAGGGACGAAGTCCTCGCCGCCGCCCAGGACGCGGTGCGCCACGCCCGCCGGTTCGTCGACGACGTCGAATTCTCCGCCGAGGACGCCTCCCGCTCCGACCGCGACTACCTCTGCCGGGTCTTCGCCGCCGCCATCGCCGCCGGCGCCACCACCATCAACATCCCCGACACCGTCGGCTACACCACCCCCGACGAATTCGCCGCCCTCATCCGCTACATCCGCGAACGCGTCCCCAACATCGACCAGGCCGTCATCAGCGTCCACTGCCACAACGACCTCGGCATGGCGGTCGCCAACTCGCTGTCCGCCGTCCAAAACGGCGCCGGCCAGGTCGAATGCACCGTCAACGGCCTCGGCGAACGAGCCGGCAACGCCGCCATGGAGGAAATCATCATGGCCCTCCACACCCGCCCCGAATACTACCGGGCCGCCACCGCCATCGACACCCGCCACATCTACCGCGCCTCGCGGCTCGTCAGCGTCCTCAGCGGCATTGCCGTCCAGCCCAACAAAGCCGTCGTTGGCGACAACGCCTTCGCCCACGAATCGGGCATCCACCAGCACGGCGTTTTGAACAACGCCCTCACCTACGAAATAATGCGCCCCGAAGCGATCGGCCTCAACAGGAACGCCCTCATCCTCGGCAAACTGTCCGGCCGCCACGCTCTCGAAGAGCGCCTCAAATCCCTCGGCTACGACCTCGA
Source organism: Selenomonadales bacterium (assembly GCA_029976065.1). GTDB lineage: Bacteria > Bacillota > Negativicutes > Sporomusales > UBA7701 > Anaeroselena. The sequence goes on from JARKNV010000079.1 coordinate 84,567, forward strand.
ACCCGAGCGCATCAACGAAATCTTCGTCAAATTCAAGGAACTGGCCGACCGCAAGAAAATGGTCTTCGACCGCGACATCGAAGCCCTCGTCACCGAAAAAGCATCGGCCATGCCCGAGTGGTACCGCCTCGCCACCCACCACGTCGTCAGCGGCAACCATACCACCGCCACCGCCATGGTCAGAATCGAGACCGATCGCGGCTTCACCGAACAGGCCGCCTGCGGCGACGGGCCCGTCGACGCCGCCTTCAAAGCCATCGAGAAAGCCGTCGGCTTCCCCATCTGCCTCAAAGACTACCAGATCAAAGCCGTCACCTCCGGCCAGGACGCCCTCGGCGAGGCCACCGTCTGGCTCGAGCAGGACGGCCGGATCATCAGCGGTCGCGGCCTCAGCACCGACATCATCGAAGCCAGCACCCGGGCATACATCAACGCCATCAACAAACTAATCGCCACCTGCGGCCAGCCGGCCGTCGGTGAAAAAGCAGCGGGAGGAGAATAAACCCTATGGGCATGACAATGACGGAGAAAATCCTCGCCCGCCACGCGGGCCTCGACAGGGTCGTTCCCGGCCAGCTCATCAAATGCCGGCTCGACCTCGTCCTCGCGAACGACATCACCGGTCCGCCGGCCATCGTCGAATTCGAGAAAATCGGCCGACCGGTCTTCGACCGCGACAAAATCGCCCTCGTCCCCGATCACTTCACCCCCAACAAAGACATCAAATCGGCCGAACAAGCCAAAGCCGTACGCGACTTCGCCAAAAAGCACGCCCTCACCCACTACTGGGAAGTCGGCCGCATGGGCATCGAGCACGTCCTTCTCCCTGAAGAAGGCCTCATCGCCCCCGGCGAACTCATCATCGGCGCCGACTCCCACACCTGCACCTACGGCGCCCTCGGCGCCTTCGCCAGCGGCGTCGGCCACACCGACGCCGGCGCGGCCATGGCCACCGGCGACACCTGGTTCAAAGTCCCTCCCACGATCAAAGTCGAGCTTACCGGCAAACCCTCGCACTGGGTCACCGGCAAGGACGTCATCCTCACCCTCATCGGCCGCATCGGCGTCGAAGGCGCCCGCTACCAGGCCCTCGAATTCGCCGGCCCCGGCGTCGCCGCCCTCACCATGACCGACCGCTTCACCATCGCCAACATGGCCGTCGAAGCCGGCGCCAAAAACGGCATCTTCCCCGTCGACGGCGCCACCCAGGCCTACATAGCCGACAAAGTCAGGCGGCCTTACACCGCCGTCGCCGCCGACCCCGACGCCCAGTACGCCCAGACCGTCGCCCTCGACCTCGGTGCCCTCGACCCCACCGTCGCCATGCCCCACCTGCCGGAAAACGTCAAGCCCGCCGCCGACCTCGGCCATATCGCCATCGACCAGGCCGTCATCGGCTCCTGCACAAACGGCCGCCTCGACGACCTTGCCCAGGCCGCGGCCGTCCTGGCCGGCCGCAAAATCCACCCCGACGTCCGGGCCATCGTCATCCCCGGCAGCCAGCAAATCTACGCCGAAGCCATGGCCCGCGGCTACATCGCCACCTTCATCCGCGCCGGCGCCGTCGTCAGCACCCCCACCTGCGGGCCCTGCCTGGGCGGCTACATGGGCATCCTCGCCGCCGGCGAACGGGCCGTCAGCACCACCAACCGCAACTTCCGCGGCCGCATGGGCCACGTCGACAGCGAAGTCTACCTCGCCAGCCCGGCGGTAGCCGCCGCCAGCGCCGTAACCGGCCATATCTCCGACCCCCGGGAGGTGATGAAATGATCCTCGAAGGCAACGTCTGGCGCTACGGTGACAACGTCGACACCGACGTCATCATCCCCGCCCGCTACCTCAACACCGCCGACCCCCAAGCCCTCGCCGCCCACTGCATGGAAGACATCGATCCCGCCTTCGCCGGCAAAGTCAAACCCGGGGACATCATCGTCGCCGGCCGCAACTTCGGCTGCGGCTCCTCCCGCGAGCACGCCCCCGTCGCCATCAAAGCCAGCGGCGTCACCTGCGTCATCGCCGACGGCTTCGCCCGCATCTTCTACCGCAACGGCATCAACATCGGCCTGCCCCTCGTCGAACTGGGCGCAGCCGTCGCCGAAATGAATAACGGCGACCGCATCCGCGTCGACCTCGACGCCGGCACCATCGAAAACCTCGTCAGCGGCAAAAAATTCGCCATCCAGCCGCTGCCCGGCTTCATCCAGGAAATCGCCCGAGCCGGCGGCCTCATCAACTACGTCAAGGGGGAAAAGGCGTGAGCAGCAAAAAAATCGTCGTCATTCCCGGCGACGGCATCGGTCCCGAAATCACCGCCGCCGCCCGCGAACCCCTCGTCCTAGCCGCCCGCAAAGCCGGCCTCGACCTCCAGTTCACCACCTGCCTCGCCGGCGGCGCCGCCATCGACGCGCGCGGCGTGCCCCTGCCGGACGACACCCTGGCCGCCGCCCAGGCCGCCGACGCCGTCCTTCTCGGCGCGGTCGGCGGGCCCAAATGGGACGGCGTGGCGCCCGACCTCCGCCCCGAAAAAGCCATCCTCGGCCTCCGCAAAGCCCTCGGCCTCTACGCCAACCTCCGGCCGGTAAAAGTCTCCGAATCTTTAGCCGCCTACTCGCCCCTCAAACCCGAAATCGTCGCCGGCACCGACATCCTCATCGTCCGCGAACTCACCGGCGGCATCTACTTCGGGCCGAAATGCGAAAGCAAAACCGTCGAAGGCGTCGAACGGGCCTGGGACACCGAAATATACAGCGCCCCCGAAATAACCCGCATCGTCAAAATGGCCTGCCAGGCCGCCAAAGGCCGCCGCGGCAAAGTCACCTCCGTCGACAAGGCCAACGTCCTCGCCTCCTCCCGCCTCTGGCGGCGGGTGGCCGCCGCCGTCGCCAAAGAAGAAGGCGTCGAAATCGGCAACATGTATGTCGACAACTGCGCCATGCAGCTCGTCCTCGGCCCCAAAACCTTCGACGTCATCGTCACAAGCAACCTCTTCGGCGACATCCTCAGCGACGAAGCCGCCGTAGTCGCCGGCTCCATCGGCCTTCTCCCCTCGGCCAGCATCGGCGACGGCCCCGGCCTCTACGAGCCCATCCACGGCTCGGCTCCCGACATCGCCGGCCAGGGGATCGCCAACCCCATCGGCACCATCCTGTCAGCCGCCATGCTCCTCCGCCACTCCCTCAAAGCCGAAGCCCCCGCCGCCGCCATCGAAGCGGCCGTCGACGCCGTCCTCGCCGCCGGCTACCGCACCGCCGACCTCTACCGGCCGGGGCTGACGAAAGTCTCCACCAACAAGATGGCCGAACTGATAATCAAGCAACTATAACAGGGGGATTGCCTAAAAAGTCCATCTGCGGCGTACCCGCAAGGGGTAGGCCGCCGTTCTAAAGCGCTGAAGCGCTAAGAACGGTGCACTTGCTCCTGCGGGCGCTTGCTAGCGTACGCACCGAGTACGCGTCGCGTCCTCGGGTGCGCCTTGCATCTGGAGCTTTTTAGACAATCCGCACAAATCATTACCAGAAGGAGGTGCTGCGGTATGCGCATATCCGGCGCCCAAATCATCGTCGAATGCCTCAAAGAACAAGGCGTCGACACCGTCTTCGGCTACCCCGGCGGCACCATCCTGCCGCTCTACGACGCCCTCCTGAGCGCGCCTATCAGGCACATCCTCACCGTCCACGAACAGGGCGCGGCCCACGCCGCCGACGGCTACGCCCGCGCCAGCGGCCGGGTGGGGGTCTGCATCGCCACCTCCGGACCGGGCGCCACCAACCTCGTCACCGGCCTGGCGGCCGCCTTCATGGACTCCGTTCCCGTCGTCGCCGTCACCGGCCAGGTCCCCACCGCCCTCATCGGCCGCGACGCCTTCCAGGAAGTCGACATCACCGGCATAACCATGCCGATAACCAAGCACAACTTCCTTGTCAAGGACCCCGCCAAACTGGCCGACACCCTGCGCCACGCCTTCCGCATCGCCGCCTCCGGCCGGCCCGGCCCCGTGCTCGTCGACATCCCGCGCGACATCCAGGCCGCCGAAGTGCTGTTCGAGCCCGCCGCCCAGCCCACCACAGTGCCCTTCGCCCTGTCCGCGGCAGTGCTGGCCCGCATCGGCGCCGCCGTCGAAGCCATCGGCCGCGCCGAACGGCCGGTCATCATCGTCGGCGGCGGCGCGGTAGCCGCCGAAGCCTCCGCCGAAGTCGCCGCCCTGGCCGAAAAGCTCGCCAGCCCCGTTGTCAGCACCCTCATGGGCCTCGGGGCAATCCCCGCCTCCCATCGCCTCTTCCTCGGCCTCACCGGCATGCACGGCCACAAACCGGCCAACAACTGCATCCACGACGCCGACCTCATCATCGCCGTCGGCAGCCGCTTCAGCGACCGCGTCACCGGCGACCGGGCCAAATACGCCGCCGGCAAAACCGTCATCCACATCGACGTCGACCCGGCGGAAATCGATAAAAACGTCGCCGCCGGCATCGGCCTCACCGGCGACATGAAAACCATCCTCTCCTTCCTCGCCGAGCGGGTCGCGGCCGGGCGCAACGAACCGTGGTGGGAAAGAATCGCCGCCTGGCAGGACGATAACCGCAGCGAGCCGGCCGGCGACCGCCTCACCGCCCCGTGGCTGTTCGCGGAAATCTCCGCCCGGACCGCCGGCGCCGACTGCATCTTCGCCACCGACGTCGGCCAGCACCAGATGTGGGCCGCCCAGCACCTCAAAATCGAAACCCCGCGCACATGGCTCACCTCCGGCGGCCTCGGCGCCATGGGCTTCGGCCTCCCGGCCGCCATGGGCGCCCAGTTCGCCGCCCCCGGCAAGCGCGTCATCCACATCGCCGGCGACGGCGGCTTCAAAATGACCGGCGCCGAGCTTTACACCATCGCCGCCCACCGCCTGCCCGTCATCTCCGTCATCGTCAACAACAACGGCCTCGGCATGATCCGCCAGCTCCAGCACGCTTTTTTCGCCAAGCGCTACACCGCCTGCGAGCTGCCGGCCGTCGACTTCACCGCCTTCGCCGCGGCCTTCGGCATACCCGCCCGCTCCGTCGACACCCCCGGGGACTTTACCGCCGCCTTCGCCGCCGCCCTGGCCGCCGCCGGCCCGCGGGTCATCGTCGCCAACATCGCCCCTGAAGACCTCGTAACCCCCATGGTGCCGCCGGGGGCGGCCATCAACGCCTATCTCGACATCTGAAAGGAGGTGGCCTTAATGACCGCCAGCATCGACCTGCAAACAATCGTTCCCGCCGACGCCGAAGCCATCCCCGGAGTCGATCCGCGGGCCGACGAGAACCTGCTGCGCCAATCCCTCGGCGCATAACAAAAAAGAATAAAGAACTTATCAAAAGTATATTGACAAAATTGTTTAGTCCGTGGATAATGTATACAACATTACAATGATGTGATGTAAGGAAGTGCGTCTAGGGTTCCGCCGTAAACTTACGGGCCTGGACCGAGCGGCGCAGAATGCGATACGCATTACACCGTGGGTATAAAAGACCCTGCGGGAAGTTTCTTACGCAAAAGTAGGGGACTTTTCGGCAGGGCATTTTTATACCCCTACGCCTTGTATACAGTATTCAGTATGCTTGTATTTCGAGAGGAGGATCGACCATGAAACATGTGCTGTCAATACTGGTCTACAACCAGCCCGGCGTGCTGGTCAGGGTCGCCGGCATGTTCTCGCGGCGGGGCTTCAACATCCACAGCCTGGCCGTCGGTACGACCCAGGACCCGAAATACTCGCGAATTACCGTGGTCGTCTGCGGCGACAACGGCATCCTCGACCAGGTCGTCAAGCAGCTCGACAAACTCGTCGAAGTCGAAGCCATCCAGCTTCTGCCCCCCGAAGCCTCGGTCCGGCGGGGGATAGCGATGGTCAAAATCGCGGCCGGCAACGACAAGCGGGCCGAAATTCTCAAACTCGCCGAAGTCTTTCGCGCCAGCATCGTCGACCTGTCCACCCAGACGGCCACCTTCGAAATAACCGGCGACGACGACAAGATCGACGCCTTCATCGACCTCTTAAACCCCTACGGCATCATCGAAATGGTCCGCACCGGCATGGCCGGCCTCGCCCGCGGCGAGAGCAACATCCACCAGTACGAGAGGAGAGAATACTTTGAGCAAATTGTATTATGATCTTGACGCCAACTGGGATATGATCAGCAGCAAAAAAATCGCCGTCATCGGTTACGGCAGCCAGGGCCACGCCCACGCCCTCAACCTCAAGGAGAGCGGCATCGACGTAACCGTCGGCCTCTATAAAGGCAGCAAATCCTGGCTCAAAGCCGAGAGCGACGGCCTCAAAGTCGCCGCCGTGGCCGACGCCGTCAGCGGCGCCGACATCGTCATGATCCTCATTCCCGACGAGCGGCAGGGCCAGGTCTACCGCGACCACATCGCCCCCAACCTCAAAGCCGGCGCCGCCCTCGCCTTCGCCCACGGCTTCAACATCCACTTCAGCCAGGTCGTGCCGCCCGAAAATATCGACGTCTTCATGGTCGCCCCCAAAGGACCCGGCCATCTCGTCCGCCGGATGTACAGCGAAGGCAAAGGCGTCCCCTGTCTCATGGCCGTCCACCAGAACTTCACCGGCAACGCCCAGGAACTCGCCCTCGCGTACGCCCGCGGCATCGGCGGCACCCGCGCCGGCGTCCTGGCCACCACCTTCAAGGAAGAAACCGAAACCGACCTCTTCGGCGAACAGGCCGTCCTTTGCGGCGGCATCAGCGAACTCATCAAGGCGGGCTTCGAAACCCTCGTGGAAGCCGGCTACCAGCCCGAATCGGCCTACTTCGAGTGCATGCACGAAATGAAACTCATCGTCGACCTCATGTACGAAGGCGGCATCGGCATGATGCGCTACTCCATCAGCGACACCGCCGAATTCGGCGACTACATGACAGGCAAACGCATCATCCCCGACGCCACCCGCGCCGAAATGAGGCAGATCCTCGCCGAAATCCAGAACGGCGAATTCGCCAAAAAGTGGATCCTCGAAAACCAGGCCAACCGCCCCGTCTTCAACGCCATGCGGCGGCGCGAGGCCGAGCACCAGATCGAGAAAGTCGGCCGCGACCTCAGGGCCATGATGCCCTGGCTCAAAAAGTAGCAGACCTCATTCAGCAGATATAAAAACGGCAAGGAGGGACCGAAATGGAACGTTTAGCGCATGTTGGCGGGATCAGCGACGACCTCGGCGGCGTCGACCCGCATGCGGACCAGAACCTGCTGCGCCTCGCCGGAATCGCCTAAAACCTTCTTCTCCCACGGAATCATACTGCCGATAAAAGTGATGAGCGGGACGGCTATGCGACCAGCAGCCGCCGCAGAGAGCCGGGGTAGGTGAAAGCCCGGCGCGGCTGCCGCATATCGAATCACCCGTGAGCTCTCCCCCGACGGCCTCCGGCCCTAGACGGGAGCGCGACCGCGCGTTACAGCGGAGCCGGCTGATGGGCCGGTACGGAGAGTTACAAACGATAGGGTGGTACCGCGGTTACCCGCCCCTATCGGCGCCTATGCGCCGGTAGGGGCTTTTTATTTTCGCCCGGCGCAAGCCGGCTATTCCACAGGAGGTGCAGACACCATGCAGCTTACCGGTGCAGAAGCTGTCGTAAAATGCCTCGTCGAGCAGGGCGTCGACACCGTCTTCGGCTATCCCGGCGGCCAGATCATGCCGCTCTATGACGCCCTCTACGACTCACCCCTCAGGCACATCCTCACCGTCCACGAGCAGGGGGCGGTCCACGCCGCCGACGGCTACGCCCGCGTCAGCGGGCGGGTCGGCGTGTGCATCGCCACCTCGGGCCCCGGCGCCACCAACCTCGTCACCGGGCTGGCGGCCGCCTACCTCGACTCGGTGCCGCTCGTCGCCATCACCGGCCAGGTGCCCATCGGCATGCTCGGCCGCGACTCCTTCCAGGAAGTCGACATCACCGGCATCACCATGTCGGTCACCAAACACAACTTCCTCGTCAAAAACGCCGCCCGCATCCCCGAAATATTGCGCCTGGCCTTCCGCATCGCCCGCTCCGGGCGGCCGGGGCCGGTGCTCGTCGACCTGCCCCGCGACGTCCAGCAGGCTCAGCTGACCTATTACCCCGCCGAGCAAGCGGCCGCCAAGCCGGCCGTCAGGGACGGCAAGACGGACGACGCCCTTCGGCGGGCAACGGCGGCCATCGCAGCCGCCCGCCGTCCCGTCATGGTCGTCGGCGGCGGCGTCATCCGCGGCCAGGCCAGCCGCGAGGCGACCCTGCTCGCCGAAAAGCTCGGCCTCCCCGTCGTCAGCACTCTCATGGGCCTCGGCGCCCTGCCGTCCACCCATCCCCAGTGGCTCGGCCTCACCGGCATGCACGGCCACGTAGCCGCCAACCGCACCGTTCACGAAGCCGACCTCGTCATCGCCGTCGGCAGCCGCTTCAGCGACCGCGTCACCGGCGACCCCAAGCGCTATCCCGCCGGCAAAACCTTCATCCACCTCGACATCGACCGCTCCGAAATCGGCAAAAACATCGCCAGCCACATCGCCCTCATCGGCGAGCTGGGGCCGCTCCTCACCGAGCTAACCGCCCGGGCCGCCGCCGGCGACACCGCCCCCTGGAACGCCGCCGTCGCCGCCTGGCGGGCCGAAAACACGAGCGACTACCAAACCGGCACCCTCAACGCCCCCTGGATAATGCGCGAAATCTCCCGCCACGCCGCCGGCCGGCCCGTCGTCTTCGCCACCGACGTCGGCCAGCACCAAATGTGGGCCGCTCAGCACCTCGCCGTCGACGCCCCCGGCACCTGGCTCACCTCCGGCGGCCTCGGCTGTATGGGCTTCGGTCTCCCGGCCGCCCTCGGCGCCCAGGTCGCCGCCCCCGGCAGCCGCGTCGTCCTCGTCGCCGGCGACGGCGGCTTCAAAATGACCGGCATGGAGCTTTACACCCTCACCGCCTACAACCTGCCCGTCATCGCCGTCATCCTCGACAACCGCTGCCTCGGCATGGTCCGCCAGTGGCAGCAGCTCTTCTACCGCCAGCGCTACTCCGCCAGCCTCGCGCCGCGCGAGCTCGACTTCGCCGCCTTCGCCGCCGTCTGTGGCGTCCCCGGCCGGCGAGTCGCCACCCCGGCCGAATTCACCGCCGCCTTCGCCGCCGCCTGGCGGTCCGGCGGCCCTGCCGTCATCGCCGCCGACATCGGCACCGAAGATATCGTCACCCCGATGATCGGCCCCGGCGCGGCCATCAACGAGTTTGTGAACGTGAAATAAAAATGGCCGTTAAAAAGCCCCCGGAAGCCGGGGGCTTTTACTCCTATTGTATAATTGTCTTTTTCCGGCGCTGGTAATAGACGACCGCCAGCGCCACCGCGGCGGTATACAGGATATAACGGCCGGCGAACAGCAGCACGCCGCACGACAGCAGGGCGCTGAGCCAGGCGGCGTACCGGCCCGTCCGCCCGGGAACGATCCGCGCCGCCGCCGCCATCCCGAGTGTGTACACCACCAGGAAATTCGCGCAGGGAATGGTCAGCAGCGGCTTCAAGTCCCATGCGAACAGATAGCTCAGCGACAAAATGGTTATATGCACCGGCGCAAAGCAGAGCAACGCCGTGTGCGGCGTCTGGAAGCGAGGGTGCAGGCGGCCGAGGCGGGCGGGGAAATGTCCGTCCCGCGCCTGGGCGTACACCAGGCGGGCGAACCCGGCAATGTACGTGTGAACCGTGCAATAACAGACGATAAAGCCCAGCAGCGCCACCAGCCCTCCCGCCATGCCCCCCCAGCGGAACGCCATCAGCGTCACCATCGCCACGATCGGGTTGCCGGACCGGTAAACCGCCGTACCCACCGTCGCGAAAGCCACCGCCACATACAGCGCCACGACCAGCACGACGGCCGCCGCGAGACTCAGGGGAATATCGCGGCGGGGATTATTGAACTCCTCGGCCAGATGCCCGATCATCTCCCAGCCCATAAAGGCGAAAAACAGCAGCGTCATCGCCTCGCCGACAGGCAGCCAGCCGTGGGGGAGGAAGGGGGTGAACGCCTCCGGGCGGATCTGCGGCGCGGCCGACCACACCGCCGCCGCGAGCATGGCGACAATGGCGGAAACCACGAACACCTGCGTCCGCCCGGCCAGCTCGATGCCGCGGTAGTTGAGGGCCAGCGCGGCGAACAGCAGCCCGGCGGCTGTCACGTGGACGCCGGCGGGCGACCAGCCGAAAACGCTGCCGAGATAATGGGCGCCGACCAGCGCCGTGGCCGGCATGCCGAACGGCATGGCGGTAAGCATCAGGATGCCGGCCACCTGGCTGGCGCGGGGGCCGAACGCCTGGCGTACATAAGTGGCCATCCCCCCCGAATCGGGAAACCGCGACGACATCGCGCCGATGGCGACGACCATCGGCAGCGTGAACAGGCCCATAAGCAGCCAGCTGAGCAGCGAGGCCGGCCCCGCCATCTCGGCCGCCAGCGCCGGCAGCACCAGAATGCCCGCCCCGAGGACGGCGCCGACCGTCAGGGCCGCTCCCTGTATCCAGGTAATACTTTTTCGCAGCTTAACGGCTTGCTCCATCTCATCGCCTCGCCATAAATGATCACCCTTGCCGGGAAGACAATTTTATCCTACCATATAATAGGAAGTATTGTTAAGCCGATTATTTAGATAAAACCAATCGGCTTAGCCGATGGAAGTGACGCAAATGGACGTCAAGCACTATCAGTCGTTTCTGGCCGTCGCCCGCCTGCTCAGCTTCGGGGAAGCCGCCAGAGAACTCAACTACTCCCAGTCCACCATATCGGAGCAGATTCAGAGCCTTGAGGATTATCTCGGCGCCAGACTGTTCGAGCGGCTCGGCAAGCGGGTATTTCTGACCGAGCAGGGCCGCCGGCTGCTGCCCTTCGCCGAACAGATGGTGGACCGCTCGGCCGAAATCAAGGGCCTGTTCAGCGATAAGGGCCGCATCGCCGGCACCCTCACCATCGGGGCGGCCGAGACGCTCTGCATATCCTGGCTGCCGCCGGTGCTCAAGGAATACCGGCTTCGCTACCCGGACGTGCAGATCAACATCAAGGTCGGCAACTGCGTCGACTTTCCCCACTGGCTGCAGCACAACGTCATCGACGTCGCCTTCAGCCTCAACGACGAAACCCGCCAGCGCCACCTGCGGCAAATCGAACTGTTTCGCGGTGAAACCGTCTTCGTCGCCTCGCCGGACCACAGTCTGGCCGCCGCCCTCGCCCTCGCGCCGCCAGACCTTGCCGGTTGCACCCTGCTGCTGCCGGAAGGCTACTGCGGCTACCCGACGGACCTCAAAAACCTGCTGGAGAAAGAGCGGATCAAGACCAACACCATCATGGAATTCGGCAGCCTCGAGGCCATCAGGCAATGCGTCAAAAACGGCCTGGGAATATCCCTGCTGCCGAAGATCGTCGTGGAAGAAGAATTGAAGCGCGGCGAACTGGTCAGCTTCGTGTGGCGCGGGCAACCGATACCGATCGAAGCCCGCATGATTCTGCACCGGGAAAAATGGCTGTCGCCGCCCCTGGCGGCGCTGGAAGAGCTGGTCTTAACCCATATCCGCAGTAAGCCGTGAGCCGGCCGTGCCCGGCACGCGCGGCCGCAACGGCGGAAAGTCGGGCAGGAGGGTTTTTTGCCGCGGCGTGAAAACATAATATATAGAAGAAACCATGCGAAAGGTGCCTGCCATGACCGCGACCAACCGGAACAAAGCCACCATAACGCTGGGCGTGGTAACGCTCGGCTTCATCGCCAGCCACCCCTTCGCCCACACCTTCGCCGGCGGCCTCCTCGCCAGCGGCTGCAGCGCCGCCCTGGTAGGCGGCCTCGCCGACTGGTTCGCCGTGTCCGCCCTCTTCCGCCGCCCCCTCGGCATCCCCTTCCGCACCGAGCTCATTCCCCGCAACCGCGCCCGCATCACCGAAGCCATCATCGCCATGGTCGAGGACGAACTCCTCACCCGCGAAAACATCCGCGCCACCATCGGCCGCTACGACATCGCCGCCCTCGTCGTCCGCTACCTCGCCGACTCCGGCAGCCAAGCCCGCATCAGCGAGTTCCTCGCCCGCATCGCCGACGACGCCGTCGGCCAGGCCAACCCCGACAAGATCGGCGCCTTTCTCGCCGGCCTCGTACGCGACAACGCCGCCCAGATAAAGCTCGCCCCCATCCTCGCCCAAACGGTCGAATGGTCCGTCCGCCACGGCTACGCCGACCGTCTCGCCACCTTCGTCCTCGGCGAGCTCCAGGCCCTCATCGCCCAGCCCCAAGTCGGCGAACTGCTCGCCTCCTTCATCGCCGAGGCTCGCCAAGCCTACGAACGCGAACTGACGCGCCGCCGGTTCGCCGGCCAGTTCCTCGAAGGGATCGGCTTCACCCCCGCCGTCATGGCCGCCATCGCCCAGCGGGAAGGCGGCCTGTTCCTGCGCGCCCTCGAAGACCCGGCCCACCCCTGGCGGGAAAACCTCCGCCGGCGGGCCCTCGCCCTTGCCGCCCGCCTCGGCGGCGATCCCGGCCTTCAGGAGAAGGTAGAACAAGCCAAAAACGACTGGCTGGCCGGGCGCACCGACCTTGCCGAGCGCATCGCCGGCGGCGTGGCCGTCATCCTCAGGGCGGCCGCCGGCGACACCGGCCGGGCCGTCCTCCGCCGCTGGCTGGACGCCCAGGTCGGCCGGCTGGTGCACGCCTTCCAGGGCGACGCCGGCCAGCAGCAGGCCCTCGCCCAGCTTCTCCGCCAGGCGCTCATGGCCTTCATCGACACCCATCACGCCCACATCGGCACCATGGTCCGCGAACGGCTCGATCAATACTCCACCGCAGCGCTGGTCGCTTTCATCGAAAACAGGGTCGGCAACGACCTGCAAATGATCCGCATCAACGGCTCGGTCGTGGGGGGGTTGGCAGGCATGCTCATCTTCCTGCTGACCTACTGGTGGTAGCCGTGGCCGCCCGCGATTACCGCCGCAAAGCCAACCGCGTGCTGGCGCTGGTGTTCGGCCTGTTCGCCGCCGCCGCCGCCGCCCGCTATTACTACCCGGACTCCATGGCCGTCCGCGTCGCCTTCATCGTCGCCGAAGCCGCCCTCGTCGGCGGCCTTGCCGACTGGTTCGCCGTCACCGCCCTCTTCCGGCGGCCGCTCGGCTTCCCCTGGCACACCGCCCTCATCCCCCGCAGCCGCGAAAAAATCATCGCCGCCATCTCCGGCGCCGTCCAGAACGAACTGCTCAGCAAAGACTCGATCAAACGCCGCCTCGCCGGCGTCCGCCTCGTCGACGTCATCGTCGGCTGGCTGGAGGAAGACGGCCGCCAGGCGCTGCTGCCCGGCCTCGCCGCCCGCTACGTCCAGGCCGCCTGGGACAACCTCGACCTCCCGGCCGTCGCCCGCTATGGGCAGAAATGGCTGAAAGCCTTCCTCTACGAAGCCGATCTCGCCGCCTACAGCCGCCGGGGCCTCTCCTGGTCCCTGGCCACCGGCCGCGCCGACCGCTTCATCGAATACCTCCTCGCCGAACTCACCGCCGCCGCCGCCCAAGACAGCACCCGCCTCGCCATCAAGCGCTACCTCGACCAAGCCGCGCAGAACGCCGCCCGCAGCTGGTGGCAAAAGCTTGTCCTCAGCCTGGCCGAAGCCACCAACACCCTCAATACCGCCGAAGCCGCCGCCGTCCTTCACGCCGAGCTCCTCCTCCTCCTCGGCGACCTCGCCGTCCCCGGCCATCCCGTCCGCGCCTGGGTGCGGGCCCGGCTGGCCGCCGCCGTCGACCGCCTCGAAGGCGACCCGGCCTGGACGACGAGCATCGACTCCTGGCGAAAAGGCTTGGCCGGCCGCCTGCGGCTCGAAGAAGCGCTGATCGCCATCGCCGCCCTCGCGGTCAGGAACGCGCCCCCCGAATGGCCGGCGGCGTGGGCGGAGCGCCAGACCGGCAAACTCTGGGCGACCTTCAAGGCCGACGCCGCCATGCGCGACTGGGTGGAAGAACAGCTGCAGACCGCGCTGAGCCGCTTCATCGACAGCGAGCACGAAATCGTGGCCGTCGTCGTCAGGGACGCGCTCGCCCGCCTCAGCGACGAGGACCTCAACCTGTTCATCGAAGACAAAGCCGGCGAAGACCTTGCCTGGATACGCATCAACGGCTCGGTCGTCGGCGGCGGCGTCGGTCTGCTGCTCTTCCTGTTCGTGCGCTATCTCTATGATCCTTATGTGGTGCCCTTGGTTCATTCCGTAATGAGATAAGCAGCTATTGGCTGATGTACACCGGCGTCCCTATCGCCACCATCCCCGCCAGCTCCAGCACATCGTGGTTATGCATCCTCACGCAGCCGCGGGACACATAGCCGCCGATCGACGCCGGATTGTTCGTGCCGTGGATGCCGTAATGGGGAATGCTCAGGCCGAGCCACATCACGCCGAACGGGCCGCCGGGATTGGCCCGCTTCACGGCGATGGTGTAAGAGCCCGGCGGCGTCTGGTGACCGGGGCGGCCCACCCCCACGGGATAAGACTTCACCGGCCGGCCGTTCGCCGCCAGCGACAGCGTGCGGGCGGAGAGGGAGATGCGGATGGAGTAAGCCATAAAAATCACCTCCCTCCATAATATGCCTCGGTCGCTTATAAGCCCCCATCTGCGTTGCACTTGTAAAGAGCAGGCCGCAGTTCTAGGCGCTGAAGCGCCAAGAACTTGCGCACTTGTTCCGCCGGGCGCTTGCTAGCGTACGTTCGAGTACGCGTCGGCCGAGCGCTGGCGCCTTCCATGGCGCGCTCGGCACTAGGTCCATCCGGGGCCGTCGCGGCACGCCCGGCTGAGCCGCCTAGCATCTGGGGACTTCTAAGCGGCCGAGGGCTTGTGCCCTAGACGAATAAAAGCAGGCAGCGGTTTTGCTGCCTGCTTCGTATCATAAGCCTTATTTGAACCTTTCCTTCCAGTGGGTGCCGTCGCAGAACGGCTTATTGGCCGACTTGCCGCAGCGGCAGAGCGTATAGTGGCTAGCGGCCGCCGGCGCCGCTCCGTCGGCGTCCTTGAGCGCGATGCAGCCCGTGCAGCGCAGCGGCCCGCCCTTGTCCACCCTGATCGCCGGCGGCCCGTCGCCCCACTCCTGGTGAAGCTCGCCGTGCACCGTATAGCTCAAAGCCCCGGACGGGCAGCTCTCGATTACCCTGATAATCTCCTCGGCCGTCGCCGCGTCGGGGTCGATCCACGGCTTGCCGTCCTTCCTGAACACCGCCGGCAGGCCCCGCAGACACTCGGCCGAATGGGCGCACGCCCGCCGGTTGTCGTGGATGGTGATATGCTTGCCGGCGTAAGAACGGCTGCGGCCGGCCGGTGCACTCCGTTCCCGTTTGCCGATAAAGCCGATCCGCGCGTGGCTGCCGTCGCAATAAGGCTTGCTGCCCGAAGCCCCGCAGCGGCACAGCGCAGTCACCGGCGCCAGCGGCAGCTCCCGGCCGTCGGCGCCGGTCAGCCTGTCCACATCCACCACCATATAAGGGCTATATGGGGTAAAGACGATCATTGGCGTTTTACCGCCAGCCCCCTGGGGCGTTTTTTTCAACCGTCATCCCTCCGCTCGGCACATTGTTAGGGAATAATTCCCTGGCCGCCGGGCCTAATCCTCCTTCGCCGTCATACAAGATAGCGCAGGTAGACATACGCGGTCGCTATCACGACCGTCAGCAGCATTACCGGAAACCCGACCTTGAAAAAACCGCGGAAAGTGATATTATAGCCCTCCTGAGCCGCCAGGCCGGCCACGATGATGTTGGCGCTCGCGCCGACAATCGTTCCGTTGCCCCCCAGGCAGGCGCCGAGAGCCAGGCTCCACCACAGCGGCTCAAGATTCGTTATCCCCAGCGCGCCCATATCCTTGATCAGCGGAATCATCGTCGCCACGAACGGGATATTGTCCACAAACGCCGACGCAATCGCGCTCAGCCACAGGATGAGCAGGGACGAAGCAGCCACGTCGCCGGCCGTCAGCCTCATCGCCTCCCGGGCCAGCCACTTGATAACCCCCGTCTCCACCAGGCCGCCCACCAGCATGAACAGACCGACGAAGAAAAACAGCGCGCTCCACTCCACCTTGTGGAAAATGTGCTCCAGGCTGTGCTCGGTTTGCCTGGTCAGCAGGAGAAGGATGCTGGCGCCGAACAGGGCGACGGTAGCCGACTCCAGGTGGAAGAACTGATGGGTGGCAAACAAAAAGATCGTCAGAGCCAACACCGCCAGGGAAATCCTGAGCAAGCCGATGTTGGTCAACTGCCTGCCCGCGTCGAGGCGCATTATTTTTTCCCGCAGCGCGGCGGTCGTTTTCAGCCGGCCGCGGTACAGCCACGCCAGGATGGCGGTAACGAGGAAGTGGGCGAAAAAGGAGACGGCGGCCAGATTGTCGACAAACGCCATGAACGTCAACTCCTTCACCGCGCTGCCGATCATGATGTTCGGCGGGTCGCCGATCAGCGTCGCCGTGCCGCCGATATTCGAGGCGATGATCTGGCTGATCAGGTAGGGGGTCGGCGACACCTCGAGCTGGCGGGTGATGCTGATCGTCACCGGCACGGTAAGTAGCACCGTCGTCACATTGTCCAGCAGGGCCGAACACACCGCCGTCAACGTCGCCAAAGCGTAAAAAAGCTTTACAGGGTCGCCGCCCACCTTCTTGGCCGTCCAAATGGCGAGATAACGGAACAGACCCGTCTCGGCGGTTACGCCCACGATTACCATCATCCCTACCAGCAGGCCGAGCGTATTGAAATCGATGTGGTGAATGGCCCGCTCCTGGCTGAGGATGCCGAACACTACCATGAACACGCCGCCGACCAAGGCGAGGACGGTGCGGTGAATCTTCTCCGAAATGATCAATGCATACACGACGATAAAAACCGTAACCGCCAATACTACTTGTTTATCCATCTATTGCCTCCATACGCCATTAATGTCAGAACCCCATGCCGGCATACAAAAAGGAGGAGACCTTGGTGACAGTCTCCTCCCGAATCCCTATTCATATGCATTTATAACCCGTAAGCCGCGCTTTCGGCCGTTGCTACAGCAGATAGCGCATGTAGACATACGCGGTCGAGATGACGATCGACAGCAGCATCAGCGGGAAAGCGATCTTGAAATAGCCGCCGAACGTGATATGGTACCCCTCTTGGGCGGCCAGGCCGGCGACGATGATATTGGCGCTCGCGCCGATAATCGTCCCGTTGCCTCCCAGGCAGGCGCCGAGAGCCAGGCTCCACCACAGCGGCTCCAGATTGGCCACCCCCATCGTGCCCATATCCTTGATCAGCGGAATCATCGTCGCCACGAACGGGATATTGTCCACGAACGCCGACGCGATCGCGCTCAGCCACAAAATGAGCAGCGACGTCGCCGTCACGTTGCCCGCCGTCAGCCTGATAGCCTCCTCGGCCAGCCGCTTGATGACCCCCGTATCCACCAGGCCGCCCACCAGCACGAACAGGCCCACGAAGAAGAACAGCGCCACCCACTCCACCTTGTGAAAAACGTGCTCCAACCCGTGCTCCGACTGTTTGGCGGTCAGCAGCAGGAGGATGCTGGCGCCGAACAGGGCGACCGTCGCCGACTCCAGATGGAAATACTGATGGGTCGTGAAAAGGAAGATGGTTAAAACCAGCACTCCCATACAGGTTTTCAGCAATGGGATATTAGTGAGCTGCTTGCGCTCGTCGAGCAGGGAAATCTTCGCGCGCAGCTCGTCGCTTGTCACCAGCTTGTGGCGGTAAATCCACGCCAGGATAATGATCGTGATGAAATGGATAAAGAACGCAATCAGGAACAGGTTCTCGATAAAAGCCATAAACGTAAGCTCTTTGACCGCGCTGCCGATCATGATGTTCGGCGGGTCGCCGATCAGCGTCGACGTACCGCCGATATTCGAGGCGATGATCTGGGCAATCAGGTAGGGGGTCGGCGCCACTTCCAGCTGGCGGGTAATGCTGATCGTCACCGGCACGGTCAGCAGCACCGTCGTCACGTTATCCAGCAGGGCCGAGCAAACCGCCGTCAGCGTCGCCAGGGCGTAAAACAGCTTAACCGGGTCGCCCTTCACCTTCTTGGCCGCCCATATGGCCAGATAGCGGAACAGGCCCGTCTCGGCGGTCACGCCGACGATTATCATCATTCCTACCAGCAGGCCGATCGTATTGAAATCGATATGGTGGATGGCCCGCTCCTGGCTGAGAACGCCGAAAACGACCAGCAGCATGCCGCCCACCATCGCCAGGACGGTGCGGTGAATCTTCTCCGAAATGATCAGAGCATACACCGCAATAAATACCGCCACGGCAAAAACAACCTGTTTGTCCATTCATCTACCTCCATGACCAAATTTTTCGGCATATGGCGGCAAACGGAAAGGAGGAGACCTTGGTGACAGTCTCCTCCTCAATACCGGCCATATGCTTTTATACTGCAATTGTACCCGATTTGCCGCTTTCAGGCAAGCGGCAAATCAGATTACAGCAGATACCGTAAATAAATGTAAACCGTACAGATGGCGATCGACATCAGCATCAGGGGGAAAGCCACTTTCATATACTCGTTGAAGCCGATGTGATGGCCCTCCTGAGCCGCCATGCCGGCGACGATGATGTTGGCGCTCGCGC
Source organism: Selenomonadales bacterium (assembly GCA_029976065.1). Lineage (GTDB taxonomy): Bacteria > Bacillota > Negativicutes > Sporomusales > UBA7701 > Anaeroselena. Next base: position 103,194 of record JARKNV010000079.1, read on the forward strand.
CAATGATCGTGCCGTTGCCGCCCAGGCAAGCGCCCAGCGACAGGCTCCACCACAGCGGTTCGAGGTTGGTTATCCCCATCGTGCCCATATCCTTGATCAGCGGGATCATCGTCGCCACGAACGGGATGTTGTCCACGAACGCCGACGCGATCGCGCTCAGCCACAGGATCAGCATCGACGTCGCCGTAATATTGCCGGCTGTAAGCTTGATCGACTCCTCGGCCAGCCACTTGATCACCCCGGTATCCACCAGGCCGCCGATGATGACGAACAGGCCGACGAAGAAAAACAGCGCCACCCATTCCACCTTGCTGAAAACGTGTTCGAGATGATGGGCGAACTTGTTGGCGGTCAGCACCAGCAGGGTGCTGGCGCCGATGAGGGCGACGCTCGCCGAATCGAGGTGGAAAACCTGATGGGTCATAAAGAGCGCAATCGTAAACGCCAGCACCGCCAGGCAAATCTTGAGCAGCCTGGTATCGGTGAGCTCCTTGGTCTCATCCAGCTCCATCACCTTCGCCTGCAGATCGGGGGTCGTCACCAGCTGGGCGCGGTAAATCCAGATCATCACCGCGACGGTGACGAAATGGATAAGGAAGGAGATCAGGAAGAGATTATTGACGAATACCATAAAGGTCAACTCTTTGACCGCGCTGCCGATCATGATGTTGGGCGGGTCGCCGATCAGTGTCGAGGTGCCGCCGATATTCGACGCAATAATCTGCGCAAAAAGAAAGGGAACGGGATTTAGTTTCAACTGGCGGGTGATGCTGAACGTCACCGGCACGGTCAGCAGCACCGTCGTCACGTTGTCGAGAAACGCCGAACACACCGCGGTCAGCGTCGCCAAAGCGATGAACAGCTTAACCGGATCGCCCTTCACCTTCTTGGCCGACCAGATTGCCAGATAACGGAATAACCCGGTCTCGGCGGTGATGCCCACAATAATCATCATCCCCACCAGCAGGCCGATGGTATTGAAATCGATATGATGGATGGCCCGCTCCTGGGTCAGCACCCCCAGGGCGATCAGCGCCATTGCTCCGGCCATGGCCAGGATGGTGCGGTGGAGCTTCTCGGCGATAATCAGGGCATAAACGAGGAGAAAAATCGTTAACGCGATAATGACCTGTTTGTCCAACAAAGACGCCTCCCATAGAAATCTCTGTTACGCAATGCCGCCGTAAAGGGCAATCGGTCCGCAGGGCATAAAAAAGCAAAGCTAAGAGAAACCTACCCAGCAGGCCCCTCCCAGCTCCGCGGCAATAAGCATATTCACATATTATTGTAATCCTAAATATTCAAAATCGCAAGAATAAAGAACCACAAATCCGGCAACAATATAAACTTTTACAGCCTGAGCGCCGCCTCCGCCGCCAGCGGCGACCGCTCGCACTCGTCGTACTGCAGCGTCACCTGGAAACACAGCTTCGAGCCGCGCATCTTCTCGCTCGCGTAGCTCAGACCGTTCGAGCGGCTGTCGAGGAACGGGTTGTCGATCTGCTCCGGATCGCCGAGGAGAATAATCTTCGTCCCCAGCCCCGGGCGGGTGATTACCCCCTTCGCCTGGCGGGGCGTCGCATTCTGCATCTCGTCGAGAATCATCCAGTACTTGTAAAGCGAACGGCCGCGCTGGTAGGCCAGCGCCTCCGTCTGGATGACGCGCTTGTCGAACAGCATCTGCACCGTATCCTCCACCTGGGAAATCTCCTTGGCCTCGGTCATCATATGCCCCGACATGAGGGTGAACATATTGTCCCTCACCCCCCGCATATAAGGGCTGATCTTCTCGTTCTCCGACCCCGGCAAAAAGCCGATATCCTCATCCATCGGGATATTGGGCCGGCAGATAAGCAAATGGTGATAATCGCGCGGCCGGCAGTCCAGGTGCTTATAAAGGCCCACCGCCAGCGAATAAAAAGTCTTGGCCGTCCCGGCGGGGCCCTTGATGATCACCAGCGGCGCCTCGTCCGCGTCCATCATCAGGCACTCCTGCATGAAAACCTGGCCGATATTGCGCGGCGTCACGCCGAACGGATTGCGGTTGCGGTACTTCAAATGCACCGTCTTCTCCCCGTCGAACCGGCCCAGCGCCGTATGGCGGTCGTTGTCGGTCGAACGGATCAGCATGAACTGGTTGGTCACGAACGACGCCGGTTTCAGGCTGTGCTCATTCTCGTCATACTCGCTCAAAAGCGCGGGATCGATGGCGTTGCCGTCGTCGGCGTGAAACCTGTTGATCGTCTCCGACGAAGTATAGACAACCGTACGGCCCGTATATTGATCCTCGATCGCCGCCACCTTGTCGTTGCGGAAATCCTCCGCCTGGATATCGAGAATCACCGCCTTGACCCGCAGGTTGGTATCGCGGCTGACCAGCACGGTATGCTGATTATTGTCGGCCAGACCCTTGCACACCTGAAGAATGCGGTTGTCCGGCTTCGCCCGGTCCCAGTGGGGGGGCAGATTGATTTCCAGGCAATTTGTCTCGATGCGCAGGATGCCGCCCTGGTCGTTGAGCGGAACGCCGTTCAGCAGATTGCCCTGGCAGCGCAGCTCGTCGATGATGCGGCTGACCTGGCGGCTGTGGGCGCCGCGTTCGGTCGACTCGGACTTGAACTTGTCCAGTTCCTCCAACACAACTTCGGGGATAATCACCGTGTGCTCGCTGAAAGCAAAAATTGCTTGCGGGGAATAAAGCAAAACATTTGTATCGAGCACATAATGCTTCTTCAATGGAATCCCCCTTTTGACAAAAAGTGCTACCTAACTTCATTATAAATGAAAACCACAACATCTGCACTAAGTTTATCGCCCCGCCGCAACATGTTGGGTAGAACCTGCTCCATCCCGTGCTATAATAATAGCAGGAACCAGTCCGGAGGGATGGGATATGCTGTGGGCGAACGCCTGCTTGTAGCCGCCGCCGTGGTCCTCGCCACGGTCTGCGAGATACTTGACGTCTTCTCCAAAGCCGTATGCGACAAAATCTTCCGGCTGAATGCGAACCAGCCGCAGCAGAGGTGATAACATGCAAGTAGGAATAATCGGCGTCGGCCGCATGGGCAGGGAACTGGCCCGCCGCCTCAAAGACCACGTCGAACTCACCGTCTTCGACCGCGACGCCGCCTTCCTGGCCACCGTCCAGAACGACCTCGGCCTGCCCGCCGCCGGCTCCATCGACGAACTGGCGGCCATCGGCACCGTCATCCTTGCCGTCCCCGACCCCGAAGTGATCAACTGCATCAAAGACTTCAACCAGCTAAAAACCCCCATAACCGTCATCAACATCGCCACAAATGTCGCCCAGCATGTCCTTGAGGAAACGGCCGTCCCGCCAGTGCGCTGCATCGGCGTCAAATTCGTCGGCCAGGCCGGGGAAATGGCTCTGGGGCTCGACCCGGTCGTCGTCATCGACAGCCGCCCGGCCGAGCTCGTGCCAGTCGCGCAGGCAATCTTCGCCGCCGTCGGCCCCGTCCTTGTCGGCAAAGCCGACATCGTGAGCCTCGTCAACAACATTGCCGGCGAAAAGGCCCTCGAAGCCGCCGTCCACATCGAGGAAAACCTCCGCCAGCAGGGCGTCACCGACCCCGCCATCGTCAAAAGCGCCATCCGCATGGTCGCGGCCGGGATAATGAAAGCGTATGCCGACCAGAATTTGGGGCCGTTTGCCCGCCAGATCGTCCGTGCCATCCGGGCTAAGATGAAAAAATGAGGCGGCCGCGGATAAGACCCCATCTGCGGCGTTGTTCCGCCCGACGCTTGCTAGCGTACGCCCCGAGTACGCTAGCAAGCGCCGGGCGGAGCCGCCTTGCATCTGGGGACTTCTGAACGTCCTCAGACGATATTCGACGGGAACGCCCCTTCTCCGGGGCGTTTCTTTTTATCCCGCAAACTGGTCGGTTCCAAATATAGCAAAACTGGCGATTGACGACAGGCCGGATTAGCGGTATAGTTTCATCATGGCGGATAAACCGCCCCGGAGGTAGAGATGCTGCTGCTCACCGTCGACGAACACAGCGCCGAGCCCATCTACCGGCAGATCGTCGCTCAGATCAGGGACAAAATCGCCGGCCGCGTCCTGCTGCCCGGCGAAAAACTCCCCTCCACCCGCCGGCTGGCCGACCGGCTCGCCATCCACCGCTCCACCGTCGCCACCGCCTACCAGGAACTGTGGGCCCTCGGCTTCGTCGACCTCAGCCCCGGCTCCTGCCCGCGCGTCCGCGACCGCATGCAGATGGCCACCGCCGCCGACCGTGGCGAAAAAGGGCTCATCGACTGGCAGGCCCTCTCCTCCCCCGCCAGCGAAAACATCTGGCAAGCCCACCGTCGCATCAGCCCCCAGGCCGGCCGCGAAGACACCGCCGCCCTCATCAACTTCGCCAGCCTCGACATGGACCGCCGCCTCTTTCCCCTCGAAAGCTTCCGCGCCTGCCTCGACCGCGCCGTGAAAAACCACGGCGAAGCCCTCCTCGGCTACGGCGCCCGGGCCGGCTTCGGACCGCTCCGGGAATACATAGCCCGTCGGCTGCAAGGCCACGGCATCTCCGTAACCACCGACGAAATCCTCATCACCAACGGCTCCCAGCAGGGCCTCGACCTCGTCTTCCGCATGCTCGCCGCCCCGGGGCGCACCGTCGCCATCGAATCCCCCACCTACAGCTATGTCCTGCCCCTGCTGCGCTTCTACGGCCTCACGCCCGTCGAAATCCCCGTCCGTCGGGACGGCATGGACCTCGACGCCTTGGAGGCGGCCATCGCCCGGGAAAAGCCCGTCCTCGTCTACACCATGCCCACCTTCCAAAACCCCACCGGCATCACCACCGGCCAGGCCCACCGCGAACGCCTCCTCTCGCTGTGCGAAACCCACCGCCTCCCCATTCTCGAAGACGGCTTCGAGGAAGAAATGAAATACAGCGGCCGCGTCGTCCTGCCGGTCAAATCGATGGACAAACGCCAGCTCGTCATCTACTGCGGCACCTTCTCCAAAGTCCTCTTTCCCGGCGTCCGCATCGGCTGGCTGGCCGCCGAAAAAGAATGCGTCGAACGCCTCGTCGCCATCCACCGCTTTAGCGAAATCGCCCCCAGCATGATCCTCCAGGCCGCCATCCACGAATTCTGCCAAAGCGGCCACTACGACCGCCACATCGGCCGGATGCACCGCGCCTACCGCAAAAGGATGCAGACCGCCATCCGCGCCCTCCAGCGCCACATCGACCCCGCCTGGGCCGAATGGACCGAGCCCAGCGGCGGCTTCCTCATCTGGCTCAAGCTCAAACAGCCGCCCTGCCCGCCGGCCGACTGGCAGGCCCTCCTCGCCGCCCACGGCGTCGAAGCCGCCACCGGCAGCGACTTCTTCAACTGGGAAACCCCCGAAACCTACCTCAGGCTGTCCATCTCCCCCCTCGACGAGGGCGAGATCACCGCGGGAGTGCAGCGCCTCGCCGCCGCCCTCCGCCAGGCCCATTGCCCCGACTGACCGGAAAATTCCGGTGCCGGCAGGAACTGCCGGCCGACCGTCGTATAAATTAACGGATATGTCCCCATGTTATCCTTGATGCACCATACAGGAGGTAGAAACACAATGGAACAAGGCACCTTTCGCGTAAAAGCCGGCCTGGCGGAAATGCTCAAAGGCGGCGTAATCATGGACGTAACCACCCCCGAACAGGCTAAAATCGCCGAACAGGCCGGCGCCTGCGCCGTCATGGCCCTCGAGAGGGTCCCCGCCGACATCCGCGCCGCCGGCGGCGTCGCCCGCATGGCCGACCCCACCATCGTCCAGAAAATCATGGAAGCCGTCACCATCCCCGTCATGGCCAAAGCCCGCATCGGCCACTTCGTCGAGGCCCGGATCCTCGAAGCCCTCGGCGCCGACTATATCGACGAGAGCGAAGTCCTCACCCCCGCCGACGACAAATACCACATCAACAAACACGAATTCAAGGTACCCTTCGTCTGCGGTGCCAAAAACCTCGGCGAAGCCCTCCGCCGCATCGGCGAAGGCGCGGCCATGATCCGCACCAAGGGCGAGCCCGGCACCGGCAACGTCGTCGAGGCCGTCAAGCACATCCGCATGGTCATGAGCGAAATCCGCCTCCTCCAGAACCTCCCCGAAGAAGAAGTCGCCGCCTTTGCCAAAAACATCGCCGCCCCCATCGAACTCGTCCGCGAAACCAAGAAACTCGGCCGCCTGCCGGTCGTCAACTTCGCCGCCGGCGGCATCGCCACCCCGGCCGACGCCGCCCTCATGATGCAGCTCGGCTGCGACGGCATCTTCGTCGGCTCCGGCATCTTCAAATCCGCCGACCCGGCCGCCCGGGCCAAAGCCATCGTCGCCGCCACCACCTACTACAACGACCCCAAAGTCCTCGCCGACGTCTCCCGCGGTCTGGGCGAAGCCATGCCCGGCCTCGAAATATCAACTATCGCCCCCCACGAACGCATGCAGGAGCGGGGCTGGTAACAGTGAAAATCGGCGTACTCGCCCTGCAGGGCGCCTTCCGTGAACACCGCTGGATGCTTGAGCGCCTCGGGGCCGAAGGCGTCGAAGTCCGCAAACCCGAGGATCTCGACCTCGTCGAAGGCCTCGTCATTCCCGGCGGCGAAAGCACCACCATCGGCAAACTGCTCATCGAATGGGGCCTCATGGACAAAATCAGGGAGCGGGCCGCCGCCGGCCTGGCCATCTACGGCACCTGCGCCGGCATGATCCTCCTTGCCAAGGAAATCGTCGGCAGCGACCAACCGCGCCTCGGCCTCATGGACGTCACCGTCCGGCGCAACGCCTTCGGCCGCCAGCGCGAGAGCTTCGAAGCCGACCTCAACGTCCCCGAATTCGGGGCCGACCCCGTGCGGGCCGTCTTCATCCGCGCCCCCTACATCGAAAAAGCCGGGCCGGACGTCAAAGTCATGGCCGCCGTCGGCGACCACATCGTCATCGCCCGCCAGGGAAAATTCCTCGCCACCGCCTTCCATCCCGAGCTCACCAACGACGACCGCATCCACAAATATTTCATCAGCATGATTCGGGGCCAAGCGTGAAGCAGGCCGGCGGACAGACATCCGCCGGCTTTTCCGTTGTGTCGCAAAGAGGTATACTAAAAGCAGAAAGGGAGGAGGCCATGAAAAAAATACTGCTGTTGCTCGCCGACGGCTTCGAAGCCTACGAGGCGAGCGTCTTCACCGACATATTCGACTGGAACGCGGAGGAAGGCGACGGCTCGACCCGCCTGGTCGCCTGCGGTCTCCGCAAGCAACTGATGTGCACCGGGCACCTTACCGTAATACCCGAACTGCTGGCCGCCGAGGTCGATGTCGACGAATTCGTCGCCCTGGCCATCCCGGGTGGCTACGAATCCCTCGGCTTCTATAACGACGCCTACAGCGAGGAATTCCTGGCCCTCATCCGCAAATTCGACCAGGCGGGGAAATATATCGCCGCCGTATGCGTCGGCGCCCTGCCCGTCGGGAAAAGCGGCGTCCTACGAGGCCGCCGGGGGACCACCTACCACCTGCGGGACGGCTACCGGCAGAAGCAGTTGGCGGCCTTCGGCGTCAACGTCGTAAACCAACCTATAGTAATCGACGCCAACATCATCACCTCGTCGTCGCCGGCCACCGCCCTGGACGTAGCCTATAAACTCCTCGAACTGCTCACCTCGCCGGAAAACTGCCGGCAGATAAAACACCTCATGGGCTTCTAAAGCAGAAAAGATAACCAAAGGACCCCAAAAGACACCAAATGATTCCAAAGGAGAATTGCCATGGCCACCCCCGCCGCTGACCTGACCGCCGCCGCAAGCGCCCTTACCCTCACCCCCGAGCAGGAGGCCGCCGTCGCCGCCCGCTTCCGCGCCGCCATGGTCGCCGGGCTGGCCGGCCGGCCCAGCCCCCTCAAAATGCTGTCCTCCCACCTCGCCCTGCCCGGCGGCGACGAGCGCGGCCTCTACCTCGCCATCGACTTCGGCGGCAGCAACGTCCGCGTCCAGCTCGTCGAACTCCTGGGCGGGGGCAAGTGGCTGGTCCGCCGGCAAAGCGCCGCGCCGCTCAAAGACCCCGCCGGCGCCTACGACTACACCGTCGCCGCCGCCACCGGCGAGCAGCTCTTCGACTTCCTCGCCGCCCGGATAGCGCCCCTCGTCGACGACGGGCGCGACTACCTTCTCGGCCACACCTTCTCCTTTCCCTGCACCCAGCTGGACGCAGGCCGCGCCGTCCTCATCTCCTGGACCAAGGAAATAAGCACCGCCGGCGTCGAAGGCCGCGAAGTCAATGCCCTGCTGGCCGCCGCCCTCGCCCGCCGGGGCCTTGCCCGCATCCGGCCCGTCGCCGTCATCAACGACACCGTCGGCACCCTCCTCGCCGCCGCCTACCGCGACCCGAGCGCCGATATCGCCGCCATCTGCGGCACCGGCCACAACACCTGCTACTACGATGCCGCCCGCGGCACCATCATCAACATGGAATCAGGCAACTTCGACGCCCTGCCCGTCACCCCCTGGGACGACGCCCTCGACGCCGCCAGCGAGCACCCCGGCGCCCAGCGGCTTGAGAAAATGGCCGCCGGCCGCTACCTCGGCGAAATCGCCCGCCTCGTCCTCGCGGCCGAGGGCGCCCCGACCGATCCGCCGTACTCGCTCGCCACCGCCGACCTCGCCGCCTGGCTGGCGGACGGCGACGGACCGCGCCGCCGCCTCGCCGCCCTGATCGCCGAACGCTCGGCCCGGCTCGTCGCCGCCACCTTCCGCGGCGTCCTCGCCCATATCGACCCCGGCGGCAAAAAAAAGCACACCATCGCCATCGACGGCACGCTCTACGAAAAAATGCCCGGCTACGCCGGGACAATGGCCGCCGCCCTCGGCAGCGCCCCGGTCCTCGCCAAGGACGGCTCCGGGGTCGGGGCGGCGATTGCCGCCGCTCTTGCCGCTAGCCGCCGTTAGTCCGGCCGGTACCGGCCGTTGATAACCGCCCATCTGCAGCGCACCCGCAAGGGGCAGGCCGCAGTTCTAGGCGCAAAGCGCCAAGAACTTGCGCACTTGCTCCTCAAAGCGCTTGCTAGCGTACGTCCCGTGTACGCGTCGCGGCGCGCTTGCACCCTTTCGGGTATAAGCGACCACATCAACGCTGAAGCGTTGTGTGTCTGCTCATTCGGTGCGCCTTGCATCTGGACGATTCTGAACGGCCTTAGCCGCGATCGGCCGGGGACGCGGACGGCTCCTCCCAGCGGGGCATATTGCCGCGGGGGCTGTTGAAGACCGAATTGATCGCATGGGTGGCGTTAAGCTGCGTCATCAGCCAGATATACATATCCCGCAAACTGTTCAGGTCGAAATGGGTATTCTTCAGCGCATTCAGCGTCCAGGCCGTCAGCCAGATCAGCAGAAAAACGATGGTGATCATTCCCACGCAGATATTGGGGGCGTGCACAATCATCTTCCACATGCCGCATCGCTCCTTTTCCTAAGCTGCTACAGCGTATGCGGCCGGCGCTCCCGCGGCTGCTTCCCGGTGATAGAAAAAAGCGGCCTATTAGGCCGCTTTTTTCTATGCTAATGATTCGTGCGGGGCAGCTTCTCCAGCGCCTTGATCAGCAGCGTCAGCACCTGGTTCACCGGTGTCGCCACACCCAGGCGCTCGCCCTCGCGCACCAACGCGCCATTGATCGCCTCGATCTCCGTCTTCCGGCCCCCCGATAAATCCTGCAGCATCGACGAGCGGTTCTGGGCCGTCGCCACCGCGATGCCCAGCACCTTCTCCACCGGATTGGCGTAAGGCAGCGCAACGCCGGCGGCGTCCGCCACCTTCACCGCTTCCTCGACGGCCAGAGCCAGCACCTGCCTGGTCTCCTCGTGGTCCGCCAGCTCGCCGTTCTTCAAACCGGTAATCCCGGTCAAGGCGTTGATGCCCACATTCACGATCAGCTTGCCCCAGATCAGGGACGCCACATTGCCGTCGGCGACCGTCGCGATGCCGGCCCGCGTCAGGCAGGCCGCGATCTTCTCCAGGCGGGCGGTAATGCCGCCGCCCAGCTCGCCGATATGAGTCTCGCCGCTGCCGCCGTGCATAATCCGCCCCGGCCCCAGCAGCGTCGCCCCCTGGGCGGTCGTGCCGGCGATCACCCGGTCCGCGCCGACCGCGGCGGCGATCGTCTCGGCGTTGCCGTAGCCGTTCTGGAGGGTCAGCACCGCCGTATCCGGGCCGAGGAGCGTGCGGGCCGTCGCGGCCGCCTGGGCGGTCGCGGTCGACTTCACGAAAATGATCACGAGCTCGGCCGGCCCGATCTCGCCGGCCTTGGTCGTCGCCCGGGGCCGGGCGACGATATCCCCGGCCGTCGTCGCGATCGACAGGCCCTTATCGCCGATCGTGCGGACATGCTCTTCCCACACGTCCAGCAGCCACACTTCCTCGCCCGCCAGCGCCAGGCGGCCGCCGAACAGGCTGCCCATCGCCCCGGCGCCGATAATGGCGATCTTCATAGTCTCACCCCCGGACTAATACAGCCGCTTGAGCACTTCGTCCTTCATCGTGAAGCTGTGCTCCGGCCCGGGGAACTTGCCGGTGGCGACATCGTCGGCGTAAGCGTTGAAAGCGGCGACGATATCCTCGCTGATATTCGCATATTTCTTCACGAACTTAGGCACAAAGCGGTCGAACAGGCCGACCATATCGTGCATAACCAGCACCTGGCCGTCGCAGTGGACGCCGGCGCCGATGCCGATCGTCGGGATGGTCAGCTTCTTGGTGATAATCTCCGCCAGCGGCGCGGGAATAGCCTCCAACACGATCGCAAACGCCCCGGCCTCCTCCAACTGCAGCGCCTCGTTGATCATCCGTTCGGCCGCAGCCGCGTCCTTGCCCTGCACCTTGAAGCCGCCGAGCGCCGAAGCCGTCTGCGGCGTCAGGCCGATATGGGCCATCACCGGCACGCCGCCGTTCACGATCGCCCGCACCGTTTCCACCACATTCAGACCGCCCTCCAGCTTCACGCAGTCCGCGCCACCCTCCTTCATCATCCGGGTGGCGTTGTAAACCGCGTCGCTGATGCTCATGTTATACGAACCGAACGGCAGGTCGCCGACGATCAGCGTATTCTTCGCCCCGCGGACGGTCGCCTTGCAGTGATGGAGCATCTCCTCCATCGTCACCGGCACCGTGCCGTCGTAGCCCAGCACCACCATACCCAGCGAATCGCCCACGAGGATCAGCTCGATATCCGTCCTATCCACCAGAATACCGGTGGGATAATCGTACGCCGTCACCATGCGGATCTTTTTGCCCTGCTCCTTCATCTCCTTCAGTCCGGGGATGGTCACTTTCTGCTTGGCCATGATCGCTTCCTCCATTCGCATATTGATTCCGGTGCGGCAAACTGCGCCCGCACCAAAACACCTAATGCAAAATATTCGCTGCCGGCAAATAATTCCCTGCCCGAATTTTTGCGCAAAAAAGGAAAGGGTGGCACGCCACCCTTTTCGGACGTTGATACCCCCCCCCATCTGCGGCGTTGCTCCTCGGCTGCCCTCCTCAGCGTACGTGCGAGTACGCTGAGGATGGCAGCCTCCGGTGCGCCTTGCATCTGGGGGGTTCTGAACGTCCTCAGGCTATTTCCCTACTTCCCGCTCTTGTTCTTGCCGCTCTTGCCGCCGCACTTCTCCTCGAACCCGGAGAAGGTGGCGAAATCGCCCTGCACCGGAGCGCCCGGGGCGTTCTTGTCCTTGTTCTTGGCCATCATTCTTCCTCCTTGATCTGCTACGAGCAGCCTTCGATACACTTGAACCCGCACTTCACGCAGACATCGCCGTTCAGCACGTCCTGGTCGACCGGGCAGGAAGCGCTCGCGCCGCTGCCGTCGGACCGGCTGGAATCAGCCATCGATTACCACCCCTTTCGGGCATAGTTTAGCCCGGAAAAGGGTGAAATATATTCAAAGTAAACGGCCTTTCCCGCGCCCGCAGGGCGCGGATAGCCCAACCGCGGCCGGGCGGTCGCCCGGGCCAGGTTTCGCATATCAACGGCCGGTACCGAGAAGCGCCTGCAGCCTCACGATAAACTCCCCCTGCGCCCGGTTAATCTTCCGCATCGCCTCCGGCACGGGGAAAAACGCCGCCTTGTCGACCTCCGGGAACCACTCCTGCTTGCCCGACTTGGGTGGCCACTCCAGCGGGAACAGGTTGCTCGCCGGCGTCCGGCCGTCCTCCCAGTCGCCCGCGAACGCCCAGGCGTGCACCGTCTTGCCGCTCGCCTGCACCACCGACCCCAGCGGCAGGAACTCGCCCGCCGCCGCCAGGCCCGTCTCCTCGCCGAACTCGCGCACCGCCGCCGCCAGCAGTTCCTCGCCGTTCTCAACCTCCCCCTTGGGAATGCCCCAGTAGCCCAAATCCTTGTTTTTCAGGAACGGTCCGCCGGGATGGGCGAGGAAAATCTCCAGTTCGCCGTTATTCAGCCGGTACATCATCAGACCGGCGCTCACCTTGCCTGTTGTCATCGTCACCCTCCGGGCCGGGCTGTTGTTGGCCGGCCCGGCACATCCATTATAGAAGTTTTCCCGGCGGGTGTCAGTCGAAAACAGGAATAAAAACCCTCCACCCGGAAATATTGAATCAAGAAACTAATCGAGGGAGGCGCAAAAAGTGCTGTTCAGCCCGTTTACCGCCAAAAGCCTTACCCTGAAAAACCGCATCGTCATGCCGCCGATGTGCACCTATTCCGCCGGCCGCGACGGCCTCGCCAACGACTGGCACTATATCCACTACGCCACCCGCGCCGTCGGCGGCGTCGGGCTCATAATCCAGGAAGCCACCGGCGTCGAGGACGGCGGCCGCATCACCGCCCGCGACCTCGGCCTGTGGCACGACGGCCAGCTGGAGCCGCTGGCCCGCATCGTCGCCGCCGTCCGCCAATACGGCGCCAAAATTGCCATCCAGCTCAACCACGCCGGCCGCAAAAGCGAAGTCGAATACCTCGAGCCCGTCGCCCCGTCGCCCATCCCCTTCAGCGACAAATACCGCACCCCCCACGAACTCACCGCCGCCGCCATCGCCGCCATCGTCGGCCGCTTCGCCGCGGCCGCCCGCCGCGCCGCCGCCGTCGGCTACGACGCCGTCGAAATCCACGCCGCCCACGGCTACCTCATCAGCCAGTTCCTCTCGCCCCTCAGCAACAAGCGCGACGACGACTACGGCGGCTCCCCCGCCGGCCGGGCCCGCCTGCTCGGCGAAGTCGTCGCCGCCGTGCGCGCCGCCGTCCCCGCCCTGCCGATCATCGTCAGAGTATCCGCCTCCGACTGGGAGCCGGGTGGCAACACCCCCGAAGCGATGGCCGAAATGCTCAACCTCGTAAAAGGCCAGGGCATCGACCTCCTCCACGTCAGCTCCGGCGCCGTCACCCCGGCCGTGCCGCGGGCCTTCCCCGGCTACCAAATCCCCTTCGCCCTCACCCTCAAGGAAAAAACCGGCCTGCCCGTCATCGGCGGCGGCCTTATCACCGACCCCATCCAGGCCGAGCAAGTCGTCAAAACCGGCGTCGACCTCGTCTTCCTCGGCCGCGAGCTGCTGCGCAGCCCCTACTGGCCGCGCAAGGCCGCCTTCGTCCTCGGCGAGGAAACCGACTGGCCCGAACCCTACCTGCGAGGCAAGTTCCTGTGAACGCCCTGCCCGCCACTGCCGCCCTGCTCGTCATCGACGTCCAGCAAGCCATCGACGACCCCGTCTGGGCAAAATACGGGCCGCGCAACAACCCCGGTGCCGAGGACAACATCGCCGCCCTGCTCGCCGCCTGGCGCCGTAGCGGCCGTCCGGTCGTCCACGTCCGCCACGAATCGGTCGAGCCCGGCTCCACCTATCGCCCCGGCCAGAGCGGCTGCGACTTCAAACCCTGCGCCGCCCCGCTCGCCGGCGAAACCGTCGTCGCCAAACACGTCAACAGCGCCTTCATCGGCACCGGCCTCGCAGACACCCTGCGGGCCGCTGGCGCGCAATGCCTCGTCGTCTGCGGCGTCATCACCAATAACTCCGTCGAAGCCACCGTCCGCATGGCCGGCAACCTCGGCTTCGACACCTGGCTCGTCGAAGACGCCGCCTTCACCTTCGCCCGCCCCGACTACGCCGGCCGCCTGCGCAGCGCCGCCGAAGTCCACGCCATGTCGCTCGCCAACCTCGCCGGCGAATACTGCACCGTCGTCACCACCGGCGAATTGCTTGCCCTGCTCTAAATCCATCCCGGGAGTGGTCAGATGAAAGTCGCGGCCGTAAAAGCCGAAACCTACGACAGGCCCGAGGTCGAAAGCCGCCTCGGCGAAGCCCTCGCCCTCCTCGGCGGCCTGGGCTCCTTCGTCGCCCCCGGCGACCGGGTGCTCGTCAAACCGAATATGCTCGAAGGCCTGCCCCCCGAGCGGGCCGTCACCACCCATCCCGAAATCGTGCGGGCGGTCATCCGGGCGGTCAAAGCGGCCGGCGCCACCCCGTTCGTCGGCGACTCGCCCGGCACGAGCGGCACCCTCAAGGCGGCCGAGAAATGCGGCATCCTGGCCGTCTGCCGTGAGGAAGGCGCCGACCTTGTCCCCTTCGACGCCAGCGTGGACCGGCCTTTCCCCGCCGGCCTCACCGTCAAAAAATTCGCCGTGGCCCGTCCCTTGGCCGCCGCCGACAAAGTCATCTCCCTCGCCAAAATGAAAACCCACACCTTCATGGGCGTCACCGGCGCGGCCAAGAACATGTTCGGCTTCATCGTCGGCATGCGCAAAGCCCAGTTCCACCTGCGCATGCAGGCGCGGCCGGAATTCGCCGCCATGCTCGCCGACCTGGCCCAATGCATCAACCCCGTCCTGTCGATCGTCGACGGCATCGTCGCCATGGAAGGCGACGGCCCGCGCAACGGCAAACCCCTCCACGCCGGCGTCCTCCTCGCCGGCGCCAACTGCTTCGCCGTCGACCTCGTCATGGCCGAAATCATGGGCTTCGACCCCGCCCGCCTGCCGCTCGCCGCCCTCGCCCGCGAACGCGGCCTCACCCCGCCGCTCGCCGGCATCGACCTCGTCGGCAGCGCCGCCGGCGTCAGGCTCAATTTCGCCGCCCCCCGCAGCATGAAATCGCTCACCGACCGCCTGCCCGGCTGGGCCGCCTCCTTCGGCCGCAGCCACCTCACCGCCCGCCCGGAAATCGGCGACGCCTGCATCGGCTGCGGCCGCTGCGCTAATCATTGTCCGCCCCAGGCCATGACCGTCGCTGGCGGCAAAGTCCGCATCGACTACGACAAATGCATCCGCTGCTACTGCTGCCAAGAGCTCTGCCCGGAAGACGCGGTACACCTGCGCGAAGGCCGTTTGCTGAAAATGGCCCAGCGGCTAATGTGAGCCCTGCAAGGGAGAAAAGAATAGCGCCCGCTTGGACCGCTATAAAAAAGATGAATAATATATTTTGACAGGATTTTCATTTTGCCCGATAGAAGTTCATTATAAAGAAGCAGTATCACGGAATCGAAGGGAGATGACCTATGAATTTCTTCAAAAAAGATGCCCCGTGCGACGAAGCCCTATGTATCATCAAACATGTTGAAGATCGGCTAAGCGGGAAAAAAGTGTTAGTCCTCAGGCCGGATTATCCTATTCATCAAACCATGCTTAAGCATTTTGACAAACTGTTGTCCAACGAAGAAAAAATGTCGCTTAGCGCGAAGAAAATGCTGGGTATTACCTCCTCCCTGAGCCAGTTCGATGTAGATATGTCGCACTCCGCCTACCAGCTGAGCGATTTTGCCAACAATCTGTCGGGTCTAAGCGAATCGAACCTGGCTATTGTCGAGGAAATTACCGCCAGCATGAGCGACGTAAACGAAAAAATTACTTATACCTCCGGCATTATGGACAAACTCTCCAGTTCGTCGAACATGCTGATCCAGAAGAATGACGAGAGTATGCTCCAATTGGCCGAGGTCGCCAAGCTGAAAGAGCATGTGATAACCGACACCACAAGGATGACCGAGCAAATCGAACACCTGGTAAAAATGGTCGTTAAAGTGAGCGAAATCGTCAACGGTGTCGAAGCGATCGCGGAAGAAACCAACCTGCTGGCGCTTAACGCCTCCATAGAAGCGGCCAGGGCCGGGGAATCCGGGAGAGGGTTTGCGGTCGTGGCCAATGAAATAAGGAAACTGGCCGACAACACCAAAAAGAATCTGGACGACATGCGCGGCTTCGTCAACAGCATCCACCTGGCGGCGAACGGCAGCAAGGAGAGCCTCGACCACACGATGCAATCCACCGGCAACATGAACGAAAAATTGGATATGATCTCCGATACCATTAAAGAAAATGTATTCATGATGCAAGACACGATAAAAGATGTCCATAAAGTGTCGGAGTCGCTGCAAAACATCAAGCTATCGGCGGCCGAAGTCAATCAGGCCATGGGCTCCTCGGCCCAGGACGCGGAAAAGCTGCTCGGTATGACCCAGATTATTCAGGCCGACGCGAATCAAAGCAAGGAAAACGCGAAACTGATTTCGCGGATCGACGAAGACCTGAGCGCCATTGTGAGGGACATGACAGTGTCTTTGCTCGGCGGCATGCATGCGATTTCGAACGAGGATTTGATCAGCAATCTGCAAAAAGCCAAGGAAGCTCATGGCACCTGGCTGAAAAACCTGAAACGGATTGTGGACGACATGAAGGTTTATCCCATCCAGACTGATTCCAAGCGTTGCGCTTTCGGCCATTTCTATCATTCCCTGCAGATAAACCATCCCGATCTCATTGACGAATGGCAGGCCATCGACGGGGTGCATGACAAGTTCCACAGCATGGGGGCGGCGGTACTTGACGCGGTCCGAGACAAAAACGAGGTTCAGGCTCGTGCCCTGCTGGCAGAGGCCCAGCAACTGTCGGGAGAGATTTTTGCCCATCTGGATAATACGATCGAAGCCATTGAAAAGAACGCGAGACTGGGAATTGAAGTGCTAAAGGTCAGTTAAAGGAAATTGCTCCACACCGCCAGATAAGGTATTGTCCCATATAAAAAGATGCAAGTGCTTGGCGAGAGCTGCGACAAATGGCTCCGCTGCTACCGCTGCCGGGAGCTACGCTCCGAAAATACCGTGCATTTGCTAACCTTCCTTGCTTTCGAGCAAATAAAAACAACCACCCTGAAATCGGGTGGTTGTTTTTATTTAGGCAATAAGCGGGAAGCGGGCATAGCGGGTTTTACTTTGCCTTCTGGACTAGTACAAAATGTAACATAATCAGTTTATGTTACTAATTAAAAATAAAAATTAACAATACAATTCTCTTTTTTTGACAGCTTTCCTTCTATTCCGACAATTTATTTATTTTTGCCCACAGAATCTTTATAGGTTTAAGTTTCTGTAAACATTATCCAGATCATCCTTCGTAATTCCTATATAAGCTAAGGTAATACCGGGAGTGGAATGATTGAGCAGCTTTTGAATTTTAGTTATATCTGCGCCATTTTTATAAGCCCAATAGCCAAATGTCTTTCGCAAGGTATGTGTGCCAATCGCCTCTTTTATGCCTATCATGCGGGCCGCCTTATTTATCACTCTATAAGCTTGTATTCGAGTAATCGGATGATTGCCTTTTTTGCTTTTAAATAACCAATTGCCATCTATCTTAGTGCTTACAAGATATTCGCGAATAGCTTCCTTACATGTATCTGAAAGAGGAAAATCTTTAGGTTTGCCAGTTTTTTTCTCGCGCAAAGTAATACGGTCGATTTCTTTCACGTTATCTATGGTAAGAGACAGTAAATCCGAAATTCGCAAACCGCTATTGATACCTAGTACAAAGAGCAAATAATCACGCAAGTTTTGTTTCTTTAGATGGCGCTTGATAGCAATAATTTGTTCCTTGCTGCGAATTGGTTCCACGCATTCCATGTTAATAATCACATCCCACGAATTAGTTGTTTATGTAATTTAATATGTTATGCCAAGAAGCCAGAAATACCTTGTAAAAAGCAGAAAAAAATGTAACATAAACTGATTATGTTACATTAAATCGTTTGGGCTTTTAAATTTATAAGTTAGGAGATTAGGGCATGAAATATTTTCGGCTTGCTTTGTTGGAGCTAAAGCCCGGAATGATTTTAGCAAAGAACATTTTTTCTGATAAACAATTAATTCTAAAAAAAGAAACTGTTTTAACAGATGCCTTTATCTCTTTATTAAAATTGTGGAACATTCCATTGGTGGACGTTTTCTGCACAAAAAATGAAAATATCAGTTACGCCGAATTTGAAGATTTCCACACGTCGACAGTAGCGGTTTTAACTGAAATCATTAATAAGGCCCGCCTTTTTAAAACTTTATCCATTACCGGTTTAAACGAGATTGTCAAGACATCCGAACATATCATTACTTGTGAAAAAGGCATTTTGGCCTATCTTGCAATGATCAAGAACACCGACGACTCAATTTATCGGCATTCGGTCACTGTTGGAATTTTAGCCGGGCTTATCGGCAAGTGGGTAGGACATTCCAATCTGCAGGAACTGATATTGGCAGGATTTCTACATGATATCGGAAAAACGCAGGTTTCACTTCAGCTGCTGAATAAGCCGGGCAAGCTTAATGCGGATGAGTGGGAAATTATAAGGCGGCACCCGTACCTGGGTATCAAATTGCTTAAATTAACTGCCGGCCTATCTGAGCAGGTTCTGAGAGGGATTTATCAGCATCATGAACGGATGGACGGCAGCGGGTATCCGGATGGTCTACGTGACCGGGAAATCGCAATAGACGCGAAGATTATTTCTATAGCCGATGTCTATGACGCCATGACTTCCAACAGGGCCTACCGGGTGGCGGAAACGCCTTTTCGGGCGATAGAGGAAATGCACGGCGAGATGTTTGACAAACTGGATCCGAAGTTATGCAATACTTTTATTTCGCATGCCAAAGAATCGTTTATTGGCATGAGCGTACGGTTGTCCGACGGGTCTGAAGCGACTGTCGTAGGGATTGACAAAACAACACTGATAAAACCGATTCTCCGCTGCGATAAAGGTAGTTACATAAATCTTACCCAAAGACACGATCTGACGATCGTTGACGTTACCTAGACGGACCGGATTTGCTTCGGCTGTGATAGAGTCTGGCCAAAATGGCCAGAGCTTTCCGTTGAACGAAAGCTCTTTTTAAATACAGAACTAAACATACGAAGGGTGAACGCAAAAAATGAAAATGAACTTAACAGCAAAAATGGTGATCTACTTTTTACTGGTCGTATTTGTGACTTCGACGGGATTTGTTTATACCATCTGGAAAGTTGACGAAGCGGCGGAGCTGGCGGACAATGTCAACCAGCGGGAATTGCCCCGCCTGGTGAAAACAACCCGGATTAACATCAATGTCTCGGACGAAATCGTCGCCATGCGTGGATACTACATATATAAAGATCCCCAAATGATAAGCGACTATAAAAAACTGGCTGATGAAAACGTGAAACTCGAAGCGGAGCTTATCAGTGCTTCTGTCAATCCCGAGGCCAAGCTCCTGATCACCGAGGTCAAGGCGCTGGATGATAAGTATTCCGAACTGGCGGAAAAGAAATTCGTCCCCCTGATGCAGGCAGGTAAGCAGGAGGAGGCGCTTCAGGCTCTGGCGGAGATGGCTCCCATGGTCAAGGCGCTGAACGCCAAGATAGAAGAATATCAAACTTACCGCAACAAGGAAATCAGCGATGCGCTTAAATTGACGGTGGCAAACACCCAGCAGGCCAGGCTGGCTGCCATCATAGCGGCGGCGCTCTCCGCCGTCCTCGGCATCGTCATCGGTTTCTTCGCAGCCCGCAGCATTGCCCGGCCAGTTAACCAACTGGCCACCGTGGCCCAGAAAGTGGCCGGCGGCGACCTTACCGAACAAGTGGTAGTGGACCGCAAAGATGAGATCGGCCAATTGGCTACGGCCTTCAACACCATGGTCGTTCAGCTCAAGAGCCTGATTAAGCAGATAACCGCCAGCGCTGAACATGTAGCGGCCTCGTCCGAGGAACTGACCGCCAGTTCCGAACAATCGGCCCAAGCGGCCAACCAGATCGCGACTTCGACAACAGGAATGGCCAACGGAGCTACCGAGCAGCTGGCGGCGGCCAACGAAACCTCTGCGGTCGTGGAGCAGATGTCCGCCGGCATCCAGCAGGTAGCTGCCAACACCAATCACGTTTCGGAACAATCGGCCCAAGCGGCCGATAAAGCTAAGGAAGGCGGCAAAGCGGTCGAAAGAGCGGTGAGCCAGATGGTCCAGCTTGAGGGCACGGTCAACACTTCCGCCAATGTTGTGACTAAACTCGGCGAACGGTCCAAGGAAATCGGCCAAATCGTCGACACCATCTCCGGTATTGCCGGACAGACCAACCTGCTGGCGCTCAATGCGGCCATCGAGGCGGCGCGGGCGGGCGAGCAGGGCCGGGGCTTTGCGGTGGTTGCGGAAGAAGTAAGAAAACTGGCCGAACAATCGCAGGAAGCGGCCAAAAAGATTGCCGAGCTTATCGGCGAAATCCAAGGCGACACCGATAAAGCTGTCGCGGCCATGAACGACGGCACACGGGAAGTAAAGACCGGGACCGAAGTAGTCAACGCCGCTGGCGTTGCGTTCCGGGAAATCGTGGAATTAGTGTCGCAAGTGTCGGACCAGGTAAGAGAAATTTCGGCGGCTATTCAGCAGATGGCCTCCGGCAGCCAGCAGATCGTGGGGGCAGTCAAGAAAATAGACACCCTCAGCAAAGCATCAGCGGGTGAGGCCCAGAGCGTTTCGGCGGCTACCGAGGAACAATTGGCCTCCATGGAGGAAATTGCCACATCCAGCCAAGCGCTGGCGAAGCTGGCCCAGGATCTCCAGTCGGCTGTTGCCAGGTTCCGGATATAGCGGGAAAGAGGTAGAAGCATGGCGGAAGAACAACTGGTATTGTTCCGTTTGGGACAGGAAGAATATGCGATATCCATAACCCAGGTCAAAGAAATCATCCAATACAAGGGTGCCACTCGGCTTCCCAATGCCCCGGAGTATATCGAAGGGATAATCAGCCTGCGCGGCAAGATCATTCCGGTGGTCGATCTGGGAAAGCAACTGGCGCTGGCGACGCCCGGGATAAACGATAAACGCGCGTTGATCGTCGAGACGGCGGGGCGGGAAATTGGCATAGTGGTTGATGAGGTGACGGAAGTAATCCGGCTTCAGGACAGCGCCATCGCTCCGTTGCCTACGGCGACCGCGAACCGGTACATTAGAGGGGTCGGCAAGGAAGGAACTCGGCTACTCATACTGCTGGACGTGGACAAGTTGTTCGATGAGGGCGAGATGCAGGAACTAAAGAAAATAGGGTAACGTCAAGAAGGTTCCGCCGCGGCGGAACCTTCCTCGTCGTCGGCAGCGGCGATGGGTAACGGAGCGCATAATCAAACTCCGGATACAAATGCGTCCGCTGCCACTGCTGCCGGAAGCTCTGCCCCGCAGACGCCGTCCAT
This sequence comes from Selenomonadales bacterium, assembly GCA_029976065.1. Taxonomy (GTDB): domain Bacteria; phylum Bacillota; class Negativicutes; order Sporomusales; family UBA7701; genus Anaeroselena. The sequence continues at coordinate 124,670 of JARKNV010000079.1, forward strand.
CTGCTGAAGACGCCGCGCCGGCTGATGTGAAAAAGCCGGCCTGTCGTGCAGGAAATCAAACAAATAATATCAAACAATAATTGTTATAGACATGTTACAGACATCGCTTGGAGGGAGAGCACTTGGACAAAAACAGGGCAATGGTAATCCTCACGCCGTACGAATCGCGGCGGCTGATCGCCAAGGCGGTCGCCCGCATGCCGGCCGTCGTCAACGCGCTCGAAAACGGCCGCATCATCGTCGCCACCGGCAGCAGCACCGGCTATGTAGCCGAGGAACTGCTCGGCGAACCGCTGGTCAAAGAAAACTTCATCTCCGGCCACATCACCGCCGGCGAAACCTGGGGCGCGCCGAAAAACCCCGACTACATCTTCCCGATCGTCATCATAAAAGGCAAACGCCAGTTCATGAAGCCCGAGGACGCGCTCGCCGAATTCACCGCCGCCGACGTCTTCATCAAAGGCGCCAACGCCGTCGACCCCGAATACCGCGCCGGCGTGTTCGCCGCCGACGCCCAGGGCGGCACGATGGGTTGGGCCATGGGGGCCCTCTATGCCCGCGGCGCCAACCTCATCATGCCGGTCGGCCTCGAAAAGCTCGTCGCCAGCGTCCCCGAGGCGGCGAAACACGCCGGGTCGCAAACCCTCGAATACGGCATGGGCCTGAAGTTCGGCATGGTCCCGGTGGTCACCGCCACCGTCGTCACCGAAATCCAGGCCGTCGCGCAGCTGTTCGGCGTCGCGGCCTACCACGCCGGCGGCGGCGGCATCGCCGGCTCGGAAGGCGCGGTCGTCCTCTTCCTTGAGGGGCCGGCCGACAAAATCGCCCAGGCGTTCGCCTTCGCCAAAAGCCTCAAAGGCGAGAAACCGCTCGCCCGCCCCAACGGCCAGCCGGTCCAATAGCGCCTTTCGCAAAGAATCCGCCGGCGCCCGGCAGGAAAGCCGGCCGCGGCGTAGAATTACGCACATAGCAACCCAAGAAGCATAGCTTTGCTGAGCATACCTCTAGTAGTCTTTACTACTAGGGGTTTTTTGTACCAAACCGTTCAAAAAGGAGCTGACAGCGTGCCCGAACTCGGGGAAAAAATCAAAGCCCTCGCCCTCGAACTGACCAAAATGCCGAGCATCGTCGGCACGTCCGGCGAAGCGGCCATCGCCGCCTGGCTTTACGAGCGCCTCGGCCGGCTCGACTACTTCCGGCGTTATCCGGAGCGGCTCGTCCTGCTGCCGGTCAGGGGCGACCGCCTCGGCCGCCAAAACGTCCTCGCCGTCATCCGCGGCGAAAAATGTTCCGCTCCCCGCCATCTCCTGTGCCTCGGCCACATCGACACCGTCGGCACCGACGACTACGGCGAACTCCGCGACTACGCCACCGACCCCGCGACCCTCAAGGAAAAACTGCCGGCCGTCAAATTCGCCGCCGAAACGCTGGCCGAACTGACCTCGCCCGACTGGCTCGTCGGCCGGGGCATCCTAGATATGAAAACCGGCGTCGCCGCCCTCGTGGCCATGGTCGAGGAATTCTCCCGCCGTCCCGGCGAACTGACAGGCAACCTCGTATTCCTCGGCGTCCCCGACGAGGAAGGCAACTCCGCCGGGATGCTCTCCGCCGTCCAGGACCTCGCCGCGCTGCTCGGCGAAGAGGGCGGCGAATTCATCGGCGCCATCGACACCGACTACACCACCGGCCGCTACCCCGGCGACCCGCGCCGCTACGTTTACGTCGGCACCACCGGCAAGCTGCTGCCCTGCTTCTACCTCTACGGCGAAGAAACCCACGTCGGCGAAGCCTTCAACGGCCTCGACGCCAACCTGCTCGCCTCGGAAGTCCTCTACCAGATGGACCTCAGCACCGACCTGTGCGACATCGCCGACGGCGAAGTCGCCCTGCCGCCGGTCAGCCTCTCCCAGCGCGACCTCAAAGCCGCATACTCCGTCCAGACGGCCAACGCCGTCAACCTCTACTTCAACTACCCCACCCACGCCAGCCAGCCGGACGAAGTCCTGGCTAAGTGCAAGGCCAAAGCCGTCCAAGCCTTCGCAAACGTCATCAAGCGGCTCAACGAGGAATACGAGAAATACTGCGCCCTCAGCGCCATCCCCTTCCGCCGGCTGCCGTGGGAGGTAAACGTCCTCACCTACGAAGAGCTCTACCGCAACGTCAGGCAGGAAGTCGGCGACGAGCTCGACCGGGTCATCGAAGAGCTGGCCGCCAAACTGCGGGCCGAAAACGCCGACGAACGCGAATTCTCCCTCGCCATCGTCCAGGAGGTCCACAACCGCTACGCCGACAAAAACTCGAAAATCATCGTCTACTTCGCCCCGCCCTACTACCCCCACATCTACGTCAAAGACGACGACGCCAAGGGCCGCGTCCTGCTCGGCGCCGTCACCAAAGCCGTCGGCGACGTCAAGGCGCGCTACGACTACGACATCGTCATCAAAAAATTCTACCCCTACATCTCCGACCTCAGCTACTGCAGCATCGCCAACGAGCAAAGCATCGCCAGGCTGACGGGCAGCATGCCCGCCTGGGGCCGGCGGTATACCCTGCCGGTCGGGGCCATCCAGGCCATCGGCATGCCGGTCGTAAACATCGGCCCCTACGGCCGGGACGCCCACAAACTCTCCGAGCGGGTCTCGACCCGCTACTCCTTCGACGCCATGCCGCTCATCCTCAAAAAGACGATCGAAAACCTCCTGCTCGACGGGAGCGGAAACAACAACAAGGAGGAAGGACCATGAGCTTCAAACTGCCGCCCTATCGCGAGCCCGACTTCCGGCTGCCGCAGTTCGCCGCCAGCCCCGACGCCGCCCTGCGCCCGGTGGAAAAGGCGGGCGTCGCCCCCGAAGGCTTCCACGCCACCACCATCTTCCCGGAATACTTCAAAATCGCCGGCGCCTGGACGCTCCTCGCCCAGAGCCGCATGGACTGCACCGTCGTCCTGCGCGCCGGCGGAACGCTCGAAGCGGTCGAATTCCGGCGCCTGCAGGCCGGCGACCGCGTCGTCGTCGGCCGGAGCGAAGACGGCCGCGACGGCATCTACATCCACACCAAAGGCTTCTCCGCCGGCGAGGGCCAGGCGGAAACCTTCGCCTTCCGCACCGGCCGCTCGCGGGAAACCTCCTACTCGCGCGACTACGACCGGCTGTACGACCTGCTGCGGTTCGAGAAAGACCACGGCTACATCGTCTGGGTGCTCGGCCCGGCGGTCGTCTTCGACTCCGACTCGAAAAAAGCGATGATCTCCCTTATCGAAAACGGCTACGTCCATGCCATCCTCGCCGGCAACGCCCTTGCCGCCCACGACCTCGAAGGCGCGGTGCTCAAAACCGCCCTCGGCCAGGACATCTACACCCAGGAAAGCGTCCCCGACGGCCACTACCACCACCTCGACATCATCAACCGCGCCAGGGCCTGCGCCTCGCTCGACCGCTTCCTCGCCGGCGTCGACCCGGCCGGCAGCGTCATCTGCGCCTGCGCCCAACACGGCGTCCCCGTAGTTCTCGCCGGCTCCATCCGCGACGACGGCCCGCTCCCCGGAGTGATCGCCGACGTCTACGCCGCCCAGGACGCCATGCGCCGCCACGCCCGCCAGGCCACCACCGTGCTCTGCCTCGCCACCCAGCTCCACTCCATCGCCACCGGCAACATGACCCCCGCCTACCAGGTGGTCGACGGCGTCGTCCGGCCGGTATCCATCTTCAGCGTCGACGTCTCTGAATTCGCCGTCAACAAACTCCGCGACCGGGGCACCCTCGCCGTCACCTCCATCGTCACCAACATCCAGGACTTCCTCGTCAACCTTCACCGCAACCTCGTCCGCGCTTAGAAAACTATGGCTTCGCAAGCCTCTCGGCGCGGGCGAAGCCATAGTTGCACTTAGGTCTATCAGAAAGTTTATACTTCCTGATAGACCTGGCAAAAAAAAACCCGCCGGCTGACAGCCGGCGGGTTTGTGCCCTTGTCACTGATTGGGGTCGCACGCTCGCACATACTCCACGATTTCCCGGCCGGCCTCGGTCGCGGTGCGCAACTGGCCGTAGTCGAGCCGCTGATTGTTCAGGTACTGCAGCACCAGCCAGTCCCGGCCGCTCCGTCCCGGGAAAACGCCGCCGAAGAAAAAGCCGCTCTCCTCGAATCTCGCCGTCTGCCTGGCCGTCTCCGGGTCGGTGAGGCTGAGGTAGAGGTAAATCGTCTCCACCCTGTTGACGCACAGCATGCGCAGGGCGGCGGCAACCAGGGTCCTGACGTCCGTCCCGTAGCGGTGCACGTAAATATGGGCCGCCTGGTAACTGTCGGTCGCCGTCTCCACCGCCGCCGGCCCGCGGGCGCCGCCCCTCCCGGCCGTCGCCAGCGTCCTGGGCGCGCCGCTGCGCCCGTAAATCCCCGCGATCATCGCCCGGTGGCGGGGTGGCGGGTAAAGCGGCGCATCCGCCGGTCCCCCCTTGAGATACCGCGTGAAAACCAGCAGACTCTCCCGCTGGGTATTATCCTCCTTGATATCCCGCAGCGTCTCCAGCGACACCCGCGACAGCAGCAGGGCCGTCTCCGCGAACCCCATCCGGCTGGCCGTCCGCTGCGACATCGCATGGGACGTCACCGCCCCCACGAACAGGCTGCCCATATCCGCCGCCCTGGCCGCCTCGATAAGCGCCTCGCTGATCTTCAGCAGGCAGCCGTTGCCACGGAAAGCCGGCTTCACGAACGCCACCCCCATCTCCACCCCGTGGCGCTCGTCCCCAGTCTCCAGCGCCGCGTGGCCGATGATCTCCGGCTCCTCGCCCGTCGTCACCGCCACGTACGACACCAGCTTGCCCGTCCGGTTGAGCTCCCGCACCCGCTGGGGGTAATAAATATGCTCGTTGCCGTACGTATAGCCGTACGAACTGTAAGCGCACTTCGCCACCTCCACGGCCTCCTCGGGCGCCAGCGGCCGGACGATGTAATCGCTCGCCGCCGCCGTGGCCCGCCCGGCCAACGCCGCAGGCTCCCCGCCCGCGCCCGTTTCCGCCGCCTCGGGGAAATACTTCACCAGCCTGATCTCCTGGCCCTTGTGCCCCAGATTGCGGAACGACACGCTGTCGACGCTGCTCTTCAGCACCTTGAGGCCAAGCCCCGGCCCGGCCAGCAGCCGCTCCGGCGCCACCTCCCGTTCGGCCGCCAGCTCCTGCTCATCGATCGGCACCCCTTGCTCCCTGATCGTCACCTGCAGGCCGAGCGGCACCGTCGCAAACACCACATCGAACCACGCCAGCTCGCCCGGCAGATAACCGTACTCCACCACATAAGCCAGCGCCTCCTCGACCCCCAGCCGGATCTTGCGCACATCCTCGGCGCCGAACCCCAGCATCCGGGCGACCTCCTCCGCCGCCCCCAGCGCCAACGGCATATAACACGCCTTATTCGCCATCCGGAAAACGATCTGGTCGATATGCCTCATTGCCGCTGCCCCCCTAGCTCCCGGCCCGAGCCGGCACTCTACCCCAATAATTCCCCGCCGCATGCCAAAATCCTCCAGCGCCGGAATGGCCCCGCAGCTTGACAAACCCTCCCCGGGGACGTAAACTATTATTACAACAAAATACCCAAGCCTTCCATCCCGAAGGGGAGTAGCTTGCGAGGCAGAGTCAACATACTGGCGCGTGGCGCCTGGCTCTGCCGTCGGCGCCGCCGATAAGCGAGACCTTTGGTGTGGCCGTTTTACCGCGGCCAGACCAAGGTCCCGTTTTTTTATTCTATCCGGGAGGACAAACAATGACCGCTTACATCGCCTCCATGCTCTTCGTCGTCCTGGCCGAAATGGGCGACAAAACCCAGCTCCTGGCCATGGCCTTCGCCGCCCGCTACCCCTGGCGGACGGTCATGTGGGGCGTCTTCGCCGCCACCCTCCTCAACCACCTCTTTGCCGTCGTCGTCGGCAGCTACCTCACCACCATCATCCCCCTCAGCTACATCCAGATCGCCGCCGCCTCCTCCTTCGTCCTCTTCGGCCTGTGGACCATCCGCGGCGACTCGCTCGACGGCGAAGACAAAAAAAGCGGCCGCAGCCCCTTCTGGACGGTCGCCATCGCCTTCTTCCTCGCCGAAATGGGCGATAAAACCCAGCTCGCCACCGTCGCCCTCGCCGCCCAATACGCCAGCATCGTCCCCGTATGGCTGGGCACCACCACCGGCATGCTCATCGCCGACGGCATCGGCATCATCTTCGGCATCGTCATGGGCAAAAAAATCCCCGAACGCACCGTAAAATGGGTCGCCGCCCTCATCTTCATCGCCTTCGGCCTCGCCGGCCTGTACGAAGCCCTGCCGGCCAGCCTCTTCACCGCCCCCGTCGTCGCCGTCGCCGGCGTGGCGCTGGCGGCGGCCATGTACTTCGTCTCCCGTCTGGGCGGCGAAAGCGCCGGCGCCGAAGAAGCCGCCGTCACCAAAAAATAACGTCCACACAAACAACCGCCCCTTAAAGGGCGGTTGTCCTTTTATACCGACGACGGCGAGTGGACGAAGTACCATTCGCCGCCGTCGTTCATATTTTACAATAGCTACGCTTATTCTTTTACGCGCAGTGTCGTCTTTTTTTTGGCTCAGCGCCGGCACCAAAAGGAGTGGTTCTATTGAAGGAAGAACAAGCCGCGGCAGGACTGCCGCTTGACCTCCCCGGACTCGACGGCGAAAAAATCAGGGCCAAAGCCAAGGGCCTGATGAAATACCTCGGTCCCGCCTTCGTCGTCAGCGTCGCCTACATGGACCCCGGCAACTTCGGCACCAACATCAGCGGCGGCTCCCACTTCGGCTACAACCTCCTCTGGGTCATCCTCTGGAGCAACGTCATGGCCATCTTCGTGCAGATACTGTCCGCCAAGCTCGGCATCGCCACCGGCGGCAACCTGCCCGACCACTGCGGGCGCGTCTTCAGCCGGCCGGTCAACTGGGGCCTCTGGTCGGTAGCCACGGTGGCCGCCATGGCCACCGACCTGGCCGAATTCCTCGGCGGCGTCCTCGGCTTTCACCTGCTGCTGAAAATCCCCCTTGCCTGGGCCGCCGTCCTCACCGTCGTCGTCACCTACACCATCTGCCACCTCGAGAAATACGGCCACCGCACCGTCGAAAAAGTCATCACCGCCATGGTTGCCGTCATCAGCATCGCCTACGTCTGGGAACTCTTCATCGCCAGCCCCGACTGGCGCCAGGCCGGCTATCACCTCGCCGTCCCCATGCTGACCCCCGACAGCGTCCTCGTCGCCGTCGGCATGCTCGGCGCCACCGTCATGCCCCACGTCATCTACCTTCACTCCTACCTCGTGCAGCCGCGGCGCAACGGCGACCTCGCCGACTGCCGGCACCACCTCAAAATGGCCAAACTCGACGTCTTCATCGCCATGAACATGGCCTTCGTCGTCAACGCCGCCATGGTCATCGTCTCGGCCGCCGTCTTCAACGCCAACGGCTACGAAGTCGACAGCATCGAAGGCGCCTACCAGACCCTCGGCCCTCTCCTGGGCGAATTCGCCGCCGCCGCCTTCGGCGCCGCCCTGCTCGCCTCCGGCCTCTCCTCCGCCACCGTCGGCACCATCGCCGGCCAGGTCATCCTCGGCGGCTTCGTCGGCCTCGACATCCCGATAAACATCCGCCGCCTCATCACCATGCTGCCGGGCTTCCTCATCATCCTCGCCGGCGTCAACCCCATCATCGCCCTCGTCCTCAGCCAGGTAGCCCTCAGCTTCGCCCTGCCGGCAGCCGTCATCCCCCTGATGCTCGTCACCTCCCGGCGCGAAATCATGGGCGAATTTGCCAACAGCCGCCTCACCACCGCTGTCGGCTGGGTCATCGTCAGCCTCATCGTCGCTCTCAATTGCGGGCTCCTCTACCTGCTCGTCACCGGGCAGGCGTAGCGCCCGCCCCGCAGGGTTCGCCGTCCCCCGGCGGGCCCTGCGGCCGCTTTTGCGGGTGACAAGAGGAGCGGCAACTCCAGGGGGAAAATTGCAAGAGACCTTTATTTCCCCCGGTTGGCGGAAATAAAGGTCTCGCTATAGCAGTATCGCTGCCAGTGGAACCGGGCCGGAGCCAGTGTGTCGATTCCACTCACGGTTGTTCGCCGTTAGCTACTCCCCTTTACGGGCGGTATGCTGTTTCATTGTATTGTATGCTCCTCCCGGCGAAAGGTGCCTCCCGCGCCGCTCATTTTTCCCCGCCCCGGCCGGCTCTCCGCCGGCGGGGAAGGGATTGCCAGGGAGCCGGCGGTGCGGTAAACTAAACTTAATGTTGCCAGGGAGGATTAACCATGCTCAAAAAAATGCTGCCCCTCGTCTGCCTGCTCGCCCTCATCCTGCTTCCCGTCCCTGCCGGCGCCACCGTCCTCGTCAACGGCTACCCCGACGAAGGCGGCCGCCGCTACGCCGAAGACGACGTCAAAACCATCGTCCCCGCCGACGACGGTTACAGCCTCTACACCGACGAAGCCGCCGGCTTCCGCCTCCGCTACCCCGCCCGCATGACCGTCGACTGGTCGCTGTCCGCCGTCCGCACCATCTTCGCCGACGACGCCACCCGCATCGAAATATACCACGACGACTTCGGCGGCACGCCCACCACCGCCACCGACTACATCCACTACGGCAACAAATTCGTCAAAGCCTCCCCCCACCACGCCATCCTCGCCGACGAATGGCTCGCCGCCGACGGGCGGCAGGCCCACCTCCTCGCCTGGACGCGGCGGCCGCTGGCCCGCGTTCCCGGCGACAAAAACCACTACGCCTCCCTCGAAATCATCGCCAGCGACCGCGAAGTATACACCATCCTCATCAAATCCGCCGCCCCCATCGACAACCCCGCCGGCCTCCTCGCCGGCTTCGAAATAATCCCCGCCCGGGGCGTCCCGCGCAACTACAAGCGCTTCGCCCCCTCCGCCACCCCCATGAACCCCGAAACCGCCGCCTTTTACAAAACCTACTTCGGCGACAGCGCCCCCCTCACCTGGGGCATCTTCGAACCCTCCGCCCCCCAGACCCTCACCGCCCTCGACGCCCTCGAAAAGCGGCTCGACTTCTCCTTCCCCATCCTCCTCCACTACCAGATGTTCGACGAGCAATTCCCCGTCTGGGGGCTCGACAACGCCTACCGCAACAAAAAATACCTCGAACTCACCCTCCAGACCACCTTCTCCGGCCAGGTCAACGCCCTATGGGCCACCGAAAACCGCAACGCCGGCATGGTCTACGCCATCCTCGACGGCCAGTACGACGACTACTTCGCCGCCTACGCCGACAACCTCAAAGCCTTCGGCCACCCCGTCCTCTTCCGCCTCAACAACGAAATGAACGGCGACTGGTGCTGGTACTCCGCCTTCTACACCGGCAAAGACGCCGACCTCTACCAGGCCCTCTGGCGCTACCTCCACGACCTCTTCGTCGCCCGCGGCGTCGACAACGTCATCTGGGTCTGGAACCCCCACGACGTCTCCCTGCCGGCCTTCAAATGGAACCACTACCTCGCCTACTACCCCGGCGACGCCTACGTCGACGTCGTCGGCCTCACCGGCTACAACAACGGCACCTACTTCCCCGGCGAGCGCTGGCGGGAATTCGCCGAAATCTACCCTGCCCTCCACGACGACTACGCCAACCACTTCGACAAGCCCCTCATGATCACCGAATTCTCGTCCAACTCCGTCGGCGGCGACAAAGCCGCCTGGATCAATGCCATGTTCGACGGCATCAAAAAACTCGACCGCATCAAAATCGCCGTCTGGTGGAGCGGCGTCGACTTCGACCAGAACGGCCAGCCCGGGCGGATATACCTCATCAACGAAAACGAGCAAATCCTCGACGTCTTCAAAAAACGGCTGCAAGAATACAAAGGCGGCCGGTGATAAGCCCCCATCTGCGGCGTTGCTCCTCAGAGCGCTTGCTTGCGTACGTTTCGAGTACGCGGCGCGGCGCGCTCTTCCGGTGCGCCTTGCATCTGGGGACTTCTGACCGGCCGCTGCGCAAAAGAAACACCAAGAGTCGGATTGTACCGGCGCTTGGTGTTTTTGTGTTAATCAGTGACCTACAGACCGTATTTCTTCATCTTCTCGTACAGCGTCGAGCGGTGCAGGCCGGACAGCCTCGCAGCCAAAGCCTTGTTGCCCTTGCTGATCGCCAGCGCCTCCGCTATCCTGTCCCGCTCGCTGTCCATGCCGGGCGAGCCCTCGCGGGTAAGGGCGACCGAGGCATCGGTATTCAGCAGGTGGCGGGGCAGGATCAGCGGGCTGTCCACCGCCGCCGCCAGCTGCCGCAGAAGATTTATCAACTGGCGGACATTGCCGGGCCAAGAATATTCCCGGAGCAGCGCCATCGTCTCCGGCGCGAAATCCATGGCCGGCCGGCCGGCAGCGCGGGAAATCTCCGGCGTCAGGGCGTGCACGAGCTCCCCGATATCCTCGCGCCGCTCCCTGAGCGGCGGAATGTGAATGCGGAACACGTTCAGGCGGTAGTAAAGATCCTCCCGGAAAGTTTGCTGCTGGACCATCAGCGCCAGCGGCTTGTTGGTCGCGGCGATTATCCGCACATCGCAGGCGATCGCCTTAAGGCCGCCGATGCGGTCCACCTTGCCGTCGTCCAGCACGCGGAGAATCTTCGCCTGCATCGCCAGCGGCATATCGCCGATCTCGTCCAGAAAAAGCGTGCCCTTGTCGGCCAGCTCGAACTTGCCCTTCTTGCCGCCCCGCTTCGCGCCGGTGAACGCCCCCTCCTCATAGCCGAACAGCTCCGACTCCAGCAAATCGTAGGGCAGAGCGGCGCAATTCACCGTGATGAACGGCGCGCCCTGGCGCTTGCTGGCCTTATGGATAGCGTGGGCGAACAGCTCCTTGCCTGTGCCGCTCTCCCCCAGCAGCAGCACGTTGCCCTCCGTCTGCGCCGCCCGCAGGGCGGCGTGCTTCGTTTTGCTGACTATCCGCGAACTGCCGACGATGCTGTCGAAGCTGTGGATGGCGACCTGACTGTCGCCGCGCAGCTCGTCCAGCTCCGACCGGTAGCGCGACACCTGCTGCTCCAGATGCTGGAGGCGCTGGAGCAGATAATTCACCTCGCTGATATCCCCGAACAAAACCTCGCCGATGGCGCCGGCCAGCTTGCCGTTTTTGAACACCGGTATGCGGTTGACGATCGTCTGGCGGCCGTTGACGAGCTGGATCTCGCCCAGCTCGGGAATGCCCGTGCGGGCGACGACATCCAGGCGGGTGTTCTCGATCACCTCCGACACCGGCCGGCCGACCACCTCGTCACGAACGACGTTGAAAGTATTCTCGTACGACTTGTTCACCCGCGCGATAACGCCGTTTTCATTGACGATGATAATCCCGTAGCGGGCGCTCTCGAACACCGCCGTCAGATCCTCCACGTTATGCTGGGCGTCCAGCAGCTGGGTCACGGCGCCGTGCAGCTCCGACGTGTCCTGCAGGATCGCCAGCGCCCCCACCACCTTGCGTCCCTCCAAAATAGGCGAGCGGTTGGACAAAATCGTCCGCCCGCCGTGCAGCAGCTGGCAGTCCCGCTCCGCCGTCCCTGTTTCCAGCACCTTCCTCAGGCCGGAATTGGGAATCACCTCGTTGATCGGGCGCCCCAGCGCCTCGGCGGCCGGCATGCCGATCAGCGCCGCCGCCGCCTCGTTGTACGCCGTCACGACCCCGTGAGTGTCGACAACCACGATGCCGTCGTGGGCCGAGCCGATCAGCGCCCGCACCTCGTCCTGGGCCCGCTGCAGCTGCGTCGACCAGGCGCCGAAAAACTCCCGGCCGGTAATCATGCCGACAACGACGCCGGCGGCATCCAGCACCGGCAGACAGTCGAACGGCATCTTCCTCGCCTCCGCCAGGGGGCAGTCCTCGCGGACGCTCACCACATTCCTCGTCATAATCTCGCCGATCGGCCACCCGCTGGGCAGCCCGGCGGCCACTGCGCCGACCACGTCGGTCGCCGTCACGATGCCGCACAAGGCCCCGTCCATGCCCACGACCGGAGCGGCGCCGACCTTGTAGCGGCGGAAAAGCCTGGCCGCATCCTGCACCGTATCCAGGGGCTTCAACTGAGGGGCGTCGGGGAGCATATAATCGCGCACCAGCACAGGCACTCATCCTTCCACCAAATAGGTTCGCAAAACGATTTTTTGTAATAATTCTAGCGGTTGCCGGCGGAAATCCTGCCGCCTGCTGCTCGTCGCAGCAAAAAAGTGTCGGATTCGACGGCGAAAGTGTCGGGGCCGACACTTTTCATTTTGGCCGCAAGGCCGCAAAGCCGCGTTATTCCTGGCTTTGCCCCGTTGGCATCATTCATGCATTATAAACGTGGCATCAACGCAACGCTGCAGGCGCCGTAAGGAAGGAGGCGAGAGCATGAGCGTGTGCTACATTCTTTACAACGGGAACGGACAGTTCAAGTGGCAGGAGTTGACGAACTACGGCTTCTACCTTGTCGACCCCGGCCATGTCGACGAATTCCGCTCCCTCTATCCGGATTCACGGCTGGTACCGGTAAACTCCACCGTAATCTAGAAAAACGTATGCGCAGTCGGGAGGACGAGAATAATGCTGATAGTAATGCCTGACGAAAGACTGGCGAGAATTCTGCCGGAAAAGGAATACCTCAGCCTGAGAACGCGGGTTGAGGAAGCGTACGCCAAAATAGAGCGGGGCGCGAACGAAAAAGTGCTCCGGGATGTGCTCGACCTGCTGGTAATCCTGCGGGAGGTGGAAATGCGCCTCATTGAAGACAGGCTGCGGGAAGAGTACATGTCCTACGCATATGTCAGCAAGGCGCCGGTGGCTTAAAATCGCCGCAAAGACCTGAACGGAGGTATGACCTATGTCTAGAGAATTGATCGACAGCCGCCTCATGGAAATTCTCCCCAAGAAAGAATACTGGCGTTTGAAAGCCGAGGCCGAGCAGGCCTACAGCCGGATAGAACGGCAGGCGCCCCGCGAAGTTCTCGCCGACCTGGCGGAACTGGTGAACGTGATGTACAAGATCGAAGCCAAGCTGCTTGACGACCGTCTGGGAGAAACGAATACCGATTGGGCTCAGGGCACGATGGCGACCCTGGCGTAACAGCCGCTGCGGGCCCGGATAATCGAAACGGGAGAGGATTATAATGACTAAAAATGCCGCCTGTCCGGCAGACCCGATATACGCCGACCTCATGAGCAAGGCCGCGCTCGACGCGGGTGCGACCCTCACGCTGATCGCAGCCCTCGAAGCCGTCTTCGCCGGCCGGGAAGAAAGCGAAGCACTGGCAGGCGCCGGAGTGACGGAAGCGGTCCGCGCCCTGCCGGGCAAAACGCCCGGCGAACTGGCCGGCGAGACCGCCGCCCTGCGCGTCCTGGCCGACGGTCCCGCAGGCATGGCCAAAATCGTCGCCCTGCGGGATTCCCTCTACAGATACCAGTCGCTATACGAAAGCTGACGCAAAAAGGCGATCGAAAGATCGCCTTTTTTGTCTCTGGCGGCAAGGATTTGCCGCCCCCCGTGTCCCTTTCGCGCAAAAAATGGTAAGATATTGCTGTAAGTCATTACTGGCGCGTAAAACGCAACAGGGGAGGGGCATGGTCCATGAACTTGCCGGCCAGGCCGACGACAACAAGGCGGTTGCCGACAGCAAGCCCCGCCGGGCTGTTCAGCCCGCAGCGGCTGCTTATCGCCGCCCTGGCGCTCCTGGCCGCCGTCGGCTTTTGCCAGCTGTGGGCGGCGCGGGTCGACAGAACGCTGCTCGTCGCCGAAGCGCAGCTGGTCGACTCCCAGATCGCCTTGAAGGCCACCCTCTCCTCGGCCACCGCCCAGCTCGCCCTGCTCAGGGTCGGCCTTGAGCAGGAACTCAGCGATCCCGCCCCGCGGCCCCGTCCGCCGGCGGACGGCTGGCTCCGGCCCGTCCCGGGGCGATCCGCCTTCGCCGGGCCGACGCCGGCTTCGTCGCCCGGCGGTCCGGCCAGCAACATAACCCTCGCCGCCCCCCTGCCGGCGCCGGACGGCGAACGGGCCGCCGAACTGGCGGCCGCCGCCGGGCAAACACCCCTGTTCGCCGCCGTCAAAAACAACCTCGGCAACGTCACCTGGGTCTACTACTACTCGCTCAATAAAATACTGGCGATTTACCCCTACGAACAAGGCAGCGTCTATTGGTCGGACGCCCTGCTAGACCGGGACATCGTCGCCAACGCCGCCCCGGACCGCAACCCCGCCCGCGGCTGCTACTGGAGCGACCTCTACGCCGACAGCGCCGGCAAAGGGCTGATGTGCTCGGTCGTCAACCCGGTCTATGACCGCCAGGGCAGGTTCCGCGGCATCGTCGGCTTCGACTTCACCGTCGACACCCTCATCACCTACCTCAACGGCGAGGAACTGGCGATCGGCACCCCCTTCATCGTCAACGAAGCCGGCCAACTGCTCGCCCATCCCACCCTCGTCAAATCATCGGACAATAAAATCGCCACCATCGAGAACGCCCTGCCGCCGGCCCTCCGGCCGGAGGCCAACCGCCTCCTGGCGCTTCCCCCCGGAGGCTTCGCGGCTGTCGGCGACTCGTACGTCGCCGCGCTCGACCTCGGGGCCGCCCCCTGGCGGGTGCTGTTCATCGTCGACAAACGACGCCTCGGGCTCTCCGTCCTCGGCGACATGCCCTTCGAAATCGCCGGTCTGGGCCTGTTGCTGCTCGCCGGGTACTATTTCCTCAAAACCGTCCGCCTCAGCGAAGAACTGGCCCGCCTCGCCGTCACCGATCCGCTGTCCGGGCTCGCCAACCGCCGCCGCTTCATGGACGTCCTCCGCGGCGAAATTGAGCGCTCGCGCCGCAGCGGCAAGCCCTTCGCCCTCCTCATGCTCGACATCGACCACTTCAAGCGCGTCAACGACACCTACGGCCACAACGTCGGCGACAAAGTCATCATCGCCCTCGCACGGACAATCGCCGCCGCTGTGCGGGAAATCGACACCGCCGCCCGCCTCGGCGGCGAGGAATTTGCCGTCATCCTGCCCGAAACCGGACTCGCCGGGGCCCTCGTCGTCGCCGAACGCCTGCGCCTCGCCGTTCAGGCCATGGACGTCAGGGCCGAGGACGGCGCGCCCTTCCGGATCACCGTAAGCCTCGGCGCCGCCGAGTGGAGCGCCGGCGCCGCCCCCGAAGAACTGCTGCGCCGGGCGGACAGCGCCCTCTACGCCAGCAAAACCGGCGGGCGGAACCGGGTCACTCCCTACAGCGGCACCCCCTGATGCCAGGCCGAAAGCGGCGGGCGGTCCTCACCGGACCGCCCGCCGCCTTTTCGCCGGCAAATTCCGGAACCCGCCGCCCGTCGCCGCCCGGGCCGGTTGGCTACGCAAAAGCTCCCGCCGGCATAACCGCTGGCCTGGCGGCATATCTTCCAGGGAAGACACTCATGCCGGGAGGTGGCGAAATTGAAAACGGCCCGCCTGGTATTGCCGGCCATGGTCCTTGCCGCCATGGCGGTCGCCGGCACCCAGCCCGCCCTGTGGCAGGACACACGCGCCGTCACCCACGTACCGACGTCGGCCAAAGTCATCGCCCTCACCATCGACGACGGGCCGCATTACAAAACGACCCCGGAAATACTGGCGGTCTTGAAAGACAAGCAAGTTAGGGCAACCTTCTTCGTCCTGGGCGAAAACGCCGTCCGGAACCCCGAGCTCGTCGCCCGGGAAGAAGCCGACGGGCACGAGATCGCCGTCCACGGCTACCATCACGCCTCGCTCGCCAAACTGGCCAAAAAGGAGGTCGCCGCCGAACTCGCCGCCGCCGAAAAAGCCCTCGGACGCGCTGCCGCCGGCCGGCTGTCCCTCTTCCGTCCCCCCGGCGGCCTGTATGGCGACGGCGTGGTCGCCGCCGCCCGCGAACGGGGCTACACCCTCGTCCTGTGGGACATCGATCCCCACGACTGGGCCCGCCCGCCGGTCGCCAACGTCGTGGCCGCCGTCCTGAAAAGAGCGGCGCCCGGCAGCATCGTCCTCCTCCATGACGGTCAATACCCGCTGCCGACCGCCAGAGCCCTGGAAATCATAATCGACCGCCTGCGGGCCGACGGATACGAACTGGTCACCGTCAGCGAACTGCTCCGGCTTAACGAACGGCGGGCGGCGCAATCGGGAATACTATAAAGCAGCCCCAAGGTCCGCCAGATGAAAAACTGTGCGCAGGTTACAGCATCTTCCACGACAATAAAGGTTTTTAGGGGAGCAGGTAGAATAATACATTGCTATTTTGTCGCTAAATCATAGAGGTGAATGATGAAAATCGTAATCGTCGGCGCCGGCAAGGTCGGGTATACGCTGGCCCAGAAACTCACCCAGGAAAATCACGACGTAATTGTCATCGAGCAGGACGACGAGCGGCGCTCGATCGTCGAGCATCATCTTGACGTTATGACAATCGCCGGCAACGGCGCCAGCCCCCGGGTTCTCTCCGAAATCGGCCTCGGCGACGTCGGCCTGATGATTGCCGTCACCGACAGCGACGAAGTCAACATGATCGCCTGCGTCGCCGCCAAGCAGCACGGCGTGCCCAAGGTCATCGCCAGGGTGCGCAACACCGAGTATCTCGAGGAAGACTGCCAGCAGTTCGGCCGGACGCTCGGGATCGACCTGCTCATCAACCCCGAAATGGTGACGGCCGTTGAAATCAGCCAGATCCTCAAAACCCCCGCCGCTCTCGACGTCGAGGACTTCGCCGGCGGCAAGGTGCGCCTCCTCGAAGTCAAAGTCCGCCAGAACTCGCCGTTCAGCGGCGTGCCGCTCAAGGACCTGCCCCTGCCCGACAACGTTCTCATCGCCGGCATCCTCCGCAAAGCCAAAATGATCATCCCCAGCGGCCGCGACGCCATCGAGGACAACGACAGCGTCTTCTTCCTCGGCGAAAAGGACGCCATCTGCCGCATGGAGCCGCACTTCGACCAGACGCGGTCGCGGGTGGAACGCATCCTCATCATCGGCGCCGGCCGCATCGGCCGCAACCTGGCGATCCTCATGGAAAAAGGCGGCTACACCGTCAA
Source organism: Selenomonadales bacterium (assembly GCA_029976065.1). GTDB lineage: Bacteria > Bacillota > Negativicutes > Sporomusales > UBA7701 > Anaeroselena. The sequence goes on from JARKNV010000079.1 coordinate 141,699, forward strand.
GGTGGTCGAAAAGGACCGCCGCCGCTGCGAAGAACTCGCCAAAGCCGTCAATGACACCCTCGTCATCTGCGGCGACGGCACCGACGCCGACCTGCTCGCCGAGGAAGGCATCGGCGACTTCGACGCCGTCGTCTGCCTCACCGACGACGACAAGCTCAATCTCCTCGTCGCCCTCATGGCCAAGAACCTCGGCGCCCAGAAAACCTTCGCCCGCGTCGGCCGGCCGGAATTCATCCCCCTGATGGAGCAGGTCGGCGTCGACGTCGTCTTCTCGCCCCGCCTCCTCACCGCGGGCGCCATCCTTCGGCAGGTGCGGCGCGAAGAAGTCGTCGCCCTCACCCTCCTCGAGGGCGCCAAAGCCGAAGCCATCGAGGTCGACGTGCGCACAGGCAGCCCCGTCATCGGCAAGCCGCTCCGCGACGTCAAATTCCCCCGCCAGGTGCTGGTCGGCGCGGTCGTCAGGAACGGCAGCACCTTCATCCCCAACGGCAAAAGCGTGCTTGAAGCCGGCGACAAGATCGTTCTCTTCACCCTGCCGGACAACGCCGCCAAAATTCTCGACTTCGTAGAAAGCAAGGGTTAAAAGCAACCATGGGAATACGGATCGTTGCCCGCCTGCTGGGGAGGATACTGAGCGCATACGCCCTCTTCATGCTCGTCCCCCTCTGCTATGCATTGCTTACCCGCGAAACCGTCTACACCGCCTTCATCTTGTCCGCCTGCGTGACCGCCGGCCTCGGGGCGCTGCTCTTCTACGGCGGCGAAGAGCCCGGGCGTATCGGCGTCCACGAAGGCTACCTGATCGTCGCCGGCGCATGGGTGTTCGCCAGCTTCCTCGGCGCGCTGCCCTACTGGTTTTCCGGCTGGGTGCCCACCTATCTCGACGCCGTTTTCGAAACAGGCTCCGGCCTCACCACCACCGGGGCCAGCATCATTGCCGACGTCGAAATCCTGCCCCGCAGCCTGCTGCTGTGGCGCAGCATGACCCACTGGCTGGGCGGCATGGGCATCATCGTCCTCTTCCTCGTCTTCCTCACCAACGTCGGCGCCGACGCCGTCAACCTCTTCCGCGCCGAATCCCCGGGGCCGACGGTCGACCGGGTGCTGCCCCGCATCCGCACCATGGCGGTCAAACTATGGCAGATGTACGTACTGTTCACAGCCATCCAGATCGTCCTCCTGTGGCTCGCCGGCATGGACCTGTTCGACGCCGTCAACCACACCTTCGCCACCATGGCCACCGGCGGCTTCTCCACCAAAAACGCCAGCATCAAGTACTACGACAACCTTGCCATCGAACTCATCATCGTCTTCTTCATGCTCCTCGCCGGCGGCAACTTCGGCCTCTACTACCTGGGCTGGCGCAAAGGGCTCGGCAAGATCCTCCGCGACCGCGAATTCCGGCTTTACCTCGGCATCGTCCTGGCCTCCACCCTATCCATCGCCGCCCTCCTGTACTGGGGCTCCGGCATCGATCCCGCCACCGGCCTCCGCGACGCGCTGTTCACCGTCTCATCGATCATAACGACCACCGGCTTCGTCACCGCCGATTTCGACCAGTGGCCGCCGGCGACCAAAATCATCCTCCTGATGCTGATGTTCATCGGCGGCTGCGCCGGCTCGACCGCCGGCGGCATCAAAGTCGTCCGCCTGCTCATCCTCATGAAGGATGCTGCCCTGTCGCTCCTGCACGCCGTCCACCCCCGGCTGGTGTCCTCGCTCAAAATCGACCAGAAACCCGTCGACCCGGCCGTCCTCCACATGGTTCTGCAGTTCTTTTTCCTCTACATCCTCATCTTCTTCGTCTCCCTCCTGCTGGTCACCGCCACCGGGCTAGAGCCGTTCGACGCCATCGGGGCGGTCGCCGCCACCCTCGGCAACGTCGGCCCGGGGTTCGGCACCGTCGGCCCCACGACAACCTACTGCGACCTCCACCCGTTCGCCAAGGCGGTCCTCACCGCCGACATGCTGCTTGGCCGCCTTGAGCTCTTCACCTTCCTCGTCCTCTTCCACCCCGAATTCTGGCAGCCGTATACGCTCAGAGGAAGAATGATCCGCCGCTGACAACAGACAAAAACGCCGCCCGGCCGGGCGGCGTTTCTCGTCGTCGTTATTTCTTCCTCAGCAGCGCCAGCAGCTCGGCGCAAGTGCGGGGCGCAGCGTCCCCGGGAAAAGCCCCCTCTTTACCCAGCGCCGCGGACAACTCCGCGAGAACGGGACGGGCGAACCCGAGAGCGGCGTGGTCGGGACGGGCGAGAATCTCGGCGGGGGGGCCGGCGGCAACCGTTTTGCCGCCCGCCAGCACATACACAATGTCGGCCCACGTCCACGCCCAGTCCACATCGTGGGTGGCCACCACCAGCGTCTTGCCGGCGGCGTGGAGCATCGCCAGCGTATCCTTCAGGCTGGTCAGCCCCGGGTAATCGAGAGCGGCGGTCGGTTCGTCCATCACCAGCGCGTCGGGCTCCATCGCCAGCACGCCCGCGATCGCCACCCGTTTCTTCTGGCCCTGGCTGAGGAAATGGACCGGCGACCCCCGGTGCTCCAGCATGCCCACCGCGTCCAGCGCGGCCTCGGCCCGCCGCACCGCCTCGCCTGCGGCCAGCCCCAGATTCATCGGGCCAAAAACCACGTCATCGAGCACATTGCCGGCGAATAACTGGGTATCGGGGTCCTGGAAAACCAGGCCGACCTTCTGGCGCAGCGCCGACAAGAAATCGCCGCCGTAGCGGTACGGCCGCCCCTGGTAGCGAAGCTCACCCGCCAGCGGGCGCAGAATCGCGTTGATATGCAGGAACAGGGTCGACTTGCCGGCGCCGTTCGGGCCGACCAAAGCCACGCGGCTGCCGGCCGGGATGGCGAGCGACGCGCCGTCCAGGGCCAGGTTGCCGGGGCGGTAGCGGAAAGTGATGTTGTCGGCGGCAATCAAAGGCGCGGTCATAGGAGCCTCCAGCAAATACAATAGGCCTGCTTAAAAAGGCCCGGCAGATCAGGTCCCGCTACAGTACCCCCGCGCCGGCCAATACGGCCAGCAGGCAAATGATCGCGGCCAGCCGGGCGGGGCTCGCCGTCTGGGGCGGGTAATAATGGGTCAGGCGGCCCTGGTAATTGCGGGCCGCCAGGGCAACGCCAAGCTCGTTCGCGGTCAAGAAAGCCTTGCGGCCCACGCTCGCCGCCAGCAGCGCCAGCGAATTCAGCGACCGCCGCGGGCCCGCGTAGCCCAGCCGGGACTGCTGGGCGGTGTAAATCTGCCCGGCGGCGGCCAGAAATACGAAAATAAAGCGGTAGGTCAGCAGGGCGATCTCGCTCACCCCCCGGAGGCCGGGGAACCTGGCCAGCCAGGCGGTCGCATAAGCCGCCGGCGTCGTCGTCGCCAGCATCAGCAGGCAGGACACCGCCGCCAGGCTGCGCAGCAGCAGCTCGCCCGCCGTCGCCAGTCCGGCCGCCGTAACGCCCACATAAACCCCTCCCGCCTGGAAAGACGCCACCGCCGCGAACGGCCCGCCGGCCACGCTCACGGTCGCGCCCGCCAGCCCGGCGGCCAGAAAAGCCCCCGGCGCCAGCCACAGCCGTGCGATATATCCCGCCGGGATGTGGGCCGCCAGCATCACCGCGTGCATCGCCACGAAAACCGCGGCCAGCGCGGCGGGGCGGGGCAGGGCGAGCGCCAGCACGAGCGAGCCGCCGCCAAGCAGCAGCTTCTCGCCGATGCTCACCTTGCTAAACGCGTTGTTATACGCGAGGTAGTCGAGATACAGCATATCAGCCGGCCGGGCGGCGGCGGTGGCGGTAGGCGAAATAAGCGATAAAGCCCACCCCCAGCGCGGCCTGCAGCGCGAACAGCCACGGCTCGGCCGCCTCCGAAGGCTCCCACGGCACAGCGGCCCACGGCTTATAATCCGGCCTGAGCTGGCCGATGGCGTCGGTCGCCTGGTCGTCCGTGCCGGCGAACTCGCCGCTGATTACGACCGGCGCCAGCACAAAAGCCGCCGCCAAAATTATGTACAAAACGATGCGTCCGATTCTCATGGGCAACGCCCCTTCCCGCAATAGTCATGCTCCTTCGGCTGGCGGTCTTCTCAGCGGCCGGCCGGCTCGGTCCCCTTCCACCACACGGGGATGATCCCCTGCTCGCCATAACGCAGCAGCGCGCTGTAAACCACCACGCTGATAAGGCCCTCGCCCACCGCCAGCGGCAGCTGGGTAAAAGCGAAAATGCCGATGAACTTCGCGTAAGCGGCCGCGAACCCGCCCACCGGATCAGGGAAAGCCAGCGCCAACTGGCCGGCGGTCACCGCGTAAGTCAGCCAGTCGCCGAGCAGGGCGGCCGTGAACACCGCCAGCCTTTCCGGGCAGCCCAGCGCCAGCGCCAGGCGAAAAGTCCCCCAGGCGGCGAACGACCCGGCGACCCCCATCGCGAAAGTATTCGCCCCCCAGGTCGTCAGGCCGCCGTGGGCAAGCAGGAAAGCCTGGAAAAGCAGCACAATGCCGCTCAGCACACTGGAAACAGCCGGGCCGAAAAGAATGGCGCCCAGGCCGACGCCGGTCGGGTGGGAACTCGAGCCGGCCACCGACGGAACCTTCAGGGCGGACAGGACGAAAATGAACGCCGCCGCCAGACCGAGAAGCATCTTCCGCTCCGGGTAGCGGGCAAGCACCCGGTTGATCCTGTAAACCCCGTAAACAACGAACGGCAGCACCGCCCCCAGCCAGGCGAGCGCGTGCTCCTTCGGCAGGAACCCCTCCATAATATGCATCGCCGCGGCCGTCGCCGGCGACGCCAGCAGCAGCGCGCCCACAGCCAGAATTTTCATACCCATCGATCCAACCTTCCTTTGCAACAAAAAATCTCTACCCCTGCCAGGGGTAGAGATTTTGCCTTCAAGCCGTCAAAATCCCCTCCCCATCGCTCGTGGGTTATAGCGGTGATTGTCGGCAAGGCAGTTCTTCTGACTCAGGATCATCGCGCGCCTGCGCCTTCCCGGGGCGGCAGGCCGACCCAGTGGCGAATCGTGCAGGCTGGCTCCCCATTACAGCGGCGGGACCGTGTTGGCATTGCACCAAGCTTCCCTATTAAGCCGTAAGGCACCTTCCCCGAAATATGCGGTTTTGTTCCCCTAAATTGTATGTTATGCCGGCAACGCTGTCAAGCCTTTATAACATCGACGCCCATATACGGCCGCAGAGCCTCGGGAACGACCACCGAACCGTCAGCCTGCTGATAATTCTCGAGAATCGCCGCCACCGTGCGGCCGATCGCCACCCCCGAACCGTTGAGGGTGTGGACGAACTCCGGCTTGGCCTTGGCGTCGCGGCGGAACTTGATATCGGCCCGCCGGGCCTGGAAATCCTCGAAATTCGAGCAGGACGAAATCTCCCGGTAACGGTTGAAACTCGGCAGCCAGACCTCCAAATCGTACGTCTTCGCCGACGAAAAGCCCATATCGCCGCTGCACAGCAGCACCACGCGGTACGGCAGCCCAAGCAGCTGCAGCACCTTCTCCGCGTTGGCCGTCAGCGACTCGAGCTCGGCGTACGAATTCTCCGGCAGGCTGAACTTCACCAGCTCCACCTTGTTGAACTGATGCACGCGGATCAGGCCGCGGGTGTCGCGCCCGGCCGCGCCCGCCTCGGCCCGGAAACAGGCGCTGTACGCGGTATATTTCAGCGGCAGATCCCGGGCGTCGAGGATCTCCTGGCGGTGGTAATTGGTCACCGGCACCTCGGCGGTCGGGATGAGGTAGTAATCGAGGCCCTCCAGCTTGAACATATCCTGGGCGAACTTGGGCAACTGGCCGGTGCCGACCATGCTGTCGCCGTTCACCATGAACGGCGGGAAAAACTCGATATAGCCATGTTCGCGGGTATGGAGATCGAGCATGAAGCTGATCAGCGACCGCTCGAGGCGCGAGCCCAGGCCGCGGTAGAAGAGGAAGCGGGTGCCGGTAACCTTGCGGCCGCGTTCGAAATCGAGGATGCCGAGCTGTTCGCCGATATCCCAGTGGGCCTTGGGCTCGAAAGCGAAGGCCGGCGGCGTGCCCCAGCGGCGGATCTCGGGGTTGGCGGTCTCGTCCGCGCCCACCGGCACCGATTCGTGCGGAACATTGGGGATATTCATCAATATCGCCTCAAGGCCGCCCTCCGTCTCCTTGACCTTGTTGTCGAGGAGCGCGATCCGGTCGCCCACCGCCCGCATCTCGGCGATCATCTCGTCCGCGGCGGCGCCGGTCTTCTTCAGGCGGCTGATCTCCTGGCTGACGGTATTGCGATTGCTTTTCAGGGCCTCCACCTCGGCGAGCAGCTCCCGCCGCTGCTTCTCCAGGGCCAGGAACTCGTCGAGGCTGAGATCAAGCCCGCGGTTCTTCAGGGCGGCGGCAACCTTGTCGGGGTTTTCGCGCACGAATTTGCTGTCAAGCATATAGGATCCTCCTTAGTGTCTGCCCGTTATTGTATGCGGCCGGCAGCCGCACTATACGCGTCCGGGGCAAGCCGCCGGCCAGGCCGGAAGCCGCCCGATGCCTACTACTTAATTTTACCTTCGACCGCCTGGCCAGTCAAGCGCCGGGCGGTCACGGAGGATTTTGCCCGCCGCGGCGCGAAAATAGCCAGCGAGGTGATATGAAGTGTTATCAACCTTCAACACACACGCCGAACTCGAACAAGCCCTGCTGGCGTGCGACCGCTGCCCCCTCCGCCGCGACGCCATCGGCCCGACCTCCTGCAACGGCGCCGTCGACGCCCCCCTCGCCATCGTCGGCGAAGGACCGGGCGGCGTCGAGGACGAATACGGCGTCCCGCTCGTCGGCCCCTCCGGCCAGCTCCTCGACAAAGCCCTCGGCAGCGTCGGCGTCACCCGCGACCGGATATACGTCACCAACGTCATAAAATGCCGCCCCAAAGGCAACCGCACCCCCACCGTGGAAGAGGGCCGCGTCTGCGCCCTCAACTGGCTCGACGAAGAACTCGCCTTCGTCAGGCCCCAAGTCATCGTCGCCCTCGGCAGCGTCGCCCTCAAATACCTCCTGGGCCCCGACGCCCGCATCACCAAAGACCGCGGCCGCTGGTTCGGAACCAAGTACGGCATCCCGGCCATCGCCACCTACCACCCGGCCTATCTCCTGCGGCTCACCGGCTCCGACCTCGTCAAAGCCAAATGGGAAGTCTTCTACGACCTCAAAGCCGCCGTCGAAAAATGCCGCGAACTCGCCCCCGGCTGCGAACTGGCCTCGCCCGAAAAGCCCGACCTGCTCGCCATATACGAACCCCGTCGCCAGGAAAGGCGCAAAGACCGCTAAGCTTGCGTCCGCCCATTGAGCGCCAAAACTATAGTTAGCTCGCCAATGCTCCGGCCCAAACCGGAGCATCGCTCTTGGCCGCCTTACTCGCCCGGTTCGGTTTTTTCCGTCCTCTTCCCGAGGAGCAACACCTTATGCCGGTGCTTCAGCCGGTTGATCACCCTGCCGTCGTGGCTGCGCAGAGCGCGGATGACGCAGCTCATCACATCGGCGAGGCAGCGCGCGCGCCTCAACTGCTCTCTCAGCTCCTGGCTTCTGTTGGCTAAAGCGGCGCCCGGCGGCTCGCACTCCAGCCCGGCGGGGCTGATTACCTGCCGGAAAACGTAATATTTCCAGCCCTCGAAAGCCAGGATGGCCGGGAAGACCACCGCCGTGGTAATGCTCATAACCTCGAGCGTCAGCGGGTTCGAGGCTGAATTATAAATAGTCAGGCTCCACGCCGGGTTCAGACTGGAAACGACGAGCCGGGGATAAAGCCCGGCGAATACCGCGCCGCCGGCAGCGACAACAGCCATGCCGCTAAAGATAAAGCTCTGGAAGTAATGCCGGTCACCCAGGCGGCAACTCGCCGCGGATATTGCCAGAACCGCCAGGAGCAAGGCAGCGCCTGTGGCGAATTTGAGGCCGGCGACAACATATGTGAATACGGCAAACAGCAAGGCGGCCAACAAAACATATCCGGCCAGCGCCATGCCGAGCCGCCGCGTTCTGGCCACTATCTCTCCGTCCAGTTTCATTGTCAAATACGCAGCGCCGTGGAGCAGGAAGAGCAGCGCGAACAGGAGGCCGCTGACGAGAGAGTACGGGCTCAGCAAATCCCCAAAGGTGCCGGCATATTCCAGCCGGGCGTCGATCGGCAACCCTTTCAGCAGATTGCCGACGGCGACGCCCCACAGCACGGCGGGGAGGAGGCTGCCCGTGAACAGCGCCCAATCCCAGAAATTCCGCCACCCCGCCCGCGCGTCCTTATCGCGGAACTCGAACGCCACCCCGCGCAGGATGAGCGGCGCCAGAATCAGCAGCAGCGCCAGGTACATGCCGGAAAACAGCGTGGCGTAGGCGTCCGGAAAACCGGCGAACAGGAAAGCTCCGGCCGCGATCAGCCACACCTCGTTGCCCTCCCATACCGGTGCCATTGTCCTGATTATGGCCCGGCGCTCCGCATCCGTTCTCCCGAGGTACGGCAGCAGCATACCGGCGCCGTAGTCGAAGCCCTCCAGCAGCAAAAAACCGATGAACAGCACGCCGAACAACAGAAAGCAGACCGTATTATCGTCCATCATGTCCCCCGTCTTTCGTTACTCGCCAGGCCCGGAGCGGATGACCTTGCGGGCGATGAAAAGCGCCGCCAGGGCCACGCCGGCGTATATCCCCGCGTACGTGAGCAACGAAGCCCATACGCTCGCCGCCGGCACCACCTTGGAAACGCCTTCCTCGGTCAGCAGCAAACCGTAAACAAGCCACGGCTGCCGCCCCGCCTCGGCCATCAGCCAGCCCGCGGTAACGGCTGCGTACGGCAGCGGCAAACTCCACATGATCGCTTGCAAAAGAGGCGGATGCGCCTCTATTTCGTTTTTCCGCCAATACCAGGCCGACAGCGCCGCAAGCACGAGCAGCCACAGGCCGATGGCCACCATACCGCGAAAACTCCAGAAAAGCAGCGTCACCGGCGGTATATAATCACCGTGGCCAAACCGGGCCACGAACTCCCGCTCCAGGTCGTTCATCCCGCTGACCGGCGTATTTACCGCGTTGTAGGCCAGGACGGACAGCCCCGCCGGCAGCGTTACCTGATAACTGTTTTGCCGCTTGTCCTCGTCGATAAGGGCGAAGACGACGAACGGCGCCGGCACGGCGCTTTCCCACAGCGCCTCCGAAGCGGCCATCTTCATCGGCTGAACTCTGGCGATATATTGGTTGTAAAAATGCCCGGTGCCGACCACGAGGACGGTGGCGACAAGCGCCCACCTCAGCCCGATGCCGAAAGAGCGCCGGAATATAGCGGGATATTTTCCGCGCAGCAGGTAATAGGCGCTCACCGCCATAATAAAAAAGCCGGCTGTCACCAATCCGGACAAAACGGTATGGGAGTATTGATAAGCCAGATACGGATTGTTTATCAGGGCCCCGAGGTCGGCCAATTCCAGCCGTCCGTTTCGGAAGGCGAATCCCGCTGGATGCTGCATGAAAGAGTTGGCGGACAGAATCCAGAACGCCGAATAATTGGCGGCCAGCGCCACCAGCCAGATGGCGGCGAGATGAGCGCGCCGGGAAAGCTTGTCCCAGCCGTAAACCCATATGCCGATGGCGACCGATTCCACGAAAAAGGCGGTCAGCGCCTCGAAAGCGAGCGGCGGCCCGAAGACGCTGCCCACGAACCGGGAATATTCCGCCCAGTTCATGCCGAACTGAAATTCGTTGACCAGGCCGGTAACGATAGCGACCGCGTAATTGATCAAAAAAAGCTGGCCCCAGAACCTGGCCATGGCCTTATAAAGCTGGTCGCCGGTACGGACGTACAACGTCTCCATCATGGCGATCAGGACTGATAGCCCGAGGGTCAGCGCCACGAACAAAAAGTGGTAGGTCAGCGTCACCCCGAACTGGATGCGGGCCAGCAGCAAGGCTGTATTGTCCATTAGTCTCCTCGTCAGCAGCTAAAGCGATATCTGTTTATTATCAGCCAAAGTCCAGGATCTTATAATAAGCGGCCACCAAGTCGTTTATCCCGGAGGCTGTGAATGGACCCGGGCAAACCAGCCCGGGCACCGCGCCGCGCGGCAATACCAGAAAAATCCACGTCAAAATGCGCCCTTCCCCTCATATCATTTAGCAAAAGGGGAGGGGGGAGGGCCGTGCGCTGTTCGAGATCGCTGGGCGACGCCATCCGCGTCGGTGCCACGTACGCCGGCACCGTCATCGGCGCCGGGTTCGCCTCCGGCCAGGAAATCGTCCAATTCTTCGCCAGCTTCGGCCAAACCGGCCTGGCGGGCATCGCCGTCGCCACCGTCCTCTTTGCCTGGCTCGGCGGCCGCCTGCTCGAAATCGGCTACCGCCTGCGCGCCACCGCCTACCACCAGGCCATCTACCACGTCTGCGGCCACCGCGCCGCCCTCGTCCTCGACGCCCTCACCGCCCTGTTCCTGTTCGTCATGCTCGCCGTCATGTTCGCCGGCATCGCCACCGTCGGCCGCGACAGCCTCGGCCTGCCGTATTCCCTCGTCCTGGCGGCCGCCGGCGCGGTCGTCGCCGTCACCGTCCTCGGCGGCATCCGCGGCGTCGCCGTCGCCAATCTCGCCATTGCCCCGCTCCTCGTCGCCTGCATCGCCGCCGTCGGCCTTTACTCCCTCGCCTACCACGCCTTCCAGCCCGGCCTCCTCGCCGCGCCGCCCTCGCCCGCCAGCCAGTCGGCGCCCCACTGGCTGCTGGCCACCCTCATCTACGTCTCCTACAACCTTATGGTCGCCGCCACCGTCCTCGTGCCGCTCGGCGGCGCCGTGCCCCACTACGCCAGCCGCGCCGGCGGCGGAGTGCTTGGCGGCCTCATCCTCGGCGGCCTCGCCGTCTTCCTCACCCTCGTAATCCTCATCCACCACCCCGACAGCCTCGCCTACGAAGTCCCCATCCTCCAGATCGCCAGCCAGCAGCATCCCCTCGCCCGCCTCGCCTACGCCGCCATCCTGCTCGCCGCCATGTACACCACCGCCCTCGCCAGCCTCTACGGCTGCGCCGGCAAAACGGCGGCGGCGACGGGCCTCCACCCGGCCGTCACCGCCGTAATGGTAGCCGTCGCCGCCGTAATCTGCGGCCAATTCGGTTTTGCCAACCTCATAAAATACCTTTTCCCGGTGTTCGGCTACGCCACGCTGTGGTTCACGGTGCGGCTTGCCTGGCTTTCGTTTCGAGATAGCCGATGGCGCTGAGCACCGCCACCAGCCCCTCGCCGGTCGCCTTGGCGATCTGCCACGGCTTGCCGGTGCAGTCGCCGGCCGCGAACACCCCGGGGATATTCGTCGACATATCCCGGTTCACCCTGATGACCTCGCCGTCCAGCTCCAGGCCGGGCAGGACATTCTCCACCGGGTCCGACTGGCGGAGGATAAAAACGCCGTCCACGGACAGGGAGCCTTGCTCGGTCGCCAGCTCCTCCACCTGGCTGTCGCCCTTGATCGCCCGCGGCTTGTCGCCCACCACCTTGACATTGTCCAGAAAGCGCGGCAGCTCGCCCTTATACTGCGGCAGATAGTAAACCTGGCGGCACAGCTCGCCGAGGTACTTCGCCTCGTGCTCGCCCTCCTCCGTATACGAAATCACCGCCACGTTCTTATCCTTATAGAACATCGCGTCGCACGTCGCGCAATAGCTCACGCCCCGGCCGAGAAAATCCTTCTCGCCGGCGAACAGCACCGTCGCCACCACCCCGGTGGCCAGGACGACCGCCTTCGCCTCGTAAGTCGCCGCCGGCGTCAGCAGCGTAAAAACCTCGCCGGGATAAATATTGAGAACCTTCTCCTTGATTAAAACGGGCTCATGGGCCAGGCAATGGGCGGACAACTGCTGGATCAGCCCCTTGCCCGTCACCTGGGGCAGGCCGGGATAATTGTCCACCAAATGGGCCTTCTGCAGCTTCTGGCTGAAATCGAGATGCTCGAACAGAGCCACGTCCTTATTGCGGATGCGCCCCGTCAGCGCGGCCGACAGGCCGGCCGGCCCGCCGCCGACCACGGCGATGTCGAATACTTTTGCGGCCATGTAAATACCTCCTTCAAAGCAAGGGGTGATAGCAGTGTACAACTATACGCTCACGCGGCTGCACTGCGGCGCCGTCTTCAAAATGGCCTTCGCGTCCGGCGCCGCCATCGGAGGCGCCGGCGGCATCCTCCTCGGCCTCGTCGAGCGCTCGGCGGTCGGCGTCTTCGGCGGCGCCTTCCTCGGGCTGGCCTGCGGCCTCGTCGCCGGCGCGGCCGCCGCGGCCGCCGCCGCCGTCTTCAACCTGCTGGCGCCCGTCCTGGGCGGCGTCGCCGTGCGGCTCGAACCCGTTCCCGCCGCCGAAACCGCGCCCGGCGAACAAGCGGGCGAAACCTCCGGGGACCCGTCGGGTGTCAGCCCAGATCCGCCGCCACCTTCTTCAGCCGTTCGCGGATAGGCAGATCGTACGGACAGCGCTTTTCGCACGCCCCGCACTCCGTGCAGGCCGACGCCTTCACCGGCATCGCCGCGTAGCGGCCGGGAATGGCGGTCTTCATATTATAGCGGGTGTACTGAAGATGGAAAATGAACATCGTCGGGATGTCGATGCCGACCGTGCACGGCAGGCAATAGCCGCAGCGGCGGCAGAAATTGGCGCCGATCTCGGCCGCCAGTTTTTTCATTTCCTCGCGCTCCGCCGCCGATAGCGGCCGGAAATTTTTCAACGCCGCCAGATTCTCCTCGACATGCTTCACCTCGTCCATCCCCGGGATGGCTGTCGTGACGCCATGCTCCAGGATAAACCGCAGCGCCAGGTCGGGGTTGTCGATCTGGCCGCCGCCCAGCGGCTTCATCACGATAATGCCGATATTCTCCTTGCGCGCCAGGGGAAAGAGCGCCTCCTCGGCCTTCGTCTCGACAAAATTGAACGGCGCCTGCACCGTCGCAAACTCGCCGGTCCGCAGCGCCTCGGTCAGCAGCTCGAAGCTGTGGCCGGTGATGCCGATATGGCCGATCTTCCCGGCCTGCTTGGCCTCCTTCAGCGCTTCCAGCGCCCCGCCGGGCGCGAACACGACGTCGAAATCCTTGCGGGTCTTCACATTGTGGATCTGATAAAGATCGATATAATCCGTTTTCATCTTGTCCAGGCTGATATCGACATCCCTGGCCATCCCGGCGCGGTCGCGGGCCATGCTCTTGCTCGCCAGGTAAAACTCCCGCCGGCGGGACGAAACGTGCAGGCCGATCTTCTCCTCGCTGTCGGTATAGGCGCGGGCGGTATCGATGAAATTGATCCCCGCATCCAGGGCGGCGTTGAGCACCGGGCCGGCCTCGGTCAGCGTGCAGCGCTGCATCGGCAGGCCGCCGAAAGAAATGGCGGTAACTTCTAGTCCCGTGCGGCCGAGAATTCTTTTTTCCAAACTAATCACTCCCTTTCCATTTATTTTCGGCCCGCAGTCCGGACAATCCTCCCCGCCGCCAGCGGATTTCCTTATGACACGCGCCGCCATAGCGCCGCCAACCCTAGCTTTGTTTGGCGGCGGCAAAATTATGCGCCGCCCGCGCCGCCCGGCCGGGCGGCCAAACAACCAAGGCCCGCGCTTCGGCGCAGGCCTTATCCGTCAATGCGGCTGGATAATCCGCACGAACGCCTCCACCAGGTCGGCGTCGAACTGGCGGCCGGCGCAGCGGACAAGCTCGGCCACCGCCTCCTCCCGGGACATCGCCTTGCGGTAGGGACGGTCGTTCGTCATCGCGTCGTAAGCATCCACAATTCCCAGGATTCGGCAGGGCAGGGGAATATCCTCGCCCGCCAGGCCCAGCGGGTAGCCCGCGCCGTTCCACCACTCCTGGTGCTTCAGGATCCAGTCGGCGATCGGGGCCAGCTCGGGCGACGCCAGCGCGATGCGGTAGCCGATCTCGCAGTGCCGCTTCATCACCTCGAACTCCTCGGCCGACAGGCGGCCCGGCTTGAACAGGATATGATCGGGGATGCCCACCTTGCCGATATCGTGGAAGCGGCCCAACAGCCTCAGGTCGGGCAGCTCGCTGGCCGGCAGGCCAACCGCCACCGCCAGCCGCTCCATCAGCTCCTGCAGGCGGTCGGCGTGGCCGTCGGTCACGAAATCCCTCGCCTCCAGGGCCTGGGCCAGCGTCGACACGATCGCGCTGTGGCCGCTCTGCTTGCTGTGCAGCTTCTCGCGGTACATATTGCGGTCCGCCGCCTTAAAGGTCTCGCTAAGCGTCTCCCCCGTCCCCGTCCGCACGCTCCGTCCCACCGACACGGCCAGCGGCATCCGGGCCGAATCCCGGTAAGAGGCCACCGCCTGCCGGATGCGGTCGCAGGCCTCCCTCACCACCTCCGGGCCGCAGTTCGGCAGAATAACGCCGAACTCGCCGCCGCCGATGCGGGCCACCACATCGCCGGCCCCGAAGCAGGCGGCGACCATCTCCGCGGCCTTCACGATCAGACGGTCGCCTGCGTCGTGCCCCAAGGTATCGTTGATAAACTTCAGCCCGTCGACGTCGCACACGATCACGCCCACAGGCAAAAAACGCCCGTCATTCATCCGCCGCAGCTCGGCCTCGAAGAAGGCGCGGTTATAAAGGCCGGTGGCCTGGTCGGTCAGAGCCATGTGCTTGAGCTCGCGCTCCATCTCGCGGCGCTCGGTTATGTCGCGGATGATGGCGATAACCTCGTCGTCGGCCGTCGCGACCATACGCATCTCGCGGTGCAGCGTCCGGTCGTCCGCGTTGTTGATCTCATACTCGCACTGCTGGGTGTTCCGGGTCACGACCGCCTCCGCCATGCAGGCGCCGACGACCTCCGCAAGCTCGGGCGGCGTGAACTCGCGCAAGTGGCGGCCGACATAATCCCCGAACGGGACGGTTGTTCTGATGCTGCTGCCCTGCTTGGACTCCAGCAGCACCCCATCCGGACTGAAACGGAGAATATGGTCGGGCATGGCGTTCAGAACCGCCCGGGTACGGGCCTGCTGCAGCTCCAGGCTCGCCTTCACAAGGGCGCGCTCGGTCAGCTCCTCCCGCAGCGACCGGTTGAGGCGGACGTTGCCCAGGGCGAGCGAAGCCATCTCGGCAAAACTGGCGAGCAACTCCCGGGCGCTTTCGTCCAACTCGTGGTGGTCGAAATAATTCACCCCGAACACGCCGGCCACCTCGCCGCCGGCGATCAGCGGAAAACCGGCCGACGTCCTGATAATCTCGAAGCCCTTGGCGCTCATCCGGCCGTCCCACTTGTTATAATCGTGGATGATGAGTGGCAGGCCAGTGTTCCAGACCCGGCCCACCACCCCCTCGCCACGGCGCTGGCGAAAGCCGATCTCCTGGATGGCGGTGCCGGTCATCACCTTGAGCTCCATCGCCTCGCCGTCGTCGGTCAGGGCATACAAATACGCGTGCGACGATTCCCCCAGAGCCGCCGTCTTCTCGACGATCAGCCGCAGCAGCGCGTCCACGTCGCGCTCGTGCATGAGGGCAAAAGCCGTCTCCCGCAGCATGAGGAGGCACTCGTTCTGGCGGCGGATCTTATCCTGGTTGCCGGCCAGCACGCCGTACTGCTCGCGCAGCTCCTCCTCCGCCGCGATCAGCTCCTCGTTGGCCGCGGCGAGCGCCTCGTTGCGCTCGCGCAGCTGTTCCTCCGAACGGGCGATCGTCGCCAGATCGCGTTCGATCAGCCAGTACAGAAGCGCCGCGGTCGCGGCCACGTAAATCCAGCCTTTCGCGACCTGCAAAGCCGTAATGGCAGCCGGGTCCTGGGCAAAAGAGAACAAAATGGTATCCGAAAACACGATCCACAAACCGCCGACCGCTGCATACAAAACCGCGATCCGGGCGGCAACCAGGCGATGGTTGCTTCTCATTCTCGCAGCCTCCCCACTGTTTGAAGCGGACAAATCGGGCCATTATATGAAAATTACGACATAAAGCCGGGTTGTTCCTGTTTTGCCTGGCAAGAACTTTGTGCACAAAGGAAAAACAGGAGGCGAATCATATCGCCTCCTGTCGCGCTAACAACGTCCGATCAAATGGACAACCATCGCATCCCGCAGCTTCGGCTCGAACCACGTCGACTTCGGCGGCATGATCGCGCCGCGGTCGGCAATCGCCATCAGCTCCGCCACCGAAGTGGGGAAGAGGGAAAAGGCCACGGCGTATTGACCGCCGTCCACCAGCCGCTCCAGCTCCGCCATGCCGCGGATGCCGCCCACGAAATTGATCCGCTTGTCGGTCCGCGGATCGCCCACCTGCAAAAGCGGCGCCAGCAGATTATCCTGCAGGATGCTCACATCCAGGCTCGCCACCGGGTCGGCGGCGTCGAAGCTGCCCGCCCGGGCCGTCAGCCTGTACCAGCGTCCGCCCACGTACATACCGAACGTATGCGCCGCCGCCGGCTTACACGCACTGGCGGGGTGCTCCTCGACGACGAACTTCTCCCCCACGGCGGCCACGAACGCGGCCGCCGTCCGGCCGGCCAGGTCGGCCACCACGCGGTTGTAATCCATTATCCGCACCTGATCGTGGGGGAAAATCACCACCTGGAAACGGTTGTAATCCTCCTCGCCGGTATGGCCCGGGTTTGCCGCCCGGCATCTCTCCCGCACCCGCGCCGCCGCCGCCGAGCGATGGTGGCCGTCGGCGATGTACAGCGCCGGCACCTTGCAGAACGCCGCCTCGATCGCGGCGATATCGGCCGGCGCGTCCACCACGTACAACGCGTGGCCGATGCCGTCCTCGGCCGTGAAATCGTACACCGGCTGCTGCTGCCGGCAGCGCTCGATCAGCGCGTCGATGTCCCGGTCGGCCCGGTAAGTCACGAACACCGCCCCCGTCTGGGCGCCGGTCGCCGCGATATGGTTCACCCGGTCCAGCTCCTTGTCCGGGCGGGTCAACTCGTGCTTCTTGATAACACCCTGCTCATACTCGTCCACCGACGCCGCGGCCACCAGGCCCACCTGCACATGGTCGCCCATCCGCTGCCGGTAGATATAAAAGCACGGGGCCTCATCCCGGCGCAGGTACCCCTGGGCGGCAAAGCGCTCCAGCGCGGCCCGCGCCTGGTCGTACACCGCCGGCGAATAATGCTCGGCGTCGGGAGGCAGATCCACCTCCGCTTTCGTCACCCGCAGAAAACTGTACGGGTTGGCGGCCGTAATCCGCCGCGCCTCCTCGGAATCCATCACGTCATAAGGAAGGGCGGCGATGCGGGCGGCGAGCCCGGGGGCCGGCCGCAGGCCGCGGAACGGTTTCACTGTTGCCATTGGGAGACCATCCTTTCGCTCAGCCGACGTTGAAATTCACCAGTTTAGCGCCCAAAATGCCGTCCACCGCCTTGATCTTCAGCATAACCGGCGTCGGCAGATCGGCCTCCACCGTCATCACCATGATGCTCGTGCCCGCCGTCTCGGTGCGGCCCACCTGCATACTCGCGATATTGATGCCGTTTTCGCCGAGAATAGTGCCCACCTTGCCGATGATCCCCGGCTTATCGATATGCGGCCCGATCAGCAGCCAGCCCGACGGCGCGACATCCACCCGGTAGCCGTCGATCATCACGATGCGGGCCTCCTCCTTGCCGAACAGCGTGCCGGCCACCATATGGCTGCCCTTGTCCGTGCGGATGCGGACGGTGAGCAGATTGGCGAAATTGGCCGTCTCCTTGCTCTTGATCTCCTTGGCCTTGATGCCGCGCGCCTTGGCCACGCCGGGCGCGTTCACGTAATTGACCGTCTCCTGGAGGATCGGGCCGAGCAGACCCTTCAGCACAGCCGTCGTCAGCATGCGGGTATCCACCTCGCTGATCTGGCCGTTATACTCCACCTCCACCGTCTCGATGCGGCCGTCGGCCAGGTGGACCGCCAGGCAGCCCATCTTCTCCGCCACAGTGAGGTACGGCTTGATAACCTTCATCACATGGGCCGGCACCGGGGCGATATTCACCGCCGTCGTCACCGGCTCGCCACGCAGCGCGATCAGGATGCCCTCGGCCACGTCCACCGCCACGCCCACCTGGGCCTCGGCCGTCGACGCGCCCAGATGCGGGGTCAAAACCACCTTATCCAGCCTCAGCAGCGGATTCGCGGCATCAATCGGCTCCTTCTCGAAAACGTCGATCGCCGCCCCGGCCACGATCCCCTCGTTGATCGCCGCCGCCAGCGCCGCCTCGTCGATCACCCCGCCGCGGGCGCAGTTGACGATCCTCACCCCCGGCCTAACCTTCTTGAACGTCTCCTTGCTGAACAGCCCCTTCGTCTCCGCCGTCAGCGGCAGGTGCAGGGTGATGAAATCGGCGCCGGCCAGCACCTCGTCCAGCTCCACCAGCTCGATATCCAGCGCCCGCGCGTGGTCGGCGCTGATGAACGGATCGTACGCCAGCACCTTCATCTCCATCGCCAGCGCCCGTTTGGCCACCCCCGTGCCGATGCGGCCCAGGCCGAGCACGCCCAGCGTCTTGCCGCGCATCTCCACGCCCACGAACTTGCCCCGCTGCCACTCGCCGCCCTTCACCGACTGGTGGGCCTGGGGGATATTGCGGGCCAGGGAAAGCATCATCGCCATCGTATGCTCGGTGGCCGCGATCGTATTGCCCTCAGGCGCGTTAAGGACGATAACGCCCTTCTTCGTAGCCGCCTCCACATCGATATTATCCACGCCCACGCCGGCCCGGCCGATCACCTTGAGATTGTCGGCCGCCTCGATGACCGCCTTCGTCACCTTCGTCTCGCTGCGCACCACCAGCGCGTCATAGCCGGGGATAAGAGCGATAAGCTCCTCGGGCGGCAGCTTCAGCTTCACATCGACGTCATGCTCCTGGCGCAGGATCGCCACGCCCTTGTCTGATACGGGGTCGGACACGAGTATTTTCATAATAGTTCCCTCCTGACGAATAAAGGCTATAAAAAAACCGCCCCAAAATTGGGGCGGGATTTTCCCGCGGTGCCACCCAGCTTAGGCCGCCGCCAAGGGCCAGCTAACAAAAAACCCCCATCCCACTAGGGACGAGAGGTATTCCCGCGTTGCCACCCACATTGCCATACGGCCAACTTATGCCGCTTTATCGGGCGGCGCCCGTCATGATTCGTCACCAGCCGCTCCAGGGCGGACCCGCCTGCCCGGCCACCGGCTCGCACCACCCGCCGGCTCTCTGAAGGCGCATAACATTTGGCTTCCCCTTCGACGCGTTTCCCTATAAATTTAGTTCTGATTATAGTTCATCCCCTCGGCAAAGTCAAGTGTCTTTTTCGCGAAAACATCTGTCGCCCGGCCGGAAAAAATTTCCCCGCGCGCCGCCGGCCGGTCGCATTTGGCAGGAATCCGGCCGGCCCCGGCCAGAATTAATAAATACACCACAATAAAGGAGGCATGACCATGGATAAAGACCGCATCAAAGAATACCGCGACCTCTTCGCCAAAAAAGCCCGGGAAATGTTCGACGAACTCGGCGACGAAGTAAAATGGGCCAAGGACGTCACCGAAATCCGCCTGCAGATGGAATTCCTCGAAACCAAGCAGGACCGCCTGTTCAAGGAATACGGCAAACAGGTCTTTCTCACCGGCCAATGCGAAGGCCCGGCGGTCGACTCCCTGCTGAAAGAAATCGGCGTTCTCGAAGACGAGCTCCAGAAAAAATACCTCGCCCTGCAAAAACTCAAAGCACAATAAAAATAGCGGAAAGAGCCGGACAATTTTGTCCGGCTTTTCTCTTCCCTATTTCCGGCCTACATGCACCGCCACGATCCCGCCCGTCAGCTCATGGTAAACGGCGTCCTTCAGCCCCGCCGCCGTAAAAATATCGCGCACCACGGCCTGGTGCGGGAAACGCCGCAGCGACTCCGGCAGCCAGCGGTACGGCCCGTCCACCCCGGCCCCCGCCTTGCCCAGCAAAGGCAGAATCCGCTCGAAATACAAATAATACAACTGCTTGAAAACCGGCGCGCTCGGCTTGGCCAGCTCCAGCGACACCACCTTGCCCCCCGGACGTACCACCCGCCGCATCTCGGCGAGCACGGCGGCGATATCGGGCACGTTGCGCAGCGCGAAACCGATCGTGGCGCAGTCGAAACTATCGTCCGCGAACGGCAGGGCCATCGCATTGCCCTCCACCAGCTCCACCCGGCCGCCGCAAGGGCTGGCGGCGACATTGCCCGCCGCCACGGCCAACATCTCGCGGCAAAAATCGAGCCCCGTCACCCGACCGCCCGGCCCCGCGGCCCTGGCCAGCTCCAGCGCCAGCAACCCCGTCCCGCAGCACACGTCGAGCGCGCTCCCGCCCGCCGCCAGGCCCGTCTGCGCGACCGCAAACCGCCGCCAGTACTTGTCGCGGTTGAAGCTCAGCAGCGTATTCATCAGGTCGTAGCGGCGCGCGATCGCGGCGAACACGCCGTGCACATACTTTTCCTTCGCGGTGGCAAAATCGGTCACGGTTACTCTCCTTAAACGCCAAAGGTCGCTTTTCCGCAACCCGGACTATTACCATTATAACGCCGGGCCCGCGGGCCAACCAATGGAATTTTTTTATACACGGCAGCCCGGCATGCCAGGAATCGGCTCTTTGCGGGCAGAATATAACCTGTAAACAGCTCCCGGCGCGCCCGCGGTCCAGACCGCGCGGGCGCACCGCGGCAAGGAGGATTCGGAATGAAGGAAATCAGCTTCAGCGACCAGGCCAACAAAGCCGTGGAAATCCTCAGTCACGGCGCCTTCCTCGCCGCCGGCGACAGCGGCCAAAACAACGTAATGACGATCGGCTGGGGAAACATCGGCTACATGTGGGGCAAACCCGTCTTCACCGTCATGGTGCGGCCCTCCCGCCACACCCACCGGTTCATGGCCGGCGGCACCTTTACCGTCAGCCTGCCGCTCGCCGGCATGAAGGACGCCCTCGCCCTCTGCGGCAGCAAATCCGGCCGCGACATCGACAAAGTCAAGGCCGCCGGCCTCAAACTCCGCGCCGGCCAAAAAGTCCCCACCCCCGTCATCGACGGCTGCGGCCTCTACTACGAATGCCGGGTCGTCTACCAGTACGACATGGTCCCCGGCCAGCTCGACAAAGGCTTCAACGCCCAGTGGTACAAGGATGGCGACTATCATACGGTGTACATCGGCGAAATCGTCGCCTCCTACACCGATTGACGGCCGCCCAGCAGCGCCCATCTGCGTTGTTAGCCCTGCGGGCGCTTGCTAGCGTACGTTCGAGTACGCGTCGCTGCGCGTCCTCGGTCTGCCTAGCATCTGGGCACTTCTGAACGGCCTAAGCCGAAACAGCGCCACTACCCCCGTGTACGCTTCCGGGGTCATCCTCCGGTGCGCCTTGCATCTGGGCACTTCTCGACGGCCTAAGCCGAAAAAGGGTCCTATTATCATCGCCCAACCCACAAAAAAGAGCGAGTCTCGGACTCGCTCTTTTGCTTATCGTCAGTTCCCGCCTTCGCCCTTCGGATGGGCGGCCCGCTCCTGCTTGCGCTTCTGCTGCGTCCAGTAGCCGTAAGCGACCACCGCCACGGTAATCACCGTCGGGACGATCCAGTGGGGCACGTAATCCACCACATAATGGCCGATCTTCGGATCGGCGTTCACCATCTCGCCGGCCGTCCAGGCGATCAGCGCGGCGCCGATGTAAACGATGATCGGGTACCTGTTCATAATTGCCACCAGGATCTGGCTGCCGAAAATGATCAGCGGGATGCTCATCGCCAGGCCGATGCCCAGCACGAGGTAGTCGCCGTTGGCAATCGCCGCGATGGCCAGCGTATTGTCGAGGCTCATCACGATGTCGGCGATAATGATCGTTTTCACCGCTGCCCACATCGAATCGGAGGCGTTGATATTGTCGCAGTGGTTATCCTCGATAAGGAGCTTGGCGGCGATCCAGATCAGCAATATGCCGCCGGCGAATTGCAAATAGGGAATCTGCAGCAGAACCACCGCCACGATCGTGAGGATGATCCTAAGCCCAATTGCCCCGCCACTGCCCCACAGGATGGCCATCTTCTGCTGCTTGGCCGGCAGGCAGCGGCTTGCCATCGCAATGACGACCGCGTTGTCCCCGCTAAGCACGATGTTCACCATCATGATTTTGGAAAGTGCGATTAAGAACTCCATTTTTTAACTCCTTGTAGAAAAATTCGTTTCTCCGGCAGCCTCCCGTATTGTTTTCCGTAGGAAACGGTTATCTCCAAATTATCACCGGAAACGCCTACTGTCAAGTACGCTTTTTCACTTTAAAGGCCCCCCGGAAATCCGCACGCGGCGACGGAAAAACCGCCGGCCTGCGTCCGGAAAGAACGGACGGGTCGGCGGTTTTTCCATATTTTTCTACAGTTAAACTTCCATCTCCTTAATAGCGGGCGAAACGGTGAAAGCGGCCGCCGTGGCGGCCTTCACGTCCGCCACCGTCACGCCGGGGGCGGTCTCCGTCAGCACGAGGCCGTTGGCGCCGTACACGAAAACGGCCAGATTGGTCACGATCATATCGACCTCCTGCTTGGCGGTCAGGGGCAGGGTGCATTTCTTGAGAATCTTCGGCGAACCGTCCTTCGCGGTATGCTCCATGGCCACGATCACGCGCTTCGCGCCCACCACCAGGTCCATCGCCCCGCCCATCCCGGGCACGATCTTGCCAGGCACCATCCAGTTCGCCAGGTTGCCTTCCTCGTCCACCTCCAGGGCGCCGAGGACGGTGGCCGCCACATGGCCGCCGCGGATGATCGTGAACGACATCGCGCTGTCGAAGAAAGCGCCGCCGGGCAGAATGGTCACCGGCTTGCCGCCGGCGTTGGTGGTATCGGGATCGGTGGCGCCCTGCGCCGAACCGAGGCCGACGAAGCCGTTTTCCGAATGGAGGATGATATGGACGCCGGCGGGGATATGATCGGCCACCAGGGTCGGGATGCCGATGCCGAGGTTGACGAGGTCGCCGTCGGCGAATTCGCGGGCGACGCGTTTAGCAATCAGTTCCTTGAGATCCATCTTCCTCTCCCCCTCCTATCCCTGCACCAGGTATTTGACGAAAATACCCGGCAGCATGACGGCGTCCGGATCAAGGGCGCCGATCGCGACGATATTGGCGGCCTCGACGACCACGACCTCGGCCGCCGTGGCCATCAGCGGATTGAAATTGCGGGCTGAGGCGTGGAAAATCAGGTTGCCCGCCTTATCGGCCGTATGGGCCTTTATGAAGGCGACGTCGGCGCGGAGCGGCTTCTCCAGCAGGAAATCGCGGCCGTCGACCGCAATGACCTGTTTGCCCTCGGCAACCACCGTGCCCAGCCCGGGCGGGGTGAGGATGCCGCCCAGTCCCGCGCCGCCGGCGCGAATTCTCTCCGCCAGCGTACCCTGGGGCACCAGATCGACGGCCAACTCGCCGGCGTTCATCTGGCGGCCCGTCTCCGGGTTCGTGCCGATATGGGAAACGATCGCCTTTTTCAGCTGCTTTCTGACCACCAGCTTGCCGATCCCCTTTTCCGGGGTGGCGGTATCGTTGGCGATCACGGTAAGCTCCTTTGTTCCCTGGGCCACGAGGGCGTCGACGAGTGTTTCCGGCGTGCCGACAGCCAGGAAGCCGCCGATCATGACGGTCATGCCGTCCTTCACCATCGCCGCGGCCTCTTTTTGGGTAATTATCTTTGCCATAAATGTCCTCCTGCCCAATGCCAGCCGGCCTTTTGGCCGGCTGGCATCGTTTTTGTCCGCTGTCGTGATCTCTCCCGGCTAGAAAAACAAGGGCGCCAGCCAGAAACCGACAGAAGTGATGACCATATACACCAGGAACAGAATGATACAATACCCCATGATATCCTTGAAGCCTAGTTTGGCGACGCCGAGGAGCGGGATGGCCCAGAAAGGCTGGATGATATCGGTGGCCATGTCGCCCCAGGCGTAAGCCAGCACCGACAGCGCATTAGGCACGCCGAGCTGGCGGCCGGCCTCGATGACGTACGGCGCCTCGATCGCCCACTTCGAGCCGCCGGACGGCACGAAGTAGTTCAGCACGCCTGAGTACCAGAACACAATCAGCGCATACGTATCCTTCGTGGCGACCGACGTGAACCAGCCGGCGATGACGCTCTCCAGCTTCGAATACTGGATGATGCCGAAAATGCCGGCATAGAAGGGGAACTGGAGAACGACGCCCCAGATGAAGGTGCCCGCCTCCTCGGCCGCCTTCAGCAGCGAAGCCGGCGTGCCGTGGAGGAGAATGCCGATCATCAGGAACCCGAAATTGACCACGTCGAGCGTCATCTCAGGCCCCCTGGTCGAAAAGTGCCAGAACAGCCACACGATGCCGACGATGCCGACCAGGTAGTTGACCCACGGGCTGTGCTCGATCCACTGGCCGGGAGTGGGGTTGGCCGGCTTGGGCGGCGCCATGAAGCCTTCCGCCTCGCCGAGGGCGGCCACATCGGCCTCGACCACGTCTTCCTTCTTCGGATGGAGCAGCGGCGTGAAAATCGTCATGGCGACGAGGATCGCCAGGCACAACACAAGGTTGAACGGGTGGAAAATCGTCTGCGTAACAGGGATGATGCCGAGCTTGGCTTCCATGAAATGTTTCGGGGTGGCGACCAGCAGCGGCGCGGACGCCGACAAGCCGGCGTGCCAGAAAGTGCCGAGACCGAGGTAAGCGGCGGCCACCAGCAGGCGGTAGTCAACGCCCTTCTGCTTGCGGGCGATGAACTTCGTGAACACCGCGCTGCCGACGATCGAGAACCCCCAGTTGATCCAGGCCGAAACCATCGAGAAAACGGCCATCATGGCAATGGCCTGGGCGGGCGATTTGGGCACCTCGGCCAGCTTGTTCAGCAAGCGGCTCATCGGCGGCGACACCGCGAGGATGTAGCCGGTCATGATGATCAGGGACATCTGCATCGCGAAGCTGAGGAGGACCCAGAAGCCGCGGCCCCAGTACTGGACCAATTGATACACACTCGACTTAGTAAATATCAGGGCAATAATGAACGTCACGACAGACAACAGGACGGCGATGACCCAGGCGTCAGGCACCCAGCGGGTGCTCCAACGCGTCAGCGCTGTGGCCATTCTTTGCAACATACGAATAATTCACCCTTTCCAATAAATTTCCTTGGATTAGCGGGTTGGCCGGCCGCGCGTTATCAGCCACCTCCTCCGTGCGCGAACGGCATTATTCATAATGTTTGTTGCAATTTCCGTGCCAGGTCCACCGGGAGCCGCCGGGCCTTGCCGCACAAGGCGCGGCATCGTCGGCAGGCAAGCGAGGAACAGGCGGAAGTGAAAATTATTTCACAATTGGCCATTTTCTGATATTTAATTCGGAATTTTTTTGCACATTCCTCCTTGCGCATTTTCCACCGGCCTAATCCGGCGCCGGCTCGCTTTCCGTCACCGCCTTGCCGAGGCCGTGCTCGTCGATCTTATACTGCAGCGCCCGGCGGCTGATATCGAGCGCCTGGGCCGTCTTGCCGCGGTTGCCGCCGCACGCCTTCAGCGCCCGGGCGATCACCTGCTTCTCCACGCGGTGCATGATGTCGCGCAGCGTACCCGCGTGCGGGATCGCCACCTGGGGCTGGTCGCCGTCGCCGGCCAGGCCCGGCAGGTCCTGGACGCCGATCACGCCGCTCGACATGATCACCGCCCGCTCCAGCGCATTCGCC
The DNA here is from genome assembly GCA_029976065.1 of Selenomonadales bacterium. GTDB lineage: Bacteria > Bacillota > Negativicutes > Sporomusales > UBA7701 > Anaeroselena. The sequence goes on from JARKNV010000079.1 coordinate 167,332, forward strand.
AGCTCGCGCACATTTCCCGGCCAGCGGTGCCGCTTCAGCAGCTCGGCCGCCTCGGCGGTCACGATCGGCGGCTCGCGGTGGGCCTCGGCGGCGAAATGGCGCAGGTAATAATCGACCAGCAGCGGGATATCCTCCGCCCGCTCCCTGAGAGGCGGCACATGGATAGGCACCACCTTCAGGCGGTAATACAAATCCTCGCGGAAAAAGCCGCTGCGCACCATCGCCTCCAGATCGCGGTTCGTCGCCGCGATGATGCGCACATCCACCTTGATCGTCTCCGTGCCGCCCACCCGCTCGAACTCGCGCTCCTGCAGCACCCCCAGCAGCTTCACCTGCAGCGCCGGCGTCAGCTCGCCCACCTCGTCGAAAAAAATCGTCCCCCGGTCGGCCAGCTCGAACCGTCCCGGCTTGCGGGCCACCGCCCCCGTGAACGCGCCCTTCTCGTAGCCGAACAGCTCGCTCTCCAGCAGCCCCTCCGGCAGCGCCCCGCAGTTCACCTTGATAAACGGCCCGTCGCGCCGCAGACTGTTATTATGCACGATCTTCGCGACCAGCTCCTTGCCGCTGCCGCTCTCGCCGGTGATCAGCACCGTCGCGTTCGTCGGCGCCACCCGGCCGATCTTCTTGTAAACCTCCTGCATCACCGCGCTCGTGCCGATGATATTGCCCAGCTTATACTTATCCTGGACCTCCGTCCGCAGGGCCGTCACCTCGTCGCGCAAATTCTGCAGCTGGAAGGCCCGTTCGAGGATAATCCGCAGCTCGGCGACATTATACGGCTTCACCAGATAATCGAACGCCCCGTTCTTCATCGCCTCCACCGCCGTATCCACCGTACCGTGGGCCGTCATCAGGATAACCGCCGTATGGGGCTGCTCGCCGCGGATGATTTCGAACGCCTCCATGCCGTTCATCACCGGCATCTTGATATCCATCACGATCACGGCCGGCTTCACCTGCCTGGCCTTCTCCACCGCCTCCCGGCCGTTCTCGGCCAGGAAAACGCTGTAGCCCGCCTTGCGGACGACCTCCTGGATAAGGCGGCGGACGCTCAGCTCGTCATCCACCACCAGCACGCGGTTATTGGCGTTCATGAGATCTCTCCTTCCAGCGCCGGCAGGACGAGCGTAAACACGCTGCCCCGCCCGAGGGTCGAATCGACCAGAATCTTGCCTCCCCAGCTCTCCATCAGCCGGCCGGCCACCGACAGGCCGAGGCCGGTGCCGCCGTCCTTCGTCGTGAAAAAAGGATCGAAGAGCTTGGCGACATTCTCCGGAGCAATGCCCACGCCGGTATCGGCCACGCTCACCCGCACCGTCCGGTCGCCGGGCTCGAAATAAGTGCCGACGCGGATCTCGCCGTCATGGTCCACGGCCTGGCTGGCGTTGATCAGCACATTGATCAGCACCTGCTTGAACCGCTCGCTGTCCACATTCACCTGCGGCAGCCCGGGCGCCAGCGACCGCGCGATCTCGATGCGGCTGCGCGCCGCCTTCGGCTCGATCAGCAGCAGCGAATCGGCCACCACCGTGTTGATATCGGCCGGCCCCACCCCCGACGCCGGCGGGCGGGCGAACGTCAGCAGCTCCTCGATCAGGCGGTTCATGCGGGCCGTCTCTTTAATAATGATATCCGTATACTCGTGCTGCTCCGCCGGCGTGATCTCCTCCCGCAGCAGCTGCGCGAACCCCTTCACCGCCATCATCGGATTGCGGATCTCGTGGGCGAGGCCGGCGGCCAGCTCGCCCGCCAGCGCCAGGCGCTCCGCCCGCTGCACCTGCTCCTCCAGGCGCCGCTTGGCCGCCAGGCTGTGGGCCATATCGTTGATCGCCGCCGATATCTCGCCCATCTCGCCCCCGAGGCGGGGCAGTTCATGGGTCAAATCGTTCTTTAGGCGCACCAGGCCGCCCTTGATCCGCTCGATATCGGTCGCCAGCCAGCCGACCAGGTAAACGATGCCGCCAATGCCGAGAACCAGGCCGAGAAGAATCGCCAGATACGCCTGGCGGGTCATCGCGCTGATCTGCGCCTGGATATCGGCCGTGAACTCGTTTGCCCAGATATAGCCGATCACCCGGCCGTCGCGGATCACCGGATGCATCGCATTCATGATCTGGCCGCGGACAAGGTCGCCCTCCTGGACGCGCGGCCGGCCCGTAGCCATCACGATGCGGCCCTCGTGCGTCGGCCCGATCGGCAGGCCGACCTTATCGGCGTAAATATCGCTCGGGCCATAGGTGACAATCGCATCAAGCTCGCGCGAATAATAGCCCACCCCGATGCCGGGGTACGCGGCCGCCACCTTGTCCGTATAAGCCGCCAGCTCGCGGTTGAGAGCCGCGATGCGGGCCGCCCGGTCGGCTCCCACGCTCCGCTGGCGGCGGAGGATATCGTCATAGCTGCCCACAAGGAACTGATCCAGCATCCGGGCGGCGCCGAACAGCTTCTGCTGCTTCTCCGCCATCAGCGCCTGCTCGGCGCCGACCATCATGAAATAGCCCGCCACCAGGATCGGCAGAGCCACCACCACCACGGTCAGGATCACAAGGCGCCCGCGCAGGCTCCGCGGCCACATCGGCACCACCCCTTTTGCTGCAATAATTCCACTTTTCAGACAAAAATCCTTGCGACCAGCCGGCCGCCGGAGGCAACAAAAAACCCGGCACCTAAGTACCGGGCTGTTCCTCTTCGCCTTCGCTCTTCGCCGCCGCCGGCCGCTCCTTGCGGGCGTCGCGGGCCAGCGTCCACGCCTCGCGGGCCATCTCCAGCACCCGCTTCTCGTTCTTCGCCTGCGGGTTGCCCACAACCTTGGCCAGATAATTCAGCGCCTCCGGCAGCCGGCCGGTGCGCCTGAGCAGCTCGCCGATCAGATACTCGAGCGTGATCTGGCTCATATTGCCGATCGGCATCCGCTCCTTCAGGAACGCCTTCTCGTAATGCTCGCGGGCCTGATCCATCATCGCCTTCTCCTCGTCCGGCAGCCCGCCCTCGCGGTACAGCCAGGCCAGCTTCAGGTACAGGCTGGCCTGCCGGCTGGGCAGAGTGCCGGCCATATCGGCAAAAAAAATCGCCAGCTTATAAGTCGTCACCGCCTCCTGGCGGGTGCGTTGGCCGGAGAAATTCACCTTCACGTCCCGGCCGGCCAGGAAAGCCTTCACCGCCCCCATATTGGCCGGCGGCTCCTCGAAATACGTGTCCTGGGCCGCGTAGCCGCAGTGGGGACACACCCAAATCGAATAATAATAGGGGTTGGCCTCTTTATAATAAGTGCAGAAATCGCTGTCCTGCTTCTCCATCGACAGGCGGTTGCGCACCTTCGTGACCGTAAACTTCTTATCGCACATCACACAGGTCTTTTCCACGGTGTACAAAATCTCGGCCATCCTTATCCATTCCCCCGGATCCTCAAAAATACCTAATTGCCCTTCAGCTCGCGGGCCATCGCCCTCGCCGCCCCCGCAAACAGCGTCGTATCCGTGCCGACGCACAACAGGCGCACCCCGAGACCCCGCCAATACCTGGCCTGCTCGGCGTCGAAGCAGAACATCCCCGCGATCTTGCCGCTCTTCACCGTCCGGGTCACGATCGCATGAACGATGCGGGTGAACTCGGGATCGTCGAACCTGCCCGGCATCGCCATCGAATGCGACAAATCGGCCGGGCCGACAAACACCCCGTCCACCCCGTCCACCGCCAGGATCTCGTCCAAAGCGCCCACCGCCTTGATATCCTCGGCCTGGACGATAACCAAGCTGGTCTCGTTCGACTCGGCGATATACTTATCCAGCGGCTGGAACCCGTAGCGGGCGGCGCGGACAATCCCCGCCAGGCCGCGGTCGCCGCGGGGGAAATACTTCACCGCCCGCACCGCCCGGGCGGCATCCTCGGCGCTATTCACCTGCGGCACGAGAATGCCGCGGGCGCCCACGTCCATCGCCCGCAGGATATAAGCCGGATCATTCTTCGTCACCCTCACCAGCGCCGCCGTGCCGCTCACCTCCGCGGCCCGGACCATCGCCTCCACCTCGGCGATATCGTTGGCGCCATGCTCGGTATCGATAATCACATAATCAAAGCCCGCGTAGCCGAGCATCTCCACGGCAGCCGGAGAATCCGTAAGCACCATCATCCCGTTCACGGCGCCGCGGCTAGCCTTCTCCTTCAGCAAAAAATCACATCCTTAGCAACATATACCTTCTTATATTTATTATCCCCCCGCCAATCCCCTGCAAAAGCCGCCAATATTTTTGCCGGCAAACAAAACACCGGGGGGAAATCCCCCCGGTGTATTCGTCCTTAGCAAGCGCCCGCAGGGCTAAGTGCGCCGTTATTAGCGCTTCAGCGCTTTAGAACGGCGGCCTACCCCTGCGGGTACAACGCAGATGGATGCTTTCCCGCGCCTACGGGCGCGGATAGCTCAACTAAGGCTCGGGCTACCAGGCCGAGCCAAGTTTCGCTTATCAACGGCCGTTAACAGACGCCCAGGCCTTGATCGCGTCCACATACTGCCGCGCGAAATCGTCCAGCGACAGGCCGGCCGCGCTGGCGTCCTGCGGCGTCAGGGTCACGATATCGCGGTCGTCGTAGTAAATCGTTATGTACGTGCCGTCGCCGTCCAGGATAAAACGGTCGCCGCTGAACTCCGCCGTCCGCGAGACCAGATACAGCGCCCCGGCCATCAGATAAGCCCGGTAAAGCGGCTTATTGCCGCGGTACGTCGCCGTCAGCGGCGGCAGCGTAAGCCCGGCGTCCGTCGCCCAGGCCGTGCCGTCCTTGCTCGCCACCGTGGGATGGACCTTGGCGTCGCGGAGATAACCCTGCACGCGGGCCACCCGGGCCTCCGGCTCGGGGTGGGAGGAAAACAGCCCGTAACTGCCCTTCGTCGAAAGATCCTCCAGCTTCTGCAGCCCCATCAGCATACTGTACGGGTTATAGCCCGCCCGCACCGTATGGATATAGCCCAGCTGGTCCGCCTCCCGCTCGTCGTCCCGGCTGTAGCCGGCCATAATCGCGTTGAAAGCCAGGTTCTGGAGGAAAACGCCCCGGTCGCCGAACAGCACCCCGAACAGAATGCTCATCCCCAGGCTCTTCTCCATCTGGCGGACGGTATGGCGCTTCGAAATATGCCCCACCTCGTGGCCGATAATGCCGGCCAGCTCCTCATCGGACGGCATATAATCCACCAGGCCCTTGAAAAGATACACGAACCCCCCCGGCAGGGCGAGGGCATTAACCTCCTTGGTATTGAGCACCTTAAAAGAATACTCTATATCCTTGCGGTCGCTTGCCGCCGCTATCTTCGCGCCGATGCGGCTCACCCGCGCCTGCATATCCGGGTCCTTCACCACGCCGTACTTCGTCTCCAGCTCCATGGCCACCCGGCGGCCGATCTCGATCTCGTCCTTCGTGCCGATGAGGGCGGCCTCGGCCGTGGGCAGCCAGCCGGCGACACTGGCGAGCAGCGCCAGCGAAACAAGCAAGCCCGCGATATTGCGCCATCTGTTATGCATGTCCTACTCCTCCTCGGGGACAATCCCTCTGAAAAAATTTTACCGGATAATGCCGCGGTAAGCAAGGAATTCCGGATTGCACCCCCAGGTAATAACTGCCTGGCAAGCGAAAAATTCCAGGAAAAGGCTGAAATTAGTGCCACTGGGCCCCTATATAGTGTATAATTAATAAATGGATCGATAATAAAAGGTAACACATTAAAGTGACATAATCCGGCAAAAAGCGCAGGTGAGCGGTATCGAACTATCGAAACGTCAGGAAGCCATCCTGACAATAGTCAAAAACTTCGGCCCCATTACCGGCAAAGAAATTGCCGACCACCTCAACCTCAGCCGGGCTGCCCTCAGGCCCGACCTTGCCATCCTCACCATGTCCGGCCTCCTCGGCGCCAGGCCCCGGGTCGGCTACTACCTCACCGGCAAGGAACCCTCCGACGTCATCGCCGGCGTCCTCGGCAGCGTCAAAGTAGCCCAGGCCCTCTCCCAGCCGATCGCCGTGCGGGACACCAGCTCCGTCTACGACACCATCGTCACCATGTTCGTCGAAGACGTCGGCACCATCATCGTCGTCTCCGAAGGCGGCTTCCTCGAAGGCGTCGCCTCCCGTAAAGACATGCTAAAAGCGGCGATGACCGGAAAGAATATCAACAAAATGCCGGTCAGCGTCTCTATGACCCGCATGCCGAACATCGTCGTCACCTATCCCGAGGAACACGCCCTGCAGGCGGCCCAGAAGCTCCTCAGCCACCAGGTGGACGCCCTGCCGGTCGTCGTCGCCGTCAAAACCGACCAAGGTGAAAAGCTGCAGGTTGTCGGCCGCTTCACCAAGACCAACATCACGCGGCTCTTTGTTCAGCTAGCCGGGAAGTAGGAGGTATCGGTCATTAACCTCAAGCTTGATTGTCCCACCATCTACATACTATCAGACTCGATCGGCGAGACCGGCGAACTGGTCGTCAGGGCGGCCGCCAGCCAATTCAACGCCGGCCGCATCGACGTGCGCCGCATCCCGTACCTCAACTCCGCCCGCGACGTCGAAGACGCCCTCCAGGAAGTAGCCGCCTGCAAGGCAGCCGTCGTCTACACCCTCGTCCGCCCCGACCTCCGCGAAGTGCTTGTCGCCAAAGCTGCGGAACTCGCCATCCTGTGCGTCGACATCATGGGGCCCATCCTCACCTGCCTGGCCGCCGTCACCGGCCGGCCGCCCCTCCACGAACCCGGCCTCATCCACAAACTCGACGAAGCCTACTTCAGCAAACTCGAAGCCGTCGAATTCGCCGTCAAATACGACGACGGCAAACAGCCCTGGGGCCTCTCCAAAGCCGACCTCGTCATCGTCGGCGTATCCCGCACCACCAAGACCCCGCTGTGCATGTACCTCGCCCACAAAGGCATCAAAGCCGCCAACGTGCCGCTCGTGCCCGAAGTGCCGATTCCCGAGGAACTGCTCGCCCTGCCGGCCGCCAAAGTCGTCGGCCTCACCATGACCCCGGCCCTGCTGTACGAAATCCGCCGCGAGCGCCTCAAAGCCCTCGGCCTCGCCGAAGGAGTCGACTACGCCAGCATGGAGCGCATCTATCAGGAACTCGACTTCGCCCAGAACATCATGCACAAAATCGGCTGTCCCGTCATCGACGTCACCAACAAAGCGGTGGAAGAAACAGCCGCAAAGATACTTGAGCACTATCGGAAAGGGGCTGGAAAATTTAATGGCTAAGTATGTATACCTGTTCAACGAAGGCCGCGCCGACATGCGGGCGCTGCTTGGAGGCAAAGGGGCCGGTCTGGCCGAAATGAGCAACATCGGCCTGCCCGTGCCGCCCGGGATGACCATCACCACCGAAGCCTGCACCGAATACTACAACCTCGGCAAGAAACTCCCCGCCGGACTGATGGAAGACGTCTACATAAACCTGGCGGTCATCGAAAAGAAAACCGGCAAACTGTTCGGCGACCCGAAAAACCCCCTCCTCGTCTCCGTCCGTTCCGGCGCCATGTTCTCCATGCCCGGCATGATGGACACCATCCTCAACCTCGGCCTCAACGAAGCCACCGTCAAAGGCCTCGCCGAAGCCACCGGCAATCTCAGGTTCGCCTACGACGCCTATCGCCGCTTCATCCAAATGTTCAGCGACGTCGTCCTCGAAATCCCCAAAAGCGAATTCGAGCACCTCTTAGACGAACAAAAACGCCGCTTCGGCGCCACCTACGACCAGGACCTTGCCGCCGAAGCCCTCCGCGGCCTCCTTGACCAATACAAAGAACTCGTCCTCGCCAAGCGCGGCAAACCCTTCCCCGAAGACCCGCGCGAACAGCTCAGCATGGCCGTCGAAGCCGTATTCCGCTCCTGGAATAACGACCGGGCCATCGTCTACCGCAACCTCAACAAAATCTCCCACGACCTCGGCACCGCCGTCAACATCCAATCCATGGTCTTCGGCAACATGGGCAACGACTGCGGCACAGGCGTCGCCTTCACCCGCAACCCCTCCACCGGCGAAAAAGCCCTCTACGGCGAATACCTCACCAATGCCCAGGGCGAAGACGTCGTCGCCGGCATCCGCACCCCCCAGCCGATCGCCAAACTCAAAGACGAAATGTCCGCCGTATACGAGCAATTCGTCGCCACCGCCGAACTCCTCGAAAAACACTATAAAAACATGCAAGACATCGAATTCACCATCGAGCGCGGCAAACTCTACATGCTCCAGACCCGCAACGGCAAGCGCACCGCCCAGGCCGGCATCAAAGTCGCCTACGACATGGTCGCCGAAGGGCTCATCACCAAGCGCGACGCCATCCTCCTCGTCGAACCGGCCCAGCTCGACAAACTCCTCCACCGCCAGATCGACACCACCGCCAAACTCGACGTCATCGCCAAAGGCCTGCCCGCCTCCCCCGGCGCCGCCTCCGGCAAAGTCGTCTTCTCCGCCGACGACGCCGACCGGCGGGCCAAAAACGGCGAAAAAGTCCTCCTCGTCAGCACCGAAACCACCCCCGACGACATCCACGGCATGGTCGCCGCCCAGGGCATCCTCACTAGCCGCGGCGGCATGACCAGCCACGCCGCCGTCGTCGCCCGCGGCATGGGCAAACCCTGCGTCTGCGGCTGCGAAGCCATCAAAGTCGACTTTGCCCGCCGCGAATTCACCGTCGGCAGCCTCACCGTCAAAGAAAGCGACCTCGTCTCCATCGACGGCGCCACCGGCAACGTCATGCTCGGCACCGTCCCCATGGTCGACCCCAAACTCTCCGACGAATTCCTCACCTTCCTCGGCTGGGCCGACGAAATCAAGCGCCTTGGCGTCCGCGCCAACGCCGACACCCCCGCCGACGCCGCCAAAGCCCGCGAATTCGGCGCCCAGGGCATCGGCCTCACCCGCACCGAGCACATGTTCATGGGCCACGACCGCCTGCCCCACGTCCAGGCCATGATCCTCGCCGAAAGCGAGGAAGAGCGGCGCGAAGCCCTCAAGCACCTCCTCCCCATGCAGGAAGGCGACTTCTACGGCATCCTCAAAGCCATGGAAGGCCTCCCCGTCTGCATCCGCCTCCTCGACCCGCCGCTCCACGAATTCCTCCCCGACCTGACCGAACTCATGGTCGAAATCGCCGAAATGAAAATCACCGGCAAAAACGCCGGCGAACTCCCCGCCAAAGAAGCGCTCCTCAAAAAAGTCAAAACCCTCCACGAATTCAACCCCATGCTCGGCCACCGCGGCTGTCGCCTGGGCATAACCTTCCCCGAAGTCTACGAAATGCAAATCAGGGCCATCTTCAACGCCGCCGCCCGCCTCACCAAAGAAGGCGTCAAAGTCCTCCCCGAAGTCGAAATCCCCCTCACCATCGACATCAACGAAATGAAATTCTTCAAAGCCCGCATCGACTCCATCGCCGCCGAAGTCATGGCCGGCGCCAAAACCACCTTCCACTACACCTCCGGCACCATGATCGAACTGCCGCGGGCCGCCCTCCTCGCCGACGAACTCGCCGAACTGTCCGACTTCTTCAGCTTCGGCACCAACGACCTCACCCAGACCACCCTCGGCTTCAGCCGTGACGACGCCGAAGGCAAATTCCTCAACCACTACCTCGACAAAAAAATCCTCAAGGAAAACCCCTTCATCGTCATCGACCGCAAAGGCGTCGGCAAGCTCATGAAAATGGCCGTCGAAGGCGGGCGCAAAACCAAGCCCGACCTCCTCGTCGGCATCTGCGGCGAACACGGCGGCGAACCCAACTCCGTCGAATTCTGCCACCTCATCGGCCTCGACTTCGTCAGCTGCTCCCCCTACCGCGTCCCCATCGCCCGCCTCGCGGCAGCGCAAGCTGCCGTCAGCAACGGTGAAGTTCTGGGTACAAGATAAAGTCATAACGCAAAGCCCTGCCTTTCTTGGCGGGGCTTTCTTCTATTTCAAAGTTAGCTTGCGGAGAACGCAGGCTATGGCGCCGGAGCTCCGGCCGAACGCGCCATGGGACTCGGGCCGACACTGCCGTACCGTCGCCAACTGTCGTCCGTGACAGGTGGCTCCTCGCCCGTCCGTCCATGGACGGGCGTACGTTGTGTACCCGCAAGGGGCAGGCCGCAGTTCTAGGCGCTGAAGCGCCAAGAACTTGCGCACTTACCGGCCTATTCACCCAACGGCGCGTAACAAAGCGACCACATCGTCGCTAAAGCGTCGTGTGTCTGCTTTTCCGCAACGGCGCCTACGCCTGCGTTCTCCGCCGCCTCCGGCGCGGCGTTCCCGGCTTTGGGCGCCGCCCGCTTAGCCGGATGCGATTCGGACGGTGCCGCGGTGCTGTTGGCGACGAGCTTAGCAGCGAGCCAAAACGCCGCGTGAAAACGACGGCGTTTTGTGCGAGTCGCTAGCAGGGCAACAGCGAACCGAAAGTTTACTTTCGCGTGAGTCGTTGCCGTGCTAGTAAGACCGCCGGCGGAGCGGGGGGCAAACCCAAAGCCGGGAACGCCGTGCGCTGCAGCTTCGGAGCATAGCCTGCGTCCTCCGACCCGGGCAATGTATCAACGAACGACATTGAGGAGCAACGCCGCTGCTGGGCGCTGCTGGGCGGCCGACACTGTAATAAAGCAAGCCCCGTCGATTGACGGGGCTTTTCGCAATACTTAGCTTACCCTCTCGGCCCGGCGGCCGTAATCGCCGGCGGCACAGCCTTGCCGAACTTCACGAAATTCTTCACGAACCGCGCCGCCAGCTCCGCGGCCGCCTTGTCGTACGCCGCCTTGTCCGCCCACGTCTGCCGCGGCCTCAGCACCTCCGCCGGCACTCCCGGGCAGCTCGTCGGCACCTGGA
>JARKNV010000002.1 GCA_029976065.1 Selenomonadales bacterium
GGCAGGTCGAAGACGACGATGCCGACGAGGAGGGCGACGGTGGCCTGGACGTAGCCGACGACGATGTAGGGGATGATTTTGCCGAGCATGAGTTCCCAGGTTTTCATCGGCGTGACGATGAGCTGCTCGAGGGTGCCGCGCTCGCGTTCGCGGACGATGGCCATCGAGGTTATCATGACCATGGTCATGGTGAGGACGACGCCGAGAATGCCGGGAACCATGTAGAAGGCGGTGACGAAGTCGGGGTTGTACCAGGGCCGGATGCGCACATCGAAGGGCGGGTCGACCTTTTTGCCGGATATGCCCTGCAGGCGTTTTATCATGATTTCCTGCGACTTGAGCTGGCCGACGAGCTGGGCGGCGCTGATGGCCGACGAGGCTGCCATGGAGTCGGAGGCGTCGACGATGACCTGGACGGCGGCGCTGCGGCCATGCTTGAGGTTTTCGGCGAAGTCGGGGGGGATGACGACGCCCACCTTGGTTTTGCCGGATTCGACGGCGGCGGCGACTTCCTCGTGGCTCTTGGCGATTGTCGTTATGTCGAAGTATTCGCTGGCGGTGAGGGCGGACAGGAAGTCGCGGCTGTCCTGCTGCATCGACTGGTCGTAGACGGCGGTGGGCAGGTGCTTGACGTCGGTGTTGATGGCAAAGCCGAACAGCAGCAGCTGCACGATGGGCAGGCCGATCATCATCGCGAAGGTCAGCCGGTCGCGGCGCATCTGGATGAATTCCTTGATGAGCAGGGCTCTCAGGCGTCTCATGCTACCGCCTCCTTGCGGTGGGATTTGACGAGGTAGACGAAGACGTCTTCCAGCGAGGGGGCGATGACGGCCGGGTTGTAGGCCGCGAGCCGACCGGCCTGCCCGGGGGCGGCGAGGATGTGGAGGCTGGCGCCGAAGGGGTAGACGTCGAGGAAGGGGTCGTCGCCGCCTTCAAGCTCGGCCAGCAGGGCCATCGGCTCGGGGGTGGGGATGGCGAGCAGCGTGCCAGGGAGGCTTTGCTTGAGGTTGGTGGGGGTGTCGCTGGTAAGCAGGCCGCCCTCGGAGATGAAGCCGATTTCGTCGCAGTGCTCGGCTTCGTCCATGAAGTGAGTGGTGACCATGATGGTGGTGCCTTGGCGGGACAGGTCGTAGATGATGTCCCAGAAGAGGCGGCGGGATTTGGGGTCGACGCCGCCGGTGGGTTCGTCGAGGAAGAGAATGGGCGGGTTGTGGAGGATGGAGCAGCCGAGGGCCAGCCGCTGCTTCCAGCCGCCGGAGAGGTTGACGGCCAGCTCGTGCCGGCGCTTCTCCAGGCCGGCCAGGGCCAGCATGGCGGCGATCCGCTCCTTTTCGACGGCCGGCGGCAGGCTGTACATGCCGGCGTAGAAGGCGAGGTTCTCGGCGACGGTCATGTCGTCGTACAGGCTGAATTTCTGGGACATGTAGCCGATCTTGTGCTTGATGGCCTCGCTGTCGGCGGCGATGTCGAGGCCGAGCACGCGGCCGCCGCCGGCGGAGGGGGCGAGGAGGCCGCAGAGCATGCGGATGGTGGTGGATTTGCCGGAGCCGTTGGGGCCGAGGAAGCCGTAGATGCTGCCCTGGCGGATGCTGAGGGTGACGTTGTCGACGGCGGTGAAGGCGCCGAAGCGACGGGTGAGGCCGTTGAGTTCGACGGCGTACATGTCAGGCCACCTCGCTTGCCAGGGCGACGAAGACGTCCTCGAGGGTGGGTGGGACTTCGGCGAGGGCGGTTACCGGGACGCCGGCGCCGTCCAGGGCGGCGCGGACGGTTGCCGCGGCTGCGTCGGCGTCGGCGGCGACGAGGTGGTATTTGTCGCCGAAGGGGTTGATATCTATGAGCTGGCTGCCGGCCAGCAGCTGTTTGACGTTTTTCGCCGGGGTGGCGAGCTCCAGCACCTTGTGGGGGTAGGCGGCGCGCAGGCCGCGGGGCGAGTCGCAGGCGACGATGCGGCCGTTGTGCATGAAGGCTACGCGGGTGCAGAGCTCGGCTTCGTCCATGTAGGGGGTGGAGACGAAGACGGTGGTGCCTTCTTTGTTGAGGTTGTAGAGCATTCGCCAGAATTCGCGGCGCGAGACGGGGTCGACGCCGGTGGTGGGCTCGTCGAGGAAGTAGAGCCGCGGTTTGTGCATGAGGCCGGCGGCGAGGGCGAGTTTTTGCTTCATGCCGCCGGAGAGGTTGTCGGCCAGGCGGTCCTTGAAGGGCAGGAGGTTGGTGAAGGCAAGGATGGCGGTGGCGCGGGCTTCGATTTCGGCGTCGCCCTGGCCGTAGAGGGAGCCGAGGACGCGGATGTTTTCCATGACGGTGAGGTCGCCGTAGAGGCTGAATTTCTGCGGGACATAGCCGAGTTTGTCCTTGACGGCCTCGGGGTTGGCCGCCCCCATGACGCTGAGGCTGCCGGCGGTGGGGGCGAGGATGCCGCAGAGCATGCGGATGACGGTCGTTTTGCCGGCGCCGTCCGGGCCGACGAGGCCGAAGATTTCGCCGGGGGCGACGTTCAGGGTGACGCCGTCGACGGCGATGGTGGCGCCGTAATGCTTGCGGATGTTTTCGAGGGCGATCATTTTATGACCACGTCCGCGGGCATGCCGGGTTTGAGAATGCCTTCGGCGTTGTCGACCCTGACCTTGACGGCGAAGACGAGGTTGGCCCGTTCGCGCTGGGTGATGCTCTGGCGGGGGGTGAATTCGGCGTTTTGGCTGATTTCCTTGATGGTGCCGGCAAAGGTGCGGCCGGGGAAGGAATCGACCTTGACGGACACGGCCTGGCCGACCTTGATGAGGCCGAGCTGGGTGGAGGAGATGTAGACCTTGACCCAGCAATCGTTCATGTCGCCGACGGTGGCTAGGGCCGAGCCGGGGTTGATGTATTCGCCGTTCTCGAAGTTCTTGGTGAGGACGGTGCCGTTGATCGGGCTGGCGACGACGGTGTCGGCCACCTGGGTGCGGCTGGCGTCGACGACGGCTTGCGATCTTTGGACCTCAAGGCGCTGGGCTTCGATGACGTCGGGGCGGTTGCCTTCCTCGACGAGACTTTGGCGGGAGCGGACGGCGACGAGATTGCTTTGGGCGACGTCGTAGCTGGACTGGGCGGCATCGAGCTGCTGGGTGGAGATGGCGCCGTTTTTGTGGAGGGAGCGGTAGCGGTCAAGGTCGGTTTTGGCCTTGTCGTAGACCGCCTGGGCGGAGGCGAAGTTGGCGGCCGCTTCGCTGCGCTCCTGACTGCGGGCACCTTTCTCGAGGTCGTCGAGTTGGATCTTGGCCTTGACGAGGGCCGATTCGTCGCGAAGCAGCTGGGCTTCGAGGTCGGGACGGGATATGCGGGCGACGACCTGGCCGGCCTTGACGGTGTCGCCTGCTTCGATTTTGAGTTCGCCTAGGTAGCCGTTGACCTTGGGCATGATGTCGGCGCGGGTGACTTCGATGGTGCCGGTGGCGGTGATGCCGTCTTCGCGGGCCATGTAGAGCTTGTAGCCGGCGATGGCGGCGAGGGCGAGGAAGATGACGGCGCCGACGGCGATAAGACGCTTATTCATGGTCATTCCTCCTGATGCCGTTTAGATAGATGGCGAATGCCTGGTTCACGTACCGCTCGTCGGAGAATTCCCCGATGGGCAGGAGTTGGCGGGCCAGAGGCTTGGCGATGAAGTAGAAGTTGAGGATGCCGGCGAGCGAGATGACGGCGAAGCCGATGTCGAGGCCGGGCCGGAAGTCGCCGGCGGCGACGCCTTCCTCGAGCGACTGGTGGAGGAAATGGAAGATGCGCGGGATGTATTTTTTGACGACCGCTTCGAAGGCGGCGGTGGGACTGGTCAGTTCGCTGTGCACGAAACGCAGCAAGTAGGGACGCTGGTGGTGGACGCCGGCGACGAGCGAGGTGTAAAGGGTTAGGCGCTCGACCGGCGGCAGGGAGGGCATGGCCCCGATGTTCTCCAGCGCTGCGGCGATGGGCTCGAACTGGTACTCGAGCACGGCATGGTAGAGCCCCTCCTTGCCGCCGAAATGGTAGGAGACGGCAGCGACGTTGGCGCCGGCCGCATGGGCCAGTTCGCGCACCGACACGCCGGCGAGGCCTTTGTCGGCGAACAGGGGGGTGGCGGTCTCGATCAGTTTGGTGCGGGTATCTTTTTCCATATCGTCACCTCACAAGCAAACGATTGTTTAAAACATTTGTTTTAAAAATAGCATGATGAGGGCGTGTCTGTCAAGATATCTATGCTAATTAATGGGAAAATATATTGGCGGAATTTTCGCCGGGGAACAGGCGCCCGCCGGCGGACTGCCGGCAGGTGGGCGGGAGGCGGCGATGGGTAGGCAGGGGAAGGAGGCGGAGGCAGGTGGCAGGGCGGGCGACGGAGAAGATGGACAGGAGGCGGACAAGGTCTGCGGAGATTTCTCGTTAATAAGGAGCGCATTATGTGTCTGATCGCCTTTGCATACCAAGCACATCCCCGTTACCGGCTCGTGGTGGCCGCCAACCGGGACGAGTTTTACCGCCGGCCGACGGCTGCGGCCGGCTTTTGGCCCGAGTGCCCCGGGCTGCTGGCCGGACGTGATCTGGAGCAGGGCGGGGCGTGGCTGGGGGTGACCGGCGACGGCAGGTTCGCGGCCCTGACCAATTACCGCGATCCGGCGGCCAACAAGCCCGATGCCCGGTCGCGCGGCGCGCTGGTCCGCGATTTTCTCTGCGGCGGCCGGGAGGCCCGCGCGTACCTGGAGGGCATCCGCGCGGCCCAGGGGGAGTACAACGGTTTCAACCTGCTGGCGGGGGACGCCGGCGGGCTGTGGTATTATTCGAACCGCACGGATGTTGTCGCGGCGGTGGCGCCGGGCATCCACGGGCTGAGCAACCACCTGCTCGACACGCCGTGGCCGAAGGTGGCGAAGGCCAAGGCGGGGCTGGCCGCCTGCCTGGCCGGGCCGGAGGATGCGCTCGCCGCCGGGCTGTTCGCGCTGTTGGCCGACGACGCGCCGGCGCCGGATGGCGCGCTGCCCGACACGGGGGTTGGGCTGGCGTGGGAGCGGCTGCTGTCGCCGGTGTTCATCGCCGGCGAGGATTACGGCACCCGCTCGTCGACGGTGGTGCTGGCGGGCGGCGGCGGGGCGTGGTTTGCGGAGAGGAACTGGCCGGGAGGGGCGGAGCGCGTATTTAATGTCGGCCGTTGATAAACGGACCGAAGTTTTTCCCCGGCGCGGGCGAATTGTTTTGCGGCGGCGGCACAAGCTAAAACGGTAACGGCGAATGCCGGCTTACGGGGAAAAATGCCGCCAGCGAAGCGCCGGAAGGCGCTCTGTGGGTCGAAATATGTCAGAAGGAGCGCCGGACGGCGGCGACGAATAATGTCGTTAGGATATATTTCCAAGGAGGCAAGAAAGATGGCTTTTAAAGTGAAGGATAATATCACCTGGGTGGGCAAGATCGACTGGGAGCTCCGCCGCTTCCACGGCGAGGAATTCCATACCCAGCGGGGTTCGAGCTATAACTCCTATCTGGTCAGGGACGAGAAGACGGTGCTGATCGATACCGTCTGGGCGCCGTTCGCCAAGGAGTTCGTCGCCAGTCTCAAGCGGGAGATCGACCTGAAGCAGATCGATTATATCGTCGCCCTGCACGGCGAGGTCGACCACAGCGGCGCGCTGACCGAGCTGATGCGGGAGATTCCCGGCACGCCGATTTACTGCACGGCCAACGCGGTGAAGTCGATCAAGGGGCAGTATCATCAGGACTGGGATTTCCGCACGGTGAAGACGGGCGACAAGCTCAGCCTGGGCGCGAAGGAGCTGGTGTTCATCGAGGCGCCGATGCTGCATTGGCCGGACACCATGTTCGGCTACCTGACGGGCGACGCGGTGCTGTTCAGCAATGACGCTTTCGGCCAGCACTACGCGTCGGAGAAGATGTTCAACGATCTTGTGGACCAGGCTGAGCTTTATCAGGAGGCGCTGAAGTATTACGCCAACATTCTCACGCCGTTCAGCAAGCTGGTGGACAGGAAGATCAAAGAAGTGGTAGGCCTGAATCTGCCTGTGGCGATGATCGCCCCCAGCCACGGGATTATCTGGCGGGACAACCCGCTGCAGATTGTGGAGACGTACGCGAAGTGGGCGGCCGACTACCAGGAGGATCAGATAACGATCATTTACGATACGATGTGGAACGGGACCCGCCGCATGGCCGAGGCGATCGCCCAGGGCATCCGCGAGGCCGACGCCAAGGTGACGGTGAAGCTTTACAATTCGGCCCGCGCCGACAAGACCGGCATCATCGGCGAGGTGTTCAAATCGAAAGCCATCGTGGTCGGTTCGCCGACGGTCAACAAAGGGGTGCTGTCGTCGGTGGCGGGCATTATGGAGGAGATCAAGGGCCTGGGGTTCAAAAACAAGAAGGCGGCGGCGTTCGGCGCGTACGGCTGGAGCGGCGAGGCGATCAAGCTTATCGGCGAGGAGCTGCAGAAGGGCGGCTTCACGCTGGTGAACGACGGCCTGCGCGAGTTCTGGTACCCGGGCGAGGAAGAGATCGCCAACTGCGTGCGGTTCGGCCGCGAGTTCGTAGGACAAGTGTAGCGGCCGGGGCCTTCCGGGGCGCGGGTTGGCCGCCGGCCGGGCAACGGGAAATTTCCGCTTGCACTTTCGGAGGATTGTGTTAAAATCATAGCTGTATGTTTCTTGGGTATTTGACAAGGAACCCGACTTGAGCCGGGCACGATGGGCGGGAGCCGGGTTCTTTGATCTGCGGAAATTGCGTATTTCCGCACGGACCAGAAAGGGCGGGGTGATTTGATATGCAATCCTTTTTTAAGCTTACCCGGCCGGCGACCGAAGCGCTGGCGGAAAAGCACGGCACGCCGCTGTTGGTTTTGTCGCTCGACCAGGTGCGGGCCAACTACCGTTTTCTTGCCGAACATCTGCCCGGGGTGAAGGTCCATTACGCCGTCAAGGCCAACCCGGATAGACGCCTGGTGGCGGCGCTGGCCGACATGGGCTCATGCTTCGATGCCGCCTCGGACGGGGAGATGCTCGATCTGGCGGCGATGGGCGTAGCCCCCGGCCGCATCATATACGCCAACCCGATCAAGACGGCCGGCGGCCTGGCGGTGGCCAAGCGCACCGGCGTGAACAGGTTCACGTTCGACAGCGAGCACGAGATCGGCCGGATCGCCAGAGCCGTCCCCGGCGGTACGGTGCTGCTGAGAATCCGGGTGGAGAACCCGCAGGCGCTGGTCGACCTCAACAAGAAGTTCGGCGCGCCGCCCGAGGACGCCCTTCGCCTGCTCAGGCTGGCCCGCGAGCAAGGGCTGGACGTGGCGGGGCTGTGTTTTCACGTAGGCAGCCAGTCGACGAGCGCCAAAGCTTACACCGACGCGATCGGCGTTTGCCGGCGGCTGGGCGAGGCGGCGGCGGCCGACGGGTTCAAACTGCGGTTTCTCGATATCGGCGGCGGGTTCCCCATCCCCACGCCGCAGGAGGACGTGGATGTGGCGGCTATGCTGGCCGAGATCCGTGCGGCGCTGGCGGTATCGTTCCCGGATACCGAGATCTGGTGCGAGCCGGGCCGCTTCATTTGCGGTACGGCGGTAAATCTCGTCACCCGGGTTATCGGCATTCAGACCCGCAACAGCCAGCAGTGGTATTTTCTCGATGAGGGACTGTACGGGACCTTTTCGGGGGTGATTTTCGACCACTGGGATTTCGCGCTGGAGACGTTCCGCGAGGGCAAGCAGATTGCCGCCACTTTCGCCGGACCGAGCTGCGATTCGTTCGACGTGATGTTCCGCGATAAGCTTACGGTGCCGCTGGCGGTGGACGACCTCATCCTGGTGCCGAACTGCGGGGCGTACACTTCGGCGTCGGCGACGACCTTCAACGGCTTCGCGAAGGCCAATATCGTCATTTGGGAAGAGGTCCGCGACGAGCTGGCGGCGAAGGTGTGACAACAAAGCAGGAAAAAGGTTGGACAATCAGCCCAACCTTTTTTGTCGTCGCGGCGGAACTTGTCGGGAGCTGTCATGCAGTTGTCATAATTTCCCCTTATTATGAAACCAAAGCCATGAAAGGGGAATTACGACAATGAAAAAACTGACGGCACTGGTTATCATGGTTTCGCTTCTCGTCTTCGGCAGCAGCTATGCGTTCGCCTGGGCGCCCCAGGTCCAGGGCGAGCCGTACGAGTTCCGGCCCGGCGACAGCCGGGGGGTGTTCGTGTGGCGGGACGGCGACGGTTTCCATGTGCGCACGACGACCCGGGGCCAGGGACACGTTTTCAGCGGCGTGATCCGCACCGACGGGCAGTTCCGCAATGTCCGCGACGCGGGCGAGGAGGGGCAGGACTTTCACCGCCTCAATTTCCACCACGACACGATTGCTTTCCGCTTTGAGACCAGGGGCGGCGTGGACGGTCTGGATTTCAAGGTCAAGGGGGGCGACCGACTGACGCTGGATTTGTTCATGGATGGGCACCGGATCGCGGCCCGGGAGATTTATGTGGGCCGGCGGGGCTGGCATCCCGGCAGCAGCGAGTTTACCCTCAGGCGGTAAAAATCCCCTGCCGCGAAAAGGAGTCGGCCCGGCGGAGCAGAATATATCGGTAGCACCGGTATAGGGCGGACGGATTGCGTCCGCCCGCCGCGAGGAGGCTGATGAGTCCGTGAAGAAGCACAGTATCGCCGGCAAGGCAGGGATGCCGCCGGAGTCGCTCGTCCATGTCGGCCGCGATTACGGCCGGGCCGCCAAGGTGACGGTGCTGAATTACGACGCCGCCGGCACCCGGGAGCGGGCCGCGGACGATATCGCGGCGCTGGCGGGGTACCGCGCGGGTGATACCGTGACGTGGATCAGCGTGGAAGGGCTGCAGAACGTCGGCCTGATCGAGAAGATCGGCGCGGCGTTCGCGATCCATCCGCTGGTGCTGGAGGATATTCTCAATACCCATCAGCGGCCCAAGCAGGAGGATTACGGCGATTACCTTTATATAGTGCTGGGCGCGTTCGTGCTCGAACCGGACGGGACGCTGGCCGGCGAGCAGGTAAGCCTGATCGTCGGCGAGGGGTATGTGCTCTCTTTCCAGGAGAGCGGCCGGGAGCTTTTCAAGGCGGTCCGGGAGAGAATCAACGGCGGCAAGGGACGTATCCGGCGCGAAGGGGCCGATTACCTGGCTTATTCGCTGATCGACACGCTTGTCGACAATTATTTCGTGGTTCTTGAAGACCTGGGGGAACGGCTGGAGGATCTGGAGGATAATCTGGTGACCAGGCCGAGGCAGGAAACGCTGCAGGATATCCATTTTCTCAAGCGGGAGATGCTTTTTTTCCGCAAGGCGCTATGGCCGCTGCGCGAGGTTGTCGGCGTGCTGAGCCGCGGCGAGTCGCCGCTGATAAAAGAGGGAACGCTGCCGTATATCCGCGACGCCTACGACCACACCATCCAGGTTATCGATACGCTGGAAACGTACCGCGATATTCTGTCCGGCATGCTGGATATTTATCTTTCGAGCATCAGCAACCGGCTGAACGAGATCATGAAAGTGCTGACGATCATCTCGACGATTTTTATCCCGCTGACCTTCCTCGCCGGGGTTTACGGGATGAATTTCCGGTATATGCCCGAGCTGGAGTGGGAGTACGGGTATCCGGCGCTGTGGGCGGTAATGGTTATCGTGGCGGCGGTGATGCTCCGCTTTTTTCGCAAGCGCAAGTGGTTATAAAAGTGGTTATAAAAAAGGAAGTTTGTGGGACGGCCTGCGGGCCGTCTTTTTTGATTAGGGGAAAAGGCCCAGGCCGTTGAGAGAGCCCCAGATGCAAGGCGCGCTGAGGAGCAACGCCGCAGATGGGGCTTTATCGGCGGCCTGGGAGAACGGTGGGTCCGTGGTCCCAGAAAAACGAGACTCCACCCGGAGCCTGTTTAAGGCCCTGGTCGGATGGAGCGGCGGGGGGTTTGCGCTACAATTAAACCATGATAGCGTGAACGGGTTTGGAGGGAAAGATGTGGCGAGATTATCAACACGGGGACTGGTTGCCATCGCTATGGCGCTCAGCCTGTTGACAGCCTTTCTGGTATATGGCTATCTGAACAATCTGGCGAACCGGACCGCGAAAGCCGGGCAGCCGGTGATCGTGGCGAAAAAGGATATTGCCGCCAAGACTCGGATTACGGCCGATATGGTGGAAGAGACGCTTGTTCCCGCGGAGTATATCCAGCCGGGGGCGATGAAGGAAACGGGCCAGGTGATCGGCGTGATCGCCCGGGAACATATTAGCGCGAACGAGCAGGTAACGCCGCGGCTGCTGGTGCTGGGCAACAAAACGGCCGGCTTCAGCGGCATGATTCCCGGCGGTAAGCGGGCGGTGACGGTGGCGGTGAGCGAGGTGACCGGCGTGGCCGGTTTCGTGAAGGCCGGCGACCGGGTGGATGTCGTTATTACTTTCGACCAGAGCGCAGTGGGCGATAATGCCGCCAAGCTGGTGCTGCAGAATGTGCAGGTGCTGGCCGCCAACCAGGATGCGGAGGGCGCGGGGACGGACACGGCCGCGTCCAAGAAGGACGCCACGAGGGCGAGGGTCGTGACGCTGGCGGTGACACCGCAGGAAGCGGCCCAGGTGACGCTGGGCGAGGAGAAGGGCAAGTTGCGCCTGGCTCTCCGGCCGTATACGGCCAGTGAGGAGATTGTGGCGGTCAATACGGTGACGCCGAAGGATATGGTGGGCGAACAGACCGCTCCGGCCCGCAGCGGCGTCGAAAGCGCAAGCGCCCCGGCGGCTCCGCAGGCGGCGCCGGCCCCCGCTGGCAGGAGCGGCGGCAGCAGCTTCGGCATCCAGGTGATCCGCGGGACGTCGGTGGCGGATAAATGAGCGGACCGGCGGGAAGGAAGGTTGGAAGACAGATGGCTAAAGTGCGCGTAATCGCCGCTTTACTGATAGTGATGCTGGCGCTCTGCCTGCCGGCGGCCGCCGAGCCGCAGCGGCTGGCGGTGGCCGTTAACCAGTCGACGCTTTTAACGCTGCCCGGCGTGGAGCGGGTGGCGGTGGCCAACCCGGACGTCGCCGACGTGGTGGTGGCGTCGAGCTACGAGGTGCTGGTGGTGGGCAAGGCGCCGGGGATGACGACCCTGCACGTGTGGGTGGGCGGCGTTGCCGCGAGTTATCAGGTGGAGGTCGGCACGAACGATTCGCAGATCGCCAACGATATCAAGGCGATCCTGGGGTATCCCGATATCAGAGTGAGCAAGGTCGGCAAGAGCGTCGTCCTCGAGGGGAGCGTCAACGACCAGTATCAGAAGCTGCGGGCCGAGAAGGTGGCCGGCGCTTACGGCGAAAAGGTCGTGAACCTGCTGGAGATCGTCCGTCCGGTGCAGGTGAAGATCGAGGCGAGGATAATCGAGATCAACCGGTCCAAGACGGATAACCTTGGCATCAAATGGGGCAACGACACGAGCAAGCCGGGCGTTTTCCAGTTCGGCCAGTCGCCGATGAAGGACTGGAAGGTGAAATACGGCGGCGATAACGAAGGCAATGCCTATAACAACGCGCTGGCCGACAGCAAACCGTACGGCAAGAGCTGGGGCGGCCACGGCGGCTACTGGGACATCAACGCCCAGTTGGATGCGCTGATCCAGCAGGGCCTGGCGAAGATCCTGTCCCAGCCGAACATCATCACCCTGAGCGGCGAGAAGGCCAACATCCTGGTGGGCGGCGAGATCCCCATCCCGGTGTCGGTGGCGGCCGGGGTGGTGTCGGTGGAATGGAAGCAGTTCGGCATCAAGCTGGAGATATCGCCCGAGGTCAACAGCGAGGGGCTGATCTACAGCAAGATCAAGGCCGAGGTGAGCACGGTGGACTGGAGCAGCGGCCACAAGATCGGCCTGAGCGAGAATTTCCAGATCCCGCCGATCAACAGCCGCAAGGCGGAGGCGTCCCTCGCCCTGGCGTCCGGCCAGACGATGGCGCTCGGCGGCCTGATCGCCAGCGAAATGACGCGAGCGGTGACGAAGTTTCCCATACTGGCCGATATCCCCGTCCTGGGCAGGCTGTTCACGAGCACGGCCTTCTCGCGCAACGAGACGGAGCTGGTCATTCTCATCACGCCGACGATCGTCAACCCTCAGGATTATGTGCCGAACATGACCAAGGAGATGAGGGGTTTCGTCGACGAGGACCCACTGGCTGACAAAACGGCCGGGAAAAATGGCGACAAATCGGCGGGGGGTAAGGATAATGGCGGCAAAAATTAGCGTGATGGTGGTCGACGATATCAGGGCCACCAGGGACAATATTCGCAAGCTGATCGAGTTTCACCCCGAGATGTCGTTCGCCGGCGAGGCCGGCAGCGCCGAGGAGGCGATTGCCAAGGCCGGGGAGCTGCAGCCGGACGTCATCTTAATGGATATCAACATGCCGGGGATGGACGGCATCGAGGCGACGAACGTTATCGCCGGCGAGAATCCCGGCGCGATCGTCATCATCATGAGTGTGCAGGGTGAGCAGGAATACCTGCGCAAAGCGATGGTGGCGGGGGCTAAGGATTATCTGACCAAGCCTTTTACCGGCGACGAGCTGGTGAACGCCATCAGGCAGGTGCATGCCAACGAGCAGCGCCGCCGCAAGGTGATAAATTTCGGCCCCAAGGCCGCCGAGCCGGGGAAGATAATCACCGTTTTCAGCACCAAGGGCGGAGTGGGCAAGACGACGATCGCCGCCAACCTGGCGGTGGCCATCCAACAGAAGACCGGGGAACGGGTAGGTATTGTGGATGCCGATTTGCAGTTCGGCGATATCGCCCTGTTCCTGAACATAATGCCACGGGTGACGATCGCCGAGCTGGTCCGCGAGAGCGAAGGCCTGGACGACAAGGTGCTGGAGGGGTACCTGACGGCCTACGGCGAGGGGGTGCGCGTGCTGGCGGCCCCGCTCAGGCCGGAGCAGGCCGAGATGGTGAGCGCCGCCAGCATTGCCGCGATTCTCAAGGTGATGCGCGCCCAGTTCCGCTACGTGATTGTGGATACGACGCCGTCGTTCAGCGAACAGATGCTGACCGTTTTGGACATGTCCGATCTGGTGCTGCTGGTGGCGGCCCTCGATTTGCCGACGGTGAAGAATGTCAAGCTGTGCATGGAGATTCTCGAATCGCTGGAATACCCGCAGGAGAAAGTGCGGCTGGTGCTGAACCGCGCTCATTCCGAGGGGGGCATGGATATCCGCGAGGCGGAGGAGTGCCTGCGCCGCAAGTTCGCGGCGACTTTACCCAGCGACGGCAAGACGGTCGTGTCGTCGGTGAACCGCGGCATTCCGTTCGTTGTGTCCCATCCGGACACGCCGGTGGCGCAGAAGGTGTTCGCCCTGGCGGACACGATCGCCGACGGCGGCGGCCTGAAGCAGCCCGAGGTTCATGGCGTTGTCGGCCGGCTGCGGCGGATGTTCGGCTGATTGGAGGGATGACGATGCTGACGCTTATTGCCGCGGCTGCTTTCTGCATGGCGTTCGTGCTGCTGACGGCGCTGTTCGGCTATATGATTCGCGAACGGCAGGGGGTCCGCGAGCGGCTGGCCAGGTTCGTCGAGCCGAGTCCGGAGCTGGAAGTCCGGGCGGCTGCTGCGACAGCCTTTACCGGGGAGCTGGCCGGCTGGCGGGCGGTGGTGAGGCGGGCGAGCCGCTATTTCGAGTGGGCCCGCTGGTCGCGGTCGGTGGAGCATAAGCTGGTCAAGGCGGGGCTGCCGCTCAAGGGAGCGGAGTTCGCCGCCATCTGCTTCGCGACGGCGATGCTGGGGGCTGCGCTGCTGAACGGGCTGGCCGGCGGCAGGGGGGCCGGGCCGGCTGCCGGGGTTTTGCCGGGGTTCATTGGTTCGATGCTGGGCTATCTCGCGCCGCAGGTTTACCTGGGCGTGCGGATCAGGAAGCGGGCCCGGGCGTTTGACGCCCAGTTGGGCGACGCGCTCATCCTGGCGGCCAATTCGCTGCGCACGGGCTATAGTTTTCTGCAGTCGGTGGAGCTGGTGTCGCGGGAGATGCGGCCGCCGCTTTCGACGGAGTTTGCACGGATGCTGAAAGAGATGAGCCTGGGGGTCACCACCGAGGACGCGATGATCAACATGGCCAAGCGGGTGGAAAGCAGCGACCTCGACTTGGCGGTGACGGCGGCGCTCATCCAGCGCCAGGTGGGCGGCAACCTTGCGGAGGTGTTGGACAGCATCGCGGCGACGATCCGCGAGCGGATAAAGCTCAAGGGCGATATCAAGACCCTCACCGCCCAGGGCCGCGTATCGGGCCTGATTATCAGCGTGTTGCCGATATTGCTGGCGACAGTGATATTCCTGATAAATCCCGGCTACATCAAGACGTTGTTTGAGCACCCCCTGGGGCAGACGATGCTCGTCTCTTCGGCGGTGGGGATGGTGTCGGGGTTTATCTGGGTAAGGAAGATCGTGAACATCGATTTATAGGAGGGAGTTGTCTCCCTTCTTTCTTTTGTGGCCGGCAGGTAATTCGACCGGCGGCCGCGAATTGCTGGGAAAAAGATTGTGCGGAAGGTGGGCCGTATGCAGAAACTCGATGCCAAGATCCTTGATAAGATCGTCAAGCAGACGATCGCGGCCGTGGAGAAAGGCAAGTCGCAGATTTTCGAGATATATGAGGCGGCCCGCACCGAAATGGAGAACGTCAAGAAGGACCTGGAACGGATCAAGCAGGAAACGAACGAGGTCATCGCCCGCGTGGACGAGCTGGAGAAGAAGGAGCGGCGCACCCGCCTGCGCCTGGCGGAGGTGCACCGCAATTTCAAGGTTTTCAGCGAGGAGGACATGAAGCAGGCGTACCAGGAGGCGGAGAACGTGCGCGTCGCCCTGGAGGTGACCCGCGAGCAGGAGCGCAACCTCCGCCGCCAGCGGGACGATCTGGATGTGCGCCTGCGCAACCTGCGGGAGACGCTGCAGCGGGCCGAGGGCCTGGTGACTCAGGTGGGCGCCGCGCTGGGCTTTTTGGGCGACCATATGGAGACGGTGCTGACGCAGATCGATTCCCTCCAGCAGCGGCAGATGTTCGCCGCCAAGATCATCAAGGCCCAGGAGGAAGAACGGCGGCGGGTGGCGCGGGAGATTCACGACGGGCCCGCCCAGGCGATGGCCAACGTCGTTTTCCGGGCGGAGGTGTGCGAAAGGCTCCTCGAGAGCGACCTGACCAGGGCGCGGGAGGAGCTGAAGGATCTGCAGGAGCAGATCCGCTATGTATTGAAGGAAACGCGCAAGATCATCTTCGGGCTGCGGCCGATGACGCTCGACGACCTCGGTCTGGTGCCGACGCTCCGCCGGGTGCTTGATACGATGCGCGAACGGGCCGGGGTTTTCCCGGAGCTGAAGGTGACGGGGGAAGAGAAGCGGCTTACGTCTCACCTCGAGGTCGGCCTGTTCCGCACGGTGCAGGAGGCGCTTACCAATGTGGAGAAGCACGCCAAGGCCTCGACCGTCTGGGTGCGGCTGGATTATCGCCCTACGATGGTGACGGCGGTCATCGAGGATGACGGCGAAGGCTTCGACCCTTCCGCCGACCGGAGCGGCACGGAGAGCTTCGGCCTGATGGGGATGCAGGAGCGCATCGCATTGCTGGGCGGGGAGTTCGCGGTCAAGTCGCACAAGGGCAGAGGCACGAGGGTGCTGCTTAAGGTGCCGCTGAAGGGAGAATAGGACCATCACCCCTGTATTGCTGGGACCGTGCGCCGGAGGGGCTGAGACCATCAGACCAGCAAAGATAAGACTTGCGGTCGATGGCAGGGAACATCCGGAGTGCTAAAATGAAATCACAACACGGCTCCCAATTTAAAATTACAATACAGGAGGAAAGAGAAATGATGATGAAGGTTTGGAATCAGCTCCGCAGTCAGAAAGGCCAGGGCATGGTGGAATACGGCCTGATCCTCGCCGCCATCGCCGTCGTGTGCGTGGTTGCCTACGAAACCATCGGCACCAACATGCTCGCCAAACTCAACTCCATCAGTTTCTAAAGCACAGTCCGAAACCCCCCGGCATTTGCCGGGGGGTTTCGCTGTTTTCGCCGGGGGCGGGTAGGACTTGGCGCCTAGCGCCATATTGGGACCGGCTGCTCACGATATTAAGACCTGGGCTCGATGTATGTATAAGCGGCGAGTGGTAGACTTAAGGTAGCTATCCATAAGGCTTGACCGGGTAGCGGCACGACGTCTGCGGGTAGGAAAGGAAGGTGCGGAAAATGTTGATCCGGATAAGACAAGCGGTTAGGAACAACCGCGGCCAGTCGCTGGTGGAGCTTGCCCTGCTGCTGCCGGTAGTGCTGCTCCTGCTGGGCGGGATTATCGATTACGGCCGTCTTTACAACGAACAGCTGATCGTGACGGCGGCTGCCCGCGAGGGAGCAAGGGTGGCGGCGGTGGGCGGCGACGGCAAGGCGGCCGCCGAGAACTACGTCAAGAACGCGAGCAGCTACGACAATGTGGTGGCGTCGCCGGTGCTCAAGAGCGAGACTGTGTCGACGGCGCAGGGCCCGGTAACCGTGAAACGGGTGGAGATGACGGTTGCCAACCCGATCCCGATCGTTTTCTCGATGATAGCGGATATTTACGGCGACACGCTAGATGCCACCGGTCGGCTGACAGTCACGGGCAAGGCGATTATGAGGATGGAATAAGCCGTTGCGGCTTGGCCGGGAGGTGAAAGGTCAATGAAGATCATGAAGCTGCTGAAATGCCAAAAAGGGGCGGCCTTGGTCGTGTTTGCGATGGGGTTGCCGATTATCATCGGTCTTAGCAGTCTGACGATAGACGTCGGCCATATACTTACGAACAAGGCCCAGGTATCGGCGGCGGCGGATGCGGCCGCGCTGGCCGGAGCCCAGGAGTTGCCGCGTTTTCCCGCCGACTCGGAGGACCGGGCGATTACTTTCCTGGAGCGGAACGGAGTGCCGTTCGACGAGCGGAACGTGGCCATTTCCTGGGGAGCGGACAACCGCACCATCAAGGTGGCGGCCGCCCGCGACGTGCCCTTGTATTTCGGGCCGCTGTTCGGGGTGAATTCGTACCGGGTTGCGGCGGCGGCGACGGCCAAGGTGAGCATCGCCAACAGCGTGCCGTGGATCGTGCCGTTCGTGCTGCCGAAGACCCAGTCGTTCGATCATACCAAGACGTTCACGATGCGGATGTACGGGGCGCAGAACCGTTACTACACGGCGACGGCGGCCGACCCCGCCGACCAGCAGATGGATTATATGAACGTGGGCATCGAGAATACCAGCTTCGATAAGTACATCTATTACCTGAAATACGGCTACCAGAAGAAGTTCTCGGTCGGCAACGATATGCAGTACCTGGGGCCGTCGAGCGGCGGCCAGGCGTCGGTGGACGCTTTTTACGACCGGACTGTCAGGGATTCGAACCGCGATATAACTAAGGCGAAGCTGGGCGATCCGCGGGTGATGCTGATTCCGTTGGTGGAGTCGATGCTGCCCCGTACGACCCGCGAGGGAACGAAGATGAAGATTGTGGGCTTCGTCGGTTTTTTCCTTGACGAGGTGCACCGTGAGTACGGCGAGCGCTTTTGGGCCAAGGGCAGGTTCATCAAGGATCTGAACGTCGGCCCGGGCGAGACGACGGATGACGCTTCGGCCGATTTCGGGGTGCGCACGGTCAGTTTGTCGGAGTAATTTCGCCGGGCCGGAGCGGCCCGCTGACGGCAGGGGAACGAAATGTCACTTTTGAAACGACTGGAAGCGCAGAAGCATAGCGAACAGCCGCCGGCGGCCAAGGGGTTCGAGAAGTTGAAGGGGGCGGCGGCGCCGAAGGCCGACCCTTATCAGGTGCTGAAGGTGCGTATTCACAAGCGCATCGTCGACGAGGTGAGTCTCGACGACAAGCAACTGGCGGATAAGAAGAAGCTGGGCGACCTGGTGGCGCTGATCGCCACGGCGGCCATGGACGAGGAGCCGGTGCCCGTTCCCCGGGCCGAGCGCGGCCGGATCATCACCGAGCTGGTGGACGAGGCGCTCGGCTACGGGCCGATCGATGTCCTGCTGAAGGACGAGTCGGTTTCCGAGGTGATGGTCAACAGCCCCAGTCAGATTTATGCCGAACGCAAGGGCAAACTGATGCTGACCGATATCCAGTTTCGCGACGACGCGCATGTCATGCATGTGATCGAGAAGATCGTCGCCCCGCTGGGACGGCGGATCGACGAGAGTTCGCCGATGGTCGACGCCAGATTGCCGGACGGCTCGCGGGTGAACGCCATCATCCCGCCGCTGGCGTTGAAGGGGCCGTGCCTTACGATCCGCAAGTTCGCCAAGGACCCGCTCACGGTCGACAAGCTTGTCGAGTTCGGCACGCTGACGGCGGAGATGGCCGAGTTTCTGCGGGCCTGCGTGGAGGGCAAGCTGAACATCGTGGTCGCCGGCGGCACCGGTTCGGGCAAGACGACGACCCTCAACGTGCTGTCGTCGTTCATTCCCGACGACGAGCGGATCGTTACGGTGGAGGACGCCGCCGAGTTGCAGCTCCGCCAGGAGCATGTGGTGACGCTGGAGACGCGCCCGCCCAACATCGAGGGCAAAGGGGCGATCACGATGCGCGACCTTGTGCGCAATTCGCTCAGGATGCGGCCGGACCGCATCGTTGTCGGCGAGGTGCGGAGCGGCGAGGCGCTGGATATGCTGCAGGCGATGAACACCGGCCACGACGGGTCGCTGACCACCGGCCACGCCAACTCGCCCCGCGATACGCTGAGCCGCCTGGAGACGATGGTGATGATGGCGGGGATGGAGCTGCCGGTGCGGGCCATCCGCGAGCAGATCGCGTCGGCGGTGGATCTCATTGTGCAGCAGGCCCGGCTGCGGGACGGCAGCCGCCGCATCACCCACCTGACGGAGGTGCAGGGGATGGAGGGCGATGTCATCACGCTGCAGGATATATTCGTGTTCGAGCAGTCCGGCAAGGACGAGACCGGCAAGATCATCGGCCGCTTCAAACCTACGGGCATCAGGCCGAAGTTCCTGGAGAAGCTGGCCGCCAACGGGGTTACGGTGCCGGGGGAAATATTCTGGGTCAAGTAAGTCAGGGGTGAAGGACCATGGAGCTAATTATCAGCGCGGTTGCCGCTCTGACGACATTCACTTTGCTGTATCTGCTGGTGGCGGCGTTCGCGCCGGCCGAGACGCCGGTGACGATGCGGCTGCGGTCGCTTGACGAGGTCGCCGTCGACCGCGCCGAGGTCGACGAGGATTTGGCCAGGCCGTTCGCCCAGCGGGTGATCTCGCCGCTGACGGGCAGCCTGGCTGCCGGCCTGGGACGCCTTACCCCGGCGTCGGTGCGGCGCATGGTGAGCGAGAAGCTGGCGGCCGCCGGCGGCTTTCAGGGGCTGGGAACGGACGGCTTTCTGCTGCTGTGGGGGGCGGTTACGCTGTCTTGTCCGCTGGCGGCTGCGGTGTTGGCCGGGATGGCCGGCCTGCCAGGCAACAAGGCGGCGTGGCTGACGATGACGGTTTTCATGCTGGCGTCCGGCTGGCCGCTGCTGATGCTTAACCGGAAGATCGTTGCCCGCAAGGCGAGCATCCAGAAGGATATGCCGGATGTCCTCGACCTTTTGACGGTGAGCGTGGAAGCCGGCCTCGGGTTCGACGGGGCGCTGGCCAAGGTGGCGGAGAAGATGAGGGGGCCGCTGGTGGACGAGTTCGGGCGGCTACTGCAGGAAATCAGGGTGGGCGTGCCGCGGCGGGATGCTCTCCACGCCCTGGGGCGGCGCTGCGACGTGGCCGATTTGTCGCTGTTTACGTCGGCGCTGGTGCAGGCCGATCAGTTGGGGGTGAGCATCGGCAACGTGCTGCGGGTCCAGTCGGCGGCCATGCGCGAGAAGCGGCGCCAGCGGGCCCAGGAGCGGGCGATGAAGGCGCCGGTCAAGATGCTGCTGCCGCTGGTGCTGTGTATTTTTCCGACGCTGTTCGTAATCCTGCTCGGCCCGGCGGTGATTCAGATAGTAGGCAGCCTGGGAGGAAAGCTGCAATGATGGTTGTCAATCTTACGACAGGCAAGACGCTTGCTTGCCAGGCGCGGGTGGCGGACGGCTTTTTCTCGCGGCTGAAGGGCCTGCTGGGCACCGAGTGCCTGCCTTTCGGCGAGGGGCTCGTTATCCGTCCGTGCAACAGCATTCATACCTTCGGCATGAATTACCCCATTGATGTGGTTTTTGCCGCCGACGGCGACTTGGTGAAGCGGACGCTGAGCGGCGTGGAGCCCGGGCAGATGAAGCTGTGCCGCGGCAGCCGTTATGTGGTCGAACTGCCTTACGGGACGCTTGTGCGTACGGGGACGAAGCCCGGCGACCACTTGCAGATAAGCTGAGGAACAAGATAAAAACTCCTTAACCCGCCAGAACCCGTCTGGGGGGTTAATTGCTATACCGGCATGCGTGGCATTGCTGTAGGCAAAAATATTCGTTTGCGGCAACAAGACAAAAGATGCCATTTTCCGAAAAGAGTGATAAAATTAAGAAGGGAATTGCGTTTGCCGAAAGGGCGGACATATTTGGGGGACAGGCCATGGTGTTAGCCAAAACGCTGCTGAAAGAGGCGACGCTGCCGCTTGAATCGGTAATCCTGCTGATTGCGGGTTTGGCGATGCTGCTTGCCGGCGCTTTGCTTTTTCCGATAGCGGCGGGAGTTCTCCCTTACTATGAGAATGGCTTGCGCGGGTTGCTGCTGGTTATGTTTGCCCTGCAGATAATCGCCTTGGGGAAAACGCCGTTTGGCGATTTCAGCAGGTCGAAATTGCTGTTGACCATTGGGCTGGCTGTTGCCGCGGTCGGCATTGTACATTGCTTCATCCCGGGGGTGGCCGACCGGATGGCCCGGCTGCTCCTGGTGATTTGCTTCGGCCCGGGAGGGCTGATGCTGCTTCTGCAGCTGTGCTTGGCGAAAGACAGGCTGCGGGGCTGGGTTAGGCACGGGGGGCTTCCTCGCCGGCTGGCCGCGGCCTGCGTGGCCGTATATGTGTTGTCGATGGCGATAGCCGTGCTGATATGGGACGGCAGTGTCCTTTCGACGGCGGCAACGGCGGCGACGCTGCTGCTTTACGGGGCGGCGATCGTATATCTCGCCGCGGTGCTCAGGGCCGTCTATGCGGCTTATCCCCAGGCGGAATTCCCTCTTAAGAAGGGGGACGATCTTTCCGCCGATCAATCGATGCTGCTTTTAACGGGCCTGTTCATGCTGCTGCTGGGCATGCTGCTGATCCCGGTTAGCATCGGCCTGCTGCCGTTCTCGGCGAGCGGCCAGTTGGGCCTGCTGATGGTGATATTCGCCATCCAGATGCTGGCATCGGGCAGTACGCCGCTGGGGCCTTTCCCCCGCACGGTGCTGATGGTTTTGGGCGGCCTGTTGTTTGCCGCGCTCG
Organism: Selenomonadales bacterium; assembly: GCA_029976065.1. Lineage (GTDB taxonomy): Bacteria > Bacillota > Negativicutes > Sporomusales > UBA7701 > Anaeroselena. The sequence goes on from JARKNV010000002.1 coordinate 21,387, forward strand.
GCATTGTAGCGTGCATAGTCCCGGGAATTCTCGTCGCGGCGCTGACGGTGCTTGTCGGCATACTGAATATTCTCGGCGGAGCCCTTACGCTCATCAAGCTTTTCCTGGCCCGCCGCCGGGAAACGGCGCTGACACGCGGCTCCGTTCCGTCCGCCCTGGCGAATCTTTTTGCCGTTCAACTGGTTTTGAATCTGCTGTCGGTCATGTTCGGCGCATCCATGCTTGTGCCCGGCCTCATACCCGGAACGGTCACGGGCCTGATACTGGCGGCCAACGGCGGCGTGCTGCTCTATCTGCTGCAGCTGCTAAGGGTAATCGAAAAGCTGGCGAGCGACGCGGCCGGTTCCTGTGCTTGACAAAACGGAGAGGGGTGAAAACGGTGTTCAAGTTCGACGGCAATTACTCGTATCGGATGCCGGCCCATTTTGGCGGCGTCCCGGGCGGCGGCCTCCAGAAGCTTCAGTATGACGATGTTTCTTCTGTCTTCATCAGTTACCTAACCGACGCAGACAAGCTCTCCCAATATGTGCCCGAGGCGTTTGAGATCCTCGCGCCGGTGGTGGCGGTCAACTACCAGAAGTGCTGCGGCGTACAATGGATGGGCGGAGGATATTACTCGCTGATAGCGGTGATGACTCCCGCCCGGCATATCGCCTCCGGCACTACCGGCCATTTCGTCCTGGTGATCTGGGAGAACAAGACGGCGCCGATTCTCGGCGGCCGCGAGGAAACGGGGATGCCGAAGATCTTCGCCGACATTCCGGACCACCACAGCTTCGGCCCGCTCGTTACGGCAAATGCCAGCCACGAGGGCAGGGTTTTTCTGGAGATGGAACTGGATGCGGGCAAAACGTTCACCGCCGAGGAAATAGCCACGCGGAACGCCGACAACCGCATCAACCAGCTAGGCTGGCGATATATACCCAATGTCGGCCGGCCGGGGGCGGCTCTTTCCCATGCGGTGCTCTATCCGGCCGATTCAACGGTGCTCTCCGGGAGCGTCGGCGCGGGCAAGATAACCTGGACCAAGGCCAACCCCATGTTCAATCCGCTGCAGGCAGCGATAATAAACGCCCTGGCCGAGCTGCCGGTTCTCGAATACAAGGAGTGCCATTTTGCGAAAATGGTGACCCATCTGCGGGGCGACCTTGCCCGCGAATTGTAAGAATAGGAGGTTGGAGGCCATGGCTGATGTATTCGACGGCAAAATCTGCATTATCACCGGGGGGACATCGGGAATAGGGTTTGCGGTTGCCGAGGAGCTGCTCAGGCGCGGCGCGGTCGTATACGCGGTAGGCATTCCCGAGGAAGGCGTCAGGGCCGCGCGGGACAAACTCGCCGGCTACAAGCATGCCGTCTGCCGGCTTGTCGACGTGACGGTGTACGAACAGGTGCAGGCGCTGGTCGACGATGCCGTGTCCCGGCACGGCCGCCTTGATTATATGTTCAATAACGCCGGCATCGGCGGCACCGTGCCGTTCGAGATGGTGACGCTGGAGTATTGGAAAAAGATTGTCGATCTTAACCTATGGGGAGTAATTTACGGCGTTCACGCGGCCTTTCCGGTTATGGTCAGGCAGGGCTCGGGGCATATCGTCAATACCTCGTCAATCGCCGGTCTTTTGGCGCCGCCGTATCAGGCCCTATACTGCGCGACCAAATTCGCGGTCACCGGCATGACGGAAGCGCTGCGGTACGAGCATGCGTATCGCGGGATCGCCTTTTCCACCATTTGCCCCGGGAATGTGGCTACGCCGATTTTCGGCGGCTTGGAGCCCCCCAAGGATTCGATTCCCCCGGAGGAGGCCGCCCGGATAATCCTTGACGGCGTGGCGAAAAAGGAAGGCCTGATCATTTTCCCTGAGCATTACAGGCAAATGTACCTGGAGATGAAAGCGGACCAGGCGAAAATGGACGCCTTTATGGCGGCAATGGCCGAGGAGCGCAGGAAGGCCTATGAGACAGGCGGGAAGTACTACTGACAGATAGCCGGGAGCCGGGCATGACGCGCCAATAGAAGCACAGGGCGACAGCCACTTCTTCATCGCGGGAAGTGGCTGTTTTTGCCGGGGAGGTCTGTCGGCAATTGCCCCGCCGACCGCGGACGCCGGCGGCCGGAGGGGTAAATTTCTATTTATTGTGCAGTGCACCCCACTATGATACAATTAATAATGATTTCATTCCATAGTGCTTACACTAAGGGCAGCCGTCCTGTTATGCACGGGTTTTTCCCGTTTCCTTATTCCAGGAGGTGAAGTTGTTGCCGTCTTATTCGCAAGAAGACACGCCTCTGCTTACGGCCATGAAGAACTACGTTGACGACGGGGTAATCCCTTTTCATACTCCGGGCCACAAATTCGGCAAGGGGATGCATCATCGGCTTGGGAGCATCGTCGGCCGGGCTTCACTGGAGATGGACCTGGCGCTGCTGCCTGAGCTCGACGATTTACACGAGCCGCACGGCTGCATCAAGGCGGCCCAGGATCTGGCGGCCGAGCTTTATGGCGCCGACCACAGCTTTTTTGTCGTCAACGGGACGACCGGCGGCATCTACGCGATGATCCTGACGATCGCCGGCCCCGGCGATAAGATTATCGTGCCCCGCAACGCCCACCGCTCAATTATCGGCGGGGTGCTGTTGAACGGGGCGATTCCGGTTTTCATGCATCCCGAGGTGGACAAGCACCTCGGCCTCGCCCAGGGGGTGACGCCGGAGACGGTGGAGGAAGCCATTCACCGGCATCCCGACGCCAAAGGGGTGCTGATCATCAATCCCACTTATTACGGCGTAGCCACCGATTTGCAGCGGATCGTCGATATCGTGCACGACCACAATATGCCGGTGGTGGTGGACGAGGCCCACGGGCCGCATCTGCATTTTTCCTCCCGCCTGCCGCTGCAGGCTTTGGACGCGGGGGCGGACATCTGCGCCCAGAGCACCCATAAGATCATCGGCGCGCTGACCCAGTGCTCGATGGTTCATTGCCGCGAGGGCCGCGTGAGCGTGCCCCGCCTGAAGGCGATGCTGCAGCTCGTGCAGTCGACCAGCCCCAATTATATTCTCATGGCGTCGCTGGACGTGGCCCGCATGCAGATGGCGACCGAGGGCCATAAGCTGGTGGCGCGGGCGGTGGAGCTGGCCGAGTGGGTGCGGGCGGAGATCAATTGCATTCCTGGACTGTATTCTTTCGGCGCCGACAAGATCGGCGCCCCCGGCGTGTTCAGCCTCGATCCGACCAAGGTGACGGTGACGGTCAAGGGGCTTGGCCTGACGGGGGCGGAGGCCGAACGCATCCTGCGCCACGAGTATAAGGTGCAGGTGGAATTATCCGATATGTATAACGTGCTGTTCCTGATAACGCTGGGCGACGGCGAGGCCGAGGCCCGGGCGATGGTGGAGGCCCTCAGGGCTCTGGCGGCCAATCATGCCGGCAAGCGGGATTTTTCCTCCATGGAGGACGCCTACGGCAGCGATTACCCGCCGATTCCCGAGCAGGTGCTGTCGCCGCGCCAGGCGCTGTTCGGCCATACCAAGACCATCCCGTTCAAGCAGGCGGCCGGCCGCGTGTGCGCTGAGATCATCACGTTCTATCCGCCCGGCATACCCCTGCTCTGTCCCGGCGAGCGCATTTCCGCCGAGATCATCGCATACTGCCTGCGATTGCAAAAGGCCGGCCTGCATATTTCCGGGCCGGAGGATTATATGTTAAAAACCGTCAAAGTGGTGGAATAATGGTAGGGATACTGATTACCTTCGACGGGCCCGACGGCGGGGGCAAGACGACCCAGCTGGGGCTGCTGGCGGAGCATCTCCGCCGGAGCGGCCGCACCGTCCGCTGCACGCGGGAACCGGGGGGCACGGCGCTGGGCGATAAGATCCGCGATCTGTTGCTTGACCCTGCCAACGCCGAGATGGCGGCCCGCACCGAGGCGTTGCTGTATATGGCCGCCCGGGCTCAGCACGTGGCCGAGGTGATCGCGCCGGCGCTGGCCCGCGGGGAGGTGGTCCTGTCCGACCGCTACGCGGATTCGACGCTGGTTTACCAGGGGGCGGCCCGCCGCCTGGCGCGCGAGGACCTGGTCGCCATCAACCGGTTCGCGACCGGCGGGGTTGTTCCCGACCTTACCATTCTGCTGGACGGCGATGCCGCCACCCTTGGCGGACGCCTGGCGGGACGCGGCGACGCCGACCGCATCGAGGGGGAGGCGGCCGCTTTCCACGCCGAGGTGCGTCGGGGGTTCAGGGAGCTGGCTGCAGCCGAACCGGAGCGGGTAAGGGCAGTGGCCGCCGACCGTGGCGTGGATGAGGTTCACCGCGCGGTTGTGGCGGTCGTGGAGGAGTTTTTGCGCAGGAGGGCTTATGGTTAAGATAAACAATGTGCGTTCCGGGGGAGCGCCGGCGCTGCCCGAGCGCGAGGCGGCCGGCCATCCGGAGAAGAGCGGCGGCATTTTCACCGCCGATTTGGCGAAGGCTCAGGATTCGCTTTCCAAGGAAAAGATGAACGAGCTGCTCGATAAAATCACCGAGCAGGGCCGCCGGTTGGGCGAGGTGCCGACCTACGCCGAGCTGAAGGCTTATCGCGAGCTTGTGCGCTCGTTTCTCGCCGAGGCCGTCGGCCGGGCTTACACGCTCCAGTCGCAGACCGGCTGGGACCGGCACGGGCGGCAGAAGATGTACGCCGTTGTCAAGGAGATTGACCAGCAATTGGCTGGACTGGCGGAGGACGTCCGCCAGGGCCAGGAGCGTCAGCTGCAGATCATGGGGCGGTTGGACGCCATCCGCGGCATGCTGGTCGATTTGTACAGCTGAGATGGCTGCGCGCTGGAAGGATATCGCCGGCCACGACGCGGTTACGGCGATGCTGCGCAATATGCTTTCGTCGGGACGGATGCCCCATGCGCTGTTGTTCGTGGGGCCGGCCGGCATCGGCAAGATGCTCGCCGCCCGGATTCTGGCGGCGGCAATCCTCTGCGGCGGCGGGCGGGACGAGGCGTGCGGCGAGTGTCAGTCGTGCCGGCTGGTTGCGCAGGGGTCTCATCCCGATCTTGTCGAGCTGGCAGCCGACGGTTCGAGCCTGAAAATCGACCAGATCCGGGCGCTGCAACACGAGGCGGCGCTCGCGCCATATTACGGCTCCGGCCGGGTTTTCCTGATTGAGGAGGCGGAGCGGCTGACGGTCCAGGCGGCTAACAGCCTGCTGAAAATTCTCGAGGAGCCGCCGGAGGGGTCGGTGTTTATTTTGACGGCGGCTTCGCAGCACGCGATGCTGCCGACGGTGGTGTCCCGCTGCCGGGTGTTTGCCTTCCGGCCGCTGGCGCCGGAGACCCTCGCCCGCCTGCTGGCGGACAGGGGAGCCGACGGGCCGCGGGCGGCGATGGCGGCCCGTCTTGCGGGTGGCCGGGTCGGCGAGGCGCTGGCTCTGCTCGCCGAGGGCGGCCTGGCGCTCAGAGATGCGGCGCTGGCCCTGGTGGCCGCGCTGCCGGCCGGCGGGGCGGCGCTGGTGTGGACGCAGGGGACGGCGCTGGACAAACTGGCAACGCCGGAACTGGCTGCGTTCCTTCGCCATTTGCGCCAGGTGCTGCGCGACCTGCTGGTGATTGTCAACAGCTGCGAGGAACTGGCGCTCAACCGGGATGTCGCCGGTGAGCTCAGGCGCATGGCCGCCGCCTGGGACGCCCGTCGCCTGGACGAGGCTCTCGGGGCGGTGAGGGATGCCGGCCGGGCGATCGAGGGCAACGCGAATACCCGCCTCACGCTTGAGGCGATGCTGATACATTTGATGGAAGCGGCAAGGGAGGGAACGGGCAATGCAGACCGTCGTCGGTATACGGTTTAAGAAAGCGGGCAAGGTTTATTATTTCGATCCCGGGCAGCTCAAGCTGGCGGAAAATGACCACGTGATCGTCGAGACTACCAGGGGCCTGGAGTTCGGCCGGGTGGTGATCGGCCCGCGCGAGGTCAAGGACGAGGATATCGTCGCCCCGCTGAAACCGGTGCAACGCAAGGCGACGCCTCAGGACGAAGCCAAGGTGAAGGACAACGAGGCCAAGGAGGCGGAGGCCCTCAGGGTCTGCCAGCAGAAGATCCAGGCCCATAATCTGCCGATGAACCTGGTGGATGTAGAGTATACGTTTGATGTGAACAAGATTATCTTTTATTTTACCGCCGAAGGCCGGATCGATTTCCGCGAACTGGTCAAGGATCTGGCGGCGGTCTTCCGCACCCGCATCGAGCTTAGGCAGATCGGGGTGCGGGACGAGGCCAAGATGGTCGGGGGCATCGGCTGCTGCGGGCGGCCGTTGTGCTGCGCGACTTTCCTCGGCGATTTCGAGCCGGTATCGATCCGCATGGCCAAGGACCAGAATCTGTCCCTCAACCCGACGAAGATTTCCGGCATCTGCGGCCGGCTGATGTGTTGCCTGAAGTACGAGAGCGACTGCTATGGCTCGTGCTGCAAGAAGGTGCCCGCCCCGGCGATGGGCCGCGAGGTTGTGACGGTGGAAGGCGAGGGCAGGATCACCGCCGTGAACGGCCAGAAGAAGACGGCGTCCGTGAAGCTGAAGGACGGCAAGATACTGGAGATACCGTGGGAAGAGGTTGTGGAAAAAGAGGAAAATGGCAAATGAGCTTTTGCGTCCGGGCGAACGCCTGGACGATTTGCTAATCGGGGGTCTGAAGATCATCCAACAGGCCGGGCGGTTCCGCTTTTCGCTGGACGCTGTCCTGTTGGCCCATTTTGCTACCGTGAAGCGCGGCGCGGCCGCGGTCGATCTCGGCGCCGGCACGGGCGTGCTGGGGCTGCTGCTGGCCGCCCGGGGCGCCGCAAGGGTGACCGGGGTGGAGATCAGCCCGGAGATGGCGGATATGGCCCGCCGCAGCATTGCCGTGAACGGCCTTCAGGAGCGGCTGGCGGTGGTGTGCGCCGATGTGCGGGGCATCCCCGGCGGCGCTGTCATGGAAGGGCGGCGCTGGGAGCTGGTGGTGGCCAACCCGCCTTACCGGCCGCTGGGCGGCGGCGGGGTCAACCCCCGGGAGGAGCTGGCGCTGGCCCGCCATGAGCTCGCGGGCGGGGTGGACGATTTTGTCGCTGCGGCCGCTTTTCTCCTTAAGGCTAAAGGCCGTCTGGCGATGGTGCATCTGCCGGAGCGGCTGGTGGATATCGTCGGCGCGATGCGCCGGGCGGGGGTGGAACCCAAGCGCCTGAGGCTGGTGCATCCGTCGCCCGGTAAGGCAGCCAAGCTGCTGCTGGTCGAGGGGGTGCGCGGCGCCAGGCCGGGCCTGACGGCCGAGCCGCCTCTCCATGTATACGGCGAGGACGGCCGCTACTGCCGGGAGATTCTGGCTTATTACCAGGCGGGTGAATAGGATGGATAAGAATACCGGTACACTATACCTGTGTGCGACGCCGATCGGCAACCTGGAGGATATGACGCTCAGAGGCGTGAGGGTGCTGAAGGAGGCGGCGGTGATCGCCGCCGAGGATACCCGCCATACGCGCAAGCTGCTCAGCCATTTCGACATCCATACGCCGCTCGTCAGTTATCACGAACACAACAAGGCGTCCCGCGGACCGGAGCTTGTCGGCCGGCTGCTGGCCGGCGAGGATGTGGCGGTGGTGAGCGACGCGGGGCTGCCGGGAGTCTCCGATCCCGGCGCCGACCTGGTGAAGCTGGCTTTGGCGGCGGGGGCGCCGGTGACGCCCGTACCGGGGGCGAACGCGGCGCTGTCGGCGCTGGTGGCGTCCGGGCTCGATACCGACATGTTCCTGTTTGTCGGTTTTCTGCCGCGGGCGGCGAAAAAACGGCGCGAGCTGATCGCTTCCCTGGCGGGGCTGCCGTATACGCTGATTTTTTATGAATCGCCCCACCGGCTGGCGGCGACGCTGGCCGAACTGACAGCGTCGTTCGGCGACCGCCATGCGGCCGTCGGGCGGGAACTGACCAAAAAATTCGAGGAGTTCGTCCGCGGCCCGCTGGCCGATTTGACGGGATGCTTCGCCGCCCGGGAAACCCGCGGCGAGATTACGCTGGTGGTGGCGGGCGGAACGGGGAAGGCCGCCGCGGCGGCTCCGACCGCGCTGCCGGAGGAGCCGGCGGCGGCGGTGGCGGCGTTGGTGGCCGGCGGCCTGGCAAAGAAGGAGGCCATCAGGCGGGTGGCGACGGAGCGCGGCCTGCACCGCCGCGAGGTCTACCAGGCGGTGGTGGCGGCGGAGAAATAGGCGGCCGACCGCTTTGGACGGAAAAACAAAAAAGAGGCTTCTTCAGCCTCTTTTTCGCGGAAACCGGGAGCTTAGACTGCCTTCTGCCCCATGGTGGTCAGGCACTCTTTGCAGACGTTCTTACCGCGGAAGTTGGTGATTTCGTCCGCATTGCCGCAGAATACGCACGCCGGTTCGTATTTACGGAGGATAATGCGGTCGTTGTCCACATAAATTTCCAGCGCGTCTTTCTCTTCGATATCGAGAGTGCGGCGGAGCTCGATGGGAATTACTACTCTTCCAAGTTCGTCCACTTTGCGTACGATGCCAGTTGATTTCATGTTCATTTCCCCTTCCCTTTCAACACGATTCGACAAAAACTGTCTACCTAAATACTACCAGAAATTACAAAGCTTGTCAACCCCTCATTCTGACACTATAAAACATTTTTTCCAACAAATGTTTAACAATGTCGAACACTATTAATTGACATTATTGGTCAATTTATCTATAATTGTTGAGAATACAAGCTTTCTCCGCCCATGAGACGCCGGAAAAAAATGTCGATAAGGAGTGATAATATGCCTCAAAAAAAATTTTATATCACAACGCCTATTTATTATCCCAGCGACAAGCTGCATATCGGCCATGCCTACTGTACGACGGTGGCGGATGCCATCGCCCGTTACAAGCGGCTGGCCGGCTACGACGTTTTTTTCCTGACCGGGTCTGACGAACACGGGCAGAAGATTCAGCGCAAGGCGCAGGAGAACGGCGTTTCGCCCAAGGAGTATGTCGACAAGATTGTGGCGTCTTTTCGCCATCTGTGGGAAAAAATGTCGGTTTCCTACGACGATTTTATCCGCACGAGCGAGGCGCGCCATCACGAGGTCGTGCAGACCATTTTCCAGAAGATCTACGACCAGGGCGATATTTACAAGGCTTCTTACGAGGGCTGGTATTGCACGCCGTGCGAGACCTTCTGGCTGGAGCGCCAGCTGGGCGAGGGCAACTGCTGCCCCGACTGCGGCCGGCCGGTGGAGCTGCTCAAAGAGGAGAGCTATTTCTTCCGGATGTCGAAATATCAGGACAGGCTGCTCGCTTACATAGAGGCCAATCCGGATTTCATCCAGCCGACGTCGCGCCGTAACGAGATGATCAATTTCATCAAGGGCGGCCTGGAAGACCTGTGCGTTTCGCGGACCACTTTCGACTGGGGCATCCCGGTGCCGTTCGACACCAAGCACGTGGTTTATGTATGGTTCGACGCCCTTACGAATTATATCACCGCCGCCGGCTATCTGCAAGACCGTGGGAAATTTGCCAAGTACTGGCCGGCTGATATCCATCTGGTGGGTAAGGAGATCGTGCGCTTCCATTCGATCATCTGGCCGATCATCCTGATGGCGCTGGGAGTCGAGCTGCCGAAGATGGTGTACGGCCACGGCTGGCTGGTGATGGAAGGCGACAAGATGTCCAAGTCCAAGGGCAACGTTATCGATCCGTTGGTACTGATCGACGAGTTCGGCGCCGACGCGATCCGCTATTTCCTGTTGCGGGAGATAATGCTCGGCAGCGACGGCAATTTCTCGCGCTCGGCCCTCATCAACCGCATTAACGCAGACTTGGCTAACGATCTCGGCAATTTGCTCCACCGCACGGTGAACATGGTAGGCCGCTTCAACGGCGGCGTGGTGCTGGCTCCCGAGGAACGGGAGGCGGTGGACGAGGAGCTCGCCAAGCTGGCGCAAGAGACGGCGGCCGAGTACGAGCGGGCGATGGAGCGGCTGGAGATCAACGCCGCCATCAAGGGCGTATGGGCCCTTATCGGCCGCGCCAACAAGTACATCGACGAGACGGGGCCGTGGGCGCTGGCAAAAGATCCGGCCAAGCGGGGCCGCCTGAATACGGTGCTGTATAATCTGGCCGAGGTGCTGCGGATCGTGGCCATCCTGATTTCGCCCTTCATGCCGGGCACGACGCCGCGTATCTGGCAACAGCTCGGCCTGGCCGGGGACCCCGCGGCGGCGACGCTCCACGATGCCCAGCGCTGGGGGCTGCTGCCGGCCGGCACGAAGATGACCGCGCCGGAGGCGCTTTTCCCGCGCATCGAGGAGAAGGACGAGGCGGAGAGCGCGCCCCAGCCCGCGGCCGAGCCGCCGAAGCCCGCCCTGCCGCAACTGCCCGAGGTGAGCATCGAGGATTTCGCGAAGATGGATTTCCGCACCGCCAGGGTGCTGGTGTGCGAGAAGGTGGAGAAGGCCGATAAGCTGCTGAAGCTGACGGTCGACCTTGGCGGCGAGCAGCGGACGATCATCTCCGGCATCGCCCAGCATTACGCGCCCGAGGAGCTTGTCGGCAAGGACGTGGTAATGATCGTCAACCTGAAACCGGCCAAGATCCGCGGCATCGAGTCGCGGGGGATGGTGCTGGCAGCGGTGAACGGCGACAAGCTGGCGGTGGTTACGGCGCCGGGGATGGAGCCGGGCAGCAAGGTTAGGTAAGAAGAGGGAAAATACTACGATTTGTACGAGGCTGTTCAGAACGGTCCAGATGCAAGGCGCACCGGAAGAGCGCGCCGCGACGCGTACTTGGTTGCGTACGCTAGCAAGCGCTCTGAGGAGCAAGTGCGCCGTTCTTGGTGCTTTAGCACCTTAGAACGGTGGCCTGCCCTTTACGGGTGCGCCGCAGATGGACGTTATGGACAGCCTCCAATGTAGGAGGACACTATGCTGTTTGATTCGCATGCGCATATCGACGATAAAAAATTCAACGACGACCGCGACGAAGTGATCGCCCGGGCGGCGACCGGCGGCCTGGAGGGGATTCTGAACGCCGGTGCGGATATGTTTTCGTCGGCGCGGGCGGTGGAACTGGCGGCGAAGCACGATATCGTGTGGGCGGCGGTGGGCATCCATCCCCATGACGCGAAAGAGGCCCGTGAGGAGGATTACGACAAGCTGGCGGCCTGGTGCGCCCTGCCCAAGGTGGTGGCGGTAGGCGAGATCGGCCTCGATTACCACTACGATTTTTCGCCCCGCGAGGTGCAGCAGACGGTGTTCGTCCGCCAGCTCGACCTGGCCCGCCAGGTGGGCAAGCCGATCATCATCCACGACCGGGAGGCGCACGCCGATGTGCTTGCGACCGTCAGGCGCGAGGGGAAGGGGCTTGCCGGGGTGTTCCATTGTTTTTCGGGCAGTGTGGAGATGGCCCGCGAAGTGCTGAAGCTGGGGTTCTACGTTTCGGTGGCCGGGCCGGTGACGTTCGCCAACGCCCATAAGCTGCACGAGGTGGTAAAGGCGGTGCCGCTGGACAGGCTGCTGGTCGAGACGGATTGTCCTTACCTGACGCCGGAGCCTTTCCGGGGGCGGCGCAACGAGCCGGCCCATGTGCGCTACGTGGCCGAGAAGGTGGCCGGGTTGCTGGGAATGGACCCGGAAGCGTTCGCCGCCCTGGCGACGGAGAATACCAAGAGATTGTTCGGAATAGCGTGACGAAAAGCCGCCGCGAGGCGGCTTTTTCGTTATGCGGCGGTGGCGGCGGCGGCAGGATAGCGGGCGGGGACGGGGAATATTATCAGCATACAGGGCATGCGTAGGCGGGAGGCTAGACGATGATCAAGAAGGAATTGTTGGAGTTTTTGTACGAGAGCGCGCATATTCAGCGCTGGAATGACCATATGCGCCCCAAGGGGGGCTTTACGGAGCTGGACAAGCAGGCCCACAAGATGATCATCGCGTATGTGCTCGCCAAGTACGAGATCGAGGACCGCAAGGCGCCGGTGAGCTGGCGGCTGCTGATCGAGGGGGGCATTTTCGAGTTTTTGCACCGGGTGAGGGTGACGGATATCAAGCCGCCGGTTTTCCACGAGCTGATGGCCAGGCATGGCGCGGAGCTGAACCGCTGGGTGCTGGACAAGCTGGCGGACAGGGTCGATTCGCTGGCAGGCGATTTTGCCGTCAATTTTACCCGCTATCTGACCGAACCGGGCTACGCGGCGGCGGAGAAGAAGATTCTCCGGGCGGCGCATTATCTGGCGACCGACTGGGAGTTCCAGATGATCTACCAGCTAAACTCCCATATATACGGGGTGGAGGAGACCAGGACGCGGATCGCCAACGAGCTGGAGGAGCACTTCGACCTCGTGGGGGTGCAAAAGATCGGCCTCGGCCGCAAAACGCGCCATTTCATCGATCTTGTCGGCCAGCTCCGTTTCCAGCAGCGCTGGGCGCAGTCGCCGCGGGTGCCGGAGACGTCGGTGATGGGCCACATGCTGATTGTGGCGATGCTGGCGTATTTCGGCTCGCTGGAGGTGGGGGCGTGCGAGGCGCGGCTGGTCAACAATTATTTCGCCGGCCTGTTCCACGACCTGCCGGAGGTGCTGACCCGCGACATCATTTCGCCGGTGAAGAGCTCGGTGGCCGGGTTGGACAATCTCATCAAGGAAATAGAGGCGCGGCAGGTGGCCCAGAAGCTTTATCCGCTGCTGCCGGACGGCTGGCACCAGGAGATCAGGTATTACATGGAGGACGAGTTCGCCAACAAGGTGCTGATGGACGGCAGGGCGGAGAAGGTGGCGGCCGGGGAAATCGGCGCCCGCTATAACGAAGACCGGTTTTCGCCGATCGACGGAGAGATGATCAAGGCCTGCGACCATCTGGCGGCCTATATCGAGGCGTCGCTGTCGATCGCCCACGGCATCACGTCCCAGCCGCTCCGTGACGGCGTGAAGGCTTTGTATGCGCAGTACGAGGGCCGCCGGCAGGTGGCGGGGGTGGATTTCGGCAGCCTGTTCGATTACTTCCGCACGAAATAAGAGAGCTCAAGCTAATATTGTCCTGACGGGGCCGGCCCAAGCCGGCCCCGTTTCTTTTTGGGAGGTATAAAATCCGCTGCTTTTGGGGATAACTTGACCGGGAGAGGAAGACAATGGCAGGTTTGACACCCGCTGTCCAGCTATGGTATAATTTACGAACCTAGAAAGGGGGAAGTGAATGAGTGGCTTAAAAACCATAAGTTTACGTAAAATTTGGGCCAATCTTGATAGGGGCAAGACGATTCTTGTTGTTGCTCTTATCATAACAACGCTGGTGATCACGGGAGCTGTTTGGGCCAGCAAGAACGTTACGGTTGTCGCCGACGGCAAAAGGACCACCATATATACTGTCCATGAGAATCCGGAAGATATTTTGCGCCAGACAGGGATTTATCTGGCCGGCAAGGACGAGTTCCGCCTGTCTACCCCGAAGGTGACGGCCGGAACGGTTATCACCGTTTACCGGGCAGTGCCGGTAGAAGTTGTTGTCAAGGGCCAGAGCCGGGTGGTAATCACCGGCCTGCCTACGGCGGGCGAGGTGGCGGCAAGCCTGGGGTACGGCCCCGGCAAGGGCCGCACGGAACCCGGCGAGGCGACGCTTGTAAAACCGATGATGAAGCTGCGGATTATCGAGCTGACGGAGAATGTCGTCACCCAGAAGGTGCCTGTTCCGCCGCCGGTGGTCCGCCAGCCGGACGGCACGCTGGAAAGGGGCCTGGAAGAGGTTCTCGACGAAGGCGAAGAGGGCCTGAAGGAGGCTACGGTAAGGCTGCATTTCGAAGACGGCGCACAGACGGCCACCACCACGGTGGCGGAGAAGGTGCTCGTCGAACCCAAGCCGCAGATTTTGCGGGTGGGGACGCGCGAGACGGTGCAGACGTCGCGGGGCACGATGCGCTTTAGGCAGGCCTTTGTGATGGAGGCCACGGCTTATCTGCCTACCGACGGCGGCGGCCACGGGATTACGGCGAGCGGTCTTGCCGCCCGCCATGGTATTGTGGCGGTCGATCCGGCCGTCATTCCGCTCGGCACCCGGGTATATGTGCCCGGTTACGGCCTGGCGCTGGCGGCCGATACCGGCAGCGCTATCATCGGCAACAAGATCGACCTGTGCATCGAGGATCACGACGCGGCCTGGCATTTCGGGCGGCGGATGGTCAAGGTTTACGTGCTGGCCGATTAAGCAGGGAGTCAAAAAGGGGTAAATCCTAATGGGTTTACCCCAATATTTTGCCGCTATAAGGAAAGAATAGCGTAACGGACGGTGTGGCAGCGTGATCCGGGAAGTGATTGTGGTTGAGGGCAAAAACGATGTGGCGGCGGTGAAGCGGGCGGTGGAGGCGGAATGCCTGGTTACGGGGGGGTATAGCCTGTCGCGGCTGCTGCTGTCCCAGATCGAGGCCGCGTACGGCCGCTGCGGTATTATCATTCTCACCGACCCGGACAGCGCCGGCGAGCGGATCCGCCAGAAGCTGACCGAGCGTTTCCCGGCGGCCAGGCACGCGTTCGTGCCGCGCGAGGCGGCAACCGCCGCCGGCGATGTGGGCGTCGAGCGGGCGTCTCCCGATGCTATAAGGGCGGCGCTGGCGAAGGCCCGTTGCCAGGAATGGCAGCCTGAGACGGTTTTCACGATGGAGGATTTGTATTCCGCCGGCCTGGCGGCTTCGCCGACGGCTGCCGCGAGGCGGGCCGCGCTCGGCGATGTTCTCGGCATCGGGTTTGCGAATGCCAAGACTTTTTTGCGCCGCCTGAACAATTACGGGGTGACGAGGGCGGAATTTTCGGCAGCGGTGGCTGCGACGGAGGCGGGCGATGCTTAAGCCGCGAATTGCCAAACGGGAGGTAACTCTCCATATCCTGCGGGCTTTCGGTTTGCATACCAGCAAGCGGCTGGGCCAGAATTTCCTTGTGGACGAGACGGTGGTGGACAGGATCGTGGCCGCCGCCGGGGTGACGCCCGGGGACGCCGTGCTTGAGATCGGGCCCGGTATCGGCACATTGACCCAGGGGCTTGCCGAGGCCGGGGCGAAGGTGGTGGCGGTGGAGCTCGACCGGCGCTTGGTGGAGGTGTTGGCCGATACGCTGGCCGGCTACGACAACGTGCGGGTGGTGCACGGCGATATCCTAAAAACCGATATTTCCCGGGAAATGGCGACAGCATCTTTCAAGGTCGTCGCCAATCTGCCGTATTATATCACGACCCCCATCCTGATGGCGATTCTTGAGCAGCGCCTGCCGGTCTCGGTGCTGGTGACGATGGTCCAGAAGGAGGTGGCCGAGCGGATGGTGGCCGCTCCCGGAGGCAAGGATTACGGGGCGCTGTCGGTGGCTGTGCAGTATTATACCGCGCCGGAGATCGCTTTTCATGTGCCGCCGCAGGCTTTCATCCCGGCGCCGGCGGTGGATTCGGCGGTCATCCGCTGTGTCGTGCGGCGGGAACCGCCGGTGGCGGTGATGAACGAGGCGACTTTTTTCCGGGTGGTGAAGGCGGCGTTTGCCCAACGACGCAAGACGCTGGCCAACGCTTTCAAAGGGGCCGGCCTGGTCGCGGCCGAGGCCGCGGCGATCCTGGCGGCTGCGGGCGTGGACAGCGGCCGGCGGGGCGAGACTTTGTCGCTGGCGGAGTTTGCCGCGGTGGCTAATGCGTGGGAGGAGAATAAGGCGCAATAAAACGGCCGCTCGTTAGGAGCGGCCGTTTTCGCTGAGGAAAAGGTCTAACAGGTCAAACCGCCTTTCGCTGTGATAGCCCAGGTAGGTGGTGTTTTGCCACTGGCGGGTGCGGGGTTCGCCACGGAAGGCTGCGATGGCCTCCAGGCAGTCGCCGACGATGGTGTCGATGATTTTGTTTGTGTGGATCTGGTTTTTGATGGAAGACCCCAAACGGTAATGAGGGATGGTGGTGGCGACGTCGAGGCGGAGTTTGCTTTGTCTGGCGAGGGCCATGACCACGGGGGGGATGGCGATTTCCCGGACGGGGATGGTTTCCAGAAGCCGCCGGGATACCGCATGCGGGCCGTGGGCTGTGGAGGCCAGGCCGATTTTCTTTTCCAGACCGAGTTCCTTGTTGAGGTTGAGCCGCCACTGGAAGGTGGGGTTATACCGCTCGATATGGCGGGGCGGCGAGGGATAACAGTTGGTGAGGGCCAGGTCGAGATGTTTGAGGGTGATGCCATCAGCCAGTTCCATCAGGTTTTCGTTGAAGGTTCCCACCATGTCGCCGTCGACGAAGGCGACAACGTCGCTGCCTAGAGATAACGCGACTTTTGCGCCGATGGCCCGGGGCACGTCGATGCCCAGGCAATCGTGAAAGTAGATGATCTGGAGTTTGGGCAGGCGGAGATTGAGGATTTCGCGCATGGTCGCGTCCTTGGAGCCGTTGGCGATTACGATGATGTGGTCCACCGGCAAAGTGCCCAGGTTTTGCAGAACGGTAGCGATGCGGCCAGCTTCGTTTCGTGCGGGGACAACCACGCTGATCAAGCGCCATCACCTCGGTGGACTAGTGCGGCAGAGCTATCTTTGGCTTTACTACAGTATATTGGCGGACAAGGAGGTTTGCCACTTGTCCCCAAGGGGGAAAATATGGCCCTGTCGCTCCGGCCCGTCCTGCCGGTGGCAAACGCCCGTTTAGCCACATAGTATGTAATAATCGGGGGAGGGATGAGCGTGTCGGACTTAGCTGTGGGCGATTTGGTGATCCGCAGGTCGCACGGCGGCGATATCGTGTTCAAGGTTATGGGGCGCGAGAATGACGCGGAGGGCCGTGTGGTGTATACGCTCCGGGGGCTGCATCTCAGGCTGCTGGCGGACGCGCCGCCTGACGACCTGGAGAGGGTGGACGCCGAACATTTGAAGCAGGAAATTATCCGTACCGAAAGTGTGCATAACGATTCGATGCGCCGGGTGATGATGCTCCGCAGCCTGGATGTGGAGCAGCGCGAGTTCAACCGGGCGGAACCGAATAAGAAGTATGCTTTTTTCGATGTTCCCGGCCGGGTGCTGCATATCGACGGCGACGAGGATTATCTCAAGATGTGCCTTAAGACATACGGCCAGCTCAATATCGAGGCCGAGGGGCGCTATATCGAGGAGGATAAGCAGCCGGACGCCGTGATGGCGCTGCTGAAGGAGTACCGGCCGGACATTCTGGTGGTGACAGGGCATGATGCCCTGATCGGCGGCGGGAAGAAGGGTTTCCGCGATTTAAACAATTACCGGACGTCGAAGTATTTCGTGCGCTCTGCCCAGATTGCCCGCGAGTTCCAGCCGTCTAAGGACGATTTGGTGGTTTTTGCCGGCGCCTGCCAGTCGTATTTCGAGGCGATTCTGGCGGCGGGCGCCAATTTCGCCAGTTCGCCGACACGGATTTTCATTCATGCTTATGATCCGGTGTTTATCGCCGAAAAGGTGGCGTTCACGCCCATCGGCAAGACGGTGGACGTAAGTGATGCCATTACGGCTTCGGTGACGGGGGCCGAAGGGGTGGGGGGCGTGGAGACCCGCGGCAAGTTCCGGCTGGGGATGCCGAAGTCGCCGTATTAAGGGCTGAAGGGGCGCAACGGCGCCCTTTTCATCCGGCCGACGGGCGGACAGGCAGTCCGGCTGATAGGAATTCGGGCCGGGAAGAGAGAATGTATCAGGTAGCTTAGTGGCGGGGAAGAGGGGCTGACTTGGCGTGAAAATGTTGTACAAGCTGCTGCTTGTGTGTCTTTTGTCGGCGGCGCTGGCCTGTCCTGCGGCGGTTGCCGCCGCGAACGGAGCTGCGCCGGCCTTGTCCGCCGACGAGGAGCAGGCGGTCGCGCTGCTGAATGCCGACCGGGCGGCCCAGGGGCTGCCGCCGTTGCGGGTGAACCTGTCTTTGGCCGCTTTGGCGCGCGATTACGCCCAGGATATGATCGACCGGGGTTACTTTGCCCATGCCAGTCCGGAGGGGGAGGAGTTCACCGACCGGTTGGCAAGATACGGCATCGCCTTCCGCAGCGCCGGCGAGAATCTGGGGATGCACAGCAGCGTGGCTGCAGCCGAACGGATGCTGATGAACAGCCCCGGGCACCGGGCCAATATTCTCGGCAAGGATTTCTCCGAGGTCGGTATCGGCGTCTGCCGCGGCCCCGACGGATCGTTGTATGTCGTCCAGGTGTTCGTGGGACGGTGAGGACGGATGTTTTCCCGGGAAGTACAGACCTTCGTCGGCGGGGGAGGCTTTGCAAACATTACCACAGTTATGTAAACAGGATTATGGCTCTGCGAGGAGAATATATATCGCAGACTAGTCGGGGTGTTTGACATGACGTGTGGCCTGTCCTTATTTCTTAACACAGAAAGGCAGGTTACACATGGGAAAAAAGCGATGGACCAGGTTGCTGCTGACGGGTTTCGTGGCCTTTTCACTTGTTGGCACTTCCCTAGGGGGCGCATTCGCCTCCGCCGCGCAGGCGGCGACGCCGGAAGATAACGCCCAGGAGTCCGGCGGCAATGGCGCTGTCGTCGGCGGCATCATGGCTCTCGGCCTGATAACGATGCTGGCCAAGGGCGGCGACAAACACGGCGGCACTTCCGCTGCCGGCAAAGCTCCCGCTCCCGCTCCCGCTTCCACGCCAGCTCCGAAGCCGGCACCAAAACCGGTACCGAAACCGGTACCAAAACCCGCTCCTGCTCCCAGCCAGCCGCCGACAGGCACGGCGGCGGAAGAGCAGCAGGCCCTGGCGCTGCTGAATGCCGACCGGGCCGCCAACGGACTTGCTCCGGTGAGGGCAAACAGTAAATTGGCGTCATTGGCCGGAGATTACGCTCAGGATATGATCAACCGCAACTTTTTCGCCCACAACAACCCCGAGGGGCAGACGCCCTTCGACCGGATGCGGGAGCGAGGCATCAGTTTCGGCTACGCCGGCGAAAATCTCGCCATCAATACCAGCGTGGCCGGCGCCGAGCAGGCGTTCATGAACAGCCCCGGTCACCGCGCCAATATCCTTAATCCCCGTTATACCCAGGTGGGGATTGGGGTGCGCCACAGTCGCAGCGGTTCGGTTTACGTCGTGCAAGAGTATACCGACGGGTGATACATGAAACAAAGAGGCAAAGCCCTAGGCTTTGCCTCTTTGTTTTCGCCAATAGACTAGCGGCATCTGGGACATAGGCCGCGGCACCCGTAGAAGTCGAACTCGAGGCCGCAGCGCGAGCAAATTTTGTAGAGACGGTAAACGGAGATTTTGTACATTTTGTAGCAGGTTTTATAGGTTTTGACACATTCTTTGGTTGTTTTACATTTGATTTTCGGGATGCCGCTTTCGCAGAGCGAAAAATCGTAGCAGGCGTCGTCGACGCCGTGCCCCGGGCCCGGGCCGCCCGGGAAGCAGGGGGCGGCGCCGCAGCAACCGCGGTAGTTCATTCCATATCCATGGCCTTCCACTGTGTTCTATACCCCCCGTCATGCTGCTGAAATGCGTTCGCGGAACAAATTTTTTTTGTTAGTACATTGTATGTTGCGGTGGAGGAAAGTGTTATGTTTCCATCGACAAACAGCCAAGCGGTGTACGATGCCCGGACAGGCAGGGGCGGCGGCGGGGTCAAATTTGCCGCGGCGGCCCCGGGAGGCGCTTTTTTTGTCACATAAGACAAAACGGAGGCATATATATAACTAGAAAACACAAAGGGGGGAATATTTGTGGACGATAAAAACTTGCGGCAGACAGTCAGTGCCTCGTCCATAGGTACGACCATGGCTGTGCCGGCCGGCCAATGCACGCTTGGCGTACAGGCGGGGCCGATAATTGTGCGGCAGGTTATCGGCGAGGTTGAGAAGCAGAAGGTTCTTGATATCAATGTGGAGGTTCCGCCCGAAAAACCGGCCATTGAGCAGATAATCGACGTATTTGTCAAGGATGTGGATGTCAACAGCGTCGACGTTATTACCGACAAAGTCATCGTTCGCGGCGATCTTGAAATCAAGGCCATCTATGTCGCCGATCAGCCCGATCAGGCGGTACATGCGGTTGAGATCAGGCATGTCAAGTGGACCCAGGATATTGAGATTGTCGGCGCCCGCAAGGGGATGGACGCCGAGGCGAGCGTCGTGGTGGAATTCGTCGATTACGACGTTGATGAGCACACTCACGCGCATCGCGCGAAGTACGGCGATATGAAGAAGTGGCACGACGACGATGAGTGTGACGATGATTACGACCACGATAACGACAATTGCGATGACGAGTGCGATCATCACCACCACCATCACCGTCCGCTGCGCGATTTCGACGTGTCGGTGGTGCTGAAGATTACGGCCAAGGTGCTGACCGACCGCGAGGTTCAGTTCGGAGCGACGCTGCCCACGACACCCAAGGGGTAATTTTGTTTCCAGACTCCAGGAGAAGGGGGGAAGACAATGGCTGACAAGAAGAGACAAAGCTCCAGTTCGACCTCCGCGACGTCGGAATCCGTCATGGTGACGACTGGCACCGGGACGGTGGATAGCGCCGAGCTGGTGTGCGGCTGCCCCGAGCCTGGTCCGGCTACGATCCAGGTGGAACAGGTTTTGGGCGCCAATATGGAGCAGCGAGTCGTGGAATTCGATATGACGGTTCCTGACCCGAAACCAAGTATCGAGCAGGTTATCGATGTTTTCGTGAAAGATGTGTGTATCAAGAGCGTCGACGTTATTCCCAACAAGGTTATCGTCCGCGGCAAACTAGAAGTCAAGGTGCTGTATGTTGCCGATCTGCCCAGCCAGCCGGTGCATGCTTTCGAGCGGGAACAGCGCTGGACGCGGGATATCGTGGTGGAAGGCGCCATGCCGGATATGAAGGCTACGGCCGACGTATTCAAAACAGCTACGCAGTTTACTATGGAGGAAAAACGAATGGACTCATGCTCCAACTACAACTTAATAAAACGAAAACGCCGAGGGCTGCAACCCTCGACGTTTTCTGACCTGCTGGCTGTCGCACCAACCAGCAAGCTATATACGGTAATACCGTATATATATTATACCCCACACACTTGGAAATTTCAAGGGGGTATCGTCTATGACGCACTCGTTTTATAGACAGGCATGGCGACAGTCAACAGGACAAGCGTGGTTAAGGGAACAACACGCCTGTCCTTTTTTGATGGCCGCAGCGCGGCCCAGGAGGACATCAAAAACCGCCCGGCCCATCCCCGGGGGCAACGCCGTTAGACGGGGAGCCGACTGAGCCATCAAACTTTTACGGTGTGGTAAACCGTACCGAACCGGGTGTCGGCCCTGTCCTGGCGGCTCCTCTGGAGCCAAGGGCGCGCTGTGAAAGCTGATTACTTAGGGCTATCACGCCAGACCGGAAGCCCTCCGAGCAGCGTGCCCTGCGTTTCCCTTGTGGGGAAACGCAGGGGGGGGACTGGGGTGCGCCGCAGAACCGCCGACTGTGGTCGGGTAGGCCGCACCAGCCGACCCGCAGGTGCGAGAGCCGTCAGCCGTCCACCAGGCGGCCGAGAAAGAGACAAAAAAGAAAATGGGGGTATTCCCAGAGGGGGGATACCCGCGCCGATTATCCACAGCGCCGTTCTCCAGCCTACTTCCCGCGAATCAGGTCAACAACCCCGCCGTTGCGCCTGCGGCGCGTAATCAAAGGAATAGTAGGAGATGATTACTATGACAACTTCACTGAATATACGACCTGCCCACCTACTCAACGCACCTCTGGCCGTCCGTCCACTCCAGGGTTTGGCCTGGATATGTATTTTTGGCGCTCTCCTCGTCGCCGCCAGCCCGGAAACTGGTCGTTCCTGGCTGACCCTGGCCACCGGCGCCGGGTTCCAACTGCTGGCTACCTCCATTTTCGCAGGCTTGGCCTCTCTTTGGCGCGGCCCGTTTACTCAGTGGTGGCGCATTGCCGCCGCCGCGTCCGTGGCCCCGGCGGTGGTTCTAGCGGCCTGTGTCGTGCTCCCGTTCACCCCCGAATGGCTCCAATTGGCCGCCCAGGGCGGCGCGGCGGCCCTGGTGCTGCTTTATACATACCAAGGACACAGCTGGAGAGGTGCCCTGGTCGCGGCCGGGGCGCTGCTGGTCATGAGGGGGATAATGATGTCGATTTTTTATAGCTATTGGATGTTTGTCTTACTTCAAGTTTAATATAACCCCGCTGATTTTGGCCCTCGAGGGGGCCTCTTTTATTTATCGAAGCCAGCGTTTAAGTCGGTTCGCCGCTCTCTTTGCTAACAATATCGCCAGCATTGTTAGTTGCCATTTTCGCAAGTCGGAGGAATATGTTTGAATTTGTAGAAATTAATGTATGTATTAGTGATGATCTCAACTACTGCGCTTTGCATTGAGTCTATAATTTAAAGAGGAGATGCATAACGATGGTTTGGGTAAAGGTAATAATTTTCTATCCGATGCTCTGGCTTCGTGGGCTTTTTCTTTTGGCAAGCAATATATTAGGTGGTTTCTTTTTTATAGGGGGTCTTATCTCCTGGATCGCCGGCACCGATAAGTGGATGATCCTCGTTGGATTTGGCTTAAGTTTTACGTTCTTTATCTTACGACACTTTTACGATCAGATTTTGCTGAAACTTAATCCTACCGGACAAGAATTATACCTATTCCAATAACAGTAGATTTAATAAAAGATAGGCCGCATAAAAGTGCGGCTCGTTTTGCGTCCCTTTTCCGATAGTTGGAAATAACCGGACATAAAAAAGGGGGGGTACAGGGGCTGGCCCCTGTGGCTGTCGACATCGCCATGGCCGGGCTTGGGAGCGGTGGTAGAGCCCCGGGTGTAGGTCCGGTCATGGGCGGTAGCAGATCCACTTCTCCCTGTCCAAGCGCCCGCGGCATGTCGAGGTTGTTGGCCAATGAACGCGGAGACAAGGCCGGAGAACGGCGCGGCAGACGAGAGTTGTGAAACGAGAAAAGCAGCCCTAATTCGGCTGCTTTTCTCGTGTTCATTCAAACCGGTATTCGATTATACTCCTGATTCTTTCCACAGCGCTCTTTATTATGAAATCTTCGAACAACTCTTTTGCAGCTATTGCTACCATTAGCGCGACAAGGATCATTGTAATGTACTCGATTATCCCCTGCCCGCGGCGTCCCAACCAGAGGATTTTCATGATTTTCGAATAGCTTGGACGATTTTTCTGGCCTGCTCGTCGCCCGTTACCAGCGCCACCGGCGTGACGCCGGCCGCCTCGATGCCGATGGTGATATAAATGGCCAATTCCATACACAAATCCTCCCGAAGCTTACAGGGAAACCTGGGCTATGGCCCGGATAATCTGTTGAGCAGCTGTTTTGTCCCAGACCCACGGCGTAACCGGACATAGGCCGGCAGCATCAAGGTCGATTGTCGAAAACAATTCGTCAATTACGCGGTCACGGTGTTCATCGGTTTCAAACAGATCAGTATTGATTACTATCAAGTCGCCCGAGCCGTCCCAAATAGGGATTGGCTCATATTTTTTTAGGTCCGAGTAGGCGCTCTCATTGTCAGTATCGGCCAGGAACGTGCACCCCCGGGCTTCTAAACGTTTTTTAGAGAGTGCCGGGAAAATGGCATAAACCCAGGCGTTATCATCGTCATCCCAGATCCTCAACCTGCGTTCGATACAGTATTGCCGAACTGATTGTGCAACCCTGAACCGCCGCTCGTCCCTGCTCTGGTAACGCTGCCGCCGGGGGTCTTCGGACTGATCTGCGCCCGAATCCTGAATGGGGGCAACCTTTTTTTGCACGGTTTTTTCGATCTGATTAAAAGATGTCTGGCTCCTGGTGGGACGAACCAGAGCCAGCAGAGCCAATTGGCTGGCGTCGGCTGGGGGTAGCAACTGGTACGGTATCCCCCGATTAGTCAATTCGCGAATCACCTCCGCAATCCGCTCGGAGTCACGATTTTTGCTCATCATTGTCAACCCTTTCTGTAAGTTTTTTTTGCTGGTCACGTCGCTTTCGCTCCTCGGTCATCACCTCCCTAAGGTAGACCTGGTTCAATTTTTCAAAACGCCAATCCCTACGGCTCCGAACAACTGAAGCGAGCTGCCGCCAAGAAAACCCGGCACGGCGCATCTCCTCCAGTTCGTCGTAGTGGTTGATGAGCCAGCTTTTTTTTGGGGCCGTCTTCTGTAGGCTGGCCTCCTTGACTCGCTCTAACTGGCGCTTGTAGTGGATTTTCCGTTCCTCCGGGGTCATGGCCGCCAGGAATCGGTTAGACCGGAGCGCGGGGTCCAATCTCTGCATCTTTTTTGTGGCCAGTAGTAGACAGCCGTAGCTGTATGTGGCCTTGTGATCGGGGTCAAAATGGGCGCCCTTGTGCTGCAAATACAAGTCAGTTTGGAGTTTCATGAGTTCGATTTTTTCCTGTTCGGACATTTTGGCTCGGTAGTTTTCCAGTTTTTGACGGTCGGCTTTGGTTAGTCCCGTCATCTCCTCTAGCCAGGTCAGGTCATAGTCCATGTCACTCCTCCTCTCAGCGTCTCGATTCGCCTTATTGCCACGCCCGTCTCAAGTGGCGCCAATTGCGCCACTGGCGCCGGGACCGAGGGGGGCGGACAAAAAAGCACTCAGGTTCTCGTTAATAGTATACCGTTACGCCCCCTCGGCCCGGTGCCACCGCGTTTGGTGGGGGGTGAGGCTGATTTTGGCAACTTGCGGCGCGGCCGGGCCGTTGGGTCGGGGTGGCGCGAGGCTAGGGCTGGAGCCGGCGGGAGGGTGCCGGCGACAGACCGGGATGAGGTAGCCCGTCAGCCGCAGGCTGACGGGCTACCTCAAGAAAGCACCCAAGCCCAAATCACCCAGGTCGGGGACAGGGGCTGTTTTGCTTTTGGCACTCGGACAAGGATACAATTATATTGTCAGCTTATGCTTTTAACATAGATAGCTGCAGGGGAGACGCTGAAGGCCCTACCGGCTCCGCCGAGCCGCTTCACCGGCGGACGAAAAAAATCCGGCCCTCACGAGGCCAGAGGAGTGATGAGTATTGAGATCCCTGGCGCCCGACCAGGCAAATAATCGGGCATCACGGCCGCTCCGGCCAAGGTCGAAGAGGAACTAGGCTTGTCACCTAGTTAGGAGATCAAAGGACGCCCCGGTAGTCCCCGGGTTGCCAAAAGACGGAAGAATCCGCGCACGACATGCGTGGAGGTGTTAAACACATTGTTTCGCCAGGGTCCGGGCGTTTTAAATTCGGGTCATTAATGTGTGCAACAATAATGTTACACGATATTGTTACACGATATTGTTACACAATAGGGAGGCTGCCGATGGGCCGCATGCCCAGCGTTGTCAAACAAGTGACCGAACTCATCAACGGTGAAATAGACTGCCGTGGCGAGTCAAAATACGAAGCGAAACAGGGCGCAATTGCGGAAATCCGGGCTCAGGATGGCACTGCGACCAGCAACGAAATCAATTCTCGAATAGGCATTTTTAGTAATTCGGCGGCTCGGCATGCCCATGGTACGTGGGTAGACATGGCTAAATATATCAAAGAGGAGTTCGGGATCAAAAATATTTATGATACTCGCCCAGAACACGTCGCGGATTATCTAAATTACAGACTCGAGAAGGGTGACTTAACAGTTCGGTCGTTTAATAACATTTGCGGGTACGCCGAAAAATATGGCGTCGCGCTGCGGATGGAGAGCGGCGACACGACCGGTCGCTACAGTTTCCATGGCGCCGTCGAACCCTGCCGGCAGGATGGGAAGATCAGTCTGCCAGCAAACGAAGTCGCTAACCGAAAATATGACAACCCCGCTCAGGTGAGCGGGGCCATGGCAAGCCCAATTCATACTGTGGCGGCTGAACTTATGTACCAGGGAGGCGCCCGGATCAGCGAAGTCTCCGAACTGCGGGCGGATCGGAATATGCTGGGTATAAATGCCGATGGAATGGGAGAAATAAAGCTCACAAACACAAAAAACGGCCAAGAGCGCACTATGTACACTCCGGCCGCCAATTATAAGGCTGTAGAGGCAATTCAAGCGGAAAACGGAGGCGTTTTTCGCTTCGACCAATCAGAGTTTCGAACCGATCTGATCCGGGCCTGTGAGGCCACCGGCGAACAGTACACCGGGGCCCACGCGTTTCGTTATAATTTTGCTCAAAGCGAGTTTCAGAAAAATCTGGACAAAGGCATGAGCGTAGCCGAGGCTAAGCAAGCAGTGGCCGAGAAAATGGGGCATACTCGGGCAGATAAGGATACTACTGATCGATATTTGGGGCGGGCGTAAGTCCGCGCAGCCAACTACGCCGCACTAGGCCGGTCGGGCCGTTCTCCAGCCTGATACTCCGTCAAGGCGCCAGCCTCGCCAGCCTGCGGCGCTTGGTCAGGGAAGGTTAGAGGGCTGCCTTCGGTGGTAACAGGGTGGCTTGGTGGGGGACGAGTGGACATAGGGGGTTCCCCCTATTACCCCCCCCTCTGCGCACAGTAATGAAAACCACCAGACTGAAAGTCTGGTGGTTAACGATTTTCACTCCAAATATTTTTTGGCATGATCAGTATACTTGTCTTTTACATCACCTTTAAGTCGCAAATACTTTTTATATGCAGCAACTGCATTTTTCTCGTCATTAATACTTTCATAAATTAGGCCCATATAGTAAGATGAAGCATTTTGTGGATCATATTGTACGGATGATTGAAAACACGCCATAGCGTCTTTTACATTACCCTTATGTAAAAATGCACAGCCTCGCAAGAGATAAGTATCAGAACGAACTTGATTATTTATAAAATCAAACGATGTCAATGGTAGTTGAATTATGAGACCGGATAGCATAATTACTTCATCATCATTATTTGCATTGGAGGCTATTTCTAGCCTTTTATTTAAGTCTTTTATCTGTGATATAGTGGTAATTGTATTATATACCCAAATTAGTCCGAACAATACGCAGACTGTGAGTATAATACCAATGCTAGATATGCCGCGCTGGTTATGAATCAATAGTTATCACTCCTAACCAATTAACATTTCGATATCTAGTTGTTATTATTTTACCATAAATACTAAATAACCCCAATATTCGGATGAAACACAATATAATTTTGTTACATTCAGGAAAACGGCGGCAACCCGTGACACGTCTGGCCCGAAGGCCATTCAAAAAATTGCCGCCGTTTCGTGTGCCTTACCAAAAGTATTAAAAAACCATGATATAATATAAATAGATACATTTGACAGAAAGGAGGTGGGCCAACCATGGGCACAGTCGAACCCATCCGCGACCCCCAAAAAATCGCGGCCATGAAAAAAATCCTCAAATCGGGCAGCGTCCGCGACTGGGTGCTGTTCGTGCTGGGCATCAATTCGGGGCTGCGGATATCGGACCTGCTGGCCCTCCGGGTGGCCGACGTTCTGGGTCGGGAGCGAGTCACTCTACGGGAACAGAAGACGGGGAAAGCGAAGGACTTTCCGCTATCGGAGACCTGCAGAAAAGCACTACGTGAATACCTGGCCGCGATCGGCCTCTCGGCTGATGCCTGGCTATTCCCCAGCCGAAAAGGAGGAAGGCCAATTTCCCGCGTCCAGGCCTATCGTATCCTCAACGCGGCCGCCCGCACGGTCGGGATTACTGAGCCGATCGGCACGCACACGCTGCGTAAAACGTTCGGATACTGGGCGCACCAACAGGGCGTAGACATCACGCTGATTCAAAAACTATTAAACCACTCAGCCCCCAGCGTCACACTGGCCTACATCGGGATCACCAGGGACGATATGGACCAGGTCTATATCAACCTCAACCTTTAGCCGCTGTTTTGCGTCAGCTAACCCAGGTGTGAGACAATTAGGATAGGGCAAATTTGCCCCAAAATTGAATCAACCCACCGACCCCGTGAGGGCAACGGTTTCCGTACAGGCGGAGGAGTGATGATGCTCATTCAAGATGAGCAACGCTTCTTCGTCATTTCTATTTTTTGGAGGTGATGTTATGCGGAAACTCGTCTCAGCCGTGCTGGCCAGTGTCGTCCTGGCCACCTGCACTCCGGCAGCAGCTCTGCCAGCGTTAACCTATGACCCGACGCAGACTAACCCGTATTACCCCGCCTGGCCGGGAAACCCGCTCTGGCAACAACAACAGCTTAACAACGTCTCGTCAAATGACCTCAAAAAATTGCTACTAGCCGGGTTCCTGGTTCGCCTGTTCACCGGCGGCAACCAGCAGCAGCCGACCACCGTCGGCGGAACAGTGCAGACGGTGGACGCAGGCACTGTCGCTGGCCAGCGCACCGGCGGGATTGTCTCCACGCCAGGGAATCAGTCCCGGGGCGTCCGAATCTACATCCCGCCCGGCGGGGACCAATCAAACGGCCTCTTTCTGCTCACCCCGGCTGCGGACCCTCCGTACCCGTTGGAGGGCAAACCCCTCCAACTCCGCTTGGGTCTTACCATGGGCGCCGGCGTCCAGGTGGTGCGGATGGTTGTTGACAATCAGTCGATCACCCCGGGAGCCACTGTAACCCTCGAACAGTCTGCGACAGCCGGGCAGTACCGCAAACCGTTTACGGTGGTTGTCAGGAGGGCCACGGACGGCGCCGCTGGAGTAGTTCAGGGCTATGTTGACTACAGCGTCGCTAAATTTGGTGCATGGGCGAGCTCACCGAACGGGCCTAACAGCGAAACATACTCCACTCCCGAGAGCCCGGTCGGCCAGATTGAAAGAAACGCCGACATTTACGTGGCAAACGCCGACGCTCGTTCCGCCGATTACTCTGCCTCCGTGAGCGGAAAGATTACCGGGAAAACCCAGACGACAAGCGGCTGGGAGCTGACAGTTACCGATGACGTCGGTAAGACTATCAAGATTAATACCGGTCGGCTCCCGGCGGGTTTCGATGTCGGCACGGACATAAAAGCCTCCGGCAAATTGCGTCGAGGCGCTGATGGCCGACTAATGATAGATGCCACGGCCGTCACCGACAAGGGCGCAGCGGCCAAGGCTAAAAAAACCGGCACGGCCGCCATGGAGGCTTTGAGAGCCAAGGCTGCTCAGAACATGAAAAAGTTAGACCCCGTCGGCAGCCTGGCCGATACGCCCAAACCTGCCAGCTGGGGCACGGTGGCCAGCGGCAGCGGCGGGGACGGCGGAGGCAACGGCACCACAGACAACAACCAACAGAGTACGGCCGTGCCCGGCGGGGATTCCGCTACGTTCAAGCGACTGGTCAACAATTGGCTGCACGCAGCCGGCCTCGATTCTGTCCCAGTCGTTCCGGCTGAGATGTTAAACGAGCAATCTCCCGGCATGCGCTCGGCCCGCTCAGTTTTCAGCACGGCGGCCGCCGCTCTTGGTATCGTAATTGGCTCGCTTGCTATGGGCCTGGGTCTGATTCCGGCCGGCGGGATAGCGTTCGCGGCGTCAGTGATCGGGCTGGGAATTGCCGGGATGGCAGGCGATCTGAGTGACATTGGCTCGTTTATCATGGGCGACGGATTCGGGGGATATATGCTCGACAACCATCTCGGCCAGCTCGTCCTGGAGGTCGGGTTGGGCGCTATGACGGGCGCTGTTATGCCCGTCATAGGTCGAGCGCTGCTGAGGATGATGCCGAAGTCGATCGCAAGTGTTTTCGACGGCGGCGCCACAAAAACCGCAAAGGCATTTTCCGAACGCCTAGGGATAGCCGGCGGCGCCGACAACGTTCTCAAAGCGCAGGCCGCCGAGGTTGCCGAGTCGATCGGCGGTCGGGCCGGCATGAAAATCGCCAGCGAGCTTGCCGCAGCGAATCCCCGGCTTACCCCCCGTCACATGAACCGGCTGCAGAAAGCGGCCAAGAAAACCCTGTCCGCCGGGTCCGACGCCGCGGCCGAGGCGGTTGCCCAGGCGCAGGCGACCAACGCGCGGATAGCGTCCCTCCGATCCGCCGGGATCGAGTTCCCGGCAAACCTGGCCGAAACGGCCGTACCTCAGCTTCCCCGCAGTTTTGAGGCGGCCCGGGCTGTCAATCAGGCCGTCCGCCAGACAGCACAAGAGGTCGCGGCTGCACCGGTGGGGTTCGGCGAAAAGGCGTCGGCAGCCGCCGCCCGAACTGTCGTTTATAACGCCTCTGCAGCCGTTCAGGGAGTGGTGACGGGGGAGGTGCGCCACGCAATAAACGGCGGCGAAAACGCAATAAATCAGCGCCTGAAAAATAAGTGAGGAGGTACGAAAATGTTTAAAAAAATTTTTGCAAGCTTGCTCATCCTTGCCATGACCACAACATGGATGATCCCGGTTGTTGCGGCGCCATCGATATCAACCACATCAGGAATTAATAACCCTGTGCTGTGGGGGGGATCGCCCGGAACGTCCACAACCGGCGGAGTGACCCTCGTTAGCCCAACGGCGGCGCAGATACAGGCCATCGTCCAGAACCCCACGGGATACGTCGAAACGCTGAAGGCGGCTGCGGCTTACCAGATGGCCCAGGCAGTGCTTCAGGGGCTGGGGCTGAGCAATATTGGAGTCGGAACCGGTCAACTGCTCTGCTCGGACTGCCCATCAGAAATGTCGACCAACGCCGACCTGGCGACGTTGGTCATGCAGGCCTTGTTTCAAGGTAAGACCCTCCCCTCTGACACGCTCGCCACAGTCGGTGGCCTGCTAAACGGTGGCACAAATACAACCCCCATCGACATTGCTGCGTCCACTGTAGACCCGCTTGATTTTCAGCTGCCGAGCACAGAGGGAACTATCGGGAATCTGGTTTCCGGCACCGGAGGCCTCGGCGGCATATCTGGTTCGGGGCTCGGCACTGGAGACCTGGGTGGATTCGGAGGTATATTCGGAAACGGCTCCGGAGACATTTCCGGCTCCGGCCTTGGGTCGGGCACCGCCGGCGGCGGTCTGCCTGGCGGACTGCTGAACTCTGCCGACGGCACCTGCCTGACGTATTCATACAGCGCGAACCATTCCTTCGTCAAGGGGAAGGCAACTATTTCCCCCGCATTTCCCCTCAAAGACAAGTCTTTCACAATAACGGCTTTAGGCGAGGCCAGCCCGCCAGCCGGTTCGGTATCTTTCGGCCTGAATCCGGTGGTGGAAACAATAACCAAGGACACGGCCGGCAACTACACTAAAACATACGCGATCCAATACACCTACTACCCGCCGAAGGCATCGCCCCAGGGGGGGACGCTCACCATCAAGGTCGCCTACAGTGTCGCTGAAGTGAGCGCCTTCGGAGGAGCATCCGGAGGGAACTATGACCCCACGGGTCAGTCTGGCGGCACGACCGTGAGTTCACTTGACCTCGGCGGTGGCTTCTCGGGCTTCGGCGGCGTAAATGGCGGCAATCAGCTCGCCGGGCAAGCCGGCGCTGGACAATCAAGTGGCATCTTCGGGACGGGTGCCGACTCGGCGGGGACGCTAAATCTCAAACAGGCCCTCGGGGTGCTCACCGGCGGCGTGGATATGCCGTTCGGCGCGATGACAAACGGGGCAACGAACGTCAATATCTCTATTCCCGGCTTCGACTCTTTTGGGAGTAACCTACTGTCTATCAATGATACCATCCATAACCTCCTTTTGGGCATGGATTCGCCCAAGACCGAACAGCAGCAGCGGAACTCAGTCGTAGCGGTCCAGTCCAACCAAACGCCGGACCAGGTGCGTAGGCAAAATTTTGGCAGCATGACTGGCATCCTGAAAACTTCGGCGTCTCTGCTTATGGCCCAAGGCAAGAGCGCCAAAGACATCCCGGGCCTTTACGACAAAGATTCTGCTTACACCTCACCTAAGGACGCATGGGACATGAACAGATTAACTAATTACACCGCGGCGTTTGAATAACAAGGGCGGGGCAAATGCCCCGCCTAAAAACTTTCTGCCCCTTGTTTGTAATGGGAAAATGTGCTATTATATAAATATAAATATTTATATTTATATTTTGGGAGGGATTGATATGAAGGACATTTTGGTCAACCTATACATCCGGCTGCACCCGAGACTGGCTCATCAGCTAGGGCGAATTCCAACCGACACAGAAATGTCCAGATACCTGGGCTGTACCGAGGAGGAAATTTGTCAAATTAAGCAGAAATTGGCAGAAATGAGTCTGGCGGAAGTCGAAGATATATATTTTGCCATGGAGGCGATATAATGAACAAAATTCGTACGAAACTGCCTAAAATAGCGGTTTTGCTGATGATGGTTTTAAGCCTGAGCCTGCTAGCCCCAGCGCCGGCAGCTCAGGCGGCAGATGCTGGACAGATACTTGCCTATGGCGCCCTGGCGTATATTATGTTGGACGCGCAGTTGCAAAACATCGACCAACAGCAGATGGCCGTACTGAATGTCCGCAAATCCCAGACCGGTGTGGAGCAAGACCCTGTTGTAATCCAGCGGTTCGTAGATGTCGTGACCAAACTGGAGGGGGCGAATAAGCTCAAATATAATAGCATGGTCTACCCCACGCCCGACCGCACTTTGAACGGGTTCTGCGGTCCGGCACATGTCATCGCGATTAACCGCGGCGCGTTCGACCATCTAACTGACGATGAGGTGGCGTACCTAATCGCCCACGAATACGGCCATTCCGAAAACAACCATATCAACAAAGGGCTTAGGGCAAAGGTGGCCGTAGGGTTGCTGGTCGACTTATATCTTTCCAAAAACCAAAACTATGTCAGCCAATGGTTCGGCAACGTCGCTGCCAACCTCTATTCGGCGGAGGTCACGAGCATCGCTATGGAGTGGGAGGCCGACAATGCGGCGTTTGCATACGCCACCACGGCGCGTTTCAACCCCGGTGGCGGTGCGGCTCATATGTTCAGGGCCAGGGCTATGTACGGCGATGGCTATACGAACGAGCTGGGCCTGAGGATAAAAGGCTATAATAACCACCCCCCGACCAGCGAGAGAATCGCGAATTACCATCGACTGCTGACTGAGTACTCCGGTGGCCATGTGACGGTCCGGGGAGACAAAACCGTTATTGTTGACAACCTGGAAGTTATAACTCCCACCGGCACCAAAACCCGGCTGGCCGGCGAGCGTGCATATTTGATCGCCGGGAACCTAGCCCGCGTTTTTCATGACAATGCCTTGGATACGGCAACTATAGCGGAGGATGGAGATGTCTGCATAGGAAAATACCGAATCATGACGCCGCTGCCGGGTGATCCGCCAGCCGAAGAGATTGTCTATCGCATAAATGAGATAACCGGCAAGTAGGTAAAGACAAAGAAGAAGGGTGGTGAGACGCTTAATAAATCAATAAAAGGAGATGATTTCTATGAGCATATTCAAAAAGTTACTCGAAAATTTGGGCTGGTTCAACCCTGAACCCGAAATCGCGGTGTTGGTCGACGCTGAGAATATATCGCCAAAGGTCGCGGAATACGCGATTGACCAGGCTCGGCAGATGGGCTCCGTCCGGATTATCCGGGCATATGCAAATTGGATCGACAATAACCCTCAAGGCTACGTTGATTTGGTCTCCAGGGGGCTTCATCGCGTTCAGGTGGACAAACTCCGCGGCCGGAAAAATTCGACGGATATCGCATTGTCGGCTGAAGCGGCCTATCTCGCCGGGCGAGGGAAGGTCAATACGTTCGTTTTGGTATCTGGCGATCAGGATTTCGTACCTCTGGTACAGACCCTTAAACTTGCCGGTTGCACGGTGATCGGCGTTGCGGACCGCCAGGCCGCCCTGGATCTGCGTCCCGCATGTCACCGATTCCTTATCGCCGAGATAGCCCCGGCCAGGCGATCTCTAGCAGCACCAGTTGTAGCAGTCGGGTGAAGTAAGAGGCAGGAAAACCCTGCCTCTCCTAATTTGCGCGACTACCGGGGCCGAGGTATAATGGATATAAATATTTATATTTATACCTGGAGGCATTGTATGGCAGGCAAGCGCGAAAAATTTGTTGATAAACATGTGTTAAAGTCATTCTATATTCGGGCGGATCTGTGGCCACAGTTTGATGACCTTGGTAAGTCGTTCGGTCATGGTGCAAAAACGGATTTGATTAACGAGGCAATTGAGCTTATATTGAAAAAATATGCGAAGGAGAAAGGATATTAGTAAAATGACCGCCTAGGAGGCCCGCAGACGCGTTTTGTAACGGGGGTAGGACAAATATACCTACCCCTCTATTTTTTTGCCCCTAATCGGCAGTTGTTTACAGAAAAAGTTGTGGCCACCCATGACGGTATAATACTAGCGAGGACAACAAAATTTTTTTTTTGAAAATCGGATAAGGGCCATTCACCAAAATATCATTAAATCAGGAAAAGCAAAATCACGCAGGTGCGAGCATATCTTTTATTGGGGGAGGGGTGGCCAGTGTCGAAAAAATGTGTGATTTCATATGGCCGCCCAACCCCTGACGGGAATATCGATAGAACTGTACCGGTCGAGGTTGTCGAAAAGATGGTGGCATCGGCGGCAGCTATGCTGGCCAGGCGGTCCACTCGTCGGGAAATTGAGCCCCCCAAAATCGAAAACAACCTGAAGGCATCACGATGATGCCTTATTTTTTTCGCTATGTTACAATAAACAAAGATAGCAAGAGTAACCAGGAGGCAGCTTTATGAGGGTAGGTCTTTACGCCCGGGTGAGCACGGCCGAGCAGGCTGAAAAGGGCTATTCTTTGGATACTCAGTTGGAGGCTTGTAGAAATAAGGCCGCTGAGCTTGGTGCCCGTGAAGACGAAATTGAAGAGTTTGTCGACGACGGATATAGCGGTGAATTCCTTGAGCGGCCGGCCCTCGACAATCTACGTAGTCTAGTAGAAGAGAAACTTTTAACTCATATTGTTATTTATGATCCCGATCGGCTGGCTCGTAATCTGGTACATCAGCTACTTATCACTGATGAGATCCAACAAGCCAGATGTGAACTACACTTTGTATCAGTATCTTTCGAGCCTTCTCCCGAGGGGAAATTGTTCTATGCTATCCGCGGGTCAATCTCGGATTATGAAAAAGAAAAGATCAAGGAACGGTCGCGGCGCGGCAAACGCGGTAAAGCCCTAAAAGGAAGAATAATCGGCAATGCTAAACCTTTCGGGTACAACTGGGATTCCGAAACCTGCCTTTACACAATTAACGAAGAAGAGGCCGAAATTGTTCGCCTCATTTACGATTTGTGCGTTAATGAAAAAATGAGTACCAACGCCATATATCTTGAACTCCGGCGCCGCTGTCTCACTGGACGAGCGCGGCCACGTAAAGAAAAAAATAAAAAGGGGGAAAAAACTCAGTCCGGATCCCTTGAAAGTGTTGAGCCAAAGTTCATGCACCCTACGACGATACACAGGATACTAACAAAGTCCATGTATTGCGGTGAGTATCAGCAGTTCCGTGAAACTACCCGTAGGATAGGGCAGAAGAAACGGACAATCCAGAAAAATGATAAGGACAAGATCGTCACTATTAACATACCTCCTATTGTTAGCCGTGAGACCTTTGAGGCGGCAAAAAAACAACTTGATAGCAACCGGGTTACGCGTAGCCAAACAAAAACCGAGTACCTACTTCGCGGGGTGCTATATTGCCCGGAGTGCCATCGTAGACTTGTCGGCACAAATCTTGTCGGCCACCGAAAACGTAAAGAAGATAAACTCTACAAATATTACTATTGCATTAGCCGTATCAGCTCAGGATTGCGAAACGAAAAGCCTTGTACAACCGCTTACCGAATACCGTCTGAGGAACTAGATATTGCCGTTTGGGATTTTCTTGTCGATCTTGTTCGGGAAAACAAAACGCTAGAGGAGATCGTGGAAAAACAGGAACCTAACGATATTGAGCAGCAGCTGGTCGACCTTGTCAAACAGAAGCAAAGCTTAGAAAAAAGGAGAAAAGAAACATACGAACTGTTCCGGGACGGCCTGGCGCCTGAGACCGAAGCTAGGCGAGACCTTGAGGCATTAAAGAGAAAAATTGAAATCCTAGACATGCGTATTGCATCCCTCCAAAACCAGAAACCACGGCGAAAAGCCTTGCCAGTGGAACAGATTTTAAACGCATCCAGCTTTGAGGAGAGAAGGGCGGTTATTCAGGGGCTCGGTATCAAAATTTTCGCTCAAAAAGATCCAAGCAACGGTTACGTTCACTTTTGGTTCGAATAAGTTGTTTGATGAAGGATTTTCCAACATTATGGCGAAATAATCAACTAACTCTATAGTAAGCTAATCGCAGACTCGGTTACTGCGCAATTTCGTATATGTAGGAAAGCGGTTAGCCGATATGTTGGTTGAGTTCGTGGATTACGATTTCCACCGGCGCCATGACGACCGGAAGGTGCATGTTACCGTCGTACTTAAAGTATGGACACGGGTCGTAACGACCACCGAGATGGATGTTTATGCTCTGTCGCCGGTCGATGAGGTCGGCGTGGTGGAGGTGACTTCCGCCAGCGCCGCCGAGGCATTGGCTTCCGGAAGCGTGGTTTCTACGGGCAATGTTTTCGTGACCGGCCCGGGGGTCGAGCCGACGGCGGGCGTTAACATGGGCGTCAGCGGAACGGCAACGGTGACGGGCACCAGTGTGAATGTCCGTACCGGCCCCGGCACGAACTTCCCGGTCGTCACCCAGGTCAATACCAATGATGTGGTGACGCTGAAAGATCAGGCGTTCGGCTGGTACCGGGTGGTGCTGAGCGACGGCTCGACAACGGGCTGGATCGCCGGCTGGCTCCTGAGTGTGGGCGCGGCCGCGGGCGCGCCGAAAGGCTGATAGAAGGGGCCACGGTTATTGCCGTGGTCTTTTATTTTTGACCTTTTTGGCGGCTGAGGGCGCGAAAAGAGGAAATATGCCCGTCGCCGGGGAAGAAGTAATCATAAAGTTTTGGGAGGCAAAAGCATGGATTTCAGCCAGTTTTTCTGGATTGTCTTCATTATCTTCACGGTGTGGCCGATGCTGCGGCAGCGGGGGGTGGAACGGGCCCGCGTCAGCTTGATAAGGGCGATCGAGGAGAAGCGCCAGTCGCGCCTGATTACGATGATCCACCGCCAGGAGGCCATCAGCTTTCTCGGGCTGCCGCTGAGCCGCTATATCAATATCGAGGATTCGGAGCAGGTGCTGCGGGCGATCCATCTGACGCCTTCCGATATGCCCATAGATCTTGTCCTCCATACCCCCGGCGGGCTTGTGCTGGCGTCGGAGCAGATCGCTCACGCCCTGATGCGTCATAAGGCCAAGGTAACGGTATTTGTTCCCCATTATTCGATGAGCGGCGGGACGATGATCGCCCTGGCCGCCGACGAGATCGTGATGGACTGCAACGCGGTGCTGGGGCCTGTCGACCCGCAGCTTGGCCAGTACCCGGCGGCGTCTATTTTGAAGGCGGTGGGGCAGAAGAACGTCAACAGGGTTGACGACAATACCCTTATTCTCGCCGATATGGCGGGCAAGGCGATGCGCCAGGTGGAGGATTTTCTGACCAGGCTGCTATCCGACAAGATGACGCCTGAGGCTGCCCAGGCGCTGGCCCGTACGCTGAGCGAGGGCCGCTGGACGCACGATTATCCCATAACGTGCGACCAGCTCCAGGAGATGGGGCTGCCGGTCGTACGCGAATTGCCGGCGGAGGTTTACGATCTGATGGAGCTTTACCCCCAGCCGGCGCAACGGCGGCCGTCGGTGCAGTATATCCCGGTGCCGTACGGACGGGATACGTTCAAGAAGCCGTAGGGATAGAAGAAGAGGGAAGTACGAATCCCGGACGAGGGTCCGGGATTTTTCTTTTATCGGCACTTTGCCGTCACGCTGCTCATATATTGTAACGGTTCGAACAGGGGAGGGGATAAGGTTGCTGGCAGCGCTTGAACATTTGGGCGCCACGGCGCGGGGCGTTACGTCGCCGCAGCTTTTCCGGGCGGATGACGGCCGGGTGTATGTG
Organism: Selenomonadales bacterium; assembly: GCA_029976065.1. GTDB lineage: Bacteria > Bacillota > Negativicutes > Sporomusales > UBA7701 > Anaeroselena. The sequence goes on from JARKNV010000002.1 coordinate 59,207, forward strand.
GTGAAGCTGCAGAATAACCGGCTGGGGCCGAAGGTGTTGGCCAACGAGCTGATCGCGGTCCGGTTGGGGGAAGACTTGGGGTTGTGCTTTCCGCCGGGCGGGATGATTAAGCTGGAGGAGGGGCTGCTGGCGCGGAGTCGGCGACTGGCGGCGGCGGGGGTGGCGCCGGGCAGGCATTTCGCCAGCCGGTACCTGAGCGGGACGGAGTATCTGTGCCGCCACAACGTGGCCAGGGCCATCAACCGCCGGGAAATGGCGGGGGTGATGCTGCTCGATCATCTGGCCCACAATATGGACCGGACGCTCAACCGGCGTAATCTCTTGCTGCGGCGCGAAGCGCACGGCTGGCGGATTTACGCGATCGATAACTCGCATTTTTTCCGGCGGGCAATGTGGACGGAGGAGACGCTCCGCTTGCTGAAGCCGCGGGTGAGGGTCAACAGGCACGGGGTTTACGGGACGCTGCTGCACCATTATCTGCAGCCGGAGGATTTCGCGCCGTATCTGGCCAGGGTGCAGAGCTGGAGCGACGCGTTTCTGGCGGATATTGTGGCGGGCGTGCCGGCGGAATGGCTGCCCCATGCGGCCGAGCGGCAGGCGGTTGTGGAGTTTCTGGCGGCGCGGCGGGAGATGGCCGCCGACATTGTGACGTGCCTGACGGCCTTCATTCCCGGTAAACGCAAGCAGGCAATGGCGGGGGCGGTTAATTCCTGATGGTGACCGGGCAGCCGATGGGGACGAAGTGGAAGAGTTCCTCGGCGTTATGGTTGTGCATGCGGATACAGCCGTTGGAGACCATTTGGCCGATTTTCCACGGGGCGTTGGTGCCGTGGATGCCGTAAGCATCGAAGTTGAGCCCCATCCAGCGGCTGCCGAGGACGCCGCCGGGGTTGAGGATTTTGCTGGCGATGGCGAAGTCGCCTTCCGGGGTGGGGGTGGCCGGCTTGCCGATGGCCACCGGGTAATTTCTTAGGGGGCTGTTGCCGTCGTAGAGGGTGAGGCGGCGAAGCGATTTGACGAGGTGGATCCGGGCGCGGACTAGGCCGCCGGCGGCACGTTCGCCGGCGCTGACGGGAGTGATGTCGGCGGTGGCGGCGGGGACGAGCAGCCGGCAGTAGGTGACCGGGTCGAGCTTTCCGGTAGGGCTGAGGCCGCGGAGTTCTTGAAACCGCTCGATTGCCTGGGTGGTGGCGGCGTCGCAGCAGCCGGTGGTTTCGCCCTCGTACAGGCCGTATCCGGCAAGGAGCTTCTGGACTTCGGCGATGATGGGGCGGCTTGCATCTTCGCTCAGCCAGGCCTCAAGCGGGCGGCGGGGCGGATAGAGGAAGCGCAGTTGCATTGTTTCGACCTCCTCGGGTGGGAACTTCTCCCTGACTAAAACATTATATGTCGGTGCGGGCGATGGTGTTTTCCGGAAATTTTTGTATAGCGTGGAGCCGGGCAGGGAAAAAATATCATTGGAATGTCCGGGTGCCGGGAAAAGTCGGGAGGCGGGATGATCGGAGAAGAGGCAGGCAATCTGCTTATCATCGGCGGCAACGAGGACAAGCAGGGCGATTGCGTAATATTGCGCAGGTTTGTGGCGATGGCGGGCGGCCGCGAAGCCCGGATCGCGGTGATTACCACGGCCACCGAGCACCCCGGCAAAACGGGGGAGGAGTACCGGGCCGTCCTGACAGAGCTCGGCGCCGCGGAGGTGAACGTGGTGTCGGTGGTGAACCGGCAGGCGGCCAACGCCAGGCACAGCGACGGCGAGTTCGAAAAATGCACGGGTATTTTTTTCACCGGCGGCGACCAGCTCCGCCTGACGAGCATTCTCGGCGGGTCGGAGGTGGATGCGGCTATCCGCCGCGCATACCGGCAGGGAGTGGTGATCGCCGGCACGAGCGCCGGGGCGTCGGTGATGAGCGATACGATGATTGTCGACGGCGGCTCGAGCGAAACGCCGAAGAAGGCGGCGCTGAGCATGGCCCACGGGATGGGGTTGCTGGAAGAGGTGGTGATCGACCAGCATTTTGCCCAACGGGGCCGCATAAACCGCCTGCTGGCGGCGGTGGCGCAGAATCCCCACGTGCTCGGGGTAGGCATTGACGAGGATACCGCGCTGGTGGTTTCGCCGCAGCGGGTTTTCGAGGTTATCGGGTCGCAGACGGTCACGGTTATCGATGGCCAGCGGGTGGTCCATTCGAATATTTCCGAGTCGAAACAGTTTGATCCGCTGGCGCTGACGAACGTGATGCTGCACATTCTGCCCAGCGGTTACGGGTACGATCTGAAACGGCGCATACCCCACGAGCGCGGCTGAGGGTAGGCGGCGGCGTTTTTGCGCTCTGCCGGAAGAGGCTTTCCGGCAGAAAAGGCTACTAGGAGGAACTAGCAGATGCGGATAGTTTCGGTACATACGCTGCCGGGGGCCAATATTTACAGCCATCGCCCGGTGCTGCGGGTTAGGCTGGAGGTTGCGCCGGACGAGGATGTCCCTACAAGCGAACTGGGCGATTTTGTTCCCCGGCTGCTGGCGGCTTTGCCCGGGCTGATGGAGCATTGCTGCAGCCGCGGCTATCCCGGAGGGTTTGCGGAGCGGCTTGCGGAGGGGACTTATCCGGCTCACGTTTTCGAGCACGTAGTTCTCGAACTGCAATGCCGGGCCGGGTACGAGGTAAGCTTTGGCAAGGCGCGCGCGACGGACCGGCCGGGGGTTTACGAGGTGGTTATCGGTTACCGGGTGGCACCGGCAGCCACGGCGGCGGTGCGGGTGGCCGAGGAGCTGCTGGCGGCGGCGCGCGCGGGCGCCGGTTATGACGTGGCGGCGGCGGTTACCCGCATCCGGGAGGCGGGCGAGGGCCACAGCCTGGGGCCGAGTACGGCCGCGATCGCAGAGGCGGCCGGGCGCCGCGGCATCCCGGTGACGCGGGTGGCCGGCGAGGATTTGCTGATTCTCGGTTACGGCTGCCAGCAGGAACGGGTATGGGCGACGGTCACCGGGAGAACGGGAGCGCTGGCTGTGGATCTGGCGTGCGACAAGTCGCTTACCAAGCTCGTGCTCGCCGGCGGCGGGGTGCCTGTCCCCGAGGGGATGGTGGCGGAGTCCGCCGCCGCGGCGGTACGGGCCGCCGAAACTCTGGGCAGGCTGGTGGCGGTGAAGCCGGCCGGCGGCAACCAGGGCAAGGGCGTGACGCTGAATATCGAGGATCCGGCCGAGGTGGAAAAGGCGTTTGCCATCGCGGCCGCTTTCGACAAGCGGGTGCTTGTGGAGGAGTTCATCCCCGGCCGGCAGTACCGGCTGTGCATCGTGGGCGGGAAAATGGCGGCCGCGGCCGAGCGCATCCCGGCCTATGTCAGGGGTGACGGCGTCCATAGCGTGAGTGAACTGGTGGCGCTGGTCAACCGCGATCCGCTCAGGGGTGAGGGCCATGACCGGCCGCTGACCAGGATCAGGATCGACCCGGTGGCGGTGACGGTGCTCGCCAGGCAGAAGCTGACCCCGCAGGCTGTGCCTGAGGCGGGCCGGATCGTGTATATCCGCGAGAATGCCAATCTGAGTACCGGCGGTACGGCGGTGGATGTGACGGATGCCGTCCATCCCGATAACGTGTTGCTGGCGGAGCGGGCTGCAGTGCTGCTGGGGCTTGACGTGGCCGGGGTGGATATGGTCGCCGAGGATATCGGCCGGCCGATCCGCGGCGGATTGGGGGCGGTGATCGAGGTGAACGCCGCGCCGGGCATCCGTATGCATCATTACCCGTCGGCCGGGAAACCGCGCGATGTCGCCGGCAAAATTGTCGAGCTGCTTTTTCCCCGCGGCGACGGCCGGATTCCGGTTGTGGCGATTACCGGCACCAACGGCAAGACTACGGTGACCAGGATGATCGGGCATATCTGGCAGCATGCGGGGTATTGCGCCGGGATGACGACGACCGACGGCATTTTTATCGGCAACCGCCGCATCGTGGACGGCGATACTACCGGCCCGGTCAGCGCGCGCACCGTGCTTACCGACCCGGCGGTGGAGGTGGCGGTGCTGGAGACGGCCCGCGGCGGCATGCAGCGCAGCGGGCTTGGTTTCGACGCCTGTGACGTGGCTGTGGTCACGAATATCAGCGAGGATCATCTCGGCCAGGACGGCATCGAGGATATCGAGGATCTCGTTTTTATCAAGTCGTTGCTTGTGGAGGTGGTGCGGCCGGGCGGGCATACGCTCCTGAACGCCGATGATCCGTACGTGACCGCTCTCCGTGGGCGGGCCAAGGGGGAAATCGTCTATTTCAGCACCGAGCCCGACAATATTCTTGTTCGCAGGCATTTGAGCGTGGGGGGCAAGGCCGTTTTTGTGCGGGACGGCGTGATTTATGCCGCCTGCGGCGGCGTCGGCCGGGCGATCGTCAGGGTGGAGGACGTGCCGGTGACGCTGGGGGGCATAGCGCTCCACAATGTGCAGAACGCCGTTATCGCTGCGGCAGCCTGTTATTGCATGAAGGTGCCGGTGGCTTATATCCGGGGGGGCCTGTCGAGTTTCGACCAGAACCCGGGACGGCTGAATATGTTGAAGATCGGCGATTTCCGGGTGTGCGTCGATTACGGCCATAATCCGGCGGGCTACCAGGCGTTGCTGCATACGGCCAAGCGCCTCGGCGCCAGCAGGCTGGTGGGGGTTATCGCCGCCCCGGGCGACCGGCGGGACGATGTTATCAGGAACGTCGGCCGGGTCGCCGGCTGCGGGTTTGATTACCTGTTTATCAAAGAGGATACCGACCGGCGCGGCCGACTGGCCGGCGAGACGGCGGAGCTGCTTCTCCGCGGCGCTTTGGACGCCGGGATTACCGCCGACCGGGTTACGACGATTCTCCCCGAGGAAGACGCAGTGCTGGCTGCGCTGTCCGCAGCCCTGCCGGGCGATCTGATCGTGGTGTTTTACGAGAAGTACGACCGGGTGATGGCGGTGATCGATTCCTTCCGCCAGAACCGGCCGGAGCGGGTGGCGACGTTTGCGGCGGGCTACGCGGCGGGGGTGGTGGCGAGCGCCACTTCGCTGTAGACCGGGGCTTGGCTAGAAAATAATCCCTTGGCATTTGCAGGCAAAAACCCTTATGTGTAGAATAAAAACAGCAATATACTACGGATGGGGGTTGTACAATGGACGTCGTCACCGCCAATGAAGAGCTGCAGTTGGTCATTTTCCGCCTGGCCAAGGAAGAATACGGTCTGCCGATAACCAAGGTGCAGGAGATTAATCGCCTCGTGCCGATTACCAAGCTGCCGCAGACGCCCTCGTTTATGGAGGGGATAATCAATCTGCGCGGCCGGATTATCCCGGTGATCGATCTGCGAAAGCGCTTTCAGCTGGCGACGATCGAGCAGAGCGACGATAATCGCATTATTATCGTCGAGGTCAACGGCCAGACGGTCGGGATTATCGTCGACGCGGTGACCGAGGTTGTCCGCCTGCCGGGCGCCAGCGTCGAACCGCCGCCGCCCGCTTTCGTTCTCGATGCCCAGTATATTCACGGGGTCGGTAAGCTCGATGACCGGCTGCTGATCATGCTTGATATCGATAAGATTCTGACGAGTCAGGAAGAAATAATGCTGAATCAGATCAAACAGTAATGAAGGACGCTTGGCTGGTCCTGAAGGCCAGGGCCAAGATCAACCTCGCGCTTGATGTGCTTTTCAGGCGGCCCGACGGCTACCACGAGGTGGCGATGGTGATGCAGTCCGTGGCTTTGGCCGACCGGGTCACGCTGGAGACCGATAGCGCGATCAGCGTCGTTGCCACGGCGGCCGACCTGGATTGCGGTCCGTCCAATCTGGCATACCGGGCCGCGGCTCTTCTGAGGGAGCGGTGCGGGGTTGACCGCGGGGTCCGCGTCACTTTGGAGAAGAATATTCCGATGGCAGCGGGCCTTGCCGGCGGCAGCGCGGATGCTGCCGCCGTATTGCGCGGCCTGAACCGGCTGTGGGGCCTGGGACTGAATCTCGCCGAGCTGGAGAAACTCGGCGCCGTTTTGGGTTCGGATGTTCCCTTCTGCCTGCGCGGCGGCACGGCGCTGGCTACGGGCCGGGGCGAGGCGCTGGCTTCGCTGGCGACCCTGCCGCCCGTATGGGTGGTATTGGCCAAACCGCCGGTCGCCGTTTCCACCGCGTGGGTGTACGGCAATTACCGCAGCGAACGGGTGAAGGCCCATCCCGATGTCGACGGCATGAAGGCTTGTCTGGCCAGCGGCGATTTGCTCGGTGTGGCCGCCCGCCTGGGAAACGTGCTTGAGACGGTTACCGTGCCGGCTTATCCGGAGATTGCGGCTTTGAAGGCAGCGATGCTGAAGCGGGGCGCCATGGCCAGCCTGATGTCAGGCAGCGGGCCGACGGTTTTTGGTTTGGTAGACAGCCTTCACCGGGCGGAGGAGATTGCCGCCGCGCTACGAAGCTCGACGTCCGCCTGGGTGGCGGTGACGGAGACGGTGAGGGGATTGGAGGGAGAAGATGGAACGACGGCTGCCGCCGATTAAGCTCGACAGCTACCGGCCTTTGCGCGAGGTTGTCAGCGAAGCGCTGCGGGAAGCGATCACGACCGGCGTTTTGAAGCCGGGCGAACGGCTGATGGAGATTCAGATGGCCGAGGAGCTCGGCGTTAGCCGCACGCCTGTACGGGAAGCGATCCGGAGACTGGAACTGGAGGGCTTCCTGGTGATGGTGCCGCGGCGCGGTACATATGTTTCCGACCTGTCGATCAAGGACATCAACGAGGTGTTCGAGATCAGGACGGCCCTGGATGTGCTGGCTGCCGGCCTGGCAGCCGAGCGGATCACCGAGGAAGAACTCGAGCAACTGGAACGTCTGCTCGTCGAAATCGGCGAATATATTGATAGCGGCGAAGCGGACAAAATCGTCGATACTGACGGCCAGTTCCACGATATTCTGTACCGGGCGAGCCGCAACGACCGGCTGGTGGGGATCATAAACAATCTGCGCGAACAGTTTACCCGTTTCCGGTCGATTTCGATGGCTTATCCCGGAAGGGTAAAAAATACGCTGGAGGAGCACCGGCGGCTGGTCGAGGCGATTGCCCAACGTGACCCGGACCTTGCGCAGCAGTATGCCCGCGAGCACATGGAGAACGCCGAACAGACCCTGTTGAACGACCTCAACGAGCGCCGGCAGAAACGGTAGACTATTCTGGGAGGGAAGCGCCTCGATGTACGACGCCATAATACTGGCGGGTGGCGAAAACAGCAAAGAGATGTGCCGGCATACGCCCCAGTCCTACGAAGCCCTGATCGATATCGCCGGGAAGCCGATGGTGACTTTTGTCGCCGAGGCGTTGGCGATGTCCTGTCAGGTTGACCGTATCTTCGTGCTGGGGCCGGCGGCGGAACTGGCGAGCTGTGAATTTCCTCCCGGGACGATAATTTGCGAAAGCGGGCCGACGATCATCGAGACCATTCGCCTCGGGATGCGTAATCTCGGTCATAATCGCCCCGTGTTGGTGGCGACGGCCGATATTCCGCTGCTTACCGCGGAGGCGGTGACGGATTTTCTCGCCCAGTGCGGCCGGGTGGAGGCCGACCTGTATTATCCCATCGTGCCCAAAGAGGTGAACGAGCGGAGCTTCCCGGGTAACAAGCGCACGTATGTCCGTCTCCGTGAAGGAGTTTTCACGGGCGGCAATCTTTTTCTCGTCAAGCCGGGCATTGTCGAGCAGTGCGCCCTGGTGGCGGAAAAATTCATCGCCGAGCGCAAGCACCCATTTGTGCTTTGCCGGATCCTGGGCTGGTCGTTCGTGATCCGTTTTCTGCTCGGGGTGCTCTGCCTGGAGGATGTCCAGCAGCGGGTGTCGGAGCTGCTCGGCGTGCGGGGGGCGGTCGTCAAATCGCCTTATCCCGAACTGGGCATCGACGTTGATAAGCCAAGCGACCTTGAACTCGTGAGGGCGACATTTTCCCTGCGGGGCTGAAAGGGTGAGAGTTAAAGCGCGAATTAGGATCGCGCTTTTTGACTTTTGATCTTCTTTCGTTCCGGCGGCAGGAATTGCCGGGATGGGGGAGAAAGTGAATAAAAACGTTTTTTTGCGGGAGAACGTTCGCATTTCTCGCCGCGGCGGAGGACTAATGGATAAGACTAATCGGCAGGCGCGCAGGATCGCTCTGACCAAGATGCTGGCCGACAATCCGGGTCAGCTGTTTTCCCTGAATCATTTCAGCACCCTGTTCGGGGTTGCGAAGTCGACGCTGTCGGAAGATCTTGAGGCTGTCCGCCAGGCGTTGGCCGGCTTCGGCCTCGGCCGGCTGGACACGGTGTCCGGTGCGGCCGGCGGCGTGCGGCTCGTGCCGCTGAAGACGGATGAGGCCGTCCACGGCCTGCTGGCCGGGCTGGCGGACAGGATGGCCACTTCCGACCGCATTATTCCCGGGGGCTTTGTTTATATGTCGGACATTCTGTTTTCCCCCCAACTGATGGCCCAGGTGGGCGAGGTTTTCTTCACCCGGTTTGCGGCCACCGCGCCCGATTACATCATGACGGTGGAAACGAAGGGCATCCCGCTGGCGTTCGCTACGGCCCGAGCCTTCAATCTGCCGCTGGTGACGGTGCGCCGGGGCACGAGGGTGACGGAGGGAACGGCGGTGAGCATCAATTATGTGACCGGCTCGTCGCATCGCATCCAGACGATGTCGCTGCCCAAGCGGGCGGTGCCGCCCGGCGCGAGGGTGCTGATCATCGACGACTTCATGAAGGCCGGCGGTACGGCCCGCGGCCTGGTTGACCTAGCCATGGAGGTGGGGGCGACGGTGACCGGCATCGGTACGCTGGTGGCGACCGCCGAACCGGCGGACAAGCTTGTGGATAGCTATGTGCCGCTTCTTATCCTCCGCGGGGTTGATGAGCATAATAAGAAGACAGATATCCGACCGGCCTTGTGACCCGAGCCGGAGACGGGAGGACAGCGATGGGGAATTCGATCGGCGTCAAATTGGCCGACATCCAGGAGGCCCTGGCCGCCTTGCAGGGAGTGGCCCACGCCACGCCGCTGGACCGCAGCCGGACGTTCAGCCAGATGGCGGGCTGCGATGTTTATCTCAAACTGGAAAACCTGCAGAAAACGGGGTCGTTTAAGATCCGCGGCGCATACAATAAAATCCGCACTTTGCATGCCGAGGAGAAGACCCGCGGGGTAATCGCGGCCTCGGCCGGCAACCACGCCCAGGGAGTCGCTTCCGCCGCCAGTTTGGCCGGCACGAAGGCGACGATTGTCATGCCCGAGGTGGCGCCGCTGGCCAAGATAATCGCCACTCGCGGCTACGGGGCGGAGGTGGTGCTGAGCGGCGCGGTTTACGACGAGGCCTACGAGCGGGCGCTGGAGCTGCAGCAGGCCGGCGGCCAGACTTTTATCCATGCGTTCAACGACAACGCCGTTATCGCCGGCCAGGGTACCGTTGGCCTGGAGATTCTCCGCGAGCTGGAGTCCGTGTCCAGCATCGTCGTGCCGGTAGGCGGCGGCGGGCTCGTCGCCGGCATCGCTCTGGCGGTTAAGGAGACGGCGCCGCATGTCAAGGTTTATGGTGTGCAGGCCCAGGGGGCGCCGGCGATGTATATGTCGAAGCGCTCCCACTCCCTGAAGACCGTTCCCGACGCGGTTACGATGGCCGACGGCATCGCAGTGAAGGTGCCGGGCGACCTGACGTTTGACATTATCGACAAATATGTCGACGATATATTCGTTATCGACGACGAGGCCATTGCCAGCACCATCTTGATGCTGCTGGAGCGGGCCAAGCTTATGGTCGAGGGGGCGGGCGCCGTTGCTCTCGCCGCTTTGCTCCACGGCAAGATTCCCGTCCAGGGCAAGGTAGCGAGCGTCATTTCCGGCGGGAATATCGACGTGAACATGATTTCGCGCATCATCGAACGCGGTCTGGTCAAGGCCGGCCGGCGGGTCAAGATTTCGACCATGGTGGTCGACCGCCCGGGGGCGCTCCACCGCCTGCTGTCGGTGATCGCCGCGCTGAGGGCCAACGTAATTCATATTTACCACGACCGGGTGGAGCGCAATGTGCCGATCGGCCAGTCGATCGTCGAGATCGGCCTGGAAACGCGCGATACGATGCATACCGAGGAAATCATCTCCACTCTCCGGCAGGAAGGATATAACGTCGAGGTATTGTAGAGGAATACCGCGGTCAATGTCGAATTGTACTTCCTTTGAGACAAAGGAGGCAGGTTTATGGCAGATTTTGTGGCAGTGATTCTCGCCGCCGGCAAGGGGACGAGGATGAAATCGGCTCTGCCGAAGGTGCTGCACCGGGTCGGCGGCCGGCCGATGCTGGCCCACGTTCTGGCCGCCGCGAAGGAGGCCGGCGCGGCCCGCAGCGTCACGGTGGTGGGTTTCGGCGCCGCGGCCGTTGCGGAGGAAATCGGCGCGGCGAGCGAATTCGTCGTCCAGGCCGAGCAGCTCGGTACCGGCCATGCCGTAATGCAGGCCCGCGAAGCTCTCGGGGCTTATGACGGCACGGTGATGGTGCTGTGCGGCGACACGCCGCTTTTGACCGCCGACCTTTTGGGACGTCTTTACGCCGCTCACCGCGAGGCCAAGGCGGCCGCGACGGTGCTGACGGCCAGGATGGCCGATCCCGCCGGCTACGGGCGGGTTATCCGCGACGGGACGGGTCGGGTCGTCAGGATAGTGGAACAGAAGGACGCCAGCCCCGAGGAACTGGCGGTGAACGAGATCAACACCGGGATTTACTGCTTCGAGTGCCAGCCGCTGCTGGCGGCCTTGGAGGGCCTGACCTGCGACAATAAGCAGGGCGAATACTACCTTACCGACGTCATCGGCATTTTCGTGGCCCAGGGGACCAGGGTATGGGGATTGACGGCCGGAGACGAGCGCGAGACGCTGGGCATCAATTCCCGCCGGCAGCTCGCCGAAGCGGAAAAGATTCTCCGCCGCCGCAAGCTGGAAGAGCTGATGGACAGCGGCGTGACGATAATGGACCCCGATTCGACCTTCATCGACGCTACGGTGAGCGTCGGCGCCGATACCGTCATCTACCCGTTCACCTGGCTGGAAGGGGCAACGGCGATCGGCAGCGGCTGCGCCGTCGGGCCGAATACCCGGCTGGTGGACACGGTGCTGGGCGACAAGGTGACGATTCACTTTTCGTACGCCCACGAGTGCGAGGTCGGCAGCGGCGCGAACGTCGGCCCGTACGTCCACCTGCGGCCGGACACCGTGCTGGCCGAGGGCGTCAAAGTCGGCAATTTCGTGGAGATCAAGAACAGCAAGGTCGGCCGCGGCAGTAAGGTGCCCCATCTCAGCTATATCGGCGACACCGATATGGGCGCGGGGGTCAACATCGGCTCGGGGACGATCACCGTCAACTACGACGGCAAGAATAAGTACCGTACGACGATCGAGGACAACGCCTTCATCGGCTGCAATACCAATCTGGTTGCGCCGGTCACCGTCGGCCGCGGATCATACATCGGCGCCGGCTCGACGATCACCAAGGACGTCCCGTCCGAGGCCCTGGGGGTGGCGCGGGCGCGCCAGGCCAATATCGAGGGCTGGGTCAATAAGCACAAAGGCTGATTTGGGGGAGTAGAAATGGTGTTAGACAACGGCAAACGGCTGCGGATTTTTTCCGGGAACTCGAACCGCCACCTGGCGGAGGAAATCGCGGCCTATCTCGGGCTGGCGCTGGGGGATGCCTTCGTCGGCCGCTTTAACAACGGCGAGACCCAGGTCATGATCGAGGAAAGCGTGCGCGGCGCGGACGTTTTCATCGTCCAGCCCACCTGCGAACCGGTGAACGATACCATTATGGAACTGCTGTTCATGGTCGATGCGGTGAAAAGGGCCTCGGCGTCCAACATCACCGCGGTCATACCTTATTACGGCTATGCCCGCCAGGACCGCAAGACGCGGGGCCGCGAGCCGATTTCCGCCAAGCTGGTGGCCAATCTGCTTACCGTCACCGGCGTTACCAGGGTGGTGACCATGGATCTACATGCCGGCCAGATTCAGGGCTTTTTCGATATCCCGGTGGATCATCTGCTGGGGGTGCCTATTCTGGCCGATTATTTTGTTTCCAAGGGTCTTGAGGATCTGGTGGTCGTCTCGCCCGACCTGGGAGGAGTGACGCGGGCCAGACAGCTGGCCGACCGGCTCCACTGTCCGATCGCGATCATCGAGAAGCGCCGCCCGGCGCCGGGGGTGGCCGAGGTTATGAATCTCATCGGCAGCGTGAACGGCAAGACGGCGATCGTGGTCGACGACATCGTCGATACCGCCGGGTCGCTGACCGAGGGTGCCAAGGCGCTCACCAACTACGGGGCGCGCGAGGTCTACGCCTGCTGCACGCATGCGGTGCTAAGCCCGCCGGCGGTGGAACGGGTGGCGAATTCCAACATCAAGGAGCTGATTGTCACCAACACCATCCCCGTGCCGGACGAGAAGCGGGCCGACAAGATCAAGGTCCTGTCGGTGGCGCCGATCTTCGGCGAGGCCATCATCCGCATTTTCGGCGATCTGTCGGTCAGCAAACTTTTTGACGATTGATACATACGATGAACGGGGGCTTTGTTGTCGAGCGCGCGCACGCTGCCGACGTTCCGGCCATCGCCGCGCTGTTCACCGTGAGTTTCCGGGAGAGCGTCCTGCACCACTGCGGCCGACTGCCCAAGCCGCAGGCGATGGAGGATGTTTTCACCCTTGTCTATGAGGCCGAGCCGGCTGCCGCCCTGGTGGCCCGCACGGCCGGCGGCGAGGTCGCCGGCTACTGCTTCGCCCCCACCGCGCTGCCGCGCCTGTGGCTGCGGGCGGTGACGGGCGGCCATGTTTTTAAGTGGGCATGGCGGTGGCTGACCGGCCGCTATGGCTTCGGCGCCCATCCGGTGCTGGTGATCCTGCTGAACAAGCTGGCTTTTTTGCGCTCGGCGACTACGCCGTCCAAGGCGGCTTCGGCCCGCATCCTGTCGATCGCGGTGGCGCCATCCTGGCGCGGGCGGGGTCTGGCGCGGGCGATGATGGCGGAGGCGATTGCCTATTTCCGGGCCAAGCGCGTAGCGAGGGTGCGCCTGGAGGTGCGCCCGGACAACGCGTCGGCGATCAGGGTATACGAGGACTGCGGCTTTGTAGCCGCGGGGTTTACTTATGATTCCCAGGGTCCGTGGCTGATAATGATGAAAGAGATGGAACAGGGCGATGTTTGACATAAAGATGTCCCTCATCAGCATCCTGGCGGTGTTGACGGTGGTGGTGCTGGTCGGCCTGCTGCTCGATTACCTGCGCTTGCTCAAGCGACCCGCGCGGCTGGGCCTGTGGCTGGCAATTCTCGGCATCATCGCCGGTTGTGTCTTCACCCTTAATGCCGTGTTGCCGGGCAATCGCTTTTATGGACCGACTTTTTCCGAGGTTAAGACAAGCCAGAAAATCGTCGCCCTGACTTTTGACGACGGTCCTTACCCGCCTTATACCGGCCGGGTGCTCGACATCCTCCGCGAGGAAGGGGTGCCGGCCACCTTTTTCGTTATCGGCAAAAATGCCGAGAAACACCCTGAGCTGGTGCGGCGCATAATCGCCGAGGGACACCAGGTGGGCAACCACACCTATAACCATCTCGACCTGCTCAAAGCCGACCGGGCGACGATCGCCGACGAGGTCGACCGCACCAACAAGGTAATCGCGGCGATCACCGGCTCGCCGGCCAAGGTGGTGCGTCCCCCGCACGGTTTCCGCGACGCGGTGGTGCTTGAGGTGATGGCCGAGCGGGGCATGAAGGTGGTGGAGTGGTCGGTGCTGAGCCGCGACTGGACCAATCCCGGCGTGGAGACGATCGCCCAAAGGACGCTTGACAAGGTGAAGAGCGGGGCGGTTATCCTCCTGCACGACGGCGACGGCATAGCAGCCGGGTCGCCGCGGGACCAGACGGTGGCGGCGACACGCTTGATAATCCGCGAGCTGAAGGCGCGGGGTTATAACTTTGTGACGGTGGATGAGATTCTCAAGACGGAGGAATGACGTGAAAATCGTTGTCGGCCTTGGTAACCCCGGGCGGGAGTATAGCGCCACCCGCCACAACGTAGGCTTCATGGCGGTGGACGAACTGGCCGGACGGTGGGGTGTGACCACCTGGCGGGAGAAATTCGGCGCCCTGGTGGCCGAACACCGCGGCGAGGAGACGGTCCTGCTGGTGAAACCGCAGACGTATATGAACCTGAGCGGCCAGTCGGTGGCGGCGTTCGTCCGCTGGCACAAGCTGGACGCCGGCGACCTTATCGTCGTGTATGACGACGTCGACCTGCCGGCAGGCAAGCTGCGCCTGCGCCCGGCCGGGGGCGCCGGCGGCCACCGGGGCATAGAGTCGCTGCTGGTTCACCTGGGCAAGGATACCTTCGCCCGCGTCCGTATCGGCATCGGCCGCCCGCCGGAGTATATGGAGACAGCCGATTATGTGCTGGGACGCTTCGCCGCCGAGGAGCAGCCGCTGATGGCCGAGGCCGTGAAACGGGCGGCGGTCGCGGTGGAGGCGGTGCTCAAGGACGGGCTGGCCAAGGCGGCCAACGAATATAACAAATAGAGGCGCCTCTGGGGTTAGGGTGATTACATGTTTTCTGCAGTCTATGCGGACGAGAAGGGCAATATTTACGACGCGCCGGGGTACGCGGCGGTCGGCCGCAGCGGCCGGGACGACGCGGTGCTGGCGGACGACGACCTCATCCCCCTGCCGCCTGGGTCCGACCTGATGTTTTTGCCCGGCCGCAGCGCGCTGGCCGCCAAGGGAGGCGCGATCGCGCCGATCGCCGCCCCGCTGGCGGCGGTGGCGGCGATGCTGCCGGCGGGCTACACCCGCACCCACCTGCCGGCCTACCGCGTACGGGAGGGAGCGCCGCCGCTGCCGCTGTACGGCTACACGGCGGTGGCCATGCGGCGGGGCCGTTTCTACGCGGCGGCGGCCAAGAGCGACGACAATGCGAAATGGGATCCCCGCCGCTTCAACACCGCCGACCTCGCGGACCGCATCGAAGCGGTGCGGCGGGAGCTGCCGGGCAACCGCCTGGTGGAGCACCTTGCCCGCTGTTCGCTGGAATGGCACTGTTGCACGGCCCAGAACCTTTTCTACCGCCGTTGGGAGGCGGGCATACCGGTGTCGCCGGCGTGCAACGCCGATTGCCTGGGCTGCATTTCCCGCCAGCCGGCGGAGTGCTGCCCGGCGCCGCAGAGCCGCATTTCCTTCGTGCCCTCGGTGGCCGAGGTGGCGACGGTGGGAGCTTTTCACCTGGGCAAGGCGCCGGAGGCGATCGTCAGCTTCGGCCAGGGCTGCGAGGGCGAGCCGTCGCTGGAGGCGGACACGATCGCGGCCGCGATCAAAGCGCTGCGGACGACGACGGCGCGGGGGATGGTGAACATCAACACCAACGCCGGGTACACAGCCGGCATCGAAAAAATCGCCGCCGCCGGCCTCGACAGCATGCGGGTGAGCGTTATCAGCGCCTGTCCCGAGGGGCACCGGGCCTATTACCGCAGCATCTACACGCTGGATGATGTGCGCGCTTCGATCGCCGCCGCCAAGGACCGCGGAGTGCACGTTTCCCTCAACCTGCTGCTGCTGCCCGGCTTCAACGACCGCCCGGAGGAGGCGGACGCCTGGGAGGAGTTCATCGGCGCGACCGGGATCGACATGATCCAGCTCCGCAACCTCAACATCGACCCGGAGGCGGTGTGGCCGGTGCTGCCGCCCCAGGGCGCGGCACCCCTGGGAGTGAGGACGTTCCTCCGCCGGCTGGCGGAGCGGTTCCCGGCGGTGCGGATCGGCAGCTTCAGCAGGTATATCGGCTAGGATTGCCGAGATGTGAAAACCCCCTGCCGACAGGGCAAGGGGGTTTCGGTATTCAGCCGCTTTCAGGCGTATATGCGGTCGTTGGTCAGCGGCAGGCTGTTATTGACGCCCTTGGTGAAGACCAGCTGATGGATGTCGAGGGCGCCCATCCGGAAGGACGCGGAGCAGGCTTGGAGGTACAGCTCCCACATCCGGAAGAAACGGTCGCCGAACTTGGCGCGGACGGCATCGGCATGGCGGGCGAAGTTTGCGTACCAGTGGCCGAGCGTCAAGGCGTAGTGGCGGCGCAGGCTCTCGGCATTGATCATCTGGAAGCCGTTCTCCGGCAACTGCCAGATTATTTCCCGCAGGGTGGGCACGTAACCGCCGGGGAATATGTATTTTTTCATCCAGGTACTGCCGAACGCCGTCTCGCGGGGGCTGGTGATGGTGTGGAGCAGCGACAGCCCTGCAGGGACAAGCAGGCGGCAGATTTTGTCGAAGTACTTGGGGATATTGTCTTTGCCTACATGCTCGAACATGCCGACACTGACGATCTTATCGAAGCGGCGGTCTTCGTCCAGGTCGAGATAGTCGCCGAGCTCGACGGCTACTTTGTCGCCCAGACCGAGGGCGGCGATCCGTTCGCGGGTTTCGCGGTATTGTTCCTCGCTCAGGGTGACGCCCACGGCCTTCACGCCGTAGGTCTGGGCAGCGGTGATTATAAGCCAGCCCCAGCCGCTGCCGATGTCCAAGAGCCGCTCGCCAGGATGGAGGTCGAGTTTCCGGAGAGTGTGGTCGAGCTTCTGCAACTGGGCCTGGTCGAGGGTGTCGTTCTCGTGCCTGAAGTAGGCGCACGAATAACTCATCGTCTTGTCCAGCCAGGAGGAGAAGAAGTCGTTACCCAGGTCGTAGTGGTGGTGGATGTTTTGCCTGGCCTGTGTCCTGTCGGCCAGGCGGGCGATCGCGCCCCGGACTTTGGCGGCGGGTTCGCTTTTGGCGAACAGGGCCTGATTGTCACTCAACAGACTGAGCAAATCCTCCAGGCGGCCCTCGTAATCCAGGACGCGGTCCATGTACGCTTCACCAAGCGCCAGCGTCGGGTCGTCAAACGCGGACGCGAACGCGGGAACACGCCGAAAGATCAATTTGACCGCCGGCGCGGCGTCTCCATAGTCCGCCTCTTCTCCGTCCCAGTACCTGACCCGTAGGCCGCCATGGCGGATTTTCGCGAACAGGGACTTGATGAGTTTCTTTTCCATGGTTTGCATACCGAGATTCATAATTTTCACCACCTTCTTCTTAAACCTATATTCCGCCCGGAGGAGTTTTTCGTCAAGAATTGCAGGGAAGGGTTAGACGGCGTGGGGGGATGACAGGCGCCATTATCCGGAAATAATTGGGAAAATGTGCGTTTTACTCCGCTTTGCGGGCAATAGCGCCCCGGCGGCGGATTAGGTAAAAATTAAAGAGAGGTGTAATCGATGGAAGTCAAAGGGGTTAGTAACGCCTTCATGGCGTTCATGCAGGAAATGCCGGAGTATTCCCAGCCCTGGATGGAGATGGTGCGGAAGCTGGACGCCGCCAACGCACTCGACGACAAAACAAAGACACTGGCTTACATAAGTGTATTGGCGGCCGCGGGGATGACCAGCGGCATCCCTTTTCACGTCGGACACGCCAAAAAGCTGGGAGCCAGCCGCGGGGAGGTCGTGGGCGCGGTGCTGGTGGGACTGCCGGCTGTGGGCCACGCGGTGGTTCAGGCTCTACCGGCGGCGCTCGCGGCATTCGACGGGGTCTAGGTGTTTTTCAGGAAAGATTTGCGCCGCCGGGGCGGGTGTGCTATAATAATTTAGCGTGAGCAACGACTGCAGTAAAGTGAGGTGCAAGATACATGAAAGAGAAGATCCATCCGAAGTACGGCGAATCGACCGTGGTGTGCGCCTGTGGCAACACCTTCAGCACCGGCTCGGTAAAAAAGGAACTGAAGGTCGACGTGTGCTCCAAGTGCCACCCGTTCTTCACCGGTCAGCAGCGCTCGCTGGCCGCCCGTGGACGCATCGAGAAATTCAACAAGCGTTACGGACAAGAAGAGTAAAGGGCCAGGGCAGAGCAGAGGATGCTCTGCCTTCTTTTCAAAACCGGCCGCCCAGAAGCACCCGCCTGCGTTGTTGCTCCTCGGATTGCCCACTCGACGTACGCAACCAAGTACGCCTTCGCGGGCAATCCTCCGGTGCGCCTAGCATCCGGGCACTTCTGAACGGCCTTGAGCCTATCGCTTGTAGACTTTATCGCCTAGTTGCAAAAATGTAAGCAGTTACCTTCAGAGAGGAGAAAAGCCGTGAACGCCAAGACCAACATCGGCGGGCAGGCGGTGATCGAGGGCGTGATGATGCGCGGGCCGGGACACATCGCTACGGCGGTGCGGGAACCCTCCGGCAACATTACGGTCAAGAAGGAACCGCTTATTTCGATAACCGACCGTTTCCCGATCCTGAAGAAGCCGATGCTGCGCGGCGTGGTCGCACTGGCGGAAGCGCTGGTGTACGGCCTCAAGGCGCTGTCATTTTCCGCCCAGGCCTCGGGTGAGGAGGAAGAACAGCTGACGACGAAGGAAATCCTCCTGACGATGGCGTTCGCTTTCGTCCTGGCGGTAGTGCTGTTCGTCATCATCCCCACCTGGGCCGCGAAGTTCATCCACAGCCTTACGGACGACCCGATGGTGTTCAACCTGTTCGAGGGGCTGCTGCGAATGGTGATTTTCTTCGCCTATGTGGTGGCGATCTCGGTTATGAATGATATCCGGCGGGTATTCATGTACCACGGCGCCGAGCACAAGACCATCCACGCCTACGAGGCGGGGGTGCCGCTCGATGTCGAGCATGTCCGCCCGTTCAGCACGCTCCATCCCCGCTGCGGGACCAATTTCCTGCTGATCGTCATGCTTGTGAGCGTGTTCGTGTTCGCCTTCCTCGGCTGGCCCGACCTGTGGCTGCGGATCGCCTCGCGCGTGGCGCTGCTGCCGCTCATCGCCGGTATCGGCTATGAGATAATCCGCTACGCCGGCCGCAGCAATAAGCGCTGGGTGGCGGTCGCGATCACCCCAGGGCTGTGGCTGCAGAAGCTCACGACCCGCGAACCGAGCGACGATATGATCGAGGTGGCGATCTGCGCCCTCGAGGCGGTTAAGCCCGACGGCGAGGTGAAAGCGCATGCTTGACAAACTGCAGGCAATCGAAGATAAATACGAAGAACTTGAACAACTGATCAGCGACCCGGCCGTGATGGCCAACATGGCCGAGTGGCAGAAGCACACCAAGGCCCACTCCAAGCTGGCCGCGCTGGTGGCCAAATTCCGCGAGTACAAAGAGGCTCTCAAGGGCGGCGATGATGCCCGGGAGATGCTCAAGGACAAGCTCGACGACGATTTCCGCGCGCTGGTGGAGGCCGAGCTGGCCGAGCTGACCGACAGGGCGGAGAAGCTGGCCGAAGAGCTCAGGATCATGCTGCTGCCCCGCGACCCCAACGACGACAAGGATGTCATCATCGAGATCCGCGGCGGGGCGGGGGGCGACGAAGCGGCGCTGTTCGCCGGCGACCTGTTCCGCATGTACAACCGCTACGCCGACGGCCGGGGCTGGAAAACCGAGGTGCTCGACGCCAATCCCACCGACCTGGGCGGCTTCAAGGAAGTGGTTTTCGCCGTATCGGGCGACGGAGCGTATTCGCGCTTCAAATTCGAGAGCGGCGTGCACCGCGTGCAGCGGGTGCCGGACACCGAGGCCAGCGGCCGCATCCACACCTCGACGGTGACGGTGGCGGTGCTGCCCGAGGCCGAGGATGTCGACGTGGATATCAATCAGAACGATCTGCGCATCGATACCTATTGCGCCAGCGGCGCCGGCGGCCAGCACGTCAACAAGACCGAATCGGCGGTGCGGATCACCCACCTGCCCACCGGGGTCGTGGTTCAGTGCCAGGACGAGAAGTCCCAGCTCAAAAACCGCGACAAGGCGATGCGGGTGCTCAGGGCCAAGCTGCTGGAGCTTGCCCAGGAGTCGCAGCGGGCCGAGGTGGCCGAGACGCGCAAAAGCCAGGTGGGCACGGGAGACCGCAGCGAGCGCATCCGCACGTACAACTTCCCCCAGGGGCGGGTGACCGATCACCGTATCGGCCTGACGCTCCACAAGCTCGATTTTATTCTTAACGGCGATCTCGACGAACTGATCGACGCCCTTATCACCGCCGACCAAAGCGAGCGCCTGAAACGGGTCGATTGAAACGATGGGCGAGATATGGACAATAGGCTCGATTTTAACATGGACCAAGCAGTACTTTGCCGACAAGGGCGTGGCCAGTCCGCGCCTTGACGCCGAGGTGCTGCTTTCCCATGTTCTGGGCAAGGACCGGATGTACCTGTACGTGAATTTCGATCAGCCGCTGGAGGCCGGCGAGCTGGCCTCCTTCCGCGAGGCGGTGAAGCAGCGCGCCCGGCGGGTGCCGGTGGCGTACATAACCGGCCGGCGCGAGTTCTTCGGCCTGCCGTTCGCGGTGACGCCGGCGGTGCTTATTCCCCGGCCGGACACCGAGGTGCTGGTGGAAGCGACTCTGAGGCGCCTGCAGGAGCGGGAGAAGCCGCTGGTGCTCGATGTCGGCACAGGCAGCGGGGCGATAATCGTCAGCCTGCTGCATAAACTGCCGGCGGCCCGGGGCGTGGCGACCGACATCTCCGCCGAGGCGCTGGTGGTGGCGGCCGGCAACGCCGCCAAGCTGGGCGTTGCCGGCCGTCTGGAGCTATGCCGCGGCGACCTTGCCGCGCCGGCGGCGGGGCGGATTTTTGACGCGGTCGTCAGCAATCCGCCGTACATAGCGGCCAAAGATATGGCCGCCCTGGAGCCCGAACTGGGGTACGAGCCGCGGGCCGCTTTGGCCGGGGGCGCGGACGGGCTGGATTTTTACCGCCGCCTGACGGGCGGCGCGGCGGCGCTCCTGAAGCCGGACGGCTTCATGGCCGTCGAGGTGGGGGCGGGACAGGCGGGGCCGGTGGCCGCGCTGGCGACCGCGGCCACCGGCCTGGCGGCTACGGCGACGATCAAGGATTATGGCGGCGTGGAACGGGTGGTCGTATTTGAACGGAGGCAGTAATGGACACCAAACATTTTGTCGTCGATAGGGATAAGCCGGATTTACGCATTCTCGACCAGGCGGCGGCCGTGCTGCGCCAGGGCGGGCTGGTAGCCTTTCCGACCGAGACGGTCTACGGACTGGGGGCGAACGGCCTCGATCCGCGGGCGGTGGCGAGGATTTTCGCCGCCAAGGGGCGGCCGGCGGACAATCCGCTGATTTTGCATATTGCCGATGGGCATGAAGTTAATAAACTGGCTGCGCGGGTGCCTGCCAACGCCGCCGCGCTGATGGCGAAGTACTGGCCCGGGCCGCTGACGGTGGTGCTGGCGAGGACCCGCCTGGTGCCGGACGCGGCCACGGGGGGCCTGGACACGGTGGCCGTGCGCCTGCCGGCTTCGACGGTGGCGCGGGAGCTCATCCGCCTGGCCGGTGTGCCGGTGGCGGCGCCGAGCGCCAACACCTCGGGCCGGCCGAGCCCGACGACCGCGCAGGCGGTGCTGGCTGACATGGACAGGCGCATCGAGGTTGTCCTCGACGCCGGACCGTGCGGGATCGGCGTGGAATCGACGGTCGTGGACTGCACCACCCCGGTGCCGACGTTGCTGCGGCCGGGGGGCGTGACGCTGGAAATGCTGATGGATACGCTGGGCGAGGTGGAGGTCGACCCGGCCCTGGGTGGCGACGATTTCGTGCCGCGGGCGCCGGGGATGAAGTATACCCACTACGCACCGGCGGCGCCGATGACCCTTTACGAGGGCGACGCCGCCGCGGTGGCGGCAGCCCTCGCCGGCGATACGGGGCGCCTGGCGGCGTCCGGCCGGCGGGTCGGGGCGGTGGTGTCGGCCGAGACGGCGGCGCTGCTGCCGCGGGAAGCGGAAACGGCGGTATACGGCGCGCGCGGCGACCTGGACGCGGCGGCCGCCGGCCTCTACAGCGCGCTCAGGCACTTTGACGCCGCCCCGGTGGATATCATCCTCGCCGAGGGTGTCGCTGAAGCCGGCCTGGGGCTGGCGGTGATGAACAGGATGCGCAAGGCGGCCGGGTATAAGATTGTGCACTGTTGACCTTTAACGGAGGAGAGCTATGTCAGGAATCACTTACTACCGCGACGTCGATGTGCCGTTCTTCGAACTGAAGGTTTGCGACGCGGCGCACGTGTCCTTAAAAAGGCATTACCACGAGGAGTTTTCCGTGGGGCTGGTGGAAAAGGGCGCCAGCAAGGTGTGGCACGAGGGCCGGCAGGGGGAAGTGGCACCGGAGAACCTGGTGCTTATTCCGCCAGGCGTCTTCCACGCCTGTAATCCCAACGACAAGGCGCCCTGGCGGTACAAGATGCTGTTCGCGGCGCCGGCCTGGGTGGCGGCGTCCTTGCCGGGCGGCCGGGGCAAGGCGGTGCTCCGTCAGGGTGTCCGCTGCCTGCCGGCGCGGGCCTGCGGCCGGATGATGGCCGAAGCGGCCGGCCGCCTGATGGCGCCCGCCACGCCGCTGGACAGGGAGAGCGGCGTGCTGGCCCTGTTCGCCGCCCTGCTGGGCGACGACGGCCAGGCCGGCCGGCAGGAGAAGGCCGGCGGTGAGCGCGACCGGCTGAAGCAGGTGCGTGAATACCTGCACAGCCGCTTCCTCGACAGGGTGACGCTGACCGACCTGGAGGCAGTGTCCGGCCTCAGCAAATATTACGTTGTCAAGCTGTTCAAAAAGGAGTACGGCGTGCCGCCCCACGTGTACCAGACCATGCTGCGGGTCAATTTCGCCGAGAAGGAGCTCCGCCGGCAGCGGGAGTTGGCGGCGGTCGCCCAGGACGCCGGCTTTTACGACCAGAGCCATTTCACCAAGACCTTCCGCAGCCACGTGGGCGTGACGCCCGAGGTCTATCAGAAAGCCCATCTGTAGCCGGGACAACTTTTTAC
Source organism: Selenomonadales bacterium (assembly GCA_029976065.1). GTDB lineage: Bacteria > Bacillota > Negativicutes > Sporomusales > UBA7701 > Anaeroselena. The sequence continues at coordinate 82,050 of JARKNV010000002.1, forward strand.
AATACGCCTGAACCGTAATCGGCCTATCATAGAGGGAAAACGGTAGGAGGCGTAGCAATGAAAGTTGTAATGATTATCGATAAGGAGTTGCCGGTGGGGCTGATCGCCAACACGGCGGCGGTGCTGGGGGCAAGCCTGGGAAAGATGGCTGACGGCCTGATCGGCGGCGATCTTTGCGATGCCGACGGCAACGTCCACCCGGGGATAACGACCAGGAACATTCCCGTCCTTGGGGCGACAAAGGAACAGCTCAAGGCTATCCGGGTCCGGCTGTACGACGAGGAGTTCGACGCCGTGGCGACGGTGGATTTCAACAATATCGCCCAGCGGTCATTGGATTACGGCGACTATGGGAAGGCGCTCGCCAACGCGGACGGCGGCGCGCTCGCTTATCTGGGCGTCTGCCTGTACGGCCCGCAGAAAAAGGTCAATAGCCTGACAGGCAACATCGGGTTGCTGCGCTGACAAGGCGGGCCGGTCGCCCGGAACTGATAACGAGAGCGGAACGGGGAACTGACGGATGGACAAAGACACCAGGGTCGATCTGCATATTCATACCACCGCTTCGGACGGGACGTGGACGCCGGCCGAGACGGTCGCGGCGGTGCGCGCCGCGAGCGTCGGCCTGTTCGCCGTCACCGACCACGACACGGCGGCAAACGTCGCCGCGACCGGCCGGCTGGCGGCCGAAGCAGGACTGGGTTTTTTGCCGGGGGTGGAGATTTCGGTGACCCTGGCGGGGCACCTTTTCCACATCCTCGGCTACGGGATCGATCCGGAGGGCGGGGCGCTGCGGCGTATCCTCGCCGCCAACACCGCCCTGATGGAGGAGGTCGACCACGACAGCATCAGGAAGCTGGCTGCCGCCGGTTTTCCCATCGCTTACGACGAATTTTGCGCTTATGACCACGACCCCGGCAGGGGCGGCTGGAAGTCGCTCAGTTATCTGATCGACAAAGGCCTGTGTACCGGGGTGGGCGATTTCTTTGCCGAGCTGTTCAACGCCAAGCGGGGCATCGTCTTTCCGGAGTTTCCCCATCCGGCCGCGGCCATCGCCGCCATCAAGGAGGCCGGCGGCGTGCCGGTGCTGGCTCATCCCGGCAGCGAATTCCACGGCCCCGCCCTGGAGGAGACGCTGGACATGTTCGCCGCCCAGGATATCGAGGGGGTGGAGTGCTTCCACCTCTGCCACGATGCGGTGACGACGAAGCGGGCGGTGGAGTGGTGCGACCGCCACAAGCTGCTGATCACCGGCGGCTCGGACTGCCACGGCGGCTTTGTGCCTTCCCGGCGCCTGGGAGTGCCGGAGATTACCCTCGGGCAGCTCCGCCTGGGAAAACTGGCGGATGGCCTGCCTGACTTCATCCGGAGCGGCGAATGAGCGGGGAGCATCGCTCCCCGGCGTGGGAAAAGGCGGCGGGCATATACCGGGCCGGCGATGCCGACGCGGCGGACGCGGTCATTCTGCTGCACGAGATTTACGGAATCAACGGCCATATGGCCGATACCGCCGCCCGCCTGGCGGCGCAGGGGCTGGCCGTGTATTGCCCCGACCTGCTCGGCACGGCGTACGGTTACGAGCAGGAGGCGGCCGCCTACGCGCATTATATGAAGGTGGGCTTCGAGACCGCCGCCGCGGAGGCGGCGGCGCTGGCCGCGCGCCTAGCGGGTCGCTGCCGCAGGCTATATTTGGTGGGGTACAGCGCCGGGGCGACGGTGGCGTGGCTGCTGAGCGGCCGGCCGGGGTTCGCCGGCGCCGTCGGCTACTATGGTTCGCGGATCCGCGACTATCCCGGCGTGACGCCGGCCGGCCCGGTACTGCTGCTTTTTCCGCAAAGCGAGGAGGCTTTTTCGGTGCCCGACCTGGTGGGCAAGCTGGCGGCGAAAGACGGGGTGCAGGTTCATGTCCTGCCGGGGCGGCATGGGTTCGCCGACCGCCGCTCGCCCAATTACGACGCGGCGGCCGCGCGGGCGGCGGACGCTCTCGTCCGCACCTTCCTCGGCGGGAAATAGCATAATACAACAGGAAACCCGGCTCGGGCGTGAGCCGGGTTTCTTGCTTGCGGCCGCTATTGCAAAAGCCTTGGGAAACGATTATCAGTTGCCGGCGGCTCCGAGAGAGGGCGGCTTGGCCAGCGTCCGTCTCTGCCAGATGTAGACGGCGACGACGGCGCCGAGGCCGAACAGGTCGGTCCAGAAGCCCGGAATTATAAGGCCCATGGAACCGCAGAAGAGGACAACGCGTTCGAGGAGGGTGCATTTTCGCATCAGCCAGTTCTCCAGGGCGGCGCTGAGGGCGATGATGCCGACGGTGGCGGTAATGATTGCTTCGACGAGCGACACTGTGCTGTAGCTTCCCTGGAAAAGCAGCATAGGCGAATAGACGGCCAGGAAGGGCACAAGGAAGCCGGCCACGCCCAGGCGGGTGGAGGTCCAGCCGACTTTGTACGGGCTGGCGCCGGCGATGCCGGCGGCGGTGAAGGCGGCCAGGCAGACCGGCGGGGTGAGGTTGGACAGGCAGGCGAAGTAGAAGACGAAGAAGTGGGCGACGAGGGGCGGGATGCCGATCTTGATCAAGGCCGGCGCAGCGATGGTGGCGGCGACGATGTAGCAGGCGGTGGTGGGCAACCCCATGCCGAGGATGAGGGCGGTGATGGCGGTCAGTATAAGCATGAGGATGAGATTATTGCCGGAGAGGTCGAGGATATTGGCGCCGAAGGTGAGGCCGAGGCTGGTGAGCGAGCAGATGCCGACCACGAAGCCGACGACGGCGCAGGCCATGGCTACGCCGATGGCCGAGCGGGCCCCGCCTTCGAGGGCTTTGAGGATGCCCTTCACGCCGATGGCCGTCGATTTTTTCATGTAGCTGACGGCTACTGTTATGAGGATAGTGAAGAAAGCCGCATAGAGCGGGGTGAGTCCATAGAGCAGCAGGGCGACGATGCCGATTACGGGGAGGGTGAGGTGTCCCGACTGGCGCATGACTTCGCCGGCTCTGGGAAGCTGGTCCTTGGGCAGGCCGGCCAGTCCCAGCTTGACCGCCTCGAGGTGGATCATGGCCCAGCAGGCCAGGTAGTAGAGGAAAGCCGGAAAGATGGCGGCGATCATGATCTGGGTGTAGGACATGCCGAGGAATTCGGCCATGACGAAGGCGGCGGCGCCCATGACCGGCGGCATGATCTGCCCGCCGGTGGAGGCCACGGCTTCGACGGCCCCGGCGAACTGGGGCCGGTAGCCGATGCTTTTCATCAGTGGGATGGTGAAGGCGCCAGTGGTGGCGACATTGGCGACGGCGCTGCCGTTTATCGTGCCCAGGAGGCCGCTGGCGAAAATGGCCACCTTGGCGGGACCGCCGGGCGAACCGCCGGCGACGGCCATGGCCAGGGCGTTGAAGAATTTGGCCATGCCGGTTTCCGACAGGAAGGCGCCGAAGAGGATGAACAGGAAGATGTAGGTGGACGAGACGCCCAGGGCGACGCCGTAAATGCCTTCGGTAGTGAGAAACATATGCTCGATGATGCGCTCGAAGCTATACCCGCGGTGGCCGAACTGACCGGGAATCCAGTCGCCGAACATAGCGTAGGCGACGAATACGAGGGCCATTATCGGCAGTTCCTTGCCGGTCGCCCGGCGGGCCGCCTCAAGCACCAGCAGGCAGAGGAGGGCGCCGACCCAGATATCCGTGCGGGTGTAGACACCGCCGGCGTTGGCGAGGTCGTCGTAGATCGATATAAGGTAGACGCCAACAAACAACGACAGCGAGGCCAGCATGACGTCGACGGGGGTCACTTTGTTTTTGGGACTGTTCTTGCCAGCCGGATAAAGCAGGAACACGAGCACAAGCACGAAAGTGAGGTGGATGCTGCGCTGCTTGATGGCTTCCAGCACGCCGACACCGGCGGTATAGAGATGGAACAGCGACATGGCGATGGCGATGAAGGCGACAATTTTGGCGAGAGCGCCGGTGAATTTGCGGAAGCGGGCCTCGGCTTCGTATTTGCGCACCACCTGTTCGGTGGCCTCGGTTGTTTCCTCATTGATAAACGCATCAATCTGTTTTTTGTCTATGACCGGTTTGTTGTCTTGCTCCAACGCGGTTTCCCCCCTAAATTGCCAGATTGCCAGTCAGGCCCGAGGATTTATGGAAATCGCAGACAGGTTGGCTGTCTGCGATTTCCGTCTATCGGGAAGGTTACTTGACGATGCCTTTTTCTTTGAAGTACTTTTCAGCCCCCGGGTGGAGGGGAACGGTCATTCCCTTGGTGGCGTCCGGCAGCTTCATGTCCTTGGCGGCGGAGTGGGCGGCGACGAGGTCCTTCTGGCCGTCATAGAGGGTTTTGGTGATGTTGTAGACAAGGTCGGTGGAGAGGTCGTCGCGGCAGATGAGAATGTTGGCGACCGCCACGGTGGTCACGTCCTCGGTCTGGCCGATGTAGGTGCCTTTGGGGATCTTGATTTCATAGTACCAGGGCATTTCTTTGACAAGCTTCGCCATCATGTCGGGCTCGATGGAAAGAATACGGATCTTGACCGACGACGCGGCGTCGAGAACGGCGGCGGTGGGCAGGCCGCCGGCGATGAGAATGCCGTCGACCCGGCCGTCCTTGAGGGCTTCGGCCGCTTCGGTGTAGCCGAGGTAGTCGGCCTTCACGTTTTTCTTGTCCTTGTAGTCGAGACCGTAAAGACCGAGGATTTCTTTGGAGTTGATCTCGGTTGCGCTGCCTACCGCGCCGGGAACGAAGCGTTTGCCGGCGAAGTCCTTGACGGATTTGATATCGGAGTCGGCTTTGACGACGATGTGCATGACGTTGGGATAGAGGTGGGTGATGCCGCGCAGCATTTTGACGGGTTTACCGTCGAACATCGCCTGGCCCTGGTAGGCGTAATAAGCGACGCCGTTTTGGGCGAAGGCGATTTCGGCCTCTTTCTTCTGCATCAAGAGGACGTTCTGCGGGGTGCCGGCCGTAGCCTGGGCCGAGGCCTTGACGTTGGGGATCTGCTTGCTGAACATCTGGGCCATGGCGTTGCCCATCGGATAATAGACGCCGCCGGTGGTCGCGGTCGCGATGTTGATGTTCTGGACCTTCTGGGCGCCGCCGCTGCCGCCGCCGCACCCGGCAATGATGAGTGCCAGGATCACGAGACCGGACAGAACGAAAATGGCTTGTTTCTTCACATGTTTCTCCCCTTCCGGTATTTTGTGGGCACCTGAGCAAGTTTCACCATTATTCATTATACTTTAAATATTCCGGCAAAGGAAGGAACTGGCGCCCGACTTTCGGAAAATAATGCCTGAATGTACAAAAAAGGCTACCGAAGGGGGAAGATTGTTTCCGTCGGAGACACAAGCAGGGCGAATAGGGCGGACGGCGAACAAGTGATAATATAGACACGAATTCCCCGTCGGCATGCGGTCGGGGAGGGAGGGCGCGATGGGAATACAGATTTTCGGCACGAAGAAGTGCCAGGATACCCGTAAAACCGAACGATATTTCAAGGAGCGGGGCATACCGTACCAGTTCGTGGACCTGACGGTCCGCGGCCTGAGCAAGGGAGAGTTCGACAGGGTCAAGGCGGCGGTGGGGCTCGATAACCTGATCGACCACGACGGCAAGGAGTACGCCCGCCGCAATCTCAAATACCTCGTCCATGATGTCGAGGAGGTGCTGCTGACCAGCCCGCTGCTTCTGAAGACGCCGGTGGTGAGGGACGGACCCAGGGCGACGGTGGGCTACCGCCCCGAGGTGTGGGGCGGCTGGCTCGAAAAGGGGGCGGGACGATGAACGGCACGGAGCGCAAGAATGTCCGGCCGGGGCTGCGGGTAAGGGTTGTGCAGAAGCAGCATCAGCGCAGCGGCGAGCTTACCGAGGGAATCGTGAGGGATATTCTGACGAACAGCGCCGTCCATCCGCGCGGCATCAAGGTGCGACTGGAGGGGGGCATCGTCGGCCGGGTCAAGGAGATCCTGGCCGACTGAGCGATGCGCCAGTATTTTTTAAAGGAGTGATTGTAATGGTTGTCGTCAATCTGCTCGAGGATATGGCGAAAACGCCCGTCGATCCGGCGGTGGGCATCGCGGTCGTGGCGGGGGTGGCCGAGCCCGGGGTAAGCATCGGCCTGGCGGTTGTGGAAAAAGGCATCCGGCCGCACTATCAGAAGGTGAGCGACGAGATTTATTACATCCTGCGCGGGCAGGGCGTCATTACCGTCGACGGCGTGAAGCAGGCGCTGAAGGAGGGGGACGTTGTTTCCATCCCCAAGGGCCAGGTGCACGGCTTTGAAAATACGGGTTCCGAGCCCTGCCTCGTGCTGTTCGCGAGCGGGCCGAAATTCGAGCCCGACAAGGACCGCTTTTTCCCGGCGGGCTGACAGGCAAGCGTTACTTTTCCGGCGCGGCGGCGTTTAATATAGCGGCACCGCCATACGATCCGGAAGGGAGACGCAGGATGACAAACAATAAGCAGGCTGCGGCCGCGCTGATTATCGGGCTGTTCGCCCTGGCGCTCGCCGGCTGCGGGGCCGCGGCGGGAAAGACGACGCCGCCCGCCGTCCAGTCCGCGCCGGCGGCGAGCCCCGAGGAGACGGCGACGGTGGCCGCTTTCAACGCCCTGGTGGCCAAGAAGGACGTGCGAGCCGCGGAGCTCCTGGCCGCGGTGGACGCCGGCATCGGCAAGGTGACGCGCAACGAGGCATCGGCAATGATCGTCGCGGCCGAAGCCGCCCAGAAACGCGATCTCAAGCGGCTGGAGGAGCTGTTGTCCCGCGACGGGCTGCAGCGGAAAATCGACAACCTGTATCGGGCCGGCCTCGACCCCGACAAGGCCGGCGATACCGGCGACGCCGAACTGCGCGACGCGCTGCTCGCGGTGCGGGACGGCGGCTACCGGGTGGATACGGCCGAGGGGATGTACTACCCGGTGATCGACTACGGCTGGTACCGCAAATACCGCGGGGCGGTGACCGACGACCTGGCGGCCTATATCGACCTAATGGCCGTGGAGTCGGACCGGGCGCCCGCCAAGGATGCCGCCCTGGTGATCGGCTGGGACGAGGTGGTCCGCCGGGCACTCGCCCAGGAAGGATACCTCAAGGCCTACGAGGATTCACCCCGGTCGACCGACGTGAAGCACCTCTATGCCCGCTATCTGGCCTTTGTTTTCTACGGCGCCAACAACACGCCCCTGTTTTCCTACGACAGCCAGACCATGAACCCCGCGGCCAGAACGGCCTACGCCGAGGCGGCCAAGGGCGACAGCCGGCTGGCGTCGAGCCTCCGCGGCTATCTGGATATTTTGGCGAAAAACGGCTACCGCCTTGACGGCGAAGCGGAGGAATACCGCAAGCTGGCGGTCAGGGACCTGCAGGAGTAAGGCGCCGCCAATCCGGCCACACTACTGCCGGGGGTGATATGGTGAAAGACAATTACGGCAAACCGGTCCATGAGATTTGCGTCGATAAAACCAGCTGCCGGCACGAGACGACCCTCGATAAGGCAGGCAAGGAGCCGCCGGCCAACTTCGAGCCCACCGGCCACCTGACAAAGGATGCTGTCCGCAAGACCTACGAAGAGAAGCAGAAGAATCCCGAGAACAAAACGTGATCCGCATCGGCCGCCGCTCCCCTTGTGAGCAGGCGGCTTTTCCGTCGTTGGCCCGGCAGATAATGTCAGGGGCCAATTTTGCGGGTGGGAAAGGGAGCGCCGCGTTTTCGGCGAATTTACGAATAGAGCTATCTTTCCGACAGGGGGACCGAAGGATGAAGAAACTGAGCATATTGCTTGTGATCGCGCTCATGGCTGCCTGGCTCACCCCGGCGGCTTTGGCCGGCCCTGCCGAAGATTTCGAGGACGCTTATCAGCTTCGCCTGGCCGCGGCGGCCTGCCTGGCGGCGTACAGCGACCGGCGAGGGATGCTGGCGCGCGAATATCTGCGCCAGGACGGCTGGGAAATCGTACCTTTCCTGCGGAGCAGCCAGGAGGCCGACGCCAGGTTCCTGCTGGCGCGGGATCTCACGGCGACGGGGAAGAGCCGCTACGTGCTGGCGGCGGTCGGCACGGAGACTTTCAAGGATGTCAAGGTTGACCTGCGGACAGATAAGGTATACTTCGCCGGCCGCACTCCGGAGGAGTTTGCGGCCAACGCGAAGCTCGAGGATGTTCCCGACACGAAGCCGAAGGTGCACCGCGGCTTCCACGAGTACGTGCAGACCGCCTTCACGGCGAGAACCTCCGGCGAAGTCCAGGACGGCGACCGGCTGTTGAGCGAGATTATGGCCGATCCGGCGGCCGAGATGCTGCTCGTCGGTCACAGCCTGGGCGGCGCGGCCGCCACGGTGGGCGGGGCGCGCCTGCTGGCGATGGGGGTTAAGCCCGACAAGGTGACGGTAATCACGTTCGGCGCTCCGGCCGTGGGCAACGTGGCTTTCGTGGACGAATTTTCGCCGCGGCTCGATCTTACGCGGGTGGTGATCTCCGGCGACCCGGTCACCGGCGTGCTGCAGAAGCTGGTAGGCGGCTACCGCCAGTTCGGGCGTGAACTGGTCTGGCGGCAGTCGGCGCTATACGAAAAGGGACCCCACGACATGGCGGAGTATCTCGATTTGACGATGAAGAATTATTACGACAAACGCGCCGCCGCCGTCAAGGCCGGGGCCTTCGCGTTGCCGGCGGCAAGTCCGCAGCAGGCGGGGCCGCGGGTATACATCGTTCCTCCGACCGATTCCCTGCCGGACGACCTGCGAATCGAATACCGCTACATGGAACAGGCGCTTGCCGACCAGTACCGTCGCCTGCTGCCGGGATATGTATTTGGCGGCGGCGGAGCGGAGCCCGGTAAGCAGGCGGCGGCGGCCGGCAGCAAATGGTATGTCGTCGCCGAATTGGGCGGCATGAAGATGAAAAACGAACGGAACCAGTTCTTCGTGACCCTGCAGCAAACGGTGTACGATCAGGAAGGAAAAGCGGTCTACATGAACTCCTATTCGTCGGTCACCGCCAATATGACGCCGCTGGAGGCCCTTGCCCACGATGCTGCCGGCGCAGTGGCCGATCTGGCGAACTGGTTGTCCAAACGCTAAGCGGAAAAAACTTTCCTAAGCTTCGCCGCCGCCTCATATACATTAGCAGGCGGGGGTGAGCGGGGTTGAGTGTGTTCGAATTGTTCGTGCTCAGCACAGCGCTGGGCACGGATTTGTTTTCGGTGGCGATTCCCATCGGCATGAACAGGGTGCGGCTGAGGGTCATTTTCCGGTCGGCGGCGGTGTTCGCTCTTTTCCATATCGGCATGATTCTCGCCGGCTACTATTTCGGGCACTGGCTCGGCGCGGTGGTGGAACACGTGGGCACGTACCACATCGACTGGCCGGCGGCAGCCGTACAGGACTGGGCCAGCGCCATCGGCGCGCTGGTGCTGGCCGCCCTGGGCGTGCACATGGTCCGCGAGAATGCAGCCCCGGGAAGGGCGGCGGGGCACCCCCTTCAGGGGATGGCGCTGGTCGGGCTGGCGGTGAGCGTCAGCCTGGACGCACTGGCCGCCGGATTCAGTCTGGGAATGATGGATGTCGACCTTGTGAAGCTGAGCGCCATTCTGGGAACGGTAATCTTCTGCGTAGGCTTGATCGGCCTCGGACTGGGGAGGCGACTGGGGCACCTGATCGGCAGGCGGGCCGAGCTGATCGGCGGCCTTGTGCTGGTGGCGCTGGGGGCCCATGTTTTCTGGACGGCGGTCGTGAACTAAAAAAGACCCGCATAGCGGGCCTTTTTTATGCTGCGTTGCCGAACTGCCGGGATCATTTCCGGGTGACGGCGGGTTGCCGGCCGGGCAATTTTTCCTGCTCGTTTTCCCGGCGGGCAGGCGAAACGTCTTGGGCTCCGCGCCCTTCTTTGGCTTTGGCGCGCTGACGGCTCATAAACTGGTCGAACGTCCTGCCACCCATAGTATCACCTCACATCATGCTCATTGCGGCGCCGCGAGGAAACCAAGGGCACTAGGCGCTTGCCGTACCGCATCGCGTACGGCGGCGAATTTATTGTCTGTAAAAGCCGCGGCGGCGATACCTTGCAGATTAATCCAGAAACGGCCTTGATGCGCGCCGGTTACTTTAGGCGACCGTGAACAGCCAGCCAGATGCAGGGCGGCTCGGTGGAGGTGAACGCGACGCGGTGCCGTTCGCGGGCCGCCAGGAAAAGGTGGTCGCCCGCGCCGAGGGTGATTCGCCGGCCGTCGGCGAAAAGAATTTCTGCCCGGCCCTGCAGGAGGACCGCCCATTCGTCCCGGTCTTGGTCGTACCAGAAGCCGGGCGGTGAGGCCTGGCCGTTGGAGATTATCCGCTCGATGAGAATATCGCCGTTGTCGAGAAGCGGTTCAAGCAGCTCGCCGGCTGGCAGGGGGTGGGGGATACGGAATATGTTCATGGCAACCTCCCGGAGAGTTGTTTCTGTTAGTATTTGCCTCCAGGCAGCGGTTTCCTGCCGGCGAAAAGCAGGCTAAGATAGTATATCAGGGCCGTATTCTTCCCCGGCGATTTCACCATCGGCCCCATCTATGGTAAAATAGTGCCATACACGGACATACTATGGGGAGGTTGGATTTGTTCATGGTACGGGTTCTGCTCGTATGCACAGGCAATACTTGCCGCAGCCCGATGGCCGAGGCGATGCTCAAGGCCAGGGTCCGGGCCGGCGGCCTCGAAGATAAGGTTTTGGTGCTGTCGGCGGGGTTGGCGGCGTATGGCGAGTATCCCGCCTCAGCTCACGCGCGGACGGCGATGGAAAAGCGCGGCCTCGATCTGTCCGCCCACCGCTCCCGCCAGCTTTTGCCCGAACTGGTGAAGGCGGCCGATGTCATCCTGACGATGACGGCGGCTCATAAACGTGCGGTTGCCGGCGGCGCGCCCGAGGCGGCCGGCAAGATACACACCTTGGCCGAGTACGCCGGGGAAGAAGGGGATGTGGCCGATCCCTTCGGCGGCGACGGCGAACGATACGAGGCGTGCGCCGCCGAGATGGAACGGCTTATAGATAAAATATGGCAAAAGCTCGCGCAATTAGCAGGAAAAAGCGATTATATGTAGAAAACTTCCCGAAATGCGAGGAGGGGATAAGGTGCTTATTGGTATCGGCAGCGATCACGGCGGTTTCCGTTTGAAGGAAGATATCAAGCAGTATCTGACGGAGAAGGGGATCGAGTACCGTGATTTCGGCACCCATTCCACCGATTCCGTCGATTACCCCGACATTTCCCGCGCGGTGGCCGAAGCGGTGGCCGGCGCGAAGTGTGACCGGGGCATTATTATATGTGGGACAGGCATAGGGGTTTGCATCGCCGCGAACAAGGTGAAGGGCATCAGGGCGGCGCTGTGCCACGACCCGTACTCGGCCCAGATGTCGCGCGAGCATAACAACGCCAACATCCTGACGATGGGCGAACGGGTTATCGGCTGCGGCCTGGCCCGGGCGATTGTCGAGAAGTGGCTGGCAACCGAGTTTGCCGGCGGTCGTCATGCCAAGCGGGTATGCAAGATCGCCGACCTTGAGGTTTAGAGGCGGAGGGGTTACCATATGTTTTGCGATAATGCCGAAATCAAGCGCCAGGCGGCGGCCGCGGCCGACGAACTGCTGGCTGCCGCCGGCCTCAGGCCGGGGCAGATACTGGTGGTCGGCTGCAGCACAAGCGAGGTGCGGGGCGCGAAGATCGGCTCGTCCGGCTCGGACGAAGTGGCGGAAGCCATTCTCGCCGCCCTCAGGGGGAGCTGCCGGGCCAAGGACGTGTATCTTGCCGTCCAGTGCTGCGAGCACCTGAACCGGGCGCTGGTCGTCGAGCGGCCGGTGGCCGAGCGCTATGGCCTCGAGGAGGTCAGCGTCGTGCCTGTGCCCAAGGCGGGCGGGGCGCTGGCGGCCCGGGCGATGCGCGAATTCGCCGCCCCGGTGGTGGTGGAAACGATCGAAGCCCACGCCGGGCTCGATATCGGCGCGACGCTTATCGGCATGCATATAAAAAGAGTGGCGGTCCCGGTCCGCCTGGAGCAGAAATGTGTCGGCCAGGCGGCGGTTACCGCGGCCCGTCACCGCCCCAAGCTGATCGGCGGCGCGCGGGCGGTTTACGAATTGCCGCCCTGTTACTGAGGATGGCTTGCATCAGCAGCATTTATTATAAGTATTTAAGTATTTTAGGAGGTAACGAATGAACATCCTTGCCAGAATTGACCCGGAGGTGGCGCGGGCCATCGATCTGGAGCGCAAGCGCCAGCAAAGCAAAATCGAGCTGATCGCCTCGGAGAATTTTGTTTCCAAGGCGGTGCTCCAAGCCCAGGGTTCGGTGTTGACGAACAAATACGCCGAAGGTTATCCCGGACACCGCTATTACGGCGGGTGCGAGTTCGTGGATATCGCCGAAAATCTCGCCATCGAGCGGGCCAAGACGCTGTTCGGGGCGGAACATGCCAATGTCCAGCCCCATTCCGGAGCCCAGGCCAACACGGCGGTCTATTTCGCCTTTTTGCAGCCCGGCGATACCATCCTGGGGATGAACCTGGCTCATGGCGGGCACCTGACCCACGGCAGCCCGGTCAATATTTCCGGCAAGTATTTCAAAATCGTTCCCTACGGGGTTGACGCCGTTACTCATCGCATCAATTACGACGAAGTGCGGCGCCTGGCGATGGAGCACCGCCCGAAGATGATGGTGGCCGGCGCCAGCGCCTATTCGCGGATCATCGACTTTGAGCGCATGGGCGCCATCGCCCGCGAGTGCGGGGCAATTTTCATGGTGGATATGGCCCATATCGCCGGCCTGGTCGCCGCGGGACTGCATCCTACCCCCGTCCCGCACGCCGATATCGTCACGACGACCACCCACAAGACGCTGCGCGGTCCGCGGGGCGGCCTGATCCTCTGCAAGGCCGAGCACGCCAAGGCGATTGACAAGGCCATTTTCCCCGGCATCCAGGGCGGACCGCTGATGCATGTCGTCGCCGCGAAGGCGGTGGCGCTGAGGGAAGCGATGGGCGAGGAATTCCAGGCCTATCAGGCCCAGATTGTCAAGAACGCCAAGGTTCTCGCCGACAAGCTGATGGCCGAAGGCTTCAGCCTGGTATCGGGAGGGACGGATAATCACCTGATGCTCGTCGACCTCCGGAATCAGCGCCTGACCGGCAAAGTGGCCGAGAAACTGCTCGACGAAGTCGGGGTGACGGTGAACAAAAACGCCATCCCCTTCGATCCCGAGAGTCCCTTCGTCACGAGCGGCATCCGCATCGGCACGCCGGCGGTGACGTCGCGCGGCATGCAGGAGGACGCCATGCTCGTTATCGGCGAGATCATCGCCATGGTGCTGAACAGTCCCGATGACACGATGGTGAAGACCAAAGCTGCCGGCTTGGTCGCCAGGCTGACCAAGAAGTATCCCCTGTACGCCGACCTGGGCTAGTAGCTAAAGCGCCCGGGAGGAAATACATTGACGGGAGAGTGTGGACATGCAGGTTCGAATCATCGATCATCCCCTCATTCAGCACAAGCTTTCGCTTATCCGCGATATTAGGACCGGCCCGAAGGAGTTCCGCGAGCTGCTCGAGGAAATCGCCATGCTGATGGCCTATGAAATCACCCGCAACCTGCCGCTGGAGGAAACGGAGATCGAAACGCCGGTGGCCAAGTGCCGCTGCAAGGTGCTGTGCGGCAAGAAGCTCGGCGTGGTTCCCATCCTGCGGGCGGGGCTCGGCATGGTGAGCGGCGTCATCAACCTCATCCCGGCGGCCAAGGTCGGCCATATCGGCGTCTACCGCGATCCCGCCACCCTCAAGCCGGTGGAATATTACTGCAAGCTGCCCACCGACGTGGAAGACCGGGAGATCGTCGTCATCGACCCGATGCTGGCCACCGGCGGTTCGGCGGCGGCGGCCATCGATATGATCAAGAAGCGGGGGGCCAGGATCATCAAGCTGATGTGCCTGGTGGCCGCGCCCGAGGGCGTGCTGCATGTGAACGAACAGCATCCGGACGTGGAGATCTACACCGCATCGGTCGACGAGCGGCTCAACGACCATGGCTACATCGTCCCCGGCCTCGGCGACGCCGGCGACCGGATTTTCGGCACGAAATAGGGTAATGGAAAAGGCCCCGGACATTTGTCCGGGGCCTCAATGTTTGGTTCAAGCAAACTTGACGGCGCGTTTGTTGCCGCCCAAAGCCTTTTTCATCCCTTCGCAGGCGGCGGCGATGGTGTCCTCGTTGCGCAGGTAGCACAGGCGGACGTGGCCTTCGCCTCGCTGGCCGAAAAAGGCGCCGGGGGTCAGGGCGACGCCGGCCCGCTCGAGCACGAAACGGGCGAATTCCTTGCTGGTCATGCCGGTGCCGCTGATGTCGGGGAAGGCGTAGATGGCGCCGGCGGGGGTGGCGCATTCGACGCCGGGGATGTCGTTCAATTTGCTCACCATCAAGTCGCGCAGGGCGCGGTAGTAGGCGCGCCGCTCGTCCATGAGGCGGCGCTCGGTGGCGAGGGCCGCGATGCCGGCATACTGGACGAAGGGCGGCAGGCAGGTGTAGACGGTGTTGAACATCAGGCCCATCTTGGCGATGAGCTCGGACGGGCCGACGGCGTAGCCCAGCCGCCAGCCGGACATGGAGTGGCCTTTGGAGAAGCCGCTCAAGATGATGGTCCGTTCGCGGCACTGGTCGGCGAAGCTGGGCGAGAAGTGGCGGCCGTCGTAGATGTTCTCGGCATAGATTTCGTCGCTCAGGAGGTAGAGATCGTGTTTGGCGGCCACGGCGGCCACGCCGCGTATTTCCTCTTCGCTCATGACGGCGCCGGTGGGATTGCCGGGGGTATTGATGACTATCAGCCGCGTTTTGGGGGTAATGCGGGCCTCCAGGTCGCCGGCGTCGAGGCGGAAGCCGTCGCGGAGCGGCACGGTGACCTGCTTGATGCCCGTGTAGCTTGTGACGGCCTGATAGGTCGGGAAATAGGGGTCGGGGGTGATGATCTCGTCGCCGGGGTTGGCTGTGCAGCGGATGACGAAGTCGATGATGCTGTTGGCCGGCATGGTTACGACCTGGCTGAGGTCGGGCGTGAAGCCGAGCTTGCCGGCGATGTAGGCGCAGATGGCCTGGCGCAGATGCTCGATGCCGTTGGAGGCGACGTATTTTGTATGGCCCTGGTCGAGGGCCTGCTTAGTCGCTTCGATGACGTGGGGGTAGGCGTCGAAATCGGAGTCGCCGACTTCGAAGCGATGGATGGTACGGCCGGTGGCAGCGAGGGCGTTGGCGATGTCAAGGATTTCGAGCATCGGTTGGCCGACAAGGCCGGTTGTGAGGTTTGACAGACGTTTCATGAACACCATCTCCTGTAAAAAAACAATTGGACTATACAGAAAGACATTATACCGTACTTTGCCGGCGGCCGCAACCCCTGAGAAGGCTGTTCGGCCTGTGGCGGCGGGGCGATAGATTGCCTCATGCCGCGAATCTGCTGCTGCGGGAAGAACGCAACAAAAATTTTTTCCGCCGCTCGTTGCCGTGAAGCCCGGCTTGTTTCAGCAGATGAAGTGTGTAAGCGGGCGGGTTTCTCCCCCGGCGCGGTTATTGTATAATTATCCTGAAGAAACGATGTTTAGGAGGCGGGAACATGATTTTCGGACATATCGGCAAGTTTCAGCAGGAGAAGGGCCTTTTCCCCGCGGCCCTGCAAAAGGGGCTGGAGTATCTGGCCAAGACAGATTTCAGCAAAGTGGCGGCCGGCAAGTACGAAATCGCCGGCAGCGACATTTATGCGGCGGTGTCGGACTATACCACCGACCTCAAAGAGAACAAAAAACTTGAGGCCCATGTCAAGTATATCGACATCCAGTACATCATCAGCGGCGCGGAGGTCATCGGCTTCGACGTTCTGACCGACGCCCTGGCGGTCAAGGAGGACAAGCTGGCCGAGAAGGACGTTATTTTCTACCAGGCCGTGCCCAATGAGACGGAACTGCGGCTGACGGCCGGCATGTACGCCATCTTCTTTCCGTGGGATGTCCACCGGCCGGGCTGCGCGGCCGGCGCTCCCGGGCCGGTGCGCAAGGTGGTCGTGAAGGTCAGGATGGACGCGCTCAAGTAGCCAGACAAGCGCCGGTGAGAGCCGGTGCTTGTTTTTTCCGTGGCCGGGAAGGGGTTGGCTGGCGGGAGGCATAATATAGAAGCAGCGGCGCGAACGGGGTGAGAGTAATGGCGGATATGCTCGACGATGTGGCGGCGGCCTGGCGGACGGCCAGGCACCCGGTGGTTTTCACCGGGGCGGGGATGAGCACCGAATCGGGGTTGCCCGATTTCCGCTCAGCCCAGGGACTGTGGAAGCAGCGGCCGGAGAGTCTGGCCACGATGGCGGCCCTTCGCCGCGAACCGGACGAGTTCTATTTCTTTTACCAATGGCGGATCGCCCGCCTGTGGGAGGCGGCGCCCAACGCCGGGCACGCGGCGCTGGCCGCACTGGCGGCCGCCGGCTTCGTGAAACGGCTGATAACCCAGAACGTCGACGGCCTCCATCAGCGGGCCGGCGGTGAGGCGGTGGAGCTTCACGGCACGCTGCGGACGGTGAGCTGCCTGCGGTGCGGAGCGGGATACGACAGCCGGACGTTGCTGCCGGCGGAACCAGGCTGGGAGGAAGCTTACCGTGCCGGGCGGTACCGGCCGGGGCGGGAATGCACATGCCCGCACTGCGGCGGCGGGCTCAGGCCGGACGTGGTGCTGTTCGGCGAGTCCCTGCCAGGCGCTGCCTGGGAGGAGGCGGCGCGCGCCAGCCGGGCGGCCGACTTTTTCGTGGTGGTCGGTTCGTCGCTGGCGGTCGGCCCGGCCAACCTCTGCCCCGCGTTCGCCCTGGAGAGCGGGGCGCGGCTTGCCGTCATCAACGCCGAGGACACCCACCTCGACGGACGGGCGGCGTGGCTGTTCCGCGACAAGGCGGCCGGGGTGCTGGCCGCGATCAGGGAAAGGATTATCGGCTGATATTGTGGAAGTATAAGGGAAAATGCAAAGATGGGGGTGCGCGGATGACGCGGCCGACGTGGGATGAATATTTCATGGATATCACCAGGGTGGTGGCGACAAGATCCACCTGCCTCAGGCGTCAGGTGGGGGCGGTGATCGTCAAGGGCAAGCGCCTGTTGACGAGCGGCTACAACGGCGCGCCGCAGGGCCTGCCGCACTGCCGTGAGGCCGGCTGTCTGCGCGAGGCCAGGGGAATACCGTCCGGCGAGCGCCACGAACTTTGCCGCGGCACCCATGCAGAGCAGAACGCCATCGTCCAGGCGGCCCTCTACGGGGTGGCCATCGAGGGGGCGACCCTTTACTGCACTCACCAGCCGTGCTCGGGCTGCACCAAAATGATCATCAACGCCGGCATCAAGCGGATTGTCTATCTGTCGTCCTACCCGGACGAACTGGCGGCCGAGCTGCTGGCCGGCACGGATATAGAATGCGTCTGCTACGAGGATAAACGCTGATAAAAAGGGGCGCTTCCGCCGGGAAGCGCCCCTTTTTTGTTATAATGCCCTTTCCCTATTTGCGCCGTAAGGCGTTGTAAGCCTTCGCCGCCGTCCTGGCGATATAGTCACTAGCGTATGCTTCGTTTTGGCCGGTCAGGGTGTAAACGCTGATGAGAATCTGGTCGCGGCCGTCGTCGACGATGCCGACGTCGCACAGAAGGTTGTCGAGGGCGCCGACCTTGTGCATAACCGGCGTTTCCATGAACCGGGGGATCTCGTCGTGGAAAATGGTGTTGGCGAGTTTGTCCTTGAGTTCGGCCGATTTCTGCCGGCCGAGGTAGCGGTCGCGGTAGATGTTCTCGAAGACCAGGGCCATTTCGTACGGTGTGGTGACGCTGTGATATTTGTAACGTTTGTAGGCGTCCTCGCTATGTACCTGAGTTTTGCGGAGCCGCAGGTCGCGCGTCACTTTTTTAAGGGCGTCGGGGCGGACGGTGTCGATTTCGGCGAGCATGGCGCCGTATGAATCGTTGCCGCTGACGACGATCATGTCGTCGACGTTCTGGTCGTACAGTTCCTTTTTGGCCGTACTGGCGGCGGGATAAAGGTATTTATAGAGCGCCATGGCGACGACCAGCTTGGCGGTGGAGGCGGCGGGGAAGACGGCATCCTGGTTGTAGGCGATCGATTTGCCTGTGCGGAGGTTCTTGGCGTAGACGCCGACCTGGCCGTTGAACTTTTTGGCGTCGCCGACGATTTCCTTGTAGGAATTGGCTGAGGCGACAACGGTGAACATGAGGAGAGCGGAAAGGAGCACAGCGACTTTTTTTAACAATCTTTCCACCTCTTGTTATGAGTTTGGTTCAATTATAAACGACGCTGACTGGTCAGTCCAGAGGCGAAAAGCACTATTTTTGTCGCAACGCCTGGGCCATTCCTCCTTATTTGCCGCTCATCTTTTTGATCCTACGCCACAGTGTCGAGCGGCTTATGCCGAGGAGCCGGGCCGCTTCGCCATATTTGCCGCGGGTGGCGGCCAGGGCTTTTTTTATTTCCTCGCTCTCGTTTTCGAGCAGGAAGGGACTGATGCCGGGTTCCTGCTCGTCGGCAAGCATCTCGGCCACGACGGTGGCGGTGGCCTTGCCTTCGCGACAGACGACGGCGATGCGCTCGACGGTATTTTCCAGTTCGCGGATATTGCCGGGCCAGGGGTAGCGGGCCAGGAGGTCGAGGGCGTCGTCGGTGAAGGCGAGACGCCGGTCGGTGGCCGCGGTGTAGCGGGCCAGGAAATAACGGGCATAGACGGGGATATCGGCTAGCCGCTCGCGCAGCGGCGGGACGCGCAGGCGGAGGACGTTGAGGCGGTAGTACAGATCGGCGCGGAAGTTGTTCTGGGACACCATCTGTTTTAACGTGCGGTTGGTGGCCGCAATGACGCGGACGTTGACGGGGATGACCTTGTCGCTGCCCAGCCGCATCACTTTTTTCTCCTGGAGGACGCGTAGCAGCTTGCCCTGGGTGGCCAGATCCATTTCGGCGATCTCGTCGAGGAAGATGGTGCCGCGGTGGGCGACCTCGAACAGGCCGGGCCGGCCTTCCCGCATCGCGCCGGTGAAGGCGCCGCCGACATAGCCGAACAGCTCGCTCTCCAGTATCTGACTGGGAAGAGCGGCGCAGTTGATTGCCACGAACGGCCCGCCGGCCCGCTGGCTGTGATTGTGGATGCTTTGGGCGAAGACCTCTTTGCCGGTGCCTGTCTCGCCGAGGATGAGGACGGCCGACTGGGTGGCGGCGAATTCCTTGGCCATGCGCAGGGTGTTCTCGATTATCGGCGTGTGGCCGAGGACGTCGTCGAAGGTGAAGGAGGCGACGTGGCCGGAGGCGTAAATCTCGCGGCGGATGCGCTCCTCCATTTGCTGTATTTTGCTGACGTCCTGGAAGTTGGCCACCGCGCCGGCCACCTGTCCGCTTACCTTGATGGGGATTTTGTTGCAAAGAATGCGCTTGCCTTTGACGCGCAGCAGGTGGTCGAGGTCGTCGCGGCCGGTCCTGAGGACGTCGGCGAGCTTGAGCTCAGGCCAGACTTCGCTTATCGGGCAGCCCACGGCCCGGGCTTCGTCGATGCCGGTGAGGCGCTGGGCCACCGGGTTGAAGACGGTCACCCGACCGGTATGGTCGACGGAGATCACGCCTTCGTAGGCGTAGTCGAGCACGGTTTTGACCAGGCCGGCCTTGACCTTTTCCAGCTTGCGGGCCTGGGCGAGGCGCTTGGCCTCCTGGACGGCCTGGATTATTCCTTCGGCGCCGCTTTCGATGAAAACGGCCGGAATGCCGTGGAGGGCGGCCACTTTGGCGGTAATGACGCCGCCGATTACCACGTCGGCGCCGTCGGCGAAGGCGCGTTTTACGTTGGCTTCGGCCTCGAATTCGCTGTTGATGATGTAGTTGCGGAGGTTGACCTCCAGGATGGGGGCCAGACAATCGATGCCCATCACCATGGACGGAAAGGCGACGACGGCGATATTGCTGCTGAAGGCACGGGCCTTCTCCACTGCGCGGATAAGATCGAAGCCGGTGATTGAGACTTCGACGATGCTGACGGCGAGGCCGGCGTCCCGGATGGCCGAGGCGGTACCGCCTCGGGTGATGATGATTTCGACGCCGCCGGCGACCAGGTCCCTGGCCACGGTGACGCCGGCGCTCAAGAGGCCGAGACGGACGGCTACGTCGCCGTGCTCGGCGGCGAGGACGGCCTGCGCGGTGGCCAGCATGCCCTCGTCGGGGGCCAAGAAGGCAATTTTCATGGCGTCACTCTCCTGCGACGATGTGAAACATTATAAGACAATTTTAAGACAATGTTGCAGCAAATGCAACGTTTGTCCGGACAAAGCCTCTAGATAAGCCTGCGACGCGCTGGCACGACAATTGCATTATTGAATTCCGTTGGCCAAATAATAATATTTATTGAGGAGGGATATGATGAACAGAAACTTGCGCAACGGGTTAATTGCGGTGGCAGTCGGAGTCATAATCTGGTTTCTTCCCGTTCCCGCCGGCCTGAAGGTGCCGGCCTGGCACCTGTTCGCCATCTTTGTCGCCACCATCCTCGGCTTCATCCTTCAGCCCCTGCCGATCGGCGCCATAGCCTTCATCGGCCTGGGTCTCGCCGGCCTGCTCGGCGTCCTGAAGCCCGCCGAAATCCTCACCGGCTTCGGCAACACCACCATGTGGCTGATCGTGTCGGCCTTTATTTTCGCCAAGGGCTTCGTCAAAACGGGCCTTGGCCGCCGGATCGCCTACCAGGTCATGGCCGCCATCGGCGATAGCTCGCTGAAGCTGGCCTACGCCCTGGCCCTCAGCGACCTCGTCATTTCGCCGGCCACGCCGTCGAACACCGCCCGCGGCGGCGGCATCCTTTACCCGATCGTCCGCAGCCTTTCCTCCGCGTTCGGCTCGGAGCCGGGCGAAACCTCCCGCAAGATCGGCGCTTATCTGATGAAAAGCACCTTCCAGTGCAACACCATTACCTCGGCGATGTTCCTTACCTCGGTGGCCCCCAACTCGCTGGTCGCCGCGCTCGCCCTCCAGACCTCCAAAGTGTCGATCAGCTGGGGCACCTGGGCGCTCGCCGGCGTGCTGCCGGGCCTGATCGCCCTGGTGATCGCCCCCTATGTCATCTATAAGCTTTATCCGCCGGAAATCACCAAGACGCCGGAGGCCAAAGACATCGCCAACAAAGAGCTCGACAAGATGGGCCCGACGACCTGGGGCGAAAAGGTCGTCGCCGGGACGTTCGTCCTCGCCCTCCTGCTCTGGAGCACCTCGTCCTTCACCAAAATCGACGCCACCGTCGCCGCCATCGTCTGCGTCGGCATCATGCTTCTCGGCCAGGCGATCGAGTGGAAGGACGTTCTCGAAGAAAAAGGCGCCTGGGATACCCTCATCTGGATGGGCGGCCTGATCAGCCTCGCCGGCGCCCTCGACAAGGTCGGCTTCATCGGCTGGTTCGCCAAGCTCATCGGCGGCTCGCTGGCCGGTTTTTCCTGGGAGATGGCCCTCGGCATCCTGCTGCTCGTCTATATGTATTCCCACTACGCGTTCGCCAGCCTGTCGGCCCACGTCACCGCGATGTACGCCGCCTTCCTGGCCGTGGCTGTCGCGGCCGGCGCGCCGCCTTTCCTGGCGGCCATGAGCCTGGGCGTCATCTCCGCCCTGTTCGGCGGCCTGACCCATTACGCCACCGGCCCGGCGCCCATCTTCTTCGGGGCGGGCTACATCACCCAGGGGGATTGGTGGAAGCTCGGCTTCATCATTTCCGTAATCAACCTGATCATCTTCATCGGCTTCGGCAGCATGTGGTGGAAGGTTGCCGGGCTCTGGTAGCAGGCGAAAAACAGAGGGAGTGATGATTTCACATGGCCAGCAAGGAATACAGCCTGAAATACGGCAAGGGGTACGTCAAATTCTCCCTCGACCCGGAACTGGTCGCAGGGGAACTGAAGATCAGGCAGGCCCCGGTGCTGCCCGACCCCGCCGCCGCCATCCGCCAGGCGATCGTCAGCCCGATCGCTTCCCCGCCTCTGCGCGAGATCGCCAAACCCGGCGAGACGGTGTGCTTCATTGTCAATGATCCGACCCGCGTCGCCAACAGCCATGTCTTCATGCCCATCCTGCTCGACGAGCTCAACGCCGCCGGCGTGCCCGACAAGGACATGTTCATCGTCTTCGCCCTCGGCACCCACCGCGATATGACCGCCGAGGAGATGACGGCCGCCGTCGGCGCCGGCGTCGCCAAAAGGGTCAGGATGTACAACAGCAATGCCAAGAAGGACGAATTCGTCTACTTCGGCACTACCTCCCGCGGCACGCCGGTGTCGTTCAACAAACTGGTCGCCGACGCCGACCGCATCGTCTGCACCGGCAGCGTCGTCCACCATTTCTTCTCCGGCTTCGGCGGCGGCCGCAAGGCGATGCTGCCCGGAGTGGCGAAGCACGAGACTATCCGCAAGAACCACAGCATGATGTTCGACGCCAACGCCGTCATCGGCCGCCTGGAAGGCAACCCCGTCTACCACGACCAGGTCGAAGGGGCGGAGCTGTGCCGGCCGGATTTCCTCATCAATGTCGTTCTCAACGAAAAGTTCGAGTTCCTGGGCGTGTTTGCCGGCGACTACGTCAAGGCCCACCTGAAAGCGTGCGAGTTCGTCGACAGCGTCTACGGCACTCCTGTGCCCGAACCGGCCGACCTCGTCATCGCGACCTGCGGCGGTTATCCCAAGGACATCAACGTCTACCAGTTGCAGAAGACGATGGACAATGCCTGGGGGGCGGTGCGCCAGGGCGGGGTCGTGATCGTGCTCGGCGAGTGCGTCGAGGGCTCGGGTTCGGCGCTGTACGAGGAAACGATGGGCAAGTTCAAGACGCCCGACGAGGTGGAGGCGGAGCTGAGGGCCAACTTCGAGATCGGCGCCCACAAGGCGTACGCCGTCACCAGGCTGATGAAGAAAGCCGAATTCATCCTCGTCTCCTGTCTGCAGCCGGAGCTTGCCAGGACGCTGCTTTTCACCCCCGCCGGGGATATCGGCGAAGCCCTCGATATGGCGTTCGCCAAGCTGGGGCCGAAGCCGCGGATAATCATCATGCCGCAGGGCAGCATCACCGTGCCGATAAACAAGTAAGAGGGGAGCAAACCATGCACGCAATAGAGAAGATTCTCGCCAAGGCGGCCGGCAAGTCCGCGGTGGCTACCGGGGAGATCATCAACTGCAAGGTGGATCTGGCTGGCATCAACGACCTCTACCTGCAGACAATCCGCTCCTTCCGCGAGATGGGCGGCAAACGGGTCCACGACCCGAAAAAGGTGGTCGTCTTCCTCGATCACTACGCCCCCGCCTCGACCATCACCCAGGCCGACAATCAGAAACAGTTCCGCGAGTTCTGCTGGGACCAGGGCATCGACCTCCTGATGGATGTCAACACCGGCGTCTGCCACCAGGTGCTGGCCGACAACGGCCTCGTCTATCCCGGCATGGTGCTGGTGGTGACCGACTCGCACACCACCACCCACGGCGCGTTCGGCGCGTTCGGCACCGGCGTGGGGGCCACCGACCTGGCGATCATCATGATGACCGGCCAGCTGTGGTTCAGGGTGCCGGAAATCATCCGCATCAACCTCGACGGCAAGCTCCCCAAGGGCGTGTTCGCCAAGGACGTAATCCTCAAGGTCATCGGCAGCCTGGGCGCCGACTACGGCGTCTACCGGGCGGTGGAGTTCACCGGGCCGGTGCTGGAGGAATTGAGCGTCTCCGAGCGGATGGCGCTGTGCAACATGACTACCGAGATGGGCGCCAAGACCGCCTACATCCAGCCGGACGGGATCACCCTCGATTTCCTGAAGGGCAAAACCCAGCACGGCTGCGAAATCTTCACAACCGATCCCGGTTACAAATACGCGGCCGAGCACACCTTCGACGTCACGGAGCTCAAACCGCAGGTCGCCGCTCCCCACAGTGTCGACAACGTCTTCGACATTACCAAATACATTGGCAAGCCCGTCAACCAGGCCTTTCTCGGCACCTGCACCGGCGGCCGGGTGGAAGACCTTGCCGTGGCCGCCCGCATCCTCAAAGGCAAACGCATCAACCCGCGGACCCGCTTCTTGGTTGTGCCGGCCTCGCAAGGGGTTTTCCTCGAGGCGATGGCCAAAGGATACATCCAGACGCTGATCGAGGCCGGGGCGACCTTCGTTACGCCCGGCTGCGCCGCCTGCCTCGGCACCCACCAGGGGATGCTGGCCGCGGGCGAGATCTGCATCACGGCGTCGAGCCGCAACTTTCCGGGCCGGATGGGCCACACCCAGGCCGAAATCTTTGTCGGTTCGCCGGCCGCCGTCGCCGCCGCCGCCCTGGAGGGCAAAATCGTCAATCCGGCAGACTACCTGGACTAGGGGAGGGAGAGCAGTGAAAAACGTCATAACCGGCAAGTGTTTCGTATACGGGCCCAATATCGACACCGACCAGATTTATCCCGGCCGGTTCCTCGACCTCACCGACCCCGACAAGGTGGCGGAGCACGCCATGGAAGGGGCCGATCCCTCGTTCGTCAGGGAGGTCAAGCCGGGCGACATCATTGTCGCCGCCGCCAATTTCGGCTGCGGTTCGAGCCGCGAGCACGCCGCCGTGACCCTGAAAACCGTCGGGGTGGGAGCCATCCTGGCCGACTCCTTTGGGCGGATATTTTACCGCAACGCCATCAACCTCGGGGTTCCCCTGCTGGTCTGCCCCGGCATCGCCGGCCTGGTAAAACGGGGCGACACGGTAACCGTCGACCTTGCGACCGGCAAAGTGACCAGCGAGACTACCGGCGCGACCGCCCAGGCTCAGCCGCTGACGGGCTATGTGATGGAGATATTGTCCAGCGGCGGGATAAAGCCGATGATTAAAGCGAAGTACGGGCAATAGCACTTCACGGCCGGCGCGGCAGCGCCGGCCGGCTGCTTTTGGGGGTCGTCCGGCGCGGATATTGGCGGAAATTACCAGAAAGTGCGGTTGCAGATTGTGGTAGACATAAAAGGAAATTGACCGGGCAGGGCGAATGATATATAATATTCGCAGCCTCATTTCCATTTTGCGGTGTTGGTGCCCCGCAAGCCGTGGCGTATACATAAATACGCCGGGCGGACAAGCCTTCCGCCGTGCTTCGCCGCAAGAGATAAAGCTCCTGAGCCTCCGAACGAGCTTGACATATTGTTGTAATCCATGCATATCCTGTGTGATGTGGAAAATACTAAAGATACCTCTGGTTTTGGCTGTTTATCACATTTGACAAGTTTTGTCTGCTGAGATAAAATAGCTAGTGATGTTTGCGTACAAGTATTGTTTAATAAAACGTCTCCGCTTGGAAATGAGGTGATCGCAGTCATGCAAGTATATGTTTTCGCTTTTACCGTAGCTTTGATCGTGGCTTATTTCCTTACGCCTCATGTCAAGGATTTCGCTATAAAGGCGGGGGCGCTCGACGCGCCCGACGCCCGCAAGGTCCATACCAGACCTATCCCCAGGATGGGCGGTCTGGCAATTTATTTCGGGTTCGTCCTGGCGGTCCTGGCCAGCCTCCATGTCAATCACGAAATCGCCGGCTTGCTTGTCGGCGGCACCGTTATCCTTATCCTCGGCATCATCGACGACCTCAAGCACCTGTCGGCCAAAACCAAGCTGCTCGGCCAAATCGCCGCGGCGCTTGTCCTGGTGCTGTTCAACGTCCGCATCGAATGGCTTACGAACCCGTTCGGGGAAATGATCTATCTCAACTACTTATCCATCCCCCTCACCGTGCTGTGGGTCGTCAGCCTCACCAATACCGTCAACCTCATCGACGGTCTCGACGGCCTTGCCGCAGGGGTTTCCACCATCGCCTCCATCACCATTCTGCTCGTGGCTCTCCAGCAGAATTTCTGGACGGTGGCCATCCTGACGGCGGCCCTGGCCGGCAGCGCGCTGGGCTTCCTGCAGCATAACTTCAATCCGGCGAAAATCTTCATGGGCGATACAGGCAGCATGTTCCTCGGCTACATGCTCGCGGCCGTGTCCATCCTCGGCACGGTCAAGAGCGCGGCGACCATCGCCCTGGTGGTGCCGATAGTGGCCCTGGGGCTGCCGATCATGGATACCGCCTTCGCGATCATCCGGCGCTATACGAACGGCCGGCCGATCTTCAAGCCCGACAAGGGGCACCTCCATCACCGGTTGCTGGAGATGGGCCTCACCCAGAAACAGGCGGTGTTGCTGATGTACGTGATAAGCGGCTGCCTGGGCGTGAGCGCCATCGCCCTAACGGAAGTGAATAAAGGCTATGGGGCGCTGATAATCTTGCTGCTGCTTGGCCTTGCTTTCTTCGGGGCCAGGAAGGTCGGCGTCCTCAAGGACACCGGTTCGGTGGAAAGCAACTAAAAAGGAAATGGGCAGGCCGGAGGGCCTGCCTTCTGATTATCAACGGTCGGGTTAAATGTCCGGTTCTATTAATTGTCTGGAGGGCATATATGGTTCCCATAAAGGTCATGACCGTTTTCGGCACGCGGCCCGAAGCCATCAAGATGGCGCCGGTGGTCTTGGAACTGGCAAAGTATCCGCAGGAAATCACCCCGGTGGTTGCCGTCACCGCCCAGCACCGCGAGATGCTCGACCAGGTGCTGCAGCTTTTTCGCATCGAGCCCGACCATGACCTTGACATCATGTCGGCGGGGCAGACGCTGTTCGACATCACCTGCCGTTCGCTTCAGGGCCTGAACGACGTGCTGACCAGGGAGCGTCCCGACATCGTCCTTGTGCACGGCGACACGACGACGACTTTTGCCGGCTCGCTGGCCGCCTTCTATCACCAGATCGCCGTAGGCCACGTCGAAGCCGGCCTGCGGACGAGGAACAAATTCTCCCCCTTCCCGGAGGAGATGAACCGCAAACTTACCGGCGCGCTGACCGACCTGCATTTCGCGCCCACCGCCACCGCCCGCGACAACCTTGTCGCCGAGGCGGTCGACCCCGCGGCCGTGTTTGTGACCGGCAACACTGTCATCGACGCTTTGCTCGCCACCGTCGATGACGGGTACCGTTTTGCCGAGCCGCTGCTTTCCGGCATCGACTACCGTTCCCGGCGGGTCATCCTGGTGACCACTCACCGCCGCGAGAACCTGGGTGAGCCGCTTCGCCACGTCTATCAGGCGCTGCGCGCCATCGTCGGCGAATTTCCCGACGTGGAGATTGTCTTCCCGGTACATATGAATCCGCGCGTACGCGAGGTCGTTCAGGCGGAGCTTGGGGGGCTCCCCAGGGTTCACCTCATCGACCCGCTCGACTACCAGCCGTTCGCTAATCTCATCGCCCGCTCCTATATGGTGCTGACCGACTCCGGCGGCATCCAGGAGGAGGCTCCGTCGCTGGGCAAACCGGTGCTCGTTCTGCGGGACACGACCGAACGCCCGGAGGCGATCGGCGCCGGGACGGTCAAGCTTATCGGCACCGACCGGGAGCGGGTTTACGCCGAAACCCGCCGGCTGCTCACCGACCAGGACGAATACCGGCGGATGGCCACGGCCGTCAACCCTTACGGCGACGGCCAGGCCGCCCGCCGCATCGTAGCCTTCATCCTCTGGAAGCACGGTCTGGCCGACAGGCCGGAGCCTTACCCCGGCCGCTGAGCTATCGGGAAATGCGACAGTGTTTTACGCGGCTGTCCCGATTTCTAGACGACGAGGGACTGGAGGGGCGCCCGCAAGCCCGCTGAATTCGCGGAGCATCAGTTGGCATAGTTTGTGCATTATAACAATTAGAACCCGTTAGCAGACGTTTCCCGGGGAAAACAAAAGAATAATAAAGAAAATTACGAAAATTAGCGCCTTTTTGCACGAATTTCAAATTTCTCTCTAATATTCCCTGTTGCAGCAGGAATTTCCCGGACGTTTGCTGAAAAGACATAATTGTTGCTTATGGCGTTCCTATCGTTTGCTCGCATCTGGCGCGGTTCAGCCGGGGATAATATCTGCGTAGGAAGCGGGGGTCGGCTGGTGAAGAAGGACGATAAGCGCCAGCTTATGGCTGCTCTCGGCCTGGTGGGCAACGTTGGTGTCGGCATGGTCGTGGCGGCTGCCGTGGGGTTGTTCGGCGGCCGGTACATCGACGAGTGGCTCGGCTCCAGCCCCTGGGCGACAATTATCGGTACGCTGCTCGGGCTGATCTCCGGGCTATGGTCCGCGTATAAGCGGGTTTCCCGTGATGAATAACAACCGGCAGGAGCTGGCCAGCATGGCGAGGCGCCTGCTGCTGCAGTTAGTGGCCTGGACGGCGCTGGTTGTAGCGACGCTCTATTTTACCGGCCACGACGATAAAATTTCCGGTTTCCTCGCGGGGACAGCCATTAGCATCCTTTACGGCCTGCTCGTCTGCTACCGGGTGTGGCGAAGCGTCTTGCTGCCGACGAACAAGGCGGTAGCCTATATGCGGACAGGCTGGCTTGTCCGCCTCGCCTTCGTCGTTCTGGCGCTCGCCTGGTCGCTGAAGGTGCCATCGCTCCGCTTCGGCGCCGTGGTGGCAGGGCTGCTGTCCTTGCAGCTAATGCTTTTCATCAATGGTTTTTATCTTGTGATCAGGCATTTCGTGACCAAGTAAATTTACGAAGAAAGGGGTGAGGAGATATATGGGACATGGGGGGCATGAAATAGGCTCACACAAAATCGCCCATTTCTTCGGCTATGCCTTCAATATGGACACGCTGTACATGACCTGGCTGGTCATGGCCATCATTATCGTCCTGTCGATGCTGGCGGTGCGCCGCCTGGAAACTGTGCCCCGCGGCGTGCAGAATATTTTCGAAATGGCGGTCGAGGCGATCGGCAGCCAGGTGGACGCGACCATCGGGCCAAACAGCAAAAAGGTCGCACCCCTGCTGATCACGCTGTTTATTTTTCTGCTTGTTTCCAACTGGCTCGGACTGGTACCGGGATTCACGTCGCCGACCAATGACCTAAACACGACTCTGGGCCTGGCGCTGATGATCATCGGTTTCGTCCACGTGCTGGGGGTCGGCCATCAAGGGTTGAGCCATTTCAAACATTTTATCCAGCCGCATCCCCTGTTTTTGCCGATTAACCTCATCGAGGAAATCGCCCGGCCGATTACGCTGTCCTTCCGTTTATTCGGCAACATTATGGCCGGCGAGATTTTAATTATCCTTATTGCAGCGTTGCCCCTTTACTATCTTGAGCCGGTCTGGGGAACAATCTGGCTCGTTTTCAGCATGGTTGTCGGCATCATTCAAGCCTTCATCTTCACCATGCTGTCGACATCCTACCTAAGCAATTCGCTTAAAGACGACCACCATTGACAGAAAACCCCAAAATTAGCCTAAATATAAGGAGGAAACACTGTGGAACATGCAATCATCGTAGCCGCATCGGTAATCGCCGCTGCGCTGGCAATCGGACTGGCCGCTTTCGGCGCCGCCATGGGCGACGGACAGGTGACCGCCAAGGCTGTTGAAGGGATGGCCAGGCAGCCGGAAGCCAAGGGTACTATCCTTGTCAACATGTTCATCTCCGTCGGCCTGATCGAGTCCATCCCCATTATCGCGGCGGTTATCGCCCTCGTGCTGGTATTCGCCAATCCGTTCATCAAGTAATTGATTTTGCCGGGCGACGGGAATTTTCCCGTCGCCTCCCTTAAGCCTTGCAGAGGAGGGGCAACGATTTGGTTGAGTTGAATGCTACGCTGATAGCGCAAATCATAAATTTTCTGCTCTTGGCCTATATCCTGAAAAAATTCGTTTTCGGTAAGGTGCTCCAGGCGATGGGCGACCGTCAGGCGCGCATCGTCAACAGCCTTGAGACGGCCGACCGCGAACGGACGGCGGCCGAGGAACTGAAGCGCGAATACCAGGAGCAGCTGGCCCAGGCCCGTACCCAGGCCCAGGCGATTGTCGAGAAGGCCACCAAGCTGGCCGAGCAGGCCAAGGACGACATTCTCAAGGAAGCCCGCGCCGAACATGCCCGCCTGATGAAGGAAGCTCAGGAGGAGATCGTCCGCGAGCGTGAACGGGCCGTGGCCGAAATCCGCAACGAGGTTGTCGCTCTGTCCATTGCCGCCGCCGGCAAAGTGATCGGCCAGAACCTGGACGCCAACGCCAACGCCAAACTGGTCAGCGACTTCATCAATAAACTCGACGGACAGAAAATAGGTGGTGTCCAATGATCGCCAGCCAACTCGCCCTGAGGTACGCCGAGGCCCTTTACGAGATCGCGGCCGAGAAAGAGGCGCTGGACGGCGTGGAGAAAGAACTGGGCATCGTGGAAGAGACGCTCGCCGCCCATGGCGAGCTGGCCACGCTTCTGTACCATCCTCAGGTGCCGCTCGCGGCCAAGAAGGAAACGATCGTCAGGGTCTTCGGCCCGCAATTGTCCGATTATGTGCGCAATTTCCTGCTCCTGCTCGTCGACAAGCGCCGTGAGACGGCCCTGGCGGCGATCATCAAGGAATACCGCCGGCTGGCCAACGAAGCCCGCAACATCGCCGAAGCCGAGGTAACGACGGCCATACCGCTGGCCGAGGGCGACAAACAGGCCCTGGCGGCGAAGCTTAGCGCCGTGACCGGCAAGACGGTGGTGCTCAATACCCGGGTGGACGACCGTATCGTCGGCGGCGTGGTAGTGAAAATCGGCGACAAACTGATCGACGGCAGCGTGGTCCGTCAGCTCGAAACCCTGAAGGCGGCGCTGCTCAAGACCGAAGTGAGTAAGATTGGGGTGACTTACTGAGTATGAAACTAAGGCCTGAAGAAATCACCGCTATCATCAAGCAGCAGATAGAGCGCTACCAGGTCGACCTCAATGTCGACGACGTCGGCACCGTCATCGAAGTCGGCGACGGCATCGCCCGCATCCACGGCCTGGAGAAGGCCATGGCCGGCGAGCTCCTGGAGTTCCCGGGCAGCGTTTTCGGCATGGTTCTCAATCTTGAGGAAGACAATGTCGGCGCCGTGCTTCTCGGCGGCGAGCTGCTGATAAAGGAAGGCGACACCGTCCGCCGCACCGGCCGCATCATGCAGGTGCCGGTAGGCGACGCCATGGTCGGCCGGGTCGTCAACGCCATCGGCCAGCCGGTCGACGGCAAGGGCCCCATCGATACCAACGAGTTCAGGCCGGTCGAATTCCGCGCTCCCGGCATCGCCGACCGCCAGTCGGTCAAAGAGCCGCTGCAGACGGGCATCAAGGCCATCGACGCCATGATCCCCATCGGCCGCGGCCAGCGCGAGCTCATCATCGGCGACCGCGGCACCGGCAAGACGGCGATCGCCATCGATACGATCATCAACCAGAAGGGCCAGGGCGTCATCTGCATCTATGTGGCCATCGGCCAGAAATCGTCGACCGTCGCCCGCGTCGTCCGCACCCTCGAAGAAGCCGGAGCGATGGAATACACCATCGTCGTGGCCGCCACCGCATCCGACAGCGCTCCCCTGCAGTACCTCGCTCCCTACGCCGGAGTTACGATGGGCGAGCACTTCATGTATAAGGGCGGCGCCGTCCTGTGCGTGTACGACGACCTGTCCAAGCACGCCACCGCGTACCGCGCCATGTCGCTGCTGCTCCGCCGGCCGCCGGGCCGCGAGGCTTATCCCGGCGACGTATTCTACCTACACTCCCGTCTGCTGGAGCGGGCGGCCAAGCTGTCCGACGAGCTGGGCGGCGGGTCGATCACCGCGCTGCCGGTCATCGAAACGCTGGCCGGCGACGTGTCGGCCTACATTCCCACCAATGTCATCTCGATCACCGACGGCCAGATATTCCTTGAGAGCGAACTGTTCTACTCCGGTATCCGCCCGGCCATCAACGCCGGTATCTCCGTCTCCCGCGTCGGCGGCAACGCCCAGATCAAGGCGATGAAACAGGTCGCCGGCCGGCTACGCCTCGACCTTGCCCAGTACCGCGAGATGGCGGCGTTCGCCCAGTTCGGCTCCGACCTCGACAAGGCCACCAAGGCCCTCCTCGACCGCGGCCAGCGCATGACCGAAATCCTCAAGCAGCCGCAGTACGAGCCAATACCGGTAGAAGAGCAGATCCTGACGATCTATGCCGGCGTCAACGGCTATCTCGATAACATCCCCGCCGACCAGGTCGTACAGTACGAGCAGGATTTCATCAAGTTCATGAAAGCCAACTATGCCGAGATCGGCAAAACCATCCGCGAGAAAAAGGTCATCGACAAAGAAACCGAAGCCGCGCTCAAGGAAGCCGTAAAAGAGTTCAACGATACTTTCGCGGCCTACGACAAGACCGGCGCGCAAGCGGGGTGATGACCGATGCCCAGTACCCGGGATATACGGCGCCGCATTAAAAGCGTCAAAAATATCCAGCAGATAACCAAGGCTATGAAGATGGTGGCCGCGGCCAGACTGCGCCGCGCCCAGGAGCGGGCCAACGCCAGCCGCCCCTACACTGACAAGATCCGCGAGATTCTCGCGGGCGTGGCGGCCGGGGCCAAGGAATCCGGGCATCCGCTGCTGGCGGTGCGGGAGGTGGAGCGCACCGCCTACCTCATCCTCGGTGCCGACAAAGGCCTGGCGGGGGCATACACCTCCAACGTCCTGCGCGAGGTTCTGCCCCAGGTGAGCGGCAAGGATAACGTCCACCTGCTCACCGTCGGCCGCAAGGTCAGGGATTACTTCAAGCGGCGGGGCTACACCGTCGACCAGCAGTACACCGGTTTTTCCGAAAGGCCGTCGTACGAAAAGGCCGTCAAGATGGCCCGCGACGTCGCCTCGGCTTACGCCAGCGGCGAGTACGACGAGGTCTATCTGGTTTATACCCGCTTCTTTTCGCCCGTCAATCACAAACCAACCACCGTCAAGCTGCTGCCGGTCGACACCGCGGCGGCCCACGGCGACGACCAGCCGCGCGAATACATTTTCGAGCCGTCGGCCGAGGAAGTGCTCGGCCTGCTGCTGCCGAAGTACCTGGAAACGGTCGTTTACGGCGCCCTCCTCCAGTCGGCGGCCAGCGAGCTCGGCGCCAGGATGACGGCCATGGGCTCGGCCACCGACAACGCCGAGGAGCTTATCTCCAAACTGGTTCTCAACTACAATAAGATTCGCCAGGCGAACATCACCCGCGAGATTTCCGAGATCGTGGGCGGCGCCGAGGCCCTCAAATAGTGAGGAGGGGAAAGAATGAACACTGGTAGAGTAATTCAAGTCATCGGGCCTGTCGTTGACGTCGAATTCCCCCCGGAACAGCTGCCTCCGATTTATAACGCCGTAAAAATAGACGAGCAGATCGGCGACGTCCGCGTCAAACTGACGGCGGAAGTCATGCAGCACCTCGGCGACAATGTCGTTCGTTGCGTGGCCATGTCGTCCACCGACGGCCTGACCCGCGGCATGAAGGCGGAAGACACCGGCTCGCCGATCAAGGTTCCCGTAGGCAAGGGCACGCTGGGCAGGGTATTCAACGTTCTCGGCGAAACGGTCGACAACGACGAGCGGCCGGTCGAAGCCGACGAGTACTGGCCCATCCACCGCCCGGCGCCTTCCTTCGAAGACCAGGAAACGTCGACCACCATCCTCGAAACGGGGATCAAGGTCGTCGACCTTATCGCCCCCTACGCCAAGGGCGGCAAAATCGGCCTCTTCGGTGGCGCCGGCGTCGGCAAGACGGTTGTCATCATGGAACTTATCCGCAATATCGCCACCGAGCACGGCGGCTTTTCGGTCTTCTCCGGCGTCGGCGAGCGCACCCGCGAAGGCAACGACCTGTGGACGGAGATGAAGGAGTCCGGCGTTATCGACAAGACCGCCCTGGTTTACGGACAGATGAACGAGCCGCCGGGAGCGCGGATGCGCGTCGGCCTGACCGGCCTGACGGTGGCCGAGTACTTCCGCGACAAGGGCGGCCAGGACGTGCTGCTGTTCATCGACAACATCTTCCGCTTCATCCAGGCCGGCTCGGAGGTTTCCGCCCTCCTCGGCCGCATGCCGTCCGCGGTCGGCTATCAGCCTACCCTCGGCACTGACGTCGGCGCCCTGCAGGAACGGATCACCTCGACCAAAAAGGGCTCGATCACCTCGGTGCAGGCGGTCTACGTGCCGGCCGACGACCTGACCGACCCGGCGCCGGCGGCGACCTTCGCCCACCTGGACGCCACCACCGTTCTATCGCGGCAGATTTCCGAGCTGGGCATCTACCCTGCCGTCGACCCGCTCGACTCGACCTCGAGGATTCTCGACCCGCACATCATAGGCCAGGAGCACTACGAAGTGGCCCGCGGCGTGCAGGAAGTGCTGCAGCGCTACAAGGAGCTGCAGGACATCATCGCCATCCTCGGCATGGAAGAACTCTCCGACGACGATAAGCTAACCGTATCCCGGGCCCGCAAGATCCAACGCTTCCTGAGCCAACCCTTCTTCGTTGCCGAGGTATTCACCGGCACGCCTGGCAAGTACGTGCCCCTGAAGGAAACCATCCGCGGCTTCAAGGAAATCCTCGCCGGCAAGCACGACGACCTGCCGGAGCAAGCCTTCTTTATGTGCGGTCCGATCGAAGATGCGATGGAAAAGGCGCGCCAGATCAAGGGGGAATAAGCTGTGGCCAACAAGATCCGGCTTGATATCGTCACCCCTGAGCGGATCGTTTTTTCCGAAGACGTGAACATGGTAATAGCGCGGGCAACCGATGGCGACATCGGCATTCTGCCCGGCCATGCCCCGCTGGTGGCCGGCATGGCCGTGTGGCCGCTCAGGGTGCTGCAGGACGAGGGAGAACGCCAGATTTCCGTATGCGGCGGCTTCATCGAAGTGCGGCCCGACAAGGTCACCATCCTGGCCTCGTGCGCCGAACTGCCCGAGGAGATCGACGTCAAGCGGGCCGAAGCGGCGCGCACCAGAGCCGAAAACCGCCTCAGGGACATCAGCCCCGATATCGACATGGCCCGGGCCGAAGCTGCGCTGCAGCGGGCGATCATTCGCCTCCGGGTGGCCGAAACCACGAAAATTAGGGATATCTGATGCATTGGCAAGGCCGGGGGGTACCCCGGCCTTTTTCTGCGCAAAGCCCGTCCCGCCGGGCAAAAATTGTCGTGTATAGCTCCCCTAAAAACTGGCAAGAATAAGCTTAGTGAAGGATGGGGAGTAGTATGCGCAGAAGTTTTTGCTATGCGTTGATGGCCGGCCTCCTTTTTTTGTCGCCGTTCCTCTGGGGACTGGCCAACGACGGTGCCCGGGCGGCGCGGGTCGAGCTTTTGCAGGCGGCCATGGACGCCACCGGGGCGGTAACCGAAACCGTCGTCTTCAACGCCTGGGCGAAGCTGCCTGATGCCGATCTGAACGACGAGGAGCTAAAACGTCTCACAACAGCGGCGATGGCAAAGCTCGGCTACCGGGAGGGCGAATACGACCTCACGCTTACCCGCAGCGAACACCACCGGCTCGTCAGGGCCGAATTGGCCGCCGCCGGTCGCCATGCCGTCGCCATGGTTCAGGTGGTGTATCCGGTCTGGGACAGAAAAAGCGCCGAAGCATATTTGGTAATAAATACCGAGACCCGGGCGGGGGCGGACGACATTGCTCCGCTGCGCCGCCTGGCGGCCGAGGCCGCGGCCTGCGGGGGCGGCCGGCCGCGGATAACCACTTGCCTGTTGGGCCGGCTTGATGGTAAACTAGATAAAGAAAAGTGGCCAGAAACGCTACATAAGGCAGGACAAGCCCTCGGCGCCACTGACGCCGAACTGACCGTCCAGCAGGGTTACGCCGGCATGGCGGGATTTTCCCCCGAATTGCCGGAAGGCATCGTCGTGGGAGACAGGCGGATCAACGTCAACATGGCCGTCCGCTACAACCCCTACGACAACCGCACCTATGTAGTTATAGCCTCGCCGGTTATCACCGGCGAATATTAGCAGCAAGCGGTGGGAGGAAAGTAAGTGGAAAGACTTATTGTCAGCGGTGGGAAAAGGCTGTCTGGCAGCATCAAAATCAGCGGCGCCAAGAACGCCGTATTGCCGATTATCGCGGCCTCGCTTCTGGGGACCACGACCAGCCGGCTTGAGGAGATACCCGCCCTTGAAGACGTCGGCACGATCAGCGAGGTGCTGGGTTATCTCGGCGTAGGCGTCTCGAAGGAAGAAGCCGGCACGCTGATCGTCGACAGCGCCAATCTGACCTGCTGCGAGGCTCCTTACGAGCTTGTCCGCAAGATGCGGGCATCCTTCCTCGTCATGGGCCCGCTGCTCGCCAGGGCCGGACAGGCGCGCATCTCCCTGCCGGGCGGCTGCGCCATCGGCACCAGGCCGATTGACTTGCATCTTAAAGGTTTCGAGGCTTTGGGAGCGGAGATCGTCCTCGGCCACGGCTATATAGAGGCCAGAACGAAACAGCGGCTGAAGGGGGCGCGGATTTACCTCGACTTTCCCAGCGTCGGCGCCACCGAGAACATCATGATGGCCGCCTCCCTGGCCGAGGGGCAGACCATTCTCGAAAATCCCGCCGAGGAGCCCGAGATCGTCGACTTGGCCAACTATCTCAACGCCATGGGCGCGAGGATCCGCGGCGCGGGCACCAACGTCATTCGCATCGAAGGCGTGAAGGAACTCAAAGGCACCACCCACGCCGTCATTCCCGACCGGATCGAGGCCGGCACCTACATGGTCGCGGCGGCGATCACCGGCGGCGACGTCTGGCTGGAGAACGCCCTGTCCGAACATCTCAAGCCGGTCACCGCCAAGCTCAAGGAGGCGGGCGTGGCGATCGAGGAAAAGATCGACGGCGTGAGGGTCCGCGGCAAGGCGGAGGTCAAGTCGGTGGATGTGAAAACGCTTCCCTATCCCGGGTTCCCCACCGACATGCAGTCCCAGTTCATGGCGCTGATGACGGTGGCCAACGGTACTAGCGTCATCACCGAGACGGTGTTTGAGAACCGCTTCATGCATGTGGACGAACTGAAGCGGATGGGAGCCAGCGTCAAAATCGAGGGCCGCAGTGCGATTGTGGAAGGGGTGCCCAACCTGACCGGCTGCCCGGTCAAGGCCACCGACCTCCGGGCCGGAGCCGCACTGGTGCTGGCGGGCCTGGTGGCCGAGGGCAAAACCGAGATAAGCTGCATTCATCATATCGATCGCGGGTACGAAGATATCGTCGGAAAACTGGCAAGCCTGGGCGCGGATATCGTCCGGGTGGGATAGCAGAATAGAAGAAGGGGCGGCCCAGGCGGGCCGCTCTTTATGTTTATCGATGCTTGTCATATAGCATCCGCCCGCCGCATATGATTGGGTACATAAGTGCGGGAGGGGCGGGCGTGAAAAAGGTGTTGGCGCTGACCGTCTTGCTGGTTATTGTCGCCGTCATCGTTGTTCCCGCGGTGGTGCTGTACGGCCTGGGCGGGCCGGCGGGACCGCGGCCGGCGGCGGTGCGCAAAGGCGAGGACGTCCCCATCAGGGTCTACCTCCACGAGCAGGACCGGATCGTGGAGATGAGCCTGGAGGATTACGTCAAAGGCATGGTCGCGGCCGAAATGCCGGCCGAGTTCGACCTGGAGGCCCTCAAGGCCCAGGCGGTGGCCGGCAGGACATATGCGGTCAAACAGATGGTGCTGTTCGGCGGCAGTGGACTGGCCGGCCGGCCGGGGGCGGATGTGAGCACCGATCCAGCCCAGAGCCAGGCGTGGCTGAACACCCTGCAGCTTCGGGATCGCTGGGGGCCGTTCAACTTCGACCGCTACTGGGATAAGATCGGGCGGGCGGTCGATGAGACGCGCGGACTGATCGCAACATATAACGGCGAACCGATCAACGCCGTCTTCCATTCCACCAGCGGCGAGCGCACCGCCGCGGCAAAAGAGGTGTGGGGGTTCGACTACCCGTACCTGCAAAGTGTCGCCTGCAGCTGGGACAAAAAATCGCCCCGTTACAGCGACAGCAAGGAATACAGTTTCAGTGAGCTGGAGCAGCGCCTGGGAGCGGATGCCGGCGTGGTCGCGGCCGCGGCCCAGGGCGGCGGCGCGGTGGCCCAGATCATCGACCGCACCGAGTCGGGGCGGGTGAGCACGGCCAGGGTTGGCAGCAAAACGTTCAGCGGTCTTGATCTGCGCCAGAAGTTGGAACTGCGTTCAAGCAATTTTGTCCTGGAAACCAGGGACGGCAAGGTGGTATTCAAAACCACCGGCTACGGCCACGGGGTGGGCCTGTGCCAGTACGGCGCGAACGGTATGGCCAAGGAGGGCAAGGATTTCCGCGCCATCCTGACCTACTACTATACCGGCATAAAGATCGCCAGCATCCACGAATCGTAGTCCGGCGAGCCCGCTGACGACACCGGGACGGGTGTTATCAGCGGCCTCTTTTTTGGGAATAATGGGCATAAGAGGTGATTCTTATGCCATGGCCCGAAAACTTATTCGAGGAACTGAAACGGCTGCGGGCGAGACGGACTTGGACCGAGCCGCGGCCGGTGTATGTCGCCACCGGAATGATCGTCATGGCGGCCGTGCTGATGCTGGTCGTCGTCAGCGGGGTCAAGCAGCCGGCGGTGCCGGTGCCGACTTCGCCACAGGTCCGCCTCGAAGCGCCGCCGGGCAGCGTTGCCGCCGTCCGGGCGGCCGACAGGCGTATGTCCGGGCCAGCGGTCGAGCCGGTCGCGGCCGGGCCGCGGCAAAATGATAAGCCCCGCCGGCCGGTGCCCGGCCCGGTCACGGTCGCCTTCGGCTGGCAGCAGCATCCTTTGTACGGCGACTGGCGCTATCATCCCGGAGCGGACCTCGCTGCGCCGCCCGACGGCGTCGTGCGGGCGGTGTGGGGCGGACGGGTGACGGAAGTATATCTGGACAAACGATACGGGCTTACGGTGGCGGTGGCCGGGAACGGCCACACAGTCTACTACGGTTCGCTGGCCCGCGCCACCGTGGACCGTCACCAGCAGATCGCCGCCGGCGCGGCTATCGGCATCGCCGGGGAGGCGCCGGAGGAACGCTATCCGCACCTCCATCTGGCGGTCAAAAACGGCGAGCGGTTCGTCGACCCGCAGGAAATACTGGCGGAAAGCGAATGAGATCTTTGCGGTCCCTGCTTTGCCTACGGGCGAAAATGCGTGACATGTCACGCATTTTTTTATTTTGTCCGCATATACATGGTAGCAAACGGAGGGCGAGGGGGAAAATGGGATATGAAGGACTATATCCGCAAGCGGGTGCTGGACATCTGTAACCACATTCTTGAAAGCAAAAACACGGTAAGACAGACGGCAACCGTTTTCGGGGTGAGCAAAAGTACCGTACATAAAGATATGATCGAACGACTGCCCACCATTAACAAACGGCTGGCAAACAAGGTGCGTCACATCCTGGAGATCAATAAGGCCGAACGCCATATCCGCGGCGGCGAGGCCACCAGGAAGAAGTATAAAGACGGCAAAGAAAATAGTGAGAAATAAAAGGAATTAGTGTCATAAGATAGAATTAATAGTATTATTTATTGCAAAGAGTGACAGTATTTTCGGCTTGCTCTTTTTTTTGGGCGTAGCGCGGACAAGCCTATTTGTGGAGATTGCAGCAGGGGGAAAGGAGTTTCGGAATGTTCGGAATGTCTATGGATATCGGGGTCGACTTGGGAACAGCTACCGTATTGGTGTATATAAAGGGCAAGGGGATCGTTTTGCGCGAACCGTCGGTCGTGGCTATCGACCGCGACACCAACCGCATTATTGCCATCGGCGAGGAAGCCCGCCGGATGCTGGGCAGGACGCCGGGCAACATTGTCGCCATCCGTCCGTTGCGCGAAGGCGTTATCGCCGATTACGATACCACGGAAAGCATGCTCAGGCACTTCATCGAGAAGGTGGCCGGCAGGAGCATGTTCTTCAAACCGCGTATCATGGTGTGCGTGCCGTCGGGCGTCACGACGGTGGAAAAACGGGCGTTGCTGGAAGCGGCCATGCAGGCCGGGGCCCGCAAGACGTATCTGATCGAAGAACCGCTGGCGGCGGCTCTCGGCGCCGGCCTGGTGATATCCGAGCCCTGCGGCTCGATGGTCGTCGATATCGGCGGCGGCACGACCGACGTAGCGGTGCTCAGCCTCGGCGGCATCGTTGTCAGCGAGTCGCTCAGAGTCGGCGGCGACAAGTTCGACGAGGCGCTGGTGCGCTACATCAAGAAGGAATACAATATCATGATCGGCGAACGCACCGCCGAGGAGATCAAGGTCAACGTCGGCACCGCGTACCCTGCCGGTCGCAACGAGTCGATGGAGATCCGCGGCCGCGACCTGGTGTCCGGTCTGCCGAAAACGATGCGGATCGGGTCCACCGAAACGCGCGAAGCCCTGGCCGAGCCGATTTCCCTGATAATCGAGTGCGTCAAGACGGTCCTCGAGAAGACCCCGCCCGAACTGGCGGCCGACATCGTCGACCGCGGCATCGTCATGACCGGCGGCGGCTCGCTCCTCCACGGGCTGGACCGGCTCATCAGCCAGGAAACGGGCATCCCCACCTATCTGGCCGACGACCCGCTGTCCTGCGTGGCGCTGGGGACCGGCAAGGCGCTGGAATCGCTCGAAACCCTTCAGGATTCACTGACGACAATCAGAAAAGGCAGCATAGCCTGACAAGCCCGGCCGTCCGAGCGATACGCTCCTCGGACGGTCTTCATTTTTTCGCCCGTTCCACAACTTTCCTGGCGCCAAACGCTTAAGAAATCGTGCGTTTAACCGATAAATAGAGTAGGAGGTGAATGGATGATACGGGGAATTTATACAGCCGGCTCGGGGATGATGACCGAAGCGACGCGGACCGACGTCATCGCCAACAACCTGGCGAACGCCAGCACGCCGGGCTTCCGCAAGGACATCGCCGTCAGCAAGGACTTTCGCGACATGCTCATCCAGCGGATCAACGACGGGCCGAACCGCCCGGCCATCGGCAGCATGGGAGTCGGTTCGGTCATCGACGAGGTCGCCACCATCCACGCGCAGGGGGGCATGAGGCCGACCGGCAACAAATACGATCTGGCCATCGAAGGCCGCGGCTTTTTCGCGGTGGAAACGCCGGCCGGGGTCCGCTACACCAGGAACGGCAGCTTCACCCGTAGCGGCGCCGGCGAACTGGTGACCCAGGACGGCTACCGGGTGCTTGGCCAGGGCGGCGCCATCAATCTCGGCGATCCCGAGGACGAGGTCTATATCGTCGAGGACGGCCGGATAATGGTGGACAACGCCGAAGCCGACACGCTGCGAATCGCCGTCTTCGCCGACGAGAAGCAACTGGTCAAGGAAGGCGCGAACCTCTACGCCGCCGGACCCGGGCAACAGGAAGAGCCGGAAGCGGTGATCCAGGTGCGTGAGGGCTTTCTCGAACTTTCCGGCGTCAACGTCGTCTCCGAAATGGTCAACCTCATCACCGGCTACCGGGCGTACGAAATAAGCGCCAAAGCCGTGCAGGCGCACGACTCGCTGCTGGACAAGGCAGTGAACGAAGTAGGCAGAGTTTAAAGTTTAAGAATAAAGGTCGCTTCTGAACGACCGCAGTGCTGAAAAATAATGATTTGGGGCTGGACTGTTTTGCACGGAAGCCCCGGGGGTCGCCGACCGACTGAGGCGGCCTGAAATCGGAAAACCGGGAGGTAAACTTAATATGATGCGCGCGTTATGGACGGCCGGCACGGGCATGGTAGCCCAGCAGGCCAATATTGACGTTATTTCCAACAACCTGGCGAACGTCAATACCACCGGCTTCAAGAAAAGCCGCACCGACTTCCAGGACCTGATGTACCAGACCATCCGCCAGCCGGGGGCGACGACCGGCCCTGATACCCAATTGCCCACAGGCATCCAGATGGGCCACGGCGTCCGCCAGGTGGCCACGCAGAAGATCTACACAACCGGCAACTTCCAGAACACCGGCAACGAGCTTGACGTCGCCATCGAAGGCGACGGCTTCTTCCAGATCACCATGCCGGACGGAACGCTGAATTACACCCGCGACGGCGCCTTCAAGCGGGACAGCACCGGCCGGATGGTGACGTCCGAGGGCTTTCCGCTCGAACCGCAGATAACCATCCCCGAGGGCGCCACCGAAATCAGCATTTCCTCCGACGGCCGCGTGACGGTCAAAATGCCCAACCAGACGGCCGCGCAGGATCTCGGCCAGATTCAGCTGGCCCGCTTCATCAACCCGGCCGGTCTGGAGAGCGTCGGCCGCAACCTCCTGAAGGAGACGGACGCCTCCGGCGCGCCGGTGGTATCCAACCCGGGCACGGACGGCGCCGGCACGCTTGTCCAGAAATACTTGGAGATGGCCAATGTCCAGGTTGTCGAAGAGATGGTCAACATGATCG
The DNA here is from genome assembly GCA_029976065.1 of Selenomonadales bacterium. GTDB lineage: Bacteria > Bacillota > Negativicutes > Sporomusales > UBA7701 > Anaeroselena. The sequence goes on from JARKNV010000002.1 coordinate 124,357, forward strand.
TCGCCGAGCGCGCCTACGAGATGAACTCCAAGGCGATCACGACCAGCGACTCGATGTTGGAGATTGCCGCCAATCTTAAGCGTTAGGTGAAGGCAATGGCTAGAATACTGGTGCTGCTGGCGGTCCTGTGCCTGTTGGCCGCGCCCGCTTGGGCCGCGCCTGTCGCGGTGGCGGTCAACGCCGAAGTTACCGTTACCGGGCCGCAGCTCACCCTCGGCGAACTGGCGTCGATAACCGGCGACGACAAGGACAGAATCAAGGAACTGGCCGCCATCAAGCTCGGCAACGCTCCGTCGCCGGGACACCGCCTGGCCCTTACCAGCGACGCGCTGGGCGCGCGCCTGGCCGCTGCGAACGCCGACTTGAGCGAAATAACCTGGACGGTGCCGCCGACGATCGTCGTCACGACCGCCGCCCAGACCATCAGCGGCGAACGGCTGGCGGCGGCGGCGGCCGAAGCGTTGCAGAATCAGCTTGGCGGGGATGGCGACAACGAACTGGCGATAACCCCGCTCGGCACGGCGCCCGATATCCAGGTGCCCCTCGGCCATGTCGACCTCAAGGCCGATATGCCCGCCGGCATCCGCTACAATGCCCCCACCGGCGTCGTCGTGTCCGTCAGCACCGACGGGCGGCCGTTCACGACGGTAAGCCTCCGCTTCAACGTCAAGGCTTATCAGCAGGTGGTGGTCGCGGCCCGCAACATCGCGGCCCGCGAAGAAATCACGACCGAGAATGTGCGTGTGGAACGGCGCGAAATAGGCAAGATGGCCGGCTATGTCACCAGCATCGACAAAGTGCTCGGCCTGGCCGCCCGCCGCCCGGTGACCGCCGGGACGCCGCTGACCGAGGCCGCCGTCGACAAGCCGGTGCTCATCAAGCGGGGCACGAATGTGACGATCCTCGTCAAGGCGGGCGGCATGGTCATAACCGCCGGCGGCCAGGCGATGCAGGAAGGCCGCGAAGGCGAGGTAATCCGGGTGCAGAACGTCATCTCCAAGCGGATCGTCAGCGCCCGGGTCGTCGATACGAATACCGTCCAGGTAATAATTTACGGTGGAAGGTGAAGTGATCGTGGTGTCGAATATTCACATAAAAGTTATAATCCTGTCGATGGTCCTGGCGTTCGCGTTGCTCGTCCCGCTGCAGCCGCAGGCCGAGGCTGCGTCGCTGTGGAGCGACCAGACCAGCCTGTTCGGCGACCGTAGGGCGCGCTCCGTCGGCGACAGCCTGACGATCATCATCGACGAGTCCTCGACCGCCAGCCGCAGCGGCAACTCCTCCAACTCCAAATCCGGCAGCACCGATATGAAAGCCGGCACCGGCATGCTGAAATTTATTGCCGCCGCCAACGCCAGCGGGAGCGACAGCTTTAAAAGCGAGGGCAAAATCTCCAACACCAACACCGTATCCGGCCGGATCACCGTCCAGGTGACGGCGGTCAAGCCGAACGGCAATCTTGTGGTCTCCGGGACGCAGAGCATCAATCAGAACGGCGAGGAGCAGAAAATAACCATCACCGGCGAGGTGCGCCCCGAGGATGTCAGCGTCGACAACGCCGTGATGTCGTACAACGTCGCCAACGCCCAGCTCAAGATCGCCGGCAAGGGCCCGATCGCCAACAAACAGCGGCAGGGAATCCTCACCCAGATATTCAATCTCCTGTTCTAGCTGGAAAGGATTTGTGAGATGCGCAGATTGATCGCCTTCAGCCTGATCATGGTATTTCTGGCCGCCAGCGCCATACCTGCCCTGGCTTACGGCCCCCGCATCAAGGATGTGGCCAAGCTGCAGGGGGTGCGCAGCAACCAGCTGGTAGGCTACGGCCTCGTTGTCGGCCTTGCCGGCACAGGCGATTCCAACAAGGCCACCTTTACCATCCAGTCGATCGTCAATATGCTGAAAACCTTCGGTATCACCGTGTCGGCATCCCAGCTGCAGCCTAAGAACGCGGCCGCGGTCATGGTGACCGCGCAGTTGCCGCCGTTCGTCAAGCCTGGTGATACCATCGACATAACCGTTTCGTCCATGGGCGACGCCAAGAGCCTCCAGGGCGGCACGCTCCTGCAGACGCCGCTTAAGGCGGCCAACGGCGCCGTCTATGCCGTCGGCCAGGGACCGCTCTCGGTCGGCGGATTCTCCGTTGGCGGCGGCGGGGCGAGCCAGCAGAAGAATTTCCCCACCGTCGGCTCGATTCCCAGCGGCGCCATCGTGGAACGCGAAGTTGCCACCCAATTCGAAGCCAGCGGCAGTGTCGTGTTTGTCCTCAACAAGCCTGACTTTACCACCGCGAACCGCGTCTCCGAGGCGATCGACCGCCGCTTCGGGCCTATCTCCAAAGCCCGGGACGCCGCCTCGGTCTCGGTGTATGTGCCGCTGGAATACGCCGGCAACCTGGTCGGCTTCGTCTCCGCCCTGGAGGAGCTGCCCGTCACCCCCGATAACGCCGCCAAGGTCGTCGTCAACGAACGCACCGGCACGGTCGTCATGGGCGGCAATGTGACTATCGACACCGTGGCCGTCGCCCAGGGCGGGCTGACGGTCAGGATCGCCTCGTCCACCGAGGTGTCGCAGCCCCAGCCGTTTTCGGGCGGCTCGACGGTGGTTACCCAGAACAAGACGGTGGAGGCCAAGGAGCAGCCGGCGCCGCTTATCGTTCTGCCGGCCACGGCCAATGTCAGCGATCTCGTCAGTGCCCTCAACGCGGTCGGCGCCACGCCCCGCGACGTCATATCCATTCTCCAGGCCATCAAGGCTGCCGGCGCGCTCCATGCCGAACTGCAGCTCATTTAGGGGCGGTGACTGGTCATGAAAATCGAAGGACCGCCGCCCGGCAGGGCAAATGCGGCTAAAGCTGTCGCTAACCCGGCCGGTGCGCGGGACGCCCAGGAAGATGCCAAGCTCAAAGCGGCCTGCAAAGAGATGGAAGCGGTATTTCTCAATCTGCTCCTCAAGGAGATGCGCAAAACGGTGCCGAAAACCGGCTTGGTCGGCAACAGTTCCCAGGAAGACATCATGCGCTCGCTCCTTGACAGCGAGATGACCAAAAATATGGCGCAAGCCGGAGGCGCTGGCCTGGCCGAAATGCTTTACCGCCAGCTCACCGCCAGCGATGCGGCAAGCAAAAACAAAGGCCAGGCACCCCGCTAGTGCTTGGCTTTTTACCATTAAGGGGAGGGACGGATTTGACGAAGCTCTGTCGCAGCATCAGCATATTTCTAGCGGTATTGATCATCCTGGCCGCTGCCTCGGCCGAGGCCGCTCCCGCCGTCGTTCAGAAGATCAGGTTTCATCAGACGCCGGAAAAGGTCCGGCTGGTCTTCGATATGACCGCCGTGCCGGAATTTGACGTCGTTCTTGAGCAGGACCCTCTCCGCCTCCTCATCGACATGCCGGCGACCGCCGGCAAAGAAGCGCTCCGTCAGGTGGTCCTCAACGACCCCTTCGTGGCCTCCGTCCAGCTTCAGGAGAATGGCCCCGGCCTGGTAAGGGCGGTCGTCAACCTCAATATGACGGTGAACCACAAAGTTTTCAAGCTCGCCAAACCCAACCGCCTAGTCGTCGATCTGTTCAAGCTCTACGAGCAAAAGAGCGAGCAGCAGATAAAGCCGGGGGTCACCTATACATACTGGCTCAGGAGCCAGCCGTTCGGGCCGGTCAAGGCCCACATTCTCCTCGTCGACCCCAAGGCGGGATTCACCCTGCAGCCGGTGCTGTCCAACGGGGCGGTGCAAGGCCTGGAGACGCTGGCCTCCATGAGCGCGGGCGTGCGGGCGGCAGCGGCCGTCAACGGCTCCTACTTTGCCTTGAACGGCGAAATTATCGGTCTGATGAAGATTGACGGCGAAATCGTCAGTTCGCCCACCATCGCGCGCACGGCGGTGGGGATTTTCCCCGACGGGCGGATCGCGTTCGACCAGATAAGCTGGCGGGGGGACGTCGAACTGGGCGGCGGGAAAGTCGCGCTCAGCGGCGTAAACCGCAGCCGGGGGGACGACGAACTGATTCTTTACACCGGCTATTTCGGCGCGGCAACCGGCACCAACAACTACGGCGCCGAATATGTGGTCGCCGCGGACGGACGGATAACCGCCATCGGCCAGGGCAACACCCCCATATCCGCGGGTAGCGTGGTGCTGTCGGCGCACGGGGCGGCAGCCAGGGATATGGCCGGCCTCAAAGTCGGCGACATCGTCACCATCCGCCAGACCCTCGGCCAGCCTTGGGATGGCACCACGCACGCCCTCGGGGCCGGGCCGATGCTCGTCAAGGAAGGCAGCGTCTATCTGACGACGAAAACCGAGGAGTTCGGCAGCGATGTCGCCGGCGGCCGCGCCCCCCGCACCGCTATCGGCCTGACCAAGGACGGAAAGATTCTCCTCGTGGTGGTCGACGGCCGCCAGGCGGCGAGCGCCGGGCTTACCCTCCTGGAGATGGCGCTGTTCATGCAGGAACTGGGGGCGGAGGACGCCATGAACCTTGACGGCGGCGGCTCGAGCGAAATGGTTATCAACGACAAAGTCATCAACAGGCCGTCGGACGGCCGCGAGCGCAAGGTAGGCAACGCCCTGGCGGTCGTCGCCGGCAGCCTTGCCAAATAGCAGTGATAATGTATAATGGGTAGTAAGAAACGGAGGTGGGGAGAAATGTTCCGACCCAAGAGTGTAGCCATTTTGACCGTAGTGCTGGTGGTGGCGGCGGTGGCCTGGGCCATGGCCTCGGGTCCGCTGGTGGACCAGAAGGGCGTGCTGTCCGGCCGCGTGCTGGCCGACGGCCTGGCCGCACCCGGCGCCAGCGTCCGCGAAGGCGACGTCCTGGTCAGGGTTGAAGGCCTCACCGGCCCGGCGATTGCCGTGCGGGCCAACGTTGACGGCAATGTCAGGGAAGTGCTGGTGAAACCCGGCCAAATGATCCGTTCCGGCGATGTGCTGGTTAGGATCGAGCCTCGTAAATAGGGAAAGGATTGATTGAATGGCGTTCTTATTCAGGTTATGCCGGGTGGTGCTGCTGGCGGCGCTGTTGTCGCTTCCTACGGCGATGGCTGCCGCGGCTCCCGAAATAATGCCGCTGGAGGATGTCCGCGCAGGGATGCAGGGCATCGCCAAAACGGTGGTGTTCGGGACCCAGATCGAAGAATTCGGCGTAGAAGTGCTTGGGATAATGAAGGATAAGGGACCTTCCGGCGATCTGATTCTCGTGCGCACTTTCGGCAACGTCATCGACCGGACCGGCGGCATCGCCCAGGGGATGAGCGGCAGCCCGGTGTATATCGACGGCAAGCTTGTCGGCGCCATTGCTTACGGGTGGACGTTCACCGACCATAAAATCGGGATGGTCACCCCGATCGCCGACATGCTGAAATTATGGGATATGCCCACCCCCAAGATCCGCGTGCCCGAGGAAGAGATCAATCTTGAGGATCAGACCGAAAGCAAAGCGGGCCAGGAGCCTGGCGAACAAAAGCCTGAAGACGAGCCGGCGAACAAGGACGCCGACAAGGAACCCGCGGAAGGCATGGATGGAACCGCTACGCCCCTGATGGCCGCGGGCTTCGGCGACCGCGCCATGGCCCTGCTGACCGAGAAGCTCAAGCCCTATAAGCTGATGCCGTATGCCGTCGGCGAAGCGCCGGCGGACACCCGGTTCGGGCCGCTGGAACCCGGCAGCGCGGTCGGCGTGCAGCTCGTCCGCGGCGACGTCAGCCTGGGGGCCATGGGCACCGTTACTTATACCGAGGGCAACAAGGTGCTGGCCTTCGGCCATCCTTTCCTCAAGAAAGGCGGCACAGGCTACTTCCTGACCAGCGCCTATGTATTCACGACCGTGACCGGCATGGAGAATTCTTTCAAGGTCGGCGCAATCGGCCCGGCCGTGGGGATTATCGACCAGGACCGGGGCGCCGGCGTGGCCGGTCAGCTCGACAAGTTTCCCAGCGTCGTGCCGCTCAGGGTAAACATAGTCGACCGGGCGCTGGGAACTTCCCGCGACGCCAGCATCCAGGTAGTGCAGGACGAACAGCTCTTCCCCGTGCTGGCCGCCGCCTCGGTGCTTAGCGTGATCGAAAAAACCGCCGACAGGATCGGCGCCGGCACAGCCAAGATCACGTTCGAAATCTCCGCCCGCAACATGCCGGGCGACACATTCAAACGGGAAAACATGTTCTACAGCCCGGCCAATATCGGCGAGGCGGCGATAAGCGAATTGTACGAACTCATGGCCCTCCTGGCCGGCAACCAGTTCCGGCCGGTCGATATCATCGACGTGCAGGTGGAGGCGACTGTTGATCCCGAACGGCGCACCGCCACCATCATGGAGGCGCATCCCGTCGTCGCGTCAGCCAAACCGGGCGACAAGATCGAGATAGCGGTAAGTCTCAAACCTTTCCGCGGCGAGACGGTGACCGTCAAGGTGCCCTTCACCGTGCCCCTCGATCAGCAGCCTGGGCCGCTGACCCTTGAGGTGCGCGGCGGCGGCATGATACCGCTCCTCGAATTGCTGGCCAGGCGCCAGAAGGGCGATGAGGAGCTGTTGCAGACCTACGGCAAGCTCAAAACGAAGACTTTTGACGACATGATAAAAGAACTGGCCGAACGGGATCGCAACAACGACATCGTCGTCGAGGTGCTAAGCGGCGAAGCCGGCGAATTCCTCGGCGGCCTGGGCACGGCGAAGGCGCCGCCTACCAAGCTCGAACCCATTCCCAAGCCTAACGCTGCGCCCGGCCAGACGCAGACTCCCCTACGGTCCGGAAAAAGCGTCGATGCCGTCAAAAGGCCGGACAGCAAGAGCGCCCTCAGCACCGAGTATATCATCGACAGCGATACCCAGGTCATCGTCAACATCGAAAAAGGCGATCCGATCGCCGAAGGCAAGTCGGTGCTATACGAGTGGAAGGTGAAAAGCGACGACAGCCAGCAGTCTCTGTGAGGCTCTAAATTCTCTCCCCCGGGCAAAGTTGTATTGCCCGGGGGATTTTGCGTCTAAGGGGCTCCTGGCGGGCCACGCGGCTCCAGGGGGCTATATTGGCGGCGCCGTTTACCGCTGCCCGCTGCCGAGGCGCTCGCCGCGGCAGCAGCGAGGGGGAGGAAGTAGGGCCGACGGCAACGACGGACAACGATTAAAGCGAAACCAAGTTAACCAGGTCGTTATAATTACTGTAGATACTATAATTACAGTAATTATAGTACTTTCTTGAGATGGAGGCGGCAGGCCGTTCACCCGTCAGGCGGCGCTTGCCGCCGCAGCCAGTAAATACCCGGCGATTCGGCGGCTTTTTGCAGGGAAAAGGCTGAATGGCATTGAATATATACCGAAATATATGCAAAAACGATTCCTTTTTCGGTAATGACTATCCTTCCCAGCCAGAAAATGGCATTTATTTCCCCGGTTTTACGTAGAATGTAGCAGCGCGTTTGCCGACTATATTGCGCCGGCGCAACCACGACGCCGGCGGTGAGAGGTCGTACCCCATGCTTATACCCCTGCTGGAACGCATAGGCCGCCAAGTTATCGATGTCCTCGAACATACCGGCCAGGTCGTGTTGCTGGTCGGGCAGACGGTTGCGAGCCTCAGACGCTCGCCCCACCCGGGGCACGTTCTGCGGCAGATGGCCCATCTGGGGGTCGATTCTCTGCCGATCGTTGCCCTCACCATGCTGTTCACCGGCATGGTCATGACGGTGCAGATCGCCCACGAATTCATCAAATACGGGGCCCAGTCGTCTGTTGGCGGGGTGGTGGCGATCGCGGTGGGCCGCGAACTGTCGCCGGTGCTGACCGGCGTTGTGGCGGCCGGTCGCGTCGGCGCCGCCATAACGGCCGAGATCGGTTCGATGAAGGTTACCGAACAGATCGACGCCCTGCGGGTGATGGCGACCAACCCGGTCGCCTATCTGGTAGTGCCGCGGTTGATCGCGTGCGTTTTCATGCTGCCGATCCTCGTGATTTTCGCCGACATGATCGGCACGGTCGGCGGGTACCTGGTCGCCACGCTTTACGCTGGCATCAACTCCTTCACCTTTCTTAATTCGGTCAAAGTGTTCACCGTTGTAAACGATGTGACCGGCGGCCTCGTCAAAAGCATGTTCTTCGGCGCCATTATCGCGATTATCGGCTGCTACAAGGGGCTGACGACCGCCGAAGGGGCCGAGGGCGTAGGCAAGGCCACGACGGGCTCGGTGGTTACCTCGATGATCTTGATTTTCATCAGCAATTATTTCTTGTCGCTGATTTTGTACCGCTAGGGGTGGAGCCATGATCAAGCTGGAAAACGTAAGCATGGCCTTCCGCAACAAGCAGGTGCTCGACAACATCAGCCTGGACATCGCCGAAGGCGAAATAATGGTGATCATCGGCCCCAGCGGCTCTGGCAAGAGCACCATCCTGCGCCTGATGATCGGGCTCCTCAAGCCCTCGGCCGGGGAAATCTGGATCAACGGCCGGGAAATCTCCCGCGCCAGCGAAGAAGAGCTGAATATCATCCGCCAAAAAATGGGGATGGTCTTTCAATACTCCGCTCTGTTCGATTCGATGACGGTGGGCGAAAACGTGGCCTTCGGCCTGCGGCAGCACACTGCGCTATCGGAGGAGGAAATAGACCGGGCGGTTCGCCGGCGGCTCAGAATGGTCGGCCTTGCCGGCCAGGAGGGCGTCATGCCGAGCGAACTGTCGGGGGGCATGAAGAAACGCGTCAGCCTTGCCCGGGCGATCGCCGTCAACCCGCAAATCGTGCTGTACGACGAACCCACCGCCGGGCTTGACCCGATAATGTCGACAACCATCGACCGCCTGATCTGCAGCACCCGGCGCATCCTCAACGTCACCTCGGTGGTCGTCACCCACCACATGTCGAGCGCCTTCAACATCGCCGACCGGATCGCCATGATCTACGGCGGCCGCATCATCGAAATCGGCACGGTCAGCGAGATCAAGAAATCAGCCAATCCCATCGTCCAACAGTTCATCCACGGCTGGGCAAGGCCCGGCGAGCTCGTCAAAAGGAGGTCGAGAAAAAGTGAATCTTAGCACTGAAGCAAAGGTGGGCGCGATATCGTTGATCGGGCTGTTGCTGCTAGGATATATGATTGTTTATCTCGGCGGCATCTCCTTTGGCGAGAAGGGTTATCCCGTCCAGGTAACATTCAGCGAGGTCGGGGGCCTCAAAGAGGGCAACGTCGTCCGCTATGCCGGCGTCGACGTCGGCAGGGTGGACTCCGTGCGCGCCGGCGACAAGGGGGTAGAGGTGCGGCTCAGGATCAACCCCGGCGTCAAGATTCCCGAGGGGGCCAAATTCACCATCGGCACCGACGGCCTGCTCGGCGAAAAATTCATCAACATCGTGCCGCCGCGGCAAAGCTCGGGTTACTTGCAGCCCGGCGCAAGCGTGGTCGGCGAAGACCCGCGCGGGTTCGATCACCTGGTGAGTTCCGCCGACAGGGCGCTGGCTGACGTACAAAGACTTGTTCAGTCGCTCAACGAGGTGCTCGGCGACGAGAAGGTCAAGGCGGCGCTGAAGTCAACCGCCCTCAATGCTCGCGACATCACCGACCGCCTCGGCGAGTTCAGCGCCGCGCTTGCCAGAATGGCCGGCAATAACGAACACGATGTCAGCGCCATGGTCAGCAACCTGCGCGACATGTCCGCCAATCTCAAGGATGTCGCGGCCCGGGTCGACAAAATGGTGGCCGCCGTGGACAACAACGGCCAGACGGCCAAAGACCTCAAGGAAACCATCCAGAATCTCAAGAACACCAGCGTCCGGGTGGAGAAGATCGCCGCTTCCGTGGAAGATATCGTGACCGACCCGGAAACGGCCAAAAATATCAAGGAAACTCTTCGCAATACCCGGTCGGTCAGCGATAAAGCCAACAAGATGCTGACCAAGATCGAGAACATCAAGGTCGAAACCGGCTTCGAGGTGCTTCATAACGGCCACACCAACAAATATAAAAGCAACGCCGATGTCCGCATCAACACCTCGCCGAACGATTTCGCCGTCATCGGCGTAAGCGGAATCGGCGACAACCAGAAGGCCAACTTCCAGGTCGGCAAGGGCGACGAGCACTTCGCCGGCCGCGCCGGTGTCGTCGAAGGCAAAGCCGGGATCGGGGCCGACGCCATGCTGGGCAAGCAGCTGCGCCTGTCGCTTGACGTCTACGACCCGAACGATGTCCGCGTCAAACTCCGCACCCAGTACGAAATAGCGCCGAATACCTTTATCGTTGGCCAAACCGACAGCCTCAACAAGCAGCCGTCCCAAAACACCTATGTCGGCGTGCGCCATACCTTTTAGAATGGTGTTGACAGCACCCTGTTTCAAACACTATAATGAGAATTGGAACTGACTATCCAGTCAATTGCCTGAAAAATGGAAACCGTCCATGCGGCGAAAGCCACGCTACATACGGTTCAGGAGGAGTAACCATGACGCATCAGTTGATAGGAAAGAAAAGCCTGGCCCTGGCGGTCGCTTGCGGCTACATGCTGCTGAGCGCCGTTGCTTTCGCGGCGCCTGTGGAACTGTCGCTCGAGGACAGCATCAACTTGGCGCTGCAGAACAACCCGACGCTGAAAATCGCCGTGTCCGAACAGGACAAGGCCTCTTGGGCGCTTAGGGAAGCCCAGGCCGGGCAAGGTCCCACCCTCGGCTTCGAGCATCGGGATGCGCGGGCAAAATCAGCCCCGTCGACAATCAACCCCACTCCTACGCCCACCAACGACTTCAACAACACCGTCAGACTATCGCTGCCGTTGTACAGCGGCGGGAAAGTCGACGGCGCCATCGGCCAGGCCAAATACGGTCTCAAGTCAGCCGACCTCGGCGTTGCCGAAACCAGGCAACAGCTGAAACTGGACGCTACGACCGCCTATTTCAACCTGCTGCAGACCCGCAACCTGCTCCAGGTGAGGCAGGAGTCGGTCGACAACCTCGCCGCCCACCTGAAGAACGTCCAGGCCCAGTACGACGTCGGCACGGTCGCCAAATCGGACGTGCTCAGGTCCGAGGTCGAACTGGCCGACGCCCAGCAAAACCTTATAATCGCCCAGAACAACTACGATCTCGCGATGGCCAACCTCAACAATGTCGTCGGCCTGCCGCTCGACACCGACATCAAGCTCAAGGAAGAGCTGAAATACGAACAATCGAAACTGACCCTCAACGACGGCGTCAAGTTCGCTATGCAGTACCGGCCGGACATACTGCAGGCCGAATATAGCCTGCAGGGGGCCAAGGAAGGGGTCAAGGTAGCCCGCAGCGGCTTTCTGCCCGCCGTTTCGCTCGTCGGCTCCAACAACTGGACCGACGACAGATTTCCCGGCAGCAAGAACAGCAACTGGTCGGTCTATGTGACCGCATCGCTGACCCTGTTCGATACCAACCTCACCCTCTCCAAGGTCAAGGAGGCGGAGTCCAGCGTGGTCAAGGCGGACCAGCAGTACCGCCAGACGAAGGATAATGTCTCCCTCGAGGTGCGCCAAAGCTATCTCAGCATGAAGGAGGCCGAAAAGCGCATCGACACCAGCAAGGTGGCGGTCGCCAAGGCGGAGGAAGATTTCAGCATCGCCCAGGTCCGTTATAACGCCGGCGTCGGCACAAACCTCGACGTCATCGACGCCCAGCTGGCGCTGGCCCAGGCCAAAACAAACTACATCCAGGCGCTGTACGATTATAATACCAGCAAGGCCAAACTCGACAAGGCCATGGGTGTAACCGTAAACTGACAACCACGCGAGGCCGGGGCAGCAGCTCCGGCCTCTGTTTCGACCGCCCGCCGGGAACGCGGTGCTCCGTCCCGGGCACGGTAACGCAGAAAAATATTGGCGAATAACCCACACATTTCCGGAGATAATACGAGGCGTGCATTGTCTGAATTTTATTACCAGCGTTTAATTAAAAGGAAGGCTTTCGCCCGCGTCGAAAATAGTCTAAGATCACGATTATGATGCGGGAGGCTCATATGCGGCAAAAAGCCATAGTACTGGCTGTAGTGGCTTTGGTGGTTGCCAGTGTGGCCGGCGCTTATATATTTAATAAGAGCCAAACCGTCATGTCCGAGGTTAGCGGCAAGCTGGAAACCGAGTTGACCAAGGCGCTGGGAAGCCCTGTCTCGGTAAAAGGCCTTGAGATAACGTCGCTCAACAGGGTATTGCTACATGACGTCATCATACGCGACGACCGCGGCCAGCCGATCGCGGCGGGGGAAAAGGTGACGGTCACGTACAGTCCGCTGGCGATATTGCGGGGCGTGGCGGCCGTGGAAGCGGTCAGCGAACTGCTGCTTGAGGAGCCGCAGATTTATCTCGACCGCCGGGCGGACGGCCAGTGGAATATCGATGACCTGCTCGACAAAACCCGTTCGGGTGACTCGTCCTTCGGCGGCAAGATCGCCATCCGCAAGGGGACAGTTACCGTTGCTATGCCGGAGGGGCGCTGGCAGCTCGGCAATATTGACGCTGATTTCGATTTTGCCGCCAAACCGGACATAGCCCTGCGGCTTACTGCCGAATACAAGGGAGCGCCGCTTGAACTGGCCGGCCGGGTCAGCAGCGAAGGATCGAGCATACTGGCCGCCGGCGCCACCAACCTGGAGCTTGACGGGCTGGAAGCTTTGCTGCCGGCAGGGTTGGCGACCAAACCGGCCGGAGGCCGTCTCGCCCAGGCGCAGGTGATACTGCGGCGTGACAAAGGCGAAATAACTTACGCCGGCGAGGCCAAACTTGACGGCGTCAATATCGACGTCGCCGGCCTGGCGGTGACGGGGGCCCGCGGCAGCGTAGCCTTCAGCGATAAACAGGTATTTTTTTTCCCGCTTTCCGCCAAGATTTACGGCCAGGACATCGAAGTGCGGGGAAAAATCGCCATTGACGGCGCTGTGCCGGTGCTCGGCCTGACGGTCAGCGCCCGTGATTTCGATCCGGCAGCCTTGGGCAGCGCTCTTCCCATCAGCGGGCCGGTGTCTTTCACGGCCGTCATCGCCGGTTCTCCCGCCCAACCGGTAATCAGCCTCAATGCCGATATGTTTGGCGGCAAGATTAGCGGCACAGGCACCTTCGTGTCCGACAAGCGGGAATACAACCTGGCGGTTAACGGCCGAGGCCTCGATCTGTCCGCCCTACCCGGCTTAGGGGTAAGCCTGGCCGGTCGCGGCGATATCGATTTGCGTCTGGCGGGGAAGGATAATCTGGCCTTCGCGCAGATTGCCGGCTCGGTGCAGGCTGTGGCGGGAAGAATCGAGGGCATCCCTTTTGCGACCCTGTCCGCCGGCTTTTCCAAGGCGGGCAACAGACTGGCGGTCGACTACATAACCATGGAGTTCCCGGGTTCCGGTGTGCTGACCGCCAGCGGATCGGCGGATAACGGCCAGCTGGCCTTGACCTTCTTCGGCCAGGGAGTGCCGCTCGACATCCTGGCGGCTCAGGCCGGGGGGATCGACCTTGCCGGACGGGCCGACGCATCCGGGAGGGTGGACGGTACAGCCGACGCCCCGCGACTGTCGGCCAGCTTTACGGTCTATGACGGCCGGGCTCTTTATCAGCCCTTCGCCCTCGCCAAAGGCAACCTGACAGTCACCCGCGACACCCTTACCCTCGAAGGGGTGGAAGCGCAAAACGGCGTCACCAGGCACGTGGTCAACGGCAGCGTCGGTCTTACCGGCGATCACCGGCTTAACTTAACCGTCGCCACCCGCCAGGCGAGAGCCGAAAATCTCGTAAAACTTATTATGCCTGGTGAGCAACTGACCGGCAACGTCGACAACGACGTAACGATAACCGGCCCAATGGCGTCAGCCTCGGCCGAGGGCAGGCTCAGGCTGACCGAGGGCAGTTTCCGCGGCCAGCTTATCGCCCGGGCCGAAGGTAATTATCGCCGCCAGAGCGGAACCACCGAGTTTCGTGATTTCGTCGTCAATTCGCTCAATGCCGAGGTCCGCTTCGCCGGCACCATCTCCGCCGCCGGCAACCTTAATATCGACGTGGCGGCAAAGGATATCGACCTTGCGACCCTCCATTTCAATTATCCCTATCCGGTGTCCGGCCGGGCCCATTTCGCCGGCCGCCTGACCGGAACTTCCGCGGCTCCGGTGTTCAGCGGCGAAATCACTTCCCAAAGCCTGAAGCTAAACGGCCAGGAACTCACCGGCATCAACGGCGAAATCAGCGTGGACAGCGAACAACTTGCGGTACCGAATTTCGGGTTTTCGCAGGGTGAAGGCAAATTCTCCTTCTCCGGCGGAATCGGCTTTGCGGCCGGCACGTTATACGGCGATCTGAACGCCCAAAACGGCAGTGTTGCCGGACTGCTCGCCATCCTCAACATTCCGGCCAAAGACATCGAGGGCCGCCTCGACGGCCACATCACCTTGGGCGGTACCGTAACCAAGCCGAATATGTGGCTGACAGGCACGCTCACCAAGGGCAAGATCAAGAACTACCCCCTGGACAACATCGAGGCCGACATCGCCCTCAACAACAATGTTGTCACGATCAACCGCTTTTTCGCCAAGCAGGGCGACGGAGTGCTGGCGGCCCAGGGCACGGCCGCGATGGGGGGCCCGCTTGATATCGAGGTAAGCGGCCGGGGGCTTGATGCCGGACTTCTGACCGCCTGGCTCGATTCGACGGTCGATGCCCGTGGCAAGCTCACCTTCACTGCCCAGGTCACAGGAACGTCATACAGCCCCCACGCCGCCATGTCGCTGGAGATAAACGGCGGCGGCGTGGCCAACGCCACCTTCGATGCCCTGTATGGGTTGTTCATTCTCGACAAAGGCAGCATCCACGTCAACCAGCTGATGTTTACGAAGGGGCCGCACCGGGCCAGCGCCTACGGCACCATCCCCCTGGCCGCCCTCAACCGCGAGGGCCGGGCCCAGGCTACCGTCGCCGACCAGATGGACTTAAAAGTGCGCCTGGAACAGGCTGACCTGAGCATCCTTCCCCTGCTGACCGACGAAGTGGCCTGGGCCTCCGGCGCAACAAAAGGCGAAGTGACGATCGGGGGCACGCTGGCGCAACCGCTCTTGCACGGCAGCATCGTCATAAAGGATGGCACCGTCAAACTGAAGCCGCTGGCCGACCCGATTCAAAAAGTTGGGGTTGATATTCAGTTCGAAGGTGATAAAATTAATATAATAACCTTTGATGGAAGCATGGGCGGCGGGTCGTACCGCTTAAGCGGTACGGCCTCTATCAACGGTTTGGCTCTCGCCGATTACCGCCTGCTACTCGTGCTGGACAAGCTGGGCGTAAACCACAAGTATTTCAAAGGGCCGCTCGAAGGAACGCTGACCCTGAATTCCGGCAACGGGAAACCGGTCCTGGGCGGGCAACTCATTTTCGACAGCACGACGATCAATGTGCCCCTGGTGCCCGAGTTTTCGCCCACAGGCCTCGACATAGGCCTGGATCTGGAGATTGTCGCCGCCAAAAAGGTGAGACTGTTCAACCCCTACTTCTATGACCTGTTGGTGGAAGGCAAGGCTCAGTTCGCCGGTTCGACGGCGGCACCCAGGACATCCGGCAGCTTCAGCGTCGTCCGGGGCACGGTAAACTACCTGCGCACCCAGTTCAAGGTCGACACCGGCCGCGCCGACTTCGTCCGCCACAGATCGTTCCTGCCGGTCGTTAGGCTTTCCGCTGAGACCAAGCTGGAATACACCAGAGTCAAACTGGCGGTTAACGGACCGCCGGACGCGATGGAATTTCACCTCAGCTCCGAACCGGCGATGAACCAGCAGCAGATACTGTCGCTTCTCACGCTTCGCAGCCGTTACTCCGATAAGCAAAGCGCGGGGGACAGCAGCCGGGATACGGGCCTGGGCCGTGACGAGTTTATGGGCCTGCTTGACGCGGGGCTGCAGATGACCTTCGTAGCCGAAGCAGAGGGTGCTTTCCGCAATTCCTTCGGACTTGACGAATTCCGCCTTGTGCGCGACACTCTTCCCAGCGAGACAAATGTGAACGGCAAGAGCAACAGGGCGTCGACGTCAGCCCTCGACCGGGAAGTATACAACATCGAAATAGGCAAATACGTTACCGACAGGCTGTTCATCAGCTATACGATCGGAGTCGACCATCAGGAGACAAGCGCCCTGATCCGCTACGACCTAAACCGCCGGTTCAGCATAACCGGGGCGGTGGACGAGTATCGCCGCCAGCGGCTGGGCGTAGAGGCCAGGTTTAATTTCTAAGCGGGGATGATTGCCGTGTTGAGCCAGTATCTGGCCGAACTCAGGAAAATAAGGCTGCTGGGCGCGACCGAGGAAAAGGCGCTGTGGGCAGCCTACAAGGAAACCGGCGATCTCGACAGCCGCCGGCGGATCATCGAGCATTATCAGCCGCTGGTCTTCAAGGTCGCTCTCCGCTGGAAAGCCGACGACTCAGCGATCATGGACATTATCCAGGAGGGCACCGTCGGCCTCATCGAGGCGGTTGAAAGCTTCGACCACACGCGCGGTGTGGCGTTCAGCCTGTATGCCTTCCACCGCATCCGCGGCCGTATCGTAAACTTCCTTACCCGTGAGGGCAAAGCGAACTGGCTGTATATCGACAGCCCCCTCGAGGAGGAAGGCGACCTGACTCTGGGCGATGCCTTGATGGACGGGGCGCCGGCGGTGGCTGTCCAGGCAGAGCGCAATTTCCTGGTGGAACAGGTCCGCGGCGCCCTCGGGCGGCTGCCGACCAACGAACAGCTCGTGCTGTCAGGCATGTACCTGGAAGAGCGCGAGCCAAGACAGCTGGCGGAGTCGCTCGACATGAGCATTTCGCATGTTTACCGGCTTCACAAGCAAGGGATACGCAGAGCGCGGGGCTTATTATCACGTCTTAT
The DNA here is from genome assembly GCA_029976065.1 of Selenomonadales bacterium. Taxonomy (GTDB): domain Bacteria; phylum Bacillota; class Negativicutes; order Sporomusales; family UBA7701; genus Anaeroselena. The sequence goes on from JARKNV010000002.1 coordinate 141,185, forward strand.
GCAGGACATGAAAAACTCATTGTAAAGAAAAAAGGCTGAAAGAGGGAGAATACGGGAGATATTACCCTATAATACTCAAGAAACGCCGTATTTTCGCCTCCCAGGAGCGACCAGAATCTGGCCTCTTCCCATGACTATATATTGTGGCTATAATAGGAGTGGTGGAAATGGCGGATTTCAAACGACATATGTTCCGGCACCTGCGGTCAGCCAAAGTATGGCTGACGAGGGCGGAAGAGTCTTTCGACAACAACAGCAAAATTCGCGGCGAACTCAACCTTATCCTAGCACAGGCTGAGCTCCAGCACGCGAAAGAGACAAGCCTCTTCCGGCAAGAGCGGCGACATAACCCGCTCCTGCGCCAGGCGGCGCCTTTCGTTCTCGCCGCCACCATCGTTGCCGCCGGATTCGGGGCATACTGGGGGCTCAGCGAACGCCACGCCGCCGTGCCAATTCCACTTGCCGCGCAAGAAGCCAAAGTTACGCCGGTGGTCCTTAAGGCCAGCGACATCCCTGCCCCGCACCGGGTAGAGGAGCCGCGGCCGGCGATAACCAAGGCGACAAGCAATACTCCGCAGACAATCATCACACCGGTGGCTCCGCGCCAGGAAGACACTGCGCGCGTACAACCGGCCGAAAAGGAGAATCTGCTTTCCCCGGATGAGATGAAAAATGTCATCCGGGCTGCCGGCAAATCGCTGCGCGGCCAATAAATTTAATAAAGGAGGTTATGCATGAAAGCGAGGAGGCACTTCGGGCACCTGTTACTTTCAGCTGTCATCGCGCTAGTGTTCGTGCTCGGCTCCGCCGCTCCCAGCCATGCTGCCGACCTTACCGGGAAAAAGGTCACCGCCGTGAGCGTCTCCGGCAATCTCAGCGTGCCGGAGAGCGATATCATGGCGGTGGTCAAGCTTAAACCCGGCGACACGCTAAGTGCCGACAAGGTTCAGCAGGATTTGCGGGCGATATACGAGCTAGGCAGCTTTTTCGATGTAGTATCCAACTTCACCGAAGTACCGGAAGGCGTAAAAGTGGTCTATACGGTAATGGAAAACCCTGCCCTCAAAGACATCGTCATCAAGGGCAACACCAAGGTATCCGCCGATAAGATCAAAAGCATGCTTACGGTATCCTCAGGAAAGGTGCTCAATACCAAGGTTCTAGGCGATAACGCCCGCAAAATCGAGAGCTATTACCACGACCAGGGCTACGTACTGGCGCGGGTAAGCGACGTTGCCATGACCCCGGGCGGAGTTCTGACCATCACCATCAACGAGGGGATGCTGGAAGGGATAACGGTCAAAGGCAACGAAAAAACCAAAACCTACGTCATCACCCGCGAGATGAAGGTTAAGCCCGGTGAAGCCTTCAACGCCAAAGACGCCCGCCGGAGTATGCAAAAGGTGTACAACCTCGGCTACTTCGAGGACGTCAACATGAAGCTCAACCCCGGCAAAGAGCCCAATTCGGTCATTCTCGAAACCAACGTCATCGAGCAGAAGACCGGCGTATTCACCATCGGCGGCGGCTACAGCCAGGGCGACGGCCTCGTCGGGATCATCGAACTCGGCGACAACAACTTCCGCGGTACCGGCGACAAGGCCAAAATCCACTGGGAATTCGGCGGCAAGGCCGACACCGGGAATAACTACGAGTTCTCTTATACCCGTCCCTGGCTGGACAGCAAGCAGACGTCGCTGAGCGTGTCTTTCTACAACATGACCAACGAATATAGCGACTACGGCGGCACCGGCTTCAACTACAACCAAATCCGGTCGACCTACGACCGCAATCGCCGGGGTTGGGACCTGACCCTCGGCCGGCCGCAGGGTGAATACGTGTTCAACTACATCACCCTGAAAAATCGCCGGGACACCCACGTGAAGTACGTGTCCGGCGCGATCGACTACAGCAATCCCCCCGCCGACTACACCAACTATCTGCAAGACAACTTCGGCCTGACCCGCAGCGTCACGCTGGCGAGGGTTTTCGACTCCCGCGACAACGTCTTCAATCCCACCGAGGGATCGCGGTTCTCGCTGTCGGCCGAATTCGCCGGCAAAGGTCTCGGCGGCGACTTCAGCTTCAACAAGTACACCATCGAAGACCGGAACTACTTCAAAGTCGGCCATTCCCAGGTCATCGCCGTCCGCCTGACGGCGGGCTACGCCGACGGGCATATGCCCGACAGCGGTAAGTTCTATGTCGGCGGCTCCGAAACTCTCCGCGGTTACAATGACGAACAGTTCAAGGGCGACAAGATGCTGGCCGCGACGGCCGAATACCGCTTCCCGATCGTCAAGAAGGTCGAAGGCGTGGTCTTCGGCGATGTCGGCAACGCCTGGGACGGCGAGGGCTACAAGCTCACCGACCTGAAAACCAGCATCGGCGTCGGTGTCCGCCTCACCACCCCCCTCGGTCCCGTACGTCTCGACTACGCGCGGAGCAAGGACGGCGGCAAGGCGCACTTCAGCTTCGGTGGCCAATTCTAAAGGGGACAAGAGTCAGGTCTAGCACCTGGCTCTTGTTTTAACCAAGCCTTCACTCCCCGCCAGAAAACGGCAAATGTTTAAGAAATCCCCCGTCCAGAGAGGTGGCGGCAAGTACGATGCGGTTTCTATTCCTCATAGCATGCGTAGCGTCGATAGTCCTGGTTGGCTTGACCGGCGCCGCCGCTGCCGAGGTCGCGACCGTCGAAACGGTCACGGTCAGCGTGCAGGCCGGCGACGCGCCGCCGCCCAGCCGCGTCATAAAGCGCATGGAGCAAAGTATCGCCACGGTGGGCGACCATGTGCTGGCCGGGCGGAAAGTCGCCGATGTCGACAGCGGCAAGGCATCCTATGAGAAACTGATCAAAGAAATCTTCGACCGCGTGCTTGTCGGCTATTCGGTGCAGGACGTGAGTATCACGCCCGGTCCGACCAGCCACATCGCCGTCCGCATCCAGCCGTGGGGAGACGTTGTGCGCAACGTGGTGGTGGAAACCGACCTCGGCGGCGTCTCGCCCCAGCTCGGCGCCCTATTCAAGAGCGACATGGGCGATGTCGAGGACAAAGTCAGACAGGTGCTTGTCGGCATGCCGGTCGACTCGGTCGACTGGGCGGGCAGCGTCACCAAAGCGGTCATCCGCGAATATCTCGCCGGCCAACTGCCTGAATTCCGGACCAACATCGAAATAAACGCCGGTCAGACGACCACGGTGAAACTGGCGCTGGTGCCTGCAGGGCCGGTTGTCAAGGACGTTAGGGTCATGCTGCGATCCCACACCATCCCTAACTTCCTCTTGATCGAAGCCCGCCCGTCGGTCGAGGAAGCGGGCCATCCGCTCCGCGGCCTGCCGGTGGCCTTTGTCGAACGGCACGGCGACTATTTCAAAGACATGTTGCTCAAAGTAGCCGCCGCTCAGCCGGTAACCGGGCGGTACGGTCTGGAAATGACTTCGACACTGCGGGCCGGAGCGACGACCGAGCTGGAAATCAGCGCGGAGACGACCAGATACAACGTATCGCTCGAAGGCTACCTGGACATGGGTCGCAACGAAAAGAACGATACCTCCGCCCGTCTTCATGTCGGCCAGTATCTCGGCCGTCAGGACGAGTTGTTCATGGAAGTGACCTTTATCCCCGCCTCGGTCACCTGGGAGTTTGTCCCCGGGTGGGGCCACCGTCTGGGGCCCCAGACGGTAGCGGGTATCAAATACAGCCTCAGCGACAAGCAGGGACTGATCTGGATGAAGCAGGACCTCAGCGACCGTTGGTCGCTACGCCTGGAGCGAACGCCGGCCACGGGGACCAACGAAGCGGGGTTGCGCTACAAACTCCACGAGTTTCTCAGCGCCGAATATATCTTTACGAACCATAATCGCTGGCTAAGACTGGTAGGGAATCTGTAGAATTTTTGGCCTTGAATGCCGTCTTTGTCCCTGTTATAATGAAGGAGTATAAATTCTGCCAACAAGCGGAAAGAGGGGTAAGAAAGTGCTCAAAATCGAGAAAAAACAGGTTAAGATTATCTCCGTAGCGATTGCAGCGGTGTTTATGCTAAGTGTCGTTGGCATCGCGGTGTCGCAGAGCGGCACCTCGCAGGCTGCAGCAGCCTCCAACGTTGGAAAAGTTAATTTCGACGATCTCATGAGGTCCCATCCCGACTTCGCCAAATTCGCCGACACCATGAAAGCCGAACAGGACCAGGCCCAGAAGGATTTCGACGCCAAAGCGCCCACCATGGCCAGCGACAAAGAAAGACAGGAATACTTCATGCAGCTCCAGCAACGGCTGAGCTTGAAGCAGGCCGAACTCCTGAAACCGATCGAAGACAAAGTAATGGCCACCATCAAAGACGTGGCCGATGCGCGGGGGCTGGCGGTTGTTATGCCGGCTAACATGGTGGTCTACGGCGGACAGGACATCACCGACGACGTCAAGAAGAAGCTCGGCGGCAAATAACCAATACTTGTGTGTTTCCGAGCCGGTTATGCTGCGCTCGGTTCTTTATTCCGAAGGGGAGGTGGTTCTATGCCGAGGAATTGCGCCAGATTCTTCTTAGTTGCCGCGTTTTCCGCTTTTCTGGTCATTGCCGGCTGCGGTTCGCAGCAGGCCAAGACCACCCCGCCCCCAGCCCAGTCCAAAATCGGCATAATAGCCATGGACAGAGCGATTAAGGCTCACCCCAAATACGCGGAAGTCCAGCGTCTCCAGAACGACTACGCGGTTCTCGCCGCACGGGTCGACGCAGAGCGGGCTCAGGGCTCCGCCGGCGCCGGACTGTCTCCGGCCGCCGGGGCCGAGCAGGCCGCCGCCAAAGAATTCGACGCCCGCATGGGCGCCAAGCAGTCCGAAGTGAAAACGCGGCTGCAGGCGGCCGCCGAGCAGACGAACCGCGAAATGGCGGCCGAGCTTGACGCTTATGCCCGCGAACTTGACCAGGAATATCAGCCGAAGCTGTTTAGTCTCCAGCTCAAGCTGAAGACCGTACAGCTTTCGAAAGAGGAAGCGGCCCCAATTCAAGCTGAGATGGACAAGCTGCAGCAGGAACGGGCGGATAAAATCGCCGCTCGCCAGCGAGAGCTTTTCGCCAAGGCGGACGATGTGATGAAAGGCAAACAAAGCGACGCCGAAAAGGAACTCGCCGCATATGCCCAGACCCTCAACAGCGAACTTGCCGGCAAGCTTGCCGAACGCCAGGCCGAAACCGTCAACCGCCTTACCCCGCCGGGGACGGCCGGGGGTGGAACGGAGGCCGGGAAAATGGCTGCGCTCCAGCGCGACATCGCTTCCCTGCAGGAGTTCATCCTCAGCGACATTCGCGACAAGGCGGCCAAAGTCGCCGTTCAATCCGATCTGGATACGGTGCTCGCCGAAGTCAAGGTTAACGTCAATGCGACCGACATCACCGATGCGGTGATTGCCGAGTTTAAGAAATAAGGGCCCGGTGCATAATAACGTCGGGCAAGTATCGATAACGGGGGGATTCTTATGCCAAATAAACAACGACTGCTTTTTGTAATCGCCGCCATGGTGGCCGTAGCGCTGCTGCTCGGCGGCTGCTCCGCCGGAACGGGCGCCGTCGGTATCCTCGACGTAAACAAAGTAATGAGCGACAGCCCCAAGGTCAAGCAGTTCCAGGATCAACTCAATACCAAAGCCAAAGAACTGAGCGACCAGCTGGAAAAAGACAAGGCCAGTCTCAGCGCTGATGAATTCCAGAAGAAGCAGGAAGCCGCCTACGGTGATTTCCTGAAAATCAAGCAGGATCTCGAAGGACAAGTCGACGCCAGCATCAAGGACGCCGTAAGCGCCGTGGCCCAGGAGAAAAAGCTGGGCGTCGTGCTGTACAAAAACAGCGTCGCCCAAGGCGGGACGGATATCACCGACGACGTAATCAAACGGATGCAATAATCGGTTAAGCCAAAGGATTAAAGCCTTTGGCTTAACCTCTAGTATTAAGTGGGAGTGTTTCCGTTGGCTAAAAAGCTGAGTGAAATCGCCGCCCTGGTGGGCGGGATGGTACTTGGAGGGGCTGACCCCGAAATCGCCGGCGTTACCAACATCGAGGACGCCGGGCCGCTGGACATCACCTTCGCCGTACCGCCTCATCTCGATAAGGCGGCCGCGTCAAATGCGGCCGCGGTAATCGTGCCGGGCGACATAGCAGCGTATCCCAAACCGGCTATCCGGGTGGAAAACCCCCGGATAGCCTTTACTAAGGTATTGGAGCTTTTTACCCCGCCGACCGTCGTGCCGCGGGGCGTTCACCCCAGCGCAGTCATCGGCGACGGCGTCCGTCTCGGCGCCAACGTTGCCGTTATGGCCCACGCCGTCATCGCCGACAACGCACAAATCGGCGACAACACCGTTCTCTACCCCCACACCTATGTCGGTGAGAATGCCCACATCGGCGGCGACTGCCTCCTCTATCCGGGGGTGACCGTCTACGCCCGCTGCTCGCTCGGCGAGCGGGCGATAATTCACAGCGGCACGGTCATCGGGTCCGACGGCTTCGGGTTCGTCACCATCGAAGGCCGCCACCACAAAGTTCCGCAGGTAGGCAACGTCGTCATCGAAGACGACGTCGAAATCGGCGCCAACGTCACCATCGACCGCGCCACCACCGGCTCCACGGTCGTCAAGCGCGGCACCAAAATCGACAACCTTGTCCACCTGGCCCATAACGTCGTTATCGGCGAAAATTGTTTTCTGGTGGCCTTCACCGGCATCGCCGGCAGCACCAAAGTGGGCAACAACGTTATCTTCGCCGGCCAAAGCGGCGCGGTCGGGCACATCACCATCGGCGACAACTGCATTTTCGCCGGCAAAGCCGGCGCCACCGGCGATGTGCCGTCCAACTCCTTCTATGCCGGCTTTCCCGCCAGGCCCCACAAGGAATGGCTGCGCGCCGAGGCAGCGCTGCACAGGCTGCCCGACCTTGTTAAGAAGGTCCAAGCGTTGGAGAAGAAACTGGCCGCACTTGAAAAACGGGGAAACTAATAGCGGAACAGATATTCCCTGCGGCTAACAGGCAGGATTGGCGGCCCGGGCGCAGAATACTTTACACTCGATGTTCTTCCCCTCACTTTAGCCATACCAAGGAGGACATATGAGGAAAGCAGTATTCGGCGCCTTGTGCGCCCTGATCGTTTCGACGGCGGCCGCTTATGCCGCCCCCTCAGTCAACGGCTCCACCGGCCAGATCAACAATCCCTCGGCCGACGTTCTGCAGGAAGGCCAGTTCGCGGCAGGCTATTACCACCTGAAAGGCGGCGGGGCAGGCGTCTTCGGCATCGGCCTGCTGCCCAATCTCGAAATGGGCATAGCCGGATTCCGCTATGACGACAGCCAAGCCAACAAAACTTATATAAACGCCAAGCTCGGACTCCTGCCCGAAACCGTCCTGACCCCCGGCGTCGCGGTAGGCGTCGAAGACATTGCCGGCGAACGGTCGCGATCCTATTACGCCGTCGCCTCCAAGGCCCTGCCGTTCGGGTTCCGCATCCACGCCGGCGTGGGCAACGGCCGCTTCGACGGCCCGTTCGCCGCCCTGGAAAAAACCATCAACCCCGTCAGCGTTCTTACCGGCAACAACGTCTTCCCCGCCACCACCCTTATCGCCGAATTCGACGGCCATCGCATGAACTACGGCGCCAGGGTCTCAATCGTTCCCGGCCTCAAAGCCGATGCCGGCTGGCGCGACCATTCCGCTTACTTCGGCATAAGCTTCACCAGATAGGACATCGCCGCAACCGCCAGGCTGCCGAAGAAAATCCGCCGTAGACGCGGACGGAACTTCCGGCAGCCTTTCCCTAATGGAGGATAGCTTACCATGCAGTACTATTTCGTCAAACTGATCGGCTGGCTGCTATGCCTGCTGCCCGCCGGAGTGCGCAACAAAATAGGCGACATGCTCGGCGATGCCCTGTGGCCGTTAGTCCCCAGACGACGCCGCGACATGGCCGTCGCCAACGTCGTGGCCAGTCTGGGGCTGGATACTGCGGGCGCTTTGGCTGTCGTCAAGCGCAGTTCCGTTCGTTTCGGCCGCATGTTCATGGAACTGCTGGCGGTCCCCAAACTTACCAGGGACAACATCGCTGTCTTCATCACCCTCCGCGGCCGGGAATACTTCGACCAGGCTTTCGCTCACGGCAAGGGCGTCATCATCGCCGCCGCCCACAGCGGCAACTGGGAGCTTATCGGTCCGGCGCTCGCCCTGTACGGCTACCCTATCGTCGGCGTCGCCCAGCGGCAAACAAACGCCGCCATGGACAAGCTCATCAACGAAATCCGCACCTCGACAGGCATGCACATCACCTACAAAAGCGGCGTACGCGAGATGATCGCCTTTCTCAGCGCAGGCAAAGCCATCGGCCTGATCATGGACCAGGACGCCGGCGAACAGGGCGTCTTCGCCGCCTTCTTCGGCCGCATCGCCTCCACCCCCCAGGGACCGGCGGCGCTCTCCCGCCTGAAAGGCTCGCTGATCGTGCCCACCTTCATTACCGCCAACGGCGACGGCACCCACACCATCATCTTCCACCCGCCGCTGGCGGCGGAGAAAACCGACAACCGCGACCGCGACACCCTCGTCACCACCCAGAAGCTCAACACCATCCTCGAAGAACACATTCGCGCCCACCCCAACGAGTGGTTCTGGCTCCACAACCGCTGGAAAACCAAACAACCCGCCGAAAAAACGTCTTAGGGACCGTAAACGAACTCTATCGCCAAAACCCGCCCCCTGTGAGGGCGGGTTTTTCAGCCCCTGCCAATATATACAAATAAGCACTAATCGTATATACTTATAGACACAAAAGTTATATACGTGCTATAATGGAGCCCGGAAAAGAGGTGGTTTAGCATGACTTTCGCCAAGAATATCATCCGGGATTCCTTTCAGCGCGACATCCTCATACTGGTTATCGCAAGCATTTTGGTGGGGTCGATGCTGGCCAGCGCCGTATCGTTGGGAGCCAACACTTATTTCTCCAAAACCCTCGCCAGCTTCGTCGGCGACTACGGAGAATTCGACCTCATCATCAATGTGCGGGAGGAAATGAAAAGCGATTCCGCCCAGCAGATTGAAAAGATAATCAGCGATGTATTTCCGGGGGCGGTCATGAAGGAAGGTCCCACACTTACCGGGAAGACCAGCTTCTTCATCACCCTGCCCGCCCAGTTCCAGACCAAGCAGGTATACGAGGATCTGGGGAAAACATTCGGCAGTATCCCCGGCGGCGCCGGTGTGGGCGTCATGACCGACCCGCGCCTCACCATCCGCGGCGTGCCCGAGGGCGCCAAGAATATGCTGATGGACAGGATCATGCAGATGGACGGCGTGCGGTTCGCGTTCCGCGACGGCTCATCGATCGGCGTGGTTTTGCAGTCTCTTGACAAGAGCGCGCCGGTCGAAAAACAGATTAACGCGCTCCTCAAACAATACCAGGTCATCGAAATCAGCTTCCCGGTCGGCAGCGAGCCGCCCAACCCCATCCGCCTCGGCGAGGCGATCGCCGGCAGCATCGGGCAGGATCTCGGGGCTCCCTACGCCCAGAACGTATCGGTCGACGGCAAAAACGACGATATGACCTACGCCGTCAGCACGATGATGGAAATGCGGCGCTTCCTCACCGCCTACGCCTCGCAGGTCGTACTCACCCCGCTCGGCGGCGCCAAGCTCGCCAAAGGCGACACGCTGGTATTCCAGGGGACGGCTCCCGCGGCGCCTGCGGCCGGCAGCCCGCCGGACAAAAACAACGTCCTCGTGCAGATCACCGGCATTAAAGGCGACGGCGCGGCCGAGGGCACGGTCGTCCAGGGCGACGCCAGCGGCCTTGCGAATCCGCAGGGCTATAAACTGGAAAAGAACGTCGTCGGGGCGGCAGCCGTCACGGCCAGCTACAAAAATCCGCGTCAGGAACTGTCGGGCGCCCTCACCGAAACATCCAAACTCGTGGGCCAGATCCCGGGCTTCGCCCAGGATGCCCGCAGCATGAGCGGAATCGCCATGAACGCTCTCGACAGCTATAACAGCGGCGTCGCCGCCGTCGAAAAGACCCTGAACGGCGTGCAGTCGGCCGGAGCCACCATCGAGGCGGCGACCAGCGGCCTGGCCAATATCGACACAAGCTCGCTGCGCGCCCAGCTCGACACTTCCGCCAAAGGCCTCGGCGGCCTCATCAACACCCTCAAGGTGCTTAAACTGGTGCAGGCCAATACCGACAGCGACATCGCCAGTCTCGCCGGCACCCAGGCCGGTCTCAACAGCCTCAGCAGCACCCTCGGCGCCCTCGACAACGTCGCGGCCAACGCCCGCCAGGCGAAGACGGCCATCGACAGCGTCGTCAGCGGCGGCCAGAGCACCCTTGACACCCTGAAAGCGTTCGACGCCGCCGGGGCCAAAACCAGCCTGGCCGACATGACCGGACGCCTGGACAAGGTGCAGCAGATAAACGTGCCGCTGGTTACCGCCCAGCTTCAGTATATGGCGGCCAGCGCGCCCAACCTCAAGGACGAGGACATCAGCCACACCCTGGCGATCATCGATAAATTCATCGCCGGCCAGGTCATCCCCGGCGAGCGGATCCAGATTCTTACCACCAGCGCCGTCAACAGCGACGCGGTCGCGCCCATCGTCGCCCGCGAGGCGGGCCACAGCAACGCCGCGCTCTACTCGACCGCCATGGGCATCATCGAACCAGACGCCCGCGGCCAGCTGTACCAGGTACTCCACGAGGTCAAGGCCGTCCTGGCCGGCATCACCGCCATGGTGGCCACCATCCTCTTCCTGGTATTCGACCACACCGCGGTCATGGCCGTCATTCGCCGCCGCCGGTTGGCCAACCGCGCCAAGCCGGCCGGCTGGCGGGCGGTAATGGCGAAATTCACCGCCATAACCGCGGCGGAACGCCTGTACGGCATGGCCTGCGGCGGCGTAATGCTCACAGCGATGTTCATTATCGCCGGCGGCGGCTTCCCATACCTCCCGTGGATCGGCGTACCCCTCCTCGGCGCGGCCCTGGGTCTCCTGGTGGCCGGCTACGCCGAAAAGATCAGCCCGGTGGCCGCCGACGAGATCATGGCCGGCGAGGCGCTCGGCCTGTCCTTCGACGAAGTCATGCGGGAGATCGTAATCCCCGCAGCCCGTCCCGGCCTGTTGCAGAAATTGAACAATCGCAAGGTAAAATTCCGCTAATGAGGTGATACTATGCTCACCATAAATAATCTTCATAAACGGTTCGGCAAGGTGACGGCCGTCGCCGACGTCAGCCTGGAAGTCAAGAAAGGCGAAACGGTCGTGCTCATGGGCCCGTCAGGGTGTGGCAAGTCCACCACCATACGCACCGTCAACCGGCTCGTCGAGCCGGACGGCGGCCAGGTCATCTTCGCCGGCCGCGACATCACCGCCATCCCCGCCGAAGAAATGCGGGCGGTGCGCAAACGGATCGGCTTCGTATTCCAGCAGTTCAACCTCATCAGCCGCCTGACGGCCGAGGAGAACGTCATGCTGGGACTGGTCATGGACGGGATGCCGCGTGAACTGGCCAGAGACAAAGCCGTGGCCGCGCTCACCAAGGTCGGCCTCGAAGACAGCCGTGACCAGAAGCCCGGCGAACTGTCGGGCGGCCAGCAGCAGCGGGTGGGCATCGCCCGCGCGCTGGCGTTCGAGCCCGAGCTCATGCTCTGGGACGAACCAACGGCCTCGCTGGACCCCATCCTCGTCAGGGAAGTGCTCGTGGTAATGGAGGAACTCGCCAAGTATCGGGCCAACACCATGGTGGTCGTAACCCACGAGTTGCCCTTCGCCCTCCACGTCGCCGACCGGATCGTCCTCATGGACAAAGGCCGGGTCGTCGAAGAAGGCGTTCCCGACAAGGTCTTCGTCACGCCCGCTTCCCAGGTTGGACAGCGCTATAAGGAACTCATCGAATACCAGATGAACACCAGCGCTCTGACCCTCGCCGGCAAGCGTGTCGCCTGATTTCATCCCGTTTGGCACTTGCAGGAAAAGAAAATCTTTTGTAGAATTAGTGATAGTTGTTTATCGGGAGGTTGCTATGGCTCATCAGACCACCATCGCAAAGACTGCCGGCTACACGGGGATTGGGCTTCACTCCGGCAAAGACGTCACAATCACGCTCAAGCCCGCTCCGGCGGACACCGGCATCGTCTTTGTCCGGACCGATCTCCCGGGCGCGCCGCGGGTGAAGGCCGCCGCCGCCAACGTCACCGCCACGATGCGGGCGACGACGTTGGAGGACGGGGCCGCCAAGGTTTTCACCGTGGAGCACCTTCTGGCCGTTTTCTTTGCCCTGGGGATCGACAACTGCAATGTTGAAATAACCGCAGCCGAACCGCCGGTTGCCGACGGCAGCGCCCTTCCCTTTGTCAGGATGGTGGAAGAAGCCGGCATCGCCGAGCTTGACGCTCCCTGCCGCTATGTAGACCTGCCGGCGGCGCAGGCGGTCCGCTATCCCGATAAGTTTATCGCTATTCTCCCTTACGATGGTCTGAGGGTAAGCTTTACCTCCGTCAACCCTCACCCCCTCATCGGCACCCAGTACGGCGACTTCGAAATCGACGCCGCCACCTTCAAACGCGAGATCGCCCCCGCGCGGACCATCGGCTTCATGCACGAGGTCGAGGCCCTGCAGGCGCAGGGTCTGGCGCTCGGCGGCAGCCTCGAAAACGCGGTGGTGTACGACGAAGATAAGATTCTTACCCCCCTGCGTTTTCCCGACGAGCTTGTCAGACACAAAATCCTCGACGTGCTCGGCGATCTGGCGCTGGTCGGGCGAATCCGCGGCCACATAGTCGCGGTGAAATCCAGCCATGCGCTCAATACCACTCTGGCGAAGCAAATTGTCGCCAGCGCGCAAAAGTGACGAGGAGGACTGCTACCATGTTGACTGTGCCACAGATTCAGGCGATCATCCCGCACCGCTATCCTTTTCTACTTGTTGACCGCATCATCGAAATCGAGCCCATGAAAAAAGCCGTGGGCATAAAAAATGTCACCGCCAATGAGCAGTTCTTCCAGGGGCATTTCCCCGGCAAACCCATCATGCCCGGCGTGCTGCTCCTCGAAGCCATGGCGCAGGTCGGTGGCGTGGCAATGCTCTACGGCGAGGAGTTTTCCGGCAAACTGGCGCTCTTTGCCGGCATCGACCGGGCCAAATTCCGCCGGCCGGTGGTGCCTGGGGACCAGGTGCGGATGGTGGCCGAAATCGTCAAAGTGCGCGGCACCATGGGAAAAGTGTGGGCCGAAGCATTTGTCGACGGGGAACTGGTCGCCGAAGGTGAGTTCTTGTTTGCTCTCGCCTAAAAGGGAGCAATAAGGATATAATTGGCATAGTTTATATGTAAAATCATTCTAAACGCCCTTCAGCGTTTTTTGCGCCAAAATTCGCGCCAAAAAGGCCTGCCATCATTCGACTGGTTAGTCGGATTATAAATACAACGGTTGGCAACGGGCTGCGGCCGCGACAACAGTAAGGAGATGAGCTGATGAAGCCGGAAACTGTCGTAGTACCGATACGTAAAATACACGAAACAGCTGTCATACATCCGGGCGCCCGCATCGGCAAAGATGTGGAGATCGGGCCGTACGCCGTCATCGGCGAAAACGTCCTTATCGGCGACGGTACCAAGGTAGGCGCCCATGTCGTCATCGACGGCTGGACCAGCATCGGCAAGAACTGCATCCTGTATCCCAGCGCTTCCATCGGCACCGAACCGCAAGACCTCAAATTCCGCGGCGAAAAAAGCTACGTTTTCATAGGCGACGAAACTCAAATCCGCGAATTCGCCACCGTCAACCGCGCCACCGGCGAAGGCGAAGAAACCCGCATCGGCTCGCATTGCCTGCTGCAGGCTTATACCCATGTCGCCCATAACTGCGTCCTCGGCAACCATGTCGTCATGTCCAACTGCGCCACGCTCGCCGGCCACGTCGTCGTCGAGGACCGGGCGATCATCAGCGGGCTTTCCGGGGTGCACCAGTTCGTCAAGATCGGTCGCAACGCATTTGTCGGCGGAGCCTCCAAGGTTGTCCAGGATGTGCCGCCGTTCGTCATCGTCGACGGCCACCCGGCCAAGGTATGCGGCCTCAACAGCGTGGGCATCGCCCGCGCAGGCATCAGCGAATTGGCCCGCCGCAACCTCAAAAAAGCCTATAAGATTCTGTACCGCTCCAATCTCACCCTGCCGCAGGCCATTGCCGTGATGGAGCAGGAACTCGACTCCTGTGAGGAAGTCGAACACTTCCTCCGCTTCCTCCGCAACGCCGAGCGCGGTATCTGCCGCGGCCGCAGGGATGAAGAGGAATAAAGAATCGGCCGGCTGGCGGAAGCCCTTCCGGGCGGCCACACAAGGAGTATCGGAATGAAGACAATCGGATTACTGGCCGGCGTTGGCAGACTGCCGGTAGAATTTGCCCGTGCCGCCTCCGGCATGGGCTTTACCGTGATTGCCGTCGGCGTTGTGCCGGGGGTCGATCCCGACCTGGCAACGGCGGCGGCCAAATATCATGCTATCGGCGTCGGCGAGTTGGCCCGTATCATCGCCACCCTCAAAGAAGAAGGGGTGAGCGAGGTCACCATGCTCGGCAAGGTCACCAAAGAACTGCTGTTCAGCGGGGCCGTCAAGCTCGACGACCGGGCCCGCAAGCTGCTCGCCGGGCTTACCGACAACAGCGACGACACCATCATGCTCGCCCTGGTGCGCGAACTGGCGCAGGAAGGGATCGGGGTGCTCGATCAGACGGCCCTCATCCGCGCCCTCATGCCCGCGCCGGGGCTCATGACCCGCCGCCCACCCACGGCGGCCGAGGAGGCCGACATGGAATTCGGCTTCCAGATGGCCAAAGAAATCGGCGCCCTCGACATCGGCCAGACGGTCGTCGTCAAAAACCGGGCGGTGCTGGCGGTCGAGGCCATCGAAGGCACCGACGCCTGTATCCGCCGCGGCGGCCAGCTCGGCCGGGGCGGGGCGGTTGTCGCCAAAGTGGCCAAACCGGCCCAGGATTCTAGGTTCGACGTTCCCGCGGTGGGCACCGACACCATCCGGGCCATGATCGAGGGGGGGGCAAGCGCCCTGGTGATCGAGGCGGGCCGGACGCTGCTGGTTGACCGCGCCAAGGTCGCGGCCCTGGCCGATGAGAACAATATCGCCATCATCGCCCGCTGAATTTTGCCACAGAGGCATAGAGACACAGTGAGAAGAGGGAAACTATCTCATGGTCTCTGTCGTCCTGTGGCTCGTGTTTTAGCACGGGTAATCTTGGACAACCGCCCGCTTTTGGGATAAACTAGTATTAGCTGCCAAGGGGATTGCCATGTACAAGATATTCATCTCTGCCGGCGAGGCGTCTGGCGACCTCAACGGCGCCAGCGTGGCCGCCGCCCTGCGGGCCGTCCGCCCGGACATAAGAATCTTCGGCATGGGCGGCGAAATGATGCGCGCCGCCGGGGTGGAAATCGTCTACGACATCGCCGACCTCGGCGTCATGGGCATTGTGGAAGTCGCCATGAGCCTGCCGAAACTTTTCCGGCTGCGGGATTTCCTCGCCGATTGGCTGGCGCGGGAGCGCCCCGACGTCCTGGTCGTCATCGACTACCCCGGTTTTAACACCCGCCTGGCCAAAATGGCCAAGAAACTGGGCATCCCGGTCATTTCCTACATCAGCCCCTCGGCTTGGGCATGGGGGCGCGGCCGGGCCATAGAAGTCGCCGAAACGGTGACCAAGGTCGCCGCCATCTTTCCCTTCGAGGCCGACGTTTACCGTCAGGCCGGCGCCGACGTCGTTTTCGTCGGCCACCCCCTGCTGGACATCGTCAAGCCCTCGCGGCCCAAGGAAGAGGCCTACGCCCTCTTCGGCGCCGACCCGGCCAAGCCGGTGGTGGTGCTCATGCCGGGCAGCCGGCGGCAGGAAATCGACAGGCTTCTCCCCGTAATGCTGGCGGCGATGGAAAAAATCGCGGCAAACATGCCGGACTGTCAGATTTTTTTGCCGGTAGCCTCGACAATTTCCCGGGAAATATTGCAAAATATAATAGAAGGCTACAAAGTAAACGTTCGCCTCACCGCAGGCAACACCTACGATCTGATGAACATCGGCACCGTCGCGGTGGCCTCGTCCGGGACCGCAACCCTTGAAGCGGCCATAATGGGCCTGCCGACGGTGATCGTATACAAAATGGCGGCTGTAACCTACCTGCTGGGGAAGCTGCTCGTCAAAATCCCCCACATCGGCCTGCCCAACATCGTCGCCGGCCGCCGCGTCGTCCCAGAACTCGTGCAGGGACAGGCCAGCGCCGACAACATCGCCCGCGAGACGCGGGCCATCCTCGCCGACCCCGCCGTTCGCGCCCGCGTGGCCGCCGATCTGACCGAAGTCAGACAGCGGCTGGGAGAAAGCGGCGCCGTCGGCCGGGTTGCCGAAGTCATACTTGAAGTGGCCGCGCAAGGTCACGGAGGAGCGGCATGAATCTTTACAAACGCCTGCTGACTTACGTCAAACCTTATATGTTCCAGGTCGTCGTCGCCCTGGGCTGCATCATCCTGGCGGCCGCGGCCAACCTTTACGTGCCCTGGATTATAAAGGACGTCATCGACGACGTCCTGACCGCCAAAGACATGACCATGCTCAACATCATCGCCGGCGGCATCATCATCGTGTTTTTGCTGCGCGGCGTCTTTTTCTATGGTCAAACCTACCTGATGGCGTTCGTCGGCCAGCGGGTCATCATCGACATCCGCGAGGCCCTCTACCGCCATCTGCAGCGCCTGTCCCTGTCGTATTTCGAGACCCGCCGCACCGGCGCCATCATGAGCTACATCACCAACGACGTGGCGGCTCTCCAGAGCGCCCTCGTCGAGAGCGTCATCGAAATGGTCACCGAAGCCTTCATCCTGGTAGGTTCGATTATCGCCATGTTCGTGCTTCACTGGAAGCTATCCCTCCTGACCTTCACGACTCTGCCGCTGGTTTTCCAGGCCATTAACATCTTCGGCCGGAAACTGCGCAGCGCCGGAACGGTCATGCAGGAACGGGCCGCCGACATCACCTCCGTGCTGCAGGAAACGGTGCTGGCCGTGCGGGTCATCAAATCGTTCGTCCGCGAGGACTATGAGATCGAGCGCTTCGGCCGCGAGAACTATCATAACTTCCGGGCCCAGATGAAAAGCTCCCAGCTCATGGCCACCCTCACGCCGCTGATCGAGTTCCTGGCTGCCATCGGAGTTACCGTCATAATTTGGTACGGCGGCCGCGAAGTCATCAATGGCAACCTGACCTCCGGGGCGCTCATCGCCTTCCTTATCTACGTTGTCAACCTCACCAACCCCGTCAAGCGCCTCAGCCGCGTCTACGGCAACGTCCAGAAGGCGCTGGCCGCCGCCCAGAGGGTTTTCGACGTCCTCGACACCAGGCCCGACATTGAAGACATGCCTGGTGCCACCGACCTGCCGCCCATCAGCGGCGAAGTGTCCTTCAACAACGTCAGCTTCGAATACAAGCCCGGCGAGCCGGCCCTTGTCGATATCTCGCTCACCGCCAGGCCCGGACAAATGGTGGCCATCGTCGGCCCCAGCGGCGCCGGCAAAACCACCATCGCCAACCTCATCCCCCGCTTCTACGACCCTACGGCCGGCACCATCACCATTGACGGCACCGACATCAAGACAGTCACCCTCGCCTCCCTCCGCCGCCAGATCGGCATCGTTCCCCAGGAAACCATGCTTTTCAACGGCACGGTGTACGAAAACATCCTCTACGGCGACCTCGGCGCCTCGCGGGAGGCGGTCATCGCCGCCGCCAAGGCGGCTAACGCCGATAACTTCATCATGGAAATGTCCCAGGGCTACGAAACGCAGATCGGCGAACGGGGCGCAAAACTGTCCGGCGGTCAGCGCCAGCGCATCGCCATCGCCCGCGCCATCCTCAAAAACCCCAGCGTCCTCATCCTCGACGAAGCAACCTCGGCCCTCGACACCGAGAGCGAGGCCCTCGTCCAGGAAGCGCTGGACAAGCTGATGGTCGGGCGGACGTCGTTCGTCATCGCCCACCGCCTTTCCACCGTGCAACGGGCCGACGTCATCCTCGTCATGGAACGGGGCCGGATTGTCGAGACAGGCTCGCATGCCGCCCTCGTCAACACCGGCGGCCTGTACAGCAAGCTTTACCAGATCCAGTTTGATTCCCGGCCGGAGGCTCCGGCCAAAGAGGTATAACCGATGAAATTTCTTTACGATATCCTGACGGTCTTCCTGGTAATCGCCGCCCTGCCGTTATTTGCCGTCCGCCTCGCCAGGGAAAAAGGCTTCGGCGAACGGCTCAAACAGAGCTTCGGCTTTTTGCCGTCCGCCGCCCTTGCGCCGGTGGCGCACAAGGACTGCCTGTGGCTGCATGCCGCCTCGGTCGGTGAAATAGTGGCGACCAGCCCGATCATCAGAGAAATCCGCCGCCAGCTTCCGGGCATCCCGGTACTGGTTTCGGTCGTCACCGCCAACGGTTACGAAATGGCCAAGCGAATCATCCCCGAAGCCGACAGCATCATATTCTTCCCGCTCGACCTGCCGTGGCTGAGCAAGCGGGTGATAACCCGCATCCGCCCCAACATGTTCGTACTCGTGGAGACGGAGCTGTGGCCCAACTTCCTGTTCGCCTGCCGCGATCTCGCCATCCCGGTGATGATGGTCAACGGGCGGATAAGCGATAAAAGCGTCGGCAACTACCGCTACCTGTTCACCATTCTCGACCGGATGCTCGAAACCGTCCGCCGCTTCTGCATGCAATCCACCATCGACGCCCAGTACATCATCCGCCTGGGTGCCAAACCCCGCCGCGTATTTGTAACCGGCAACACCAAGTATGACCAGACCCACACCGAAGTCAGCGCCGCCGAACGGGAGGAGATTGCCCGCCTGCTGAAACTGCCCGCGGGCGGCAAAGTAATCGTTGCCGGCAGCACCCATAAGGGCGAGGAGGAATTTGTCCTCGCCGCCTTTAACAAAGTAAGGGAAAGCCTGCCCGGGATTTGCCTGGTCCTGGCCCCGCGTGACAATCTGCGGGGCGGCGAGGTGGCCTCGCTGGCCGCCAAGCAAGGTCTGACAGTCGTCCGCCGCACCGAACTCGACGCAACGACGAAAAGCCACGATGTCATCGTGCTTGATACCATCGGCGAACTGGGAAAAATATATAGTATCGGCGATGTCGTGTACGTAGGCGGCAGCCTGGTGGCCACCGGCGGCCACAACATCCTCGAGCCGGCGGCCCACGGCAAACCGGTCATCGTCGGCCCCCATATGTTCAACTTCAAGGACAGCTATGCCCTCTTCAGCGGGCGTGGCGCCTGCGACACCGTCTACGACAGCGCCGACCTCGGCGACAAACTCCTGGCCCTGCTAAGCGACGACGCCGCCCGGGCCGCGATGGGCGAAAAAGCGCTCGCCATCATCAAGGAGAACCAGGGAGCCGCCGCCCGGAGCGTCCAGCATATCTGGGAAGTACTGCAATCACTCCCCAAACGATCGTGAGGATAAGCTATGATCCGGCATGAATCCGTCCAAGTCTATCTCTACCAACTCGTGCACGGTCAGAAACGGGGCCCGGTGGCCGCCGTTCTTCTTGGCGTGCTCCGGTTCATGTCGTTTGTCTACGGCCTGGGCGTCGATATCAAGCTCGGCCTTTACAAAATGGGTGTTTTCAGGCAGCATAAGCTTCCCTGCCGAGTCATAAGCCTGGGCAACATCACCGTCGGCGGCACCGGCAAAACCCCGACCGCCCAACGCCTGGCGGCCATTATCCGCGACATGGGCTACCGGGTCGTCATCCTCAACCGCGGCTACCGGGCCAACTGGCGGGGCCATGTCGGCCTGGTGTCCGACGGCCGGCGCATCTACATGTCGGTCAACGAGGCCGGCGACGAGGCTTACCTGCTGGCGAAAAACCTGCCGGGCGTGGCGGTCGTCATCGGCAAAAACCGCAATGTCACAGGCGATTACGCCGTTGCCAACCTCAAGGCGGACTTCATCATCCTCGACGACGGCTACCAGCACTGGCAGCTGGCCCGCGACCTCGACATCGTCCTCATCGACAGCATCAACGTCTTCGGCAACAACTTCCTTCTGCCGCGGGGCACGCTGCGCGAACCCCTGACCCACCTGAGTCGCGCCAACGCTTTCCTGATCACCAGATCCGACCAGGGCACCGAAGACGCCCGCGACATAATTCGCGAAACCCTCGCCCGCTACAACGATCAGGCGCTGGTCGTCGAGAGCGTCCACAGCCCGCGCTGCTTCATCGAGATAGAAGACTGGTACAAGGGCGTTCGCCCGGAAACGGTCGCCCTCGAAACCATTCGCCAAAAAAACGTGCTGGCGTTCTCGGCGCTCGGCAACCCGACCTCGTTCGAACAATCGATCAGCGACATCGGCGCCCAGATTGTCGATAAAGTCCGTTACCCCGACCACCACGACTACACAATGGCGGAAATGCAGCACGTAATGCAGCGAGCGGTGGACAAAGGCGTTTTTGCCCTCGTCACCACCGAAAAAGACGCGGTCAAGATTCCCTCCGAATTCATCCACTCCGACCGGCCGCTGCCGCTATACGTGCTGGGCATCGAAGTACGATTCGTCGACAACGGCTACCAGGAACTGATGAATCTTATCCAAGCGGTGGCCGAGCGGGGAGGAAAACAATGAAGATAATCTGCGTCATTCCGGCGCGCTACTCTTCGACCCGTCTGCCCGGCAAGCCGCTGGCCCTGATCGCCGGCCGGCCGATGATTCAGCACGTTTACGAAAGGGCCAGCGAAGCCAAGCTCCCCTGCCGGGTGCTGGTCGCCACCGACCACGACCAGGTCTTTAGCGCTGTCCGGGCCTTCGGCGGTGAGGCGATGATGACCTCGCCGCTGCATCCCACCGGCACCGACCGGCTGGCGGAAGTGGCTGCCTGCCACGAAGACGCCGATGTTATCATCAATGTCCAGGGCGACGAGCCGCTCATCGAGCCCGCCGTCATCGACCGGCTCGCCGGAGAATTTCAGCGCGACCCGGATCTCCTGATGGCCACCCTGGCCGCCCCGCTGGCCGAGGCCGAATACCACATGCCCAGCGCGGTCAAAGTCATCACCGATCTGGCGGGGTACGCCCTATACTTCTCCCGCGCCCTCATCCCCTACACCCGCAACCCGGCCAACGGACAGACCTACCTCAAACACATCGGCATCTATGCCTACCGCCGCGACTTTCTGCTAAAATACGCCGCCCTGCCGCCCACACCGCTGGAGAAAATCGAATCGCTCGAGCAGCTCAGAGCGCTCGAACACGGCTACCGCATCAAAGTGCTCGTCACCGACTTCACCTCCGTGGGCGTGGACACGCCGGAGGACTTGGAGCGGGTCAACGCCATTATTGCCGCACAGGGAGGTTCAGCCAGATGAAAACCGTCAAAATAGGCAACGCCGCCATCGGCGGCCAAAATCCTCTCGCCCTCATCGCCGGGCCGTGCGTCCTCGAAAACCCCGACCGGGCCCTCATGATCGGCCGCGAAATCAAGGCCATCGCCGATCGACTCGGAATTCCCTACATCTTCAAGGCGTCCTACGACAAAGCCAACCGGTCGGCCTACAACTCCTTCCGCGGCCCTGGCCTGACGGAAGGGCTGGCCGTCCTGGCCGCCATCAAAACCGCGCTGAAGGTGCCGGTGCTCAGCGACATCCACTGCACCACCCAGGTCGAGCCCGCGGCCGCCGTCCTCGACGTCTTGCAGATACCGGCCTTCCTTTGCCGCCAGACCGACCTCGTCTATGCGGCCGCCGCCACCGGCAAGGCCGTCAACGTAAAAAAGGGCCAATTCCTGGCCCCGGGGGACATGAAAAACGTTGTCCAGAAAATTCTTGAGGCGGGCAACGAAAATATCCTTCTCACCGAACGGGGCGCGACCTTCGGCTACAACAACCTCGTCGTCGACATGCGCTCGCTGCCCATCATGCGCTCGCTGGGTTACCCGGTCGTCTTCGACGCCACCCACAGCGTCCAGCTCCCCGGCGGAGCGGGCACAACCTCAAGCGGCCAGCGGGAATACGTCGCCTTCCTGGCGCGGGCGGCGGTGGCCGCCGGCGTCGACGCACTGTTCATGGAAGTGCACGATAACCCGGCCGAGGCGCTGTCCGACGGCCCCAACATGCTTTATATCGAACAATTGGCACCGCTCCTGGAAGACCTGTTGGCCATCGACGCGATTGTGCGCAAACATAAATAAGGAGGGACAGGCCGATGATCATCAGGCAGGCAAAAGAAGTGCTGGCGGTTGAGGCGGCGGCCATCCAGGCCCTCATCCCACGTATCGACGGCCAGTTTACCGCGGCGGTAAACCTTATCCTCGATTGTAGCGGCCGGGTCATCGTCACCGGTATGGGCAAATCGGGCCTCGTCGGCAGGAAAATCGCCGCGACGCTGGCCAGCACCGGTACACCGGCTTTTTTTCTTCACCCGGCCGAGGCTATCCACGGCGATCTGGGCATGGTGACCGGCGAAGACGTCGTCCTCGCCCTGTCCAATAGCGGCGAAACGGCCGAGGTGATCAGCATCCTGCCGATCATCCGCCGCATCGGCGCCAAAGTGATCGCCATGAGCGGACGGGAAAACTCCACCCTCGGCAGCAATGCCGACGTATTTCTCGACGTGGCGGTCGAGCGGGAGGCGTGTCCAATGGGATTGGCGCCGACCGCCAGCACCACCGCGGCCCTCGCCATGGGCGACGCCCTGGCGGTCGCGCTCCTTACCGCCCGCCGTTTCACCCCCGAAGACTTCGCCCTTTTCCATCCCGGCGGCTCGCTGGGACGCCGCCTGCTCCTTACCGTCGAACAGGTCATGCACAGCGGCGAGGACAACCCGTTGACACCGCTCGGCAGCACCGTCAAGGAAGCGCTGTTCGTCATCACCGCCAAAGGCCTCGGCGTCACCTCGATTGTCGACGGCGCAGGCCGCCTGCAGGGGATCATCACCGACGGCGACATCCGCCGCTCCCTGGAAAAGGGCTACGACTTTCTCAACAAGCGGGTCGAGGAAGTCATGACCCGCACCCCGCGGACGATAACCGCCGACAGGCTCGCAGCCCAGGCGCTCCACATGATGGAGAAGAACAAACCGCGCCCCGTCACCGTGCTCCCGGTCGTCGACGCCGACCAGCGGGCAATTGGTATGATTCACCTTACTGACTTATTGCGTCAAGGAGTGGTATAATGGATACTGAGGCCCGCGCGCGCAGGATCAAGCTTCTGGTTTTTGACGTGGACGGAGTGCTGACCGCCGGCCAGCTGCTCTTCGGTCCCGACGGCGAGGCCCTGAAGATATTCCATGCTCACGACGGCCTCGGCATCAACGCTGCCCACCGGGCCGGGCTCAAAACCGCCGTCATCACGGGGCGGGAAAGCGCCATGGTGAAACGGCGGGGCGCAGAACTGTCGATGACAGAGGTCTGCCAGGGCGCCCACGACAAGATCGCCCACCTCGAACGGCTGCTGGAAAAGCACAGCCTGAATCCCGACGAGGTGGCCTATACCGGCGACGACCTCAACGACCTCGCCGCCATGCGGCGGGTCGGGCTGGCCTGTGCAGTCGCCAACGCCGCGCCGGAAGTCAAAGCCGCGGCCCATTACGTCACCGGTCGTGCCGGCGGCGACGGCGCGGTGCGCGAGATCGTCGAGCTCGTCCTGAAAGCCCAGGGTAAATGGCCGGCTGTTGTCGAAAGCTATCTCTGTCCGGCCGGTGAAGGTCCCCGTCAGTGATTTCAAGGCCGGTTAAACGGTGGGCCGAAGGACCGCCGACGAACCGCGCCGGGAAAGTTGCCAACGGCACTGGGAGGAGAAAAGTGACTAATGCCTGGCAGTACTACCTGCTCAAGACAATCAGCCGCATAATCTGCCTGCTGCCGTATCCGTTGCTGCTGGCTCTGGGCCGGCTGCTGGGCCGCCTCTACTACCTTCTCGCCACTCGCCAGCGTGAAAGGGCCCTCGCCCAGATACGGGAAGGGCTGGGGTTTTCCCGGGCGGACGCCGAGAAGATCATCCGCAGCCTGTTCGTAAAACTCGGGCAGACCTTCCTGGAAGTGATGTACCTGCCGGCGCTCAGCCCAGAGGGTGTCAACCGCTATATCACGATCGAGAATCGCCATTATCTCGATGAGGCCCTTGCCAAGGGCAAGGGAGTCGCCGTGCTGTCCGCCCATATGGGCAATTGGGAGTGGCTGGGGGCGGGACTGTCGATGTACGGCTTCCCGGTGGCCAGCATCGTGAAAAGCCAGCCCAACGACCAGCATAACCGCATAATCAACGAATATCGCCAGCTAGTCGGCATCGAGATGTTCTCCCGCGGCACCACCGAACTTGTGGCCGCCGCCAAGGCGCTCAAGAACGGCCGGGTGCTAGGATTCTTCTCCGACCAGGATGCCGGCAAGAGCGGCGTTTTTATTGAATTCCTCGGCAAGATGGCGTCTACGCCCGTGGGCTTGGCGGTCTTCGCCAGACGGCTGGCGGTGCCGGTCGTGCCGGCGTTCATCGTCCGCCGCGCCGAAGGCGGCCACCGCATCATCGTCAATCCGCCGCTCAGCTTTGCCGCTAGCGGCGACGACGCGGCCGACGACTATAATTTCACCGTCCAGGCAACGAGAATAATCGAAGACATGATCAGACGTTATCCCGACGAGTGGCTGTGGTTTCAGAAACGATGGAATACGAAATGGGCGGGTGAACAGGCTTGAAACTGAGTACAACCACATACCGGGCGATAGCCTGCACACTGCTGATAATCGCCGGCGGCCTTTACTACTTCAACAGGGAAGAACTTCCCCCGCCGCCGACGCAGGAGACGAAAGCCGCCGACGTATCGGCCACGATAACCTTCACCGGCAGCTCGATCGTCGAGCAGCAAGACGGCAA
The DNA here is from genome assembly GCA_029976065.1 of Selenomonadales bacterium. Lineage (GTDB taxonomy): Bacteria > Bacillota > Negativicutes > Sporomusales > UBA7701 > Anaeroselena. The sequence continues at coordinate 166,119 of JARKNV010000002.1, forward strand.
GAAACAATGGGAAATCAACGCCGACACAGTGCAGATGGACCCCGGAACCAATAGAGCCAGACTCATTAACTTCAAAGCAATCCTCTACCGCACCGACGGCAGTCAAATCGACCTTACCGGCCGGCAGGCGGAACTCGATACCAAGACCAGAGATATTCTCATGTCGGGCGACATCAAGGCCGTATCCAGCAGCGACGGTGCGGTATTTACCGCCCCTAACGCCCGCTGGGCAGCCAAGGAACGACGCTTTTACGGCAGCGACGGCATCACCCTCACCAGAGGGGACACCATCGTTACCGGCGACCGTATCGAAGGCGACGAGCAACTGGAAAAAGTTAAAGTAATGGGTAACGCCCGTGTGCTAAAAGGAGGGACCCCCCAATGAGCCGTAAAATAACTACCGTCGCGCTCCTCGCGCTTCTATTGGTTATGATCGCCGCGGCCACTGCCGTTTCCGCCCCCACCGACAAACCCGTCGAACTCACCGCCGATACCATCGAATACGACGCCAAATCCGGCGTCATGAATGCCGAAGGCGCGGTCAAACTCGTCCGCGACAAGGCCGTGCTCACCGGCGCGAGCGCCCAGTACAACACCAAGAGCAAAGAAGCGTACGTATTCGGCGGGGTAAAAGTAGTCCGCGAAGACACCACCATGACCGCCGCCGAAGTTCGTTCCTATAACGACAACTACCTCGTCGCCACCGGCAACGCCCTCCTCACCAAAGGGGAAAACACGCTGGCCGGTCCGAAAATCGAGCACTGGGTGGACAAGCAGTACTCGCTCGTGCCGAACAACGCGCGCGCGACCATGTCGGACGGCTGGATGACCGCCGACCGCATCGAGGCTTTCCACAGCGAAGACCGGGCGGTAGCCAACGGCAACGTCCATATTGTAAGCGACAAGCGCAGCCTTGACGCCACCTCGGACCAGGCGGTCTACTACGGTTCCAAGACCGAACAGGGCAAAGTGGTAATGAGCGGCAACGCCCGGGCCGTCCAGGAAGGCAACACCCTGACCGGCAAGACGCTCACCATCTATCTCGACGACAAAGCCATGGACGCCCAGGGTCGTCCCAAACTCGTCGTCAAGCCCCAGTAAGCGGGGCCCGGCAAAACGATGTATAATTTATTTTCGAAATATATCGAGACAGAGGACCTCGTCAAGACGTACAAAGGCCGCAACGTCGTCGACGGTGTCAGCCTGCGGGTTGACCAGGGCCGTGTCGTCGGCCTGCTCGGGCCGAACGGCGCCGGCAAAACAACCACCTTCTACATGATCGTGGGCCTGGAACGGCCCAACGGCGGGCGAATATTCATCAACGGCGAAGACGTAACCGCCCTGCCGATGTACCGCCGCTCCCTTTTCGGGCTGGGTTACCTGCCCCAAGAACCGTCGGTGTTCCGCAAACTGACGGTCGAGGAAAACCTGCTCGCCATCCTTGAACTCAAAGAAGGCCTCAGCGACGCCGAACGCCACGACAAAACGGAAGAACTTATCGAGGAACTCGGCGTTGCCCATGTCCGCGACCGCTTCGGCTCGCAACTTTCCGGCGGCGAGCGGCGGCGGGTGGAGATCGCCCGGGCTCTGGCCACCGACCCGGCTTTCATTTTGCTGGACGAGCCGTTTGCCGGCGTCGACCCGATCGCCGTAGCCGATATCCAGGCGATTATCGCCTTCCTGCGCGACCGCGGCATCGGCGTACTCATCACCGACCACAACGTCCGCGAAACGCTCAGCATCGTGGATTACGCATATATCCTCAATGAGGGCCAGATCCTCATCTGCGGCGACAGCGCCACCATCGCCGCCAGCGAAATCGCCAGGAAATTTTACCTGGGGGAAAAGTTTTCTTTGTAATGCATATTTTTGGCCGCAACCGCTTTTGCCCGCGGCCCGCTAGGAGCGTCGCATGCGCATACTGGACAAGTACATCCTGAAGGAACTGCTGGGGCCGTTCATCTTCGGCATCTGTGCCTTTTCCAGCGTTTTCATCGGCACCAGCACCCTCTTCAGGATCGCCCAATATATAACCAAATACGGAGCCGGCTTCAGCCCGGTCATCAGGCTGTTCATCTACAGCCTGCCCAGCATCATCGTGCTGACCTTCCCGATGTCGATGCTGTTGGCTTCGCTGCTGTCCTTCGGCCGGTTATCCGGCTCCAGCGAGATCACGGCCATGAGGTCGGGCGGCCTGAGTTTCTACCGCCTGGCGGCGCCGGTATTCGCCGTAGCCTTTTTCGTCAGCCTCTTTTCGGTGGCGTTCAGCGAGCTGGTCGTGCCTGCTTCCAATGAGGCATATAACCATATCGTGCGCTATGAAATCGAAAAAAATTCCCGGCCCCGTTCCCAGGAGCATATCGTCATCAAGGACGTCAAGGGCGGCACCATCGAACGCCTCACCTACGCCCGCAAGTTCGAGGAAGACCAGAACACCATGTACACCGTCACGGTGCAGGACTTCGAGGAAGACCGGCTGGTCCGGGTCGAGCACGCCGAAAAGGCGATCTGGGAAAAGAACCAGTGGATCATGTACAACGGCATCGTCCACGACCTCACCCCCGAAGGGGCGCTGGAGAGGTCGATGCGTTTCGCCCAGCAGCTTATGCCGATCGAGAAAACTCCCGGGGCGATCGCCCGCGAACAAAAAAAACCCGAGGAAATGTCCATCAAGGATCTCAAAATCCATATCAGCGCCCTAAAACGCGAATTCGTCAAAACCAGCGTGTTTGAAGTCGAGCTGCACCAGCGGCTGGCGATTCCCATGGCCTGTTTCGTTTTCGCGCTCATCGGCACCCCTCTCGGTCTTCAGCCCCACCGCTCCAGCTCATCCATCGGCCTGGGGCTAAGCATAATCATCATCTTCATCTACTACACCATTATGACGATAACGACCGCACTCGGGCAGGGAGGCGCCATCCCCCCCGTCCTCGGCGCCTGGTTCCCGAACATCGTTGGTATTTTCGCCGGGGCCTACCTGGTGCGGAAAGCCTCGCGGTAACGGCCCAAACCTGATTATCCGGGAGAGGAGGTTCAGCCTATGTTCGGTCTTACCCTCATCGCCGTCCTGGCCATCATGGGCGGAATTATCGCCTATATCGGCGACTGGCTCGGCAGCAAAGTGGGCAAGCGCAAGCTCACCGTCTTCGGCCTCAGGCCGAAGCACACGTCGATCCTGTTTACGATTGTCACCGGCATTATCATCGCGGGTATGACGCTGGGCGTGCTCAGCGTATCTTCCCGCGATGTGCGGACGGCCCTGTTTGGGATGGAGGCCCTCAAGGCCGAGCTTTCCGGTCTCTCGCGGGAGGTTGCCGCCAAAAGCGTCGAACTCGACGACAGCCGCGCCGCCCTGGAGGCGAAAACCAAGGAGTACTCCACTCTTACCGTCAAAATCGCCGAAACCACCGCCAAACTTACCAGCGTCACCGAGCAGCTTGCCAGTGTAAACGCCGAGCGCGACCGCACTGCGGCCGCACTCGCGAAGGTACAGCGCGACTATGCCTTGGCGCAGGGCGACCTAACGAAAGCCCAGCAGGAAATCAGCGCCCTGCAAACGACCAAGAACGAACTAGACGCCCGCGTGGCCTCGCTAAACGAAGCCAAGACCGCCCTCCAGAGCGACGTCGACCGGCTCAACGAACTCACCGCCAATCTCCGGCAGAACATCCAGACCGTCCGCGAAGGCGTGGTCGTGTTCCGTGCCGGCGAAGTGCTGACGACGGCGGTCACCAAAGGCGGCCAACCGCCCAAGGACACCGAACAGATCCTGGGAAGCATTATCAACGCCACTAACCGGGTCGTTTTGAACCGACTGGGCGTTCAGGACAAGAACATTGAAGTGCTGTGGATCGCCAAGGCCGACTTCGACCAGGCGGCGCAGATCATCGCCTCGACGCAGGAAGAGGTCATAGTCCGCATCCTGGCCGTGGGCAACTTCATCTACGGCGAACCGATCATCGGGCGCATCGAACTCTTCCCCAACAGGCTCGTTTACACGGCCGGGCAGACGATCTTTTCCGACACAGTAGATGCCGGCGAGGACGGCAAACAGGCCGAAGAGGTCATCCTGCTCTTCCTGCGGAAGGTCAACGAACAGGCGATCAGCAAAGGAATTTTGCCTGATCCCCTGCAGGGAACAGTAGGAGCCATGAGCTATTCGCAGCTCTTCGAAACCGTCAACAAGGTCAAACGCGGCGGCGGCCGCGTCGAACTGACGGCCGTAACAAAGGGAGACATTCACACCTCGGGACCGCTGCAGATTGAGATCAGGGTAAGAGAAGTGACAAATTGACATAATGTACCGGCCGGGAATCCTGCTCTTTGAGCAGGATTCTTTTCGTTTGTGGCGAAACATATAGGCATAGTCGAATTAATTATGTTAATTACATAATTTTTTTGACGAGATGTGACTGAGTAGTCAACGCCTGGAAATCCGGTGGTACCAATAATTACAACTGCATTCCGGGCAGGATAACGAAAAGTAACATCGAATTATGTAAACTAAGCTGCCATAGCGGCAGTGGCAAGCCCACGCTGATAAGGTGAGGAGAAGTTATGAGGAAACACGGTCACTCATACCAGTCCTCCTTGCCGGCTCGCGCCGGGCAGGCCGGTGGTCCGCCACCCGCGCCAAATTTATCACCACAAGGGGGATTTCAAGTGCAGAAGAGACTTCTGAAAGTGGCTATCGCTACCGCTCTCACCGTGGCTTTCGCCGCTCCTGCTTTCGCTAATCCTTTCACCGATGTTCCCGCCAAGCACTGGGCTTATGACGCCGTAAACAAACTCGCCCAGGCCGGCATCGTCGACGGTTATGGCGACGGCAGCTTCCGCGGCGACAAGACCATCACCCGTTACGAAATGGCCCAAATCGTCGCGAAAGCGATGAACAAGAACCTCAATTCCGACCAGAAAGCCATTGTCGACAAGCTGGCCAAAGAATACGCCGTAGAGCTCAACAACCTGGGCGTAAAAGTCGACGGCCTGCAGAACCAGGTCGACAACATGGTCAAATTCTCCGGTGACGCCCGTGTACGTTACTACAACGCCGATAACCAGAACGACGCTACCGACAAAGACTCGGCCGAATATCGCGTCCGCCTCGGCGCTACCGCCAAGGTTAACGACACCACCAGCCTCTACGCCCGCATTACCAGCGGTTCGGTTTCCACCAGCGCCGGTAACGCCCAGGTCTCAATCGACAACGCCTATGTCAGCACCAAACTGCTCGGCCTGAACACCAAGCTCGGCCGTCAGGACTACGACCTCGGCCAGGGCATGCTGGCCGGCGCCGGCTCCGTAGCCATCATGAACGGCGTCAGCGTGCGCGCAGGCGACTTCATGGCCATCGGCGGCAAGGAAGACAACGGCACCGCCATGGTCAACACCTACGGCGCCCAGTATTCCTTCAAGCTCGCCAGCGCCCCCATCTCCCTGGCTTATCTGAACCAGGACGACAATAACTACTACGCCGCCGGCGCCAGCTTCAACCTCTTCCCTGGCTTCAAGCTGGCGGGCGAGTTTGCCAAGAACGACTCCCTCGACGCCGATGCCTACCAGATCAAGGCTACCCTCGGCAAAACCGGCCTGAGCGCCGCCTACAAAGATGTTGAGAGAGGCGCCGTACCGTTCGAATCGGCCCTCAACCTCAAATCGACCGGCAGCATCCTGAGCGACTTCCGCAGCGTCGCCGAAAGCACCGGCCGCGCCAAAGGCATGGAATACGAGTACAACGCCGACCTGGCCAAGAACACCAACCTCAACGTCCTCTTCCAGGACATCAAGGACGCCGGCAAAAACGTCCGCGCCACCGTCAACGTCAAATTCTAATTGAACCGGTCCTGACTAGTCTTAGCCGCAGGGGGATAACCCCTGCGGCTTCTTTTCTGTATCCTCGGCCGTTGATAAGCACCCATCTGCTGCGTTGTTCCGCCGACCGCTTGCTAGCGTACGTTTCGAGTACGCTAGCAAGCGGTCGGCGGAGCCGCCTTGCATGTGGGTACTTCGGAACGGCCTTTTACTTTGTGTATCCGGTTTGTTATTATTTATGTTACGAAATGCCGGCAGGAATAAAGTTACTGAAAGAGAAATATGATACAAGCATAGGAGGATGTACCATGACCGATGCCGTCATTGCCGTCGACCCGGGCCGCGACAAGTGCGGGATCGCCGTCGTCGGCCGCTCGTCCGGCGTACAGTGGAAAAGCGTCGTGCCGGCGGGCCGGATGGGCGAGGTTGTCGCCGGCTTGGCCGCGCAGTACGCGATCGAAACCGTCGTCCTCGGCGACCGTACCGGGAGCAGGGCAGCCATGGCGGCCCTGGCGGCGCTCCGCCCCGGGGGCCGGGCGCTGACCGTCAAACTGGCCGACGAACACCGGTCGACGGATGAGGCCCGTGCCCGCTATTGGCGCGATCATCCGCCACGCGGACTGGCGAGGCTGGTGCCGGTTACGCTGAGGGTGCCGCCCGTGCCGGTGGACGATTATGTCGCCGTAATTATCGCCGAGCGTTACTTCCGCCAATAATCGCAAGACAATCGTACAAAAAAAATTATCAATTTCTGTTAACTATGCAGGAATATCGTGCTTGATCTAGAATATCATGCATAGCTAGGCAACGATTGGCACATACTATGAGCCAATCGTACATACCAGATCCTCTCGCCGAAGAGAGCCGACGGGGAAGAAAGGAGGTGCACCTTAGGTTCCCGGGAGCGGTTTTTGAAGTAGGCGTAGGATATGAGCTCTCTGACAAGGGAATATTGAGGCAACAAGGATACTCAAGTTTCCCTTCCTTAGGGGCTCATCAATACACAAAAAACCTAAGGAGGAAAACACATGAAGAAAACTCTCGTTACTCTTCTCGCGCTCGTTTTCGTGCTCGGCATCGCCGGCACCGCGTTCGCCGCTCCGGCGAACCCCTTCGTTGATGTTCCTGCCAAACACTGGGCTTACGGCGCAGTGGCCAAACTGGTCAAAGCCGGCATCGTTGACGGCTATGGCGACGGCACCTTCCGCGGCGACCGCGCTATGACCCGCTACGAAATGGCTCAGGTAGTTGCCAAGGCTATGGCCAAGTCCGAGAAGGCCGACGCTGAAACCAAGGCCCTCATCGACAAACTGGCCGTCGAGTTTGCCGCCGAACTGAACAACCTCGGCGTCCGCGTTGCGAAACTCGAGAAAAACGCCTCCAACATCAAGCTCAGCGGCGACGTCCGTCTGCGCTACGTCCACCAGGACAAAGGCACCGCCAATCCGGCGTTCGCCCAGCGTTTCCGCCTGGTTGCTACCGCTGACGTCAACGAGAACACCAGCTTCTATGCCCGTTGGCAGGTTCTGAATCACAATTCCATGGGTACCTACGGCCAAACCTACACCATTCCCGATTATACGACTCAGACCTCCGCTCTGACCACCACCTCTACCAACGTTCTGTCTGACGCCAACATGACCGTCAAGAACTTCCTGCCGAACATCACCGCTAAAGCCGGCCGCTACAGCCTGAACATCGGCGAGACCACCTACTTCGCCGGCAGCACCGGCGGTTTCGACGGCATCGAGTTCACCTGGAAGGAAGGCAAAGCCGCTCTCCAACTCGGCTATGCTGATCCCGGCGCGACCTTCGCTTACGCCAATTCCGACTTCGGCAGCAACCCTACCTACAACCCGTACAACAACGTTATGTACAGCCAACTGGCGTACAAGTTCGATGACAAAGTCAAGATGTCCGCTTGGTATGCCAAGAACCAGGATCAAGGCGACGCTGATAAGAAACTTCTGAAAGTCTGGGGCATTGGCGCCACCTGGAACCTGAGCAATGACTGGATGTTCGTAGCCGACTACTGGAAGAATAGCGCCGAAACTGTCAAAGACAACGTAGGCAAAACCCCCGTCGGCAACGTCTACCGTCTGCAGTACGGCCAGATGAAACCGGCCGTTCCCGGCAGCTGGCAGGCCTTCGTCGAGTACGTCAAGGCCGAAGGCGGCGCCAACGACTCCGCCTTCACCGGATCCTACACCGTCGTGACCAACGTTAAAGCTTGGGACGTTCAGTACTACTACACCCTGGCCAAGAACGTTACCTTGGAAGCTATCTACCAGTTCAACATGAAGAACGCCCTCACCGGGAACGACTACTATGCCGGCAACGGCAGCAGCCGGACCCGCATCCAGTTCAACTTCATGTTCTAAAGTTCCCGATAGACCGTGCCGCAAGGCACGGTCTATTTTTTTTGTTTAACGGTCTATTTTTTTGTTTAGATGAAGCTGTCTCGACATAAATTTACCTTCTTGGCAGGAACAGGACGGTTGGCGGCGAATAAATATAAAACAAAAGCCGAAAGGTGTGTGACAAAAATGAAAAAACGTATTATCATAAGCCTGTTGACCTTCTGCCTCTTGTCCGCCGCAGCCATTCCCGCCACCCAGGCGTTCAATATCGGCGACATCCTCAAGGTGGGCGGCGTCGCCATCTTGGTTGACAGGTTCGCTGGGCCGCTCAACAACTTCATCAACACCCTGACCGCCAAGCATAACGCCAGCAGCAGCTACGCCACCAAAGTCGTGCCGATCCTAACCCTGGGCAGCGGCGGATACGTCGGTGCGGCCCAGATAACCGGGCCGCAGGAACTCGTCGACAAAACCCAGGCCGCCATCCAGGTTGAGGCCGATTTCAACAGCCAGCTCAGGGTCAAAGCCCTCATTCCCATCGACAGCAAGAACCCCGTCAACTTCTCCCGGGTGCAGGGAGTAGGCGTATCGGCGATGATCGACATCCGCATCTAGAGCAAAAATTACATATCCTGTCGCCGGGCGGCAGGATATTTCTTTTTCCACCACGAAATATTGTGGCAGTAACTACGAGGAGGAAGATAGATGCGCAAGATATTGATTTGCACCCTTATAATGATCCTGGCCTTCTCCGGGCTGGTTTCGGCCCAGAACGGCGCGGAGATGACGGCGCTCGACAAGACGACGGCGGTGGAAAAGCTTCTTTACGGGACCGAGCAGACCGGATCGCTGGTTGAGCGGGTTGCCAAAATAGAGCGGGACATGTATGGGCGGGAGACCAACGATTCCCTGGTGGCCAAGCTGGACCGCGTCTACGGGTATATGAAGGAGAGTTCGCCGGCGGCGCCTTCCTTTTCCATCAAACTCAACGCCGTGGAGTGGGTGCTGACCCACAACATCACCGTGCAACCGGCCAAGACCAGGCTCGAAAGCCTGGAGAAAGTCATGCTCGGCAACGGCGCCCAGGGCTCGTTCGACAGCCGGCTGGACAAACTGGTCCAACTGGCCTTTCCTGCGGGCCAGGTCGAGGTGGAAAATACCACGCTCGTCAAGGACAGCCTGATAAAGATCAAGATCATCACGCCGCTTGACACGAAAAGCAGCCGTACGGGAGATACGGTGGCCTTCCAGGCAGCGGACGACGTATACGTCGGCGGGACGCTGGTAATCGGCAAGGGCGCTCCCGGCACCGGCAAAGTCACCAAGGTCGAGCCGGCGAAGAACTTTGGCCGCGACGCCAAACTGGAGATGTCCTTCGACAGCGTCATAACCATAGACGGCACCAATCTCGAAACGCTGCTGGGCGAGAAGGCCAAGGAAGAAACAAAATCGATGGCCACCGCGGCGGGGGCAACCGTAGCCGGTCTCGTCATTCTCGGGCCGGTCGGCATTGTCGGCGGCGCTTTCGTCCAGGGACAGGACATCACCATCCCGGCCGGAACGATGCTCTACATCCAGACCAAAGCCGACACCGAAGTTTACGGGATCAAGGGGAAATAACCCAGCCGGACACGAAAGGCCGCGACAGCGGCCTTTCTCCTTTTCTGCCTTGTATTGCCTGGCTCCGTCGGGCAGGAGATAAGGGACATGTGTAGAATAATCTTTAAGATTGGAGATAATATAGACAACATTTGGAATATAGGAGAAAAACATGCCAAAAATGAAAAAATTGCTAAGCGGCGCACTCTTCGCGGCGTTGATCGCTTTTCCGACGTTAACTGCAGCCGCCGAGACGGACAAGGAAACCAAACCGCAATCGCAGGCCCCGATAGTTGTCGAAGCGGACGAGATATATTTCAGCGACTTGACGGGCGCCATGTTCGCCAAGGGCAAGGTTGTGATCACTCAGGACAAGACGATACTGGCGGGCGACCTTATCCGTGGCAACGCTAAGCAAAACCAGGTTTGGATCGACGATAAGGCAAAATACAAGGAACCGGATATTGACCTGACCGGGTCCCAGATCAATTACAATTACGGTACCAAGAACGGGACGATGGCAGACGCGTCCGGAAAGATCGGCAAAGACCTCGTTACCGGGCAGAAGATTGAGCTGCTACCAGGCGAATATATCATCCAAAACGGCACGATAACCGGCTGTGACGCCAAGGTTCCCGATTATCACGTCAGCGCCACGAAAGTAGAGATCTGGCCCAACGACAGAATGATCATTCATAATGCCAAGTTCTGGATAAAAAACACTGTCATTTACACTATGCCCAAGTATCAGAAATCGTTGCGCAAAGGCGCCGAGAGCGAGTTCCCACAGATAGGGCACTCCAGCAACGACGGCACCTACATCAGGCAGCATCTCGAATACCCCTTCGATGACAAGTTATCCGCCTACACCGATCTGGCCTACTACTCGCGGCGCGGCTTCAGGCCCCTGTATGGCCTGAAATACCGAGAGCAGGGCTTTACTCTTGGAGCTATTTATGGCTACAGTGTCGACGTCAACGACAACTGGGTAAAGCGGCAACCCGAATTCACCCTCACCTTTGATACCCAGCAGCTGTTCGATCTGCCGATAAATTACTCCGTTTGGGGCAGCTACGGCCGCTGGCGGGACAACACGAAGTCCAGTTGGCAGAAAAGCTATGGCGTTTACTTCACCGGCTTCCCGATAAAGGTCGGCTCCAAGAGCAACCTGGTGCTCGGCACCGGTTTCTCCAACACAAAGCAGAGCTACGATAACTCATCAAGCAATTCCTACGTCTACGACGCCACCCTGACAAGCGAGTGGTCGACCGACTTCAGCACCTACCTGGGCTATCATTACCGGCAGAACCTCACCAATCTGTTCGCCTACGACCGCCCCGAAATGGCGCGTGAAGGGGATTTCGGCCTGAGCTATAAAATCGACCGCCTGAACAGGGTCACCTTCCTCTGGGCGTACGATATCGGCTTGAACCGCCTCCACGACGCGGACGTTACCTGGTCGCACAACCTGCATTGCTGGCAGGCAGATATAACCTACCGTTTCAAACGCAGCCAGTTGCTGATCAGATTCGCCACGAAAAATTTCTAGGTCGGAGGAAAAGCAGCGGTGGTTTCTGAGCTTCGACGATTAATCGACAACCTATCCGGTCACAGCATCATGGTCATTGGCGACATGGTGGCCGACGTCTACCTAGAAGGAAAAATCTCGCGCATCTCACGGGAGGCGCCGGTGCTGGTGCTTGAGCACAGCGGCGAGACGGTGGTGCCTGGCGGCGCCGCCAACGCCGTCCACAACGCCGCTACCCTCGGCGGTATCGTCGATGCTGTCGGCGTAGTCGGCGACGACGCGGCCGGCAGGGAACTCGCCGCCATCCTGGCCGGCAAAGGCGTCCGCACCGCCGGACTAATGGTCGACCCTGCCCGGCCGACAATCACCAAAACGAGGGTAATGGCCGGCGGCCTGGCCACGGTCCGCCAACAGATCGTGCGGATCGACCGTGAAGCCAAGGATAGCCTCAGCGCCGCCGTTGAAGACCGTCTTCTCGGTTATATCAAGACGAATATCGACGCAATGGACGCCGTGGTCATGAGCGATTACGGGAGCATCACCCTCTCGCCGGCGGTGAGCGACCTGGTCATCGCCACCTGCCGCCGCCGTGGCATCCCCTGCATCGTCGATTCGCGGTACAATATCCTCGCCTTTAAAGGTGCCACGGTTGTCAAGCAGAACGAAGCCGAGGTCGCCGCCGCGCTGGGATACAAGACGCTCGACACCATCGGCGTGCTTGAGGAAGCGGGCCGGCGAATGCAAGCAGCGATGGCCGCCGAGGCAATTCTCCTCACCCGCGGCCCGGACGGCATGAGCCTGTTCGAGACCGGCGGCAAAGTTACCCACATCCCGGTATCCAACGCCAGTGAAGTTTTCGACGTCACCGGCGCGGGCGACACCGCCGTCGTCACCGCCGCATTGGCCCTAGCGGCGGGCGCCTCGTTCGTCGAGGCGGCCCGGTTGGCCAACTTCGCCGCCGGCCTCGTCGTCAAGAAGCCGGGCACGGCTACGACCACGGCGGCGGAACTGCTCGAGGCGGTGGGAGCATACCATGAAAATCATCGCTAGGAACGAAGCGGCAAATATCGCCGCCGGTCTCAAAGCCGCCGGCCAGAAGGTCGTATTCACCAACGGCTGTTTCGATATCCTCCATGCCGGCCACGTCCGCTACCTGGCGGCGGCCAAGAACCTGGGCGACCGGCTGATCGTCGGCCTGAACAGCGACCAGTCGGTGAAAAGCTTTAAAGGCGCCGACCGGCCGATAAATACCCAGGACGACCGGGCCGAAGTGCTGTCCGCCATGGCGGCCGTCGACTACGTCGTCATTTTTGAAGACCGGACGGCGGAGGGCCTGGTGGCCGAAATCCAACCGGACATTTACGTCAAAGGCGGCGACTACCGCCTGGAGGAGCTTCCCGAAGCCAAAATCGTTGCTTCCTACGGAGGCCGAACGGTGCTCGTCCCCGAGGTGCCGGGGCGGTCGTCAAGCAATATTATCGGCAAAATAAAGGAGACTGCTTCTCTTGGCTCGCAAAGCTGATAAAGGCTATACCAACATCCTTATCGTCAAGCTTAGCGCCATCGGCGACGTGGTTCACGCCCTGCCGGTGGCTTACGCATTGAAGCAGTGCTTTCCGGCCGCCCGCATCACATGGGTAGTGGAGAAGCCTTCCTACGACCTGCTCGCTAACAACCCATGTATCGACGAAATAATCATCTTCGACAAACCGCGGCTGAAAAAAGCCGGCGGCTACCGCGAATACGCGCCCGCCTTCATTAGCCGGCTACGGTCGCGACGGTTCGACCTGGCCCTCGATCTGCAGGCCCTGTTTAAGAGCGGCGCCATCGCTTTCCTGAGCGGAGCGCGCGAACGCTACGTCTACTGCAACACCCGCGAACTCAGCGATCTTCTCAGCCGGCGAATTTGCGGGCCCAACCGCAACGGCCACGTCGTCGAACGCTACCTGGACGTTGTGCGCGCGTTGGGCTGCGACGTCAGAGAAGTCGTGTTCCCCATACATATCACCGCCGAAGAAGAAGCCGCCGCGGTCGCCGCGGCCGAAAAGGCCGGCCTCGACATGGCGCAGCCGTACGTAATCCTCTCCCCGGGAGCCAACTGGCCCAACAAACGCTGGCCGGCAGTCTCCTTCGCCGCCATCGCGGACAAGCTCCGCCGGGCCGGCCTCGTCCCTGTCGTCAGCGGCGGTCCGGGCGACGCCGCCCTAGCGGTGGAAATAGCCGCCGCGGCCGCCACGCCGCCGATCGACCTAACCGGCAAAACCACCCTCAAACAACTTGCCCACATTATCAAGAACGCCCGCGCCTTGGTGGGCGGCGACACCGGACCGATGCATCTGGCGGCGGCCTTGGCCACACCGGTCGTCGCTCTTCACGGGCCCACCGATACCATCCGCAACGGACCATACGGCGGCGGCCACAAAGCGCTGGTGACGGCGCAACCCTGCGCGGGCTGCTGGCGGCGCTCCTGCCCCAAAGGCCTGGACTGTCTGGCGGGCATAACCGTTCAGGCGGTCTATGAAGCGATAAACATCATTATGGAGACGGGCAATGATAAAACCGGAAACGATAAAAAAGATACTGGTTATTAATCTTGCCTTTCTCGGGGACATAATCCTTTCCACCCCGGCAATAAAGGCTCTTAATGCGGCTTACCCTGAAGCAGAAATTCATATGCTTGTGGTTCCGGCCACGGATCAAATCGCAAGAGGCAACCCCTATGTCGGTAAAGTCATCCTCTATGACAAACGCGGCATACATCGCAATCTTCTCCAGCTTTGGCAATTGGTCAAACGCTTGCGGGCAGAACAATACGACTTAGCCGTAGCGATGAACTTCGCCCTCCGAAGCGCTCTGATGGCTAGGGCTACCGGCGCCAGATACCGGTTGGGTTATGATGCTCAGCATGCGGCATCATTTCTTACTCACGTCGCCGATTCCAGCAGGACGAAAGTACGACACGAGACGGAGAATCAACTCGCCTTACTTGCGCCGCTGGGCATCACGGCCGAGGACACTTCCCTCGCTTTCCGGATTGATTCCGAGGCGGCCCAAAAAATGGAGCAAAAGATAAAGCTGGATTCCGCCCGGCTCGCAGTGGCCATTTGCCCCTATGGACGCCATCCACTGAACAGTTGGACAGACACCGGCTATTCCGAGCTCATCCAAAGTCTTTCCCAGGTAGCGGATTGTTATCTTATCGGCGGGCAGGCCGAGAAAGAAGCTTTGGAGAAGCTCAATAGCCAGGCCGGCGGAAGCACCACAGTCCTTGCCGGCACGTTGGATGTCGGTGAATTAGCGGTTTTTCTCCGAAAGATCGACCTATTGGTCAGTGTTGATACCGGCCCGTTACATCTTGCCGGGGCCGTAGGCACTCCAATACTGGGGATTTTCGGCCGATCGGACTTTCGGATCTGGGGACCCCGAGGCCAGCTAGATAAAGTCGTAAGCAAACAGCCGGCATGCTGGCCATGCTATCAGAGGACGTGCCCTCATCATGACTGCATGCGGCAGCTTGAAGCCCGTGAAGTAATCGAAAGAGCGCTAGGAATGCTTAACCACCGCATTTCGTGAAACATTTTAGAGAAGAACTTGCTCGGCGCCGCCAGAGTGACAGCGGCCGCGCTGACATTGTTGGGAGAGATACCTGATGCCCAAGCTGGCGATTCTCATTCTCACCCTTAATGAAGAAGACAACATCGTCCCGTGTATCGAAAGCGCCGCTTTTGCCGACGAAATCGTCGTCGTCGACAGCGGCAGCAGTGACAGGACGGCAGAATTGGCGAGCCAGCGCGGCGCTAGAGTCGTATTCCGCAAATTCGACGGCTTTGGGTCACAGCGCAATTTTGCCCTGTCCCAGACCGATGCCGAATGGGTGATGTATCTCGATGCCGACGAACGGATAACCACAGCTTTGGCTGCAGAGATACGCGGAGTGGTCGATAAGGACGAACCGGCGGCCTATGAGATTCTCCGCCACAACTACGCCTTCGGCCAGTTTATCATGCACGGCGGCTTCCGGCCGGATTTCTCCCTGCGCCTTTATCCTCGCTCGGCCGTATCCTGGGAGGGGGTGGTGCACGAACAGGCCAACGTCACCGTCCCGAAGCGCAAACTCCGTTGTGTGATGGTTCACCACACATACACCGACTGGGAGCGCTATTTCATTAAATTCAACAGCTATACCACCCTCATGGCCCGCAAGATGTACGAACAGGGTCGGCGGGGTGCTATTATCCATATTCTTTTCCGGCCGTGTTGGGCTTTCCTTAAGGTGTACATATTCCAGTCCGGCTGGCGTGACGGCACAATCGGCTTTATCCTGTCGGCATTTCACTTCTTCTATACGATGGCCAAGTACGTAAAGCTTTATTTCTTGCAGGCAGCGAAGGACAACGAAAAATGAGAATCGCTATTTTTGAATCGATCATGACGCCTGGCGGCCACGAGGTCGACTTCGACCGGCTGATCGTCGAAGAACTCCGCGCCCTGGGGCATGAGGTAACCTTCTATGTCCCGCAGGATTTCGTCTTCCGGTTCGACTACCAGGTGCCGGTCCGCCGCCTGCCGGGCAAGACGGCCTCCTACGAAGGGATAAAGGGCTGGCGCAAGGCCCTCAATTCCCTGCGACGGGAGATAAACCGGCAGTACTGCTACCGGGGCCTATACCAGGCCGCGGCCAGGGGCGAGTTCGACGCCTGCATCGTGCCCACGTCGACCTATCGCTACCTGCGGGCCTTAAAATTCAGCTCCCTCAAAGCGCCTCCCGTCCCCTTCCTCTTCATCCAGCACGGGCTCAATCCCGGCGAAGCCGGCGCTTACTTCCGCGAGGCCGACAACCTGGCGGCGAGCGGCAACATCAAGCTGGTCGTCCTGACATTCGGCAGCGATATCCTCGGCCGGCGCCGGCCCAACATCCAGTGCATTAACCCGCCTGTTTTTACAGCCCGCGATCTGGACTACAAACCCGCGATCAACAAGGAAAGTCCGCTTAGACTGGGCTTTTTCGGGCAATACCGCCGGGAAAAAAACCTCGACGCTTTTCTCGATACATATCTTTCCTGCACCTTCAGCGTCCCGGTGGAACTGATGGTCCAGGGCGCCACCGTTCATCCCGACGACGCCGCCGACTTCGAGCGGATCATCGCCAAACACGGCGGCACGCAAGGCATATCCTTCCTGCACAAAGGCCTGATCGGCCGCGAGTGGCAGGAGGCAATCGCCGGCCTCCACGCCCTCATCATGCCGTACGGCGCCGAACGGTACCTTTACCACTGGGCGGGGATGCTGTTTACCGCCATCGGTTTTTATCGGCCGGTCGTGGCGAGCGCGGTTATAAACCCCGAGGTCTTCGCGCGGTACGACATCGGCATCACCTTCCCGAGCACGGGAGCGCCTACCCTCAAAGACGCCCTCGAGCAGTTCGTCAACACTTATCCGGCGAAGGCCGCCACCTACGAAAACGAACTGGCGAAGGCCAACCAGGCTTACTCCCCGGCCGGCTTTGTCAAAAATATCCTCGCGGTCATGGACGGCAGGATATAGATACGTCTTTACCGCCGGAGCAAGCCGGCCTCAGCGACGCAAATATCAGCAGAGGTGATTTGCGAATGGATGAGCAAGCGATGAAAAAAATAGCCGCAGCCGTGTTCCACGAACACGAGCGGGCAATCGCCGCGGCCCGCGGTCAGCTGCTCGACGAAATAGCGCAGCTGGGGGCGATATTCGCGCAAGCGGTCAAGACCGGCAACTGCGTCTTTTTCATGGGCAACGGCGGCAGCGCCGCCGACAGCCAGCACCTGGCGGCCGAGTTCGTCGGCCGTTTCCAGAAAGAGCGCCGCGGCCTGCCGGCCGTCGCCCTCACCACCGATACCTCCATCCTCACCGCGGTCGGCAACGACTATGGCTTCGAAACGATCTTCTCCCGCCAGGTAGAAGCGCTGGCCAAGGCGGGCGACGTCGTCGTCGGCCTATCCACCTCCGGCAACAGCCCCAACGTCATCAAAGCGCTACAGGCGGCCAAAGAGGCCGGCGCGGTTGCCGTCGGCCTTACCGGGCGGAGCGGCGGCAAGATGGCGGCGATTTGCGATCTGTGCATCAAAGTGCCGGCCGACGTCACGGCCCGCGTTCAGGAAGTCCACGCCCTCATCGGCCATATCGCCTGCCAGCTCGTCGACGAGGAGGCCGCAGGTGTTTAACAGCAACGAGAAGATACTGGACCTGCTGTATAACCATACCGGCGACATCACCGTCCTGGTCGTCGGCGACGTGATGCTCGACCGCTACTATTATGGCGAAGTCAAGCGCATTTCGCCCGAGGCTCCCGTGCCTGTCACCCGCGTCACCCATGAGCACGCCACCCTCGGCGGCGCGGGCAACGTCGCCAACAACCTCGCCAGGCTGGGCTGCAAAGTCCTGCTGGTCGGCATGGCCGGCGAGGATGAAGCCCGCCGGCGCCTGGACGGACTGCTGGCGGACGCCGCCATCGACGGCAGCGGTCTGATGGGCGACGGCCGGCCGACGACCACCAAGCTCCGTGTCCTCGGCGGGCACCAGCAAATGCTCAGGCTGGACTTCGAAGACAGCCGCCCGGTCGGCGGCAAGACGGAAACAAGTCTCAAAGCCTTTATCGGCAAGGCGGTCGCTTCAGGGCGGGTCCAGGCGGTGATAATCTCCGACTACGCCAAGGGCCTCTGCACGCAGCGGCTTTGCCAGCACGCCGTGAAAGAATGCGTCGCTCACGGTCTGCCGCTCATCGTGGATCCCAAAGGGGCTAACTGGCGAAAATATGCGGGAGCGCCATTCATCACCCCCAACATCAAAGAACTGGGCGAAGCGGCCGGCACCGATCCGGCCAACGACGACCGGGCGGTGAAAGCGCTGGCCGACAAAGTCAGAAAACGCCATAACATCGCCAACATCATTGTCACCAGGTCGGAAAAAGGGCTGAGCGTCATCAATGACGCCCACGCCGTCCATATATCCACAACCGCGCAGGAAGTCTTCGACGTATCGGGTGCCGGCGATACGGTCGCCGCGGTGCTGGGGGCGGCCCTGGCCGCCGGGGTCGAACTTATTGATGCGGCGCATCTGGCCAACCTGGCGGCAGGCATCGTCGTCGGCAAACTCGGCACCTATGCCGTCAAACGCGACGAACTGCTGGCCGCTGTAAAGCGCGAAAGCGGGCAGTAGCTGAAGGAGGCATGGCAATGATCATCGTAACGGGCGGCGCCGGTTTCATCGGCAGCAACCTCGTCAAGGGACTCAACGGCCGCGGGCAGGAAAACATCCTGGTTGTCGACGACCTCAGCCAGGGAGACAAATTCAAAAACCTGCTGGCGTTAGATATCAAAGATTACATCGACAAGGACGATTTCCTGGCGGCGCTGCTCGCCGAGAAATACGACAGCGAGGCCGTTGAAGCCGTTTTCCACGACGGCGCCTGCTCCGATACCATGGAATACAACGGCAAATACATGATGGACACCAACTACGCCTACAGCAAGGCGCTGCTGCATTTCTGCCAGCGGCGGCGCATCCCTTTCATCTATGCCTCGTCGGCGTCGGTGTACGGCGGCGGCGAAAACGGCTTCCGCGAAACGCCCGAATGCGAGTGGGTGCTCAACGTCTACGCCTTCTCCAAGCTGCAGTTCGACCGCTACGTCCGCCGCGTGCTGCCGGGCGCAGCCGCGCAGATCGTCGGCCTCAGGTACTTCAACGTCTACGGTCCGCAGGAAAACCACAAGGGCCGCATGGCTTCGGTGGCCTATCACTTCTTCCACCAGCTCAAAAAAGACGGCGTCGTCAGGCTTTTCAAGGGAACGGAGGGGTACGGCGACGGCGAGCAGCGACGGGACTTCGTCTATGTCAAAGACGTCGTCGACGTCAATCTGTTTTTCGCCGACAACCCGGCCAAAAGCGGCATCTTCAACTGCGGCACCGGCCGCGCCAACACCTTCAACGCCGTCGCCACCGCCGCGATCAAAGCCCTTGGCCGCGGGCGGATCGAATACATCGACTTCCCCGAAACGCTCAAAGGCAAATACCAGAACTTCACCGAAGCCGACCTTTCGCACCTAAAAGCGGCCGGTTACGAAAAACCGTTCACCGAACTCGATCAGGCGGTGGCCGATTACTACCGGTATCTCGCGACCGGCGGCTACCTGCACCGGTGAGGGGAGCTGATGCCGTGAGGCCGGCAGCCTTCTTCGACCGCGACGGCGTGCTGAACGTCGACAAAGGATATTTGTACCGCCGCGAGGATTTCGAATGGATTCCGGGCGCGATCGAAGCGGTAAAACGCCTCAACGACTGCGGCTACTTGGTGTTTGTCGTGACCAACCAGAGCGGCGTTGCCCGCGGCTACTACCGGGAAGAAGACGTCGTCAGGCTGCATGGCTGGATGAACGACGAGCTAGCCAAACACGGCGCCAGGATCGATAAGTTCTATTACTGTCCCCACTACACAGAGGGAACGGCCATTGAGTACGTTAAAGCCTGCGAGTGTCGCAAGCCGCTGCCCGGCCTTATCCTGCAGGCGTTCGCCGAATGGGAGGTCGACCGGGAAAAGTCGTTCCTGATCGGCGATAAGGATTCAGACCTTGCGGCCGCGGCCGCGGCCGGAATAACGGGCTACAAATTCACCGCCGGCAACCTGGACGAATTTCTGAAAAATTCCAACGCAATCCGCGAATAGGGTGGAGTCAATTGTACAACAAGATCCTCGTCATCAACCTGATGCATATCGGCGACCTGCTGCTCGTGACGCCCGTGCTTCGCACCCTCAGAAGCAACTTCCCGTCCAGTCACATCGCCCTCTTGGCTGACGCCAAAATCGCCGATCTGGTCAAATACAACAAGAACATTGACCAACTGATCGCCATCGACAAGAAAGGCTACCACGATAAACTGTGGAATTACCTAAAGCTGATCGGCGAAATCCGGCGTGAGAAATTCGACCTTGTCATCAACCTGCACCGCAACGAGCGGGCGTCCTTCCTGGCCGGCCTCAGCGGCGCGGGGAAAATCGTCGGCTATTCCACCTTCGGCCCGCACGTTCTTTTCGACAAAGTGCTGGAAAATCGCAAGCGGGTCAAGCACCAGGTCGAGGCCCATTTCGACGTGCTGCGGGAAACCCTGGGCATCACCGTGATCGACGATAGAGGCATCGAAATGTGGCTCGACGAGCCGGCCGAGGACGAAGCCGCCCGCCTTTGGAGCGCGGCGTTCGGGACCGACGGCGCGCTGCCGGTGATTGGCCTGAACAGCGGCGCCAGTTGGCCGACAAAGAGATGGCCCAAGGAATACTTCGCCGATCTTGCCGACAGGCTGCTTGAAGCGGGTTATGGCGTTGCGTACTTCGGCGGACCGATGGACGTCGAACTTGTCCGCGAAACCGTGGCCCTGATGAAGAATTCCACCCACGCCAGACTCGCCATTTTTACCGGGAAGGTCAACCTGCTGGTGCTTGCCGCTCTGTTCAAAAAATGCGCCGCCCTGATAACCAACGATTCCGGCCCGATGCACATCGCCGTCGCCATGGACGTTCCGCTGGTGTCGATCTTCGGCGCCTCGCCGGTAATAGGCTTTTCGCCGTACAACGACAAAAGCGTCGTCATCAAATCCGACGCCGACTGTCACCCGTGTTACCAGCACCACTGCGGTACCCTCCATTGTATGAAAGGTATTAGCGTGGACAAGGTTCTTGAGGCGACAATGGAGATTATCGCGAAAAAGTAGAAAATCGCGAGATAAATTGCGGCAATCAACTAAATTGGGGCCTTCCATTTGTTACCCGAAGCAAATGGAAGGTATTTTATTGTCTATGCAGAATTCAACATAATTGATGAAGAATTGACAAATGGGTGGTTAAAAAGTGAGCCGGATAGCCAAGTCCCTTTTTCTTATGGCCCTCGACGCCGGGATAGTAATCTTTTCGCCTTATCTATCCCTGTTCTTAAGATTCGAAGGTAGCGTCGAGATGAATTACCTGCTCGCTTTGTTCAATTATTTGCCGCTCATTGTAAGCGTCAGACTGGCTACCTTATACATCTTTGGGCTTTATAACCGTCTTTGGCGGTATGCAAGCATTAACGAACTTGTCGCGATCATCACGGCGGTTACGGCAAGTTCGGTTGTTATTTCGGCGATTATGTACTGGTCGTTGCCAGGCTTTCCCCGTTCGATTTATATAATGACCTGGTTGCTCGATATCGCCCTAATCGGCGGCAGTCGCCTGGGGGTCCGCGTCCTTTACCACATTCGCCAAAGTCAGGCCAGCCGCAAGGTTAACGTTCTTATCGTAGGCGCCGGCGATGCGGGGGCGATGATTGCCAGGGAAATCCAGCAACGGGTCTATGACGACAAAAAGGTGATCGGCTTCGTAGACGACGACCTCAGCAAGCACCACCAGATGCTGTACGGTGCAAAAGTGCTCGGTACAAGAAACGACATCGTACAAATAGTGGCGACCTGCCAGGTGCAGGAGATAATCATCGCAATGCCGTCAATCGGCGGCCGACTGCTGCGGCAGATAATGAAAGAGTGCAAAAAGACCGACTGCGCCATCAAAGTAGTCCCGGGCCTGTACGAGCTCATTGACGGCAAGGCGTCGGTAGACCAGTTGCGCAACGTCGACTTGGAAGACCTATTGCGTCGTGAGCCGGTAAGGCTCGACCTTGACGAAATAGCCCACTACCTTACTGGGAAAAGAGTGCTGGTAACAGGAGCGGGCGGTTCTGTTGGGTCGGAGCTGTGCCGCCAGATAGCAAGGCTCGGGCCCAAAAGCCTTATCCTGCTAGGGAAAGGCGAAAATAGCATCTACGAAATAGACAGAGAACTTAGGGAAAAGCATCGCGAATTAGCAATTATACCGGTTATCGCCGACGTAAGAGACGCAAACCGTATAAATAACGTATTTGCCGTATACCAACCGGAAGTCGTGTTCCACGCGGCGGCCCACAAGCACGTTCCCCTGATGGAGTCGCAGCCGGAAGAGGCGGTAAGCAACAACGTCTTCGGTACTAAGGTGGTCGCGGAAGCGGCCGAACGAAACGGCACGGCGATTTTCGTGATGATCTCGACCGACAAAGCAGTCAATCCGACGAGCATTATGGGGGCTACCAAGCGACTGGCCGAGCTAGTTGTCCAGAATGTGGGCAAAAAAAGCCAGACAAAATTCATCGCCGTAAGGTTCGGCAACGTCCTCGGCAGCAGGGGTAGCGTCATACCGCTATTTAAACAGCAGATCGCGGCCGGAGGTCCGGTGACGGTTACCCATCCGGAAATGACGAGGTATTTCATGACCATCCCGGAGGCGGCGCAGCTTGTTTTGCAGGCAGGTGCCATCGCCAAGGGCGGAGAAGTATTCGTCCTCGATATGGGCGAACCGGTCAAGATCCTTGATTTGGCCCACGACATGATTGAACTGTCGGGGCTAACCCCGGAGGCAGACATCCCAATAATCTTCACCGGCATTAGGCCGGGGGAAAA
>JARKNV010000027.1 GCA_029976065.1 Selenomonadales bacterium
TCCTGCCCGATACGTTTGCCTTCCCGGTCGCCTTCCTGGGATGCCTGCTGGCCGGGGTCACGGCGGTCGCGGCAAGCGCGGCCCTCAGGGAGGAGGATTTCGTCCATATCCTGGAGGACAGCCGCGCGCGCCTCCTGGTGACCCATCCCGACCTGGCCGCTCCTTGCGCTGCAGCCGGTGACCGTGCCGAAGCGATTTTCTGCCATGACCACGGCTCATTCGCAAATCCGCCCGATTCCGATACCGGGTTCGACCCTTACCGGCCGGCGGCGGACGATTTCGCCTTCATGCTGTACAGTTCCGGCTCCACCGGCAAGCCCAAGGGGATCCCCCACCGGCACCGGGACCTGATCCTGCCGTGCGATCTGGCGGGGAGCGCCATTCTCGGAATAACGGCGAACGACGTAATCTTTTCGGCGAGCAAATTCTCCTTTGCCTACGGCCTGATCAACAGCCTCGCCTTTCCCCTCTTCTTCGGGGCCACCGCCATCATTCATCCGGGCAAACCCGACCCCGCGTCGGTTCTCGGCATCATCAGCGAGCGCAGGCCGACTATCTTCTTTACCGTTCCGACCATCTACTCCCAGCTCATCCTCTCCTGCACAGCCAATCACCTGGACGTTCCCATGCGCGTCTGCTATTCCGCAGGCGAAGCCCTGCCTTCGGCGATCTTCGAAGAATGGCGACGGCTCACGGGCCTGGAGATCGTCGATGGAATCGGTTCTACCGAGATGACCTACGTGTACATCTCCAACCGTCCCGGCCGGGCCAGGCCCGGCTCGACCGGGCAGCCGGTCCCCGGATATGTGCTGCGTCTGGTCGACGACGACGGCGCCGATGTTCCGTCCGGTGCTGACGGCAACCTCCTGGTGAAAGGTCCCACCATGGCCCCATGCTACTGGAACCTCCCGGAAAGGAGCGCCGAGACCATGCTCCCGGACGGTTTCTGCCGCACCGGCGACGTGTTCGTGGAGCGGGACGGATTCTATTTCCATCGTGGTCGGAGCGACGACATGATAAAGGCCGGCGCCCACTGGGTCTCGCCGGTGCCGGTGGAGGAGGCGTTGCGCAGCCATCCCGCGGTTGCGGAATGCGCCGTGGCCGCCGTTACCGCCGGCGCCCTCGTCAAGCCGGGAGCTTTCGTGATCCTCGCTCCCGGCACCGTGCGCACGCCGGGCCTGATGCGCGAACTGCGGAAGCATCTGCTGGAGCGGATTCCCGAGTACATGTGCCCGGCACGCTTCACCTTCGTCGAGGACCTGCCCCGCACCGCGACCGGCAAAATCCAGCGGTTCCGCCTGAGGGACACGGGGACGGCAGGAGATAAGACTGAAGGCTGAAGACTGAAGGATGAAGGCTGAGGGTTGACGGTGATTTGAAAAAGGCGCTCAGGCGGCACCGCCCCTGACAAGAAAAAGGAGAACCAAATGGCGACCATTGAAGAGTTGAAGGAGCTGATGCTGAACATTGGCATTGATGAGGACATCGTACGCGGAGTGAAACCGGCGGAGCCGCTCTCCCTGCAGGGAGTCGATTCCGTTGATTGCCCTGCCTTTGCCGTGGCAGTGGAGGAGCGGTACGGGGTCAGGATTTCCGATGCCGACTCGTTGAGACTCAAGACCCTCAACGACTTCGCGGACTATATCAGCGCGGCGGAATGAGCATGGACAGGACCGAAGCGCTCAGGATTCTGGCCGATGATCATCGTGTCGTGCCCGAGGGTCAGGACTACGAGGCAGGATACTTCCAGCCATCGGACGCCCTGGGAGTGGCCCGCCTCTTCCATGCCGTATACGGCGACGGCTATCCCATCGATACCTATTACATACCCGAACGGTTGGCGGAGGAGAACCGTCGCGGGGCCATCCGCAGCGTGGTAACGCGCACGGCTTCCGGCGATATCGTGTCCCATGTGGCCTTCTACCGCAGTTCCCCGCCCAATCCGAATCTCTATGAATACGGGGTAGGGCTTACCCTCCCCTCATATCGTCCGACCATGGCCTTTTTTCGCGCAACGCAACTGCTCATGAAAATGGTGGGGCACGACGGAATCGACGGGTTCTTCGGCGAGGCGGTCTGCAATCACGTCATCACCCAGAAGCTCTCAAAGCATGCGAAGGCCATCGAAACCGCCGTGGAACCGGCGCTCATGCCCGCGGAGGCCTATGAAGCCGAGCGGAGCGCCAAGGGAAGGGTGGGGTGCCTGGTCTTTTTCCGGGTGGACTGCGATCATCGCAGGACCCTGTATCTGCCCGCCCCCTATCAGGACCAGGTGCGATGGATTCTGGACGGCCTGGACCTGGACCGTGACGTGATCGTCTCCACTACCGATATTCCGGACAGCGGCGGCGAGATCGATGTGAAGCGTTTCTACTTCGCCGGGGTTGCGCGCTGCACGGTCACAACGCCGGGGAGGGACCTGGCCGGACGCCTGGCGGAGCTTGAAAGGGAACTGCGCGCGGACGGCTACGCCCTGAGCCAGTTTTTCATCGACCTGGGAAAACCGTGGTCCGGCGGGGTGGTGGAGGTGCTGAGGCGAAACGGGTATACCCTGGGCGGCCTGCTCCCTGTCTGGTTCGGGGATGACGGCCTGCTGATGCAGAAGCACTTTACGGACCCGGATTTCGACGGCATGAAGATCTATTCCGACCGCGGACGGCGCCTGGTGGAAATGGTGAAACGGGAATGGGAACGTAGGACGGTGTAACGGTTGCTCCCGGGAACGGGAGCATGACAATTTCTTGCATGATAACAAGATTCAGAGGAATCGATAGATTCCGATGGAGGGAGGACTGGCACATGGAAGGGAGACAGTCTGTTTCAGGAACGAAGTGCCGCGGAATCGGCCGGCGGAACGGCGGAATATGTCGAGTCCTGATGTGCGGAATTGTTGTGGCCGTCGTCGCCGCGGGGGCAGGCTTTTCCCGTCCGGCGCAGGCCGCTCCGGACAAGCCGGTGATCAGCGGTTCCACCGCGACCTTTACGGGCGATCAACATCTGGGGATAAGTTCTCTGTCTGACTTTTCGACCCAGTCCATTGATACGCTGAACGTCAACAGCCTTACCCAGGACATAGCTGCCCCCCTTCCAGCCGCGGCCGGGATATTCATGTCCTATACGGCCGGAAACGGCAAGGACGACAGCGATCATAACAACGGCGGAACAGGAGGCGCGGGAAAAAGACTGACGATTACCTATGACGGCGGCGCGTATCTCCTGAAAAATACAGGATATGGACAATATGAAGCCCTTTTTCTGCCCAGTACCGGCGGCAACGGCGGCAACGGCGGCAAAAGCACCGGCAGTGTTACGGACGAGACAGGGGGGTACGGCGGAGCCGGCGGCAACGGCGGAGATCTGACGCTCACCTTGAAATCCGGCGTCATCCAGGGTCAAGGCGACGCTTCCGGCATAGTCGTTCTGAGCACCGGCGGCAAAGGCGGCATAGGCGGAGAGGCCAAAACCGGTCTCAACAAGGCCACCGGCGGCGCAGGCGGTAACGGCGGAAACGGCGGCGCGATTACCATCGACAGCAGCAGTTCCGTCACCGCGGCGACGGGTCCCGCCGTAATGGCTGTCAGCGCCGGGGGGAACGGCAACTACGCCGGCCTGGGCGATGCCACCAAAGGCGTCGGCGGGAAAGGCGGGTCAGGCGGGTCAGGCGGCGCGGTGACGGTTACCAGCAGAGGTAGCGTCTCTACGACGGGGAATGGTGATCAGCAGCATGGTATCTATGCGGTCAGCCAGGGAGGGGATGCCCTCAACCAGCAGAGTTCCGATGACAGATACCAGTCAAGCGGAGGATACGGCGGCGGCGCCGGCGGTTTTGGCGGTGATGGCGGGTCGGGCGGGAACGGCGGCGCGGTAACGGTTGCCAATTACGGCGCGATTTCCGTCCAGGGCAACTCTTCCATCGGCATATACGCCGTCAGCAAGGGCGGCAAAGGAGGAGACGGCGGACGGGGCGACGGACTCGACGGCGAAGGCGGCGACGGTGGTGGCGGCGGCGCGGGTGGCGGGGTTTCCGTGACGAACCAGAGCGGCATCACCACGTCCGGTTCCGATTCCAATGGCATCATGGCGGCAAGCCTGGGGGGCGCAGGAGGCAACGGCGGTGAGGCCAACGGCGTGAGCGGCAAGGGCGGCGCGGCCAAGCAGAGCGGGGCCGGCGGCATTGTTATGGTCGACAACAGCGGCGCGCTCCAGACGACGGGGGATTACTCGCGGGGAATCTTTGTCCAGAGCGTGGGCGGCTTCGCGGGCAGCGGCGGCAGCGTCGGCTTCGCCTTTGGCGGCTACGGCGCCGACGGCACCAGCGGCGGTATCGG
>JARKNV010000072.1 GCA_029976065.1 Selenomonadales bacterium
CCATTTGGCTCCTTCCATTTTTCCACCCTTCCTGCCTCCTAAGCAAAGACAGGCAAAAGTGTACCATAGATCATCTTCGACCGCCGCAAATATGCAATTTTATATCGCCACTTTCCTACATTTTATCGTCGGCGCTGACAAATATCTTGCTCCGGAATATTGAACCCCGCTGAAGTATTAGGAAATGCTCCTTTTTTACGCCAATTACGAATAGAATTTGTGGACATGCCAAGTCTTCCAGCTGCTTCGGATAGGTTGTAGTACTTCAATACTATTCACCCGCTTTCTCCAAATGCAACATATCTTCATGCAGTAATTGTAGAGAACCTTCCAGACGTTCCATTATCTGGGGTGATAAAGCTAGATACCTAATAGCTGCAGTCAGATCAATATCACCTCTGGGGACTGCAATATCTAGCAAATTTTTTGCGTCTTTTGCGATCAGAGAAGAGAAAAGTCCTCTCCCTATATGAGTAGACCATCTTTGGCTGGCCAGAAAATGTGCATATATGGAAAGCTCTGTTCCCTGGGTTTTTAACCAATCGATGAAGTAAGTTTTTAGTTTTTCAAATTCATATGTGTAATTTTTCTTTGTCATTGCTCTTCCCCTTCTGTTCACAAACAAGGGCCCCAACCTATTCTCACTCGAGTAATGCTGAATATGAAATTTCCAAAGTGTTTCAAGCCAATCCTTATAAGCAAAAACCACTTGTTCACGTGGCTTCTTTACGCCAATTGTTCCCCCACTTCGAATAGCGTCCGGACGCAAATTGCGATCTTCTAATTTTAGCAATAGTCCATGAGATCCCCATTCATCCCCGATAGGGCTAAAATCTACTCTTCTTAAGTTCACTACTTCACCAATTCTGCAACCGCCAAAGATTTGTAGATACACACCAAAAGCAATACGAGGTGTTTTACGCCGGGCGATAGCTATAAAAGGCAATACTAATTTTGAGTCAAAATGATGAATAACCTTACAACTCCTGGTTGATGGGAGAATTAATTCTTCAAAATTACATACTACCGCTCCATGCATATCTACTTCAAACATGCTATCATTAATTCTTGGGAGAAATCCTTTCTTAGACAAGTATAATAAAAAACCAGTTAACGTGTTTCTTTGAAATAATACATCCTCTCTACAATTGTTCTCCCCAAGATTGTTTAGGTAGTCTGACACATGAAAAATTTCTATTTCTTCCAGTGCTTTTATTTTATAAAAGAATTGGTTATCAAAAAAAATATAATTTAAAAAACATGCTATACACATAGCATGTCTCCGCATTGTTAAGTATCTTTGATCTCTCCAGTTGTGGAAAATAAACTCAGTAATAGGGTGTACAGCTTCAACGCCTGTTATATTGTTACGCAAAGAAATAACAGCAACATTCTTTTGTTTTAATCCCTTTGCAATCTGAACTGGTCTAACTACTAACCGATAGTTAGAAACCCTACCATTATTCTTTTTCATCAGCCTCTTCCTTATATTCAGATTATTGATAAAATTATGTACAATTAAAATATACCATTAATCTATCTATTTTGAAATATCAATAATGCATCCCAGTGAAAATTTATGTACATTTAATTTTGTACAATTAATTGTAGATAAAACTGATATCGAACAGCAAACCCGGCTGCCAGGCCAGCATCCCGAGTGCGG
Source organism: Selenomonadales bacterium (assembly GCA_029976065.1). Classification (GTDB taxonomy): domain Bacteria; phylum Bacillota; class Negativicutes; order Sporomusales; family UBA7701; genus Anaeroselena. The sequence continues at coordinate 1,667 of JARKNV010000072.1, forward strand.
CCAGCGCCAGCGCCTGCAGCGTGTCCCTGTCCCGCCCCAGCACCACCGCCGCCAGCGCCGCCAGCCCCATTATCACCGCGCGCACCACCGGCGGCGTGAGCCCGGCCAGCAGCGCATATACCACCACCGCGGCCGCGGCCAGGGCCGCGGTTCTCGCCCGCCGCAGCCGCAGCCTCGCCCCCAGCCACAGCACCGCGCCCGCCACCAGGGCGATATGGGCGCCGGAAACGGACAGGATATGCACCAGGCCGGTCGCGGCGAAATCCCGCACAACCTCCCGTTTGATGCCGGCGTAGCCGCCGAACAGCACGCCGTTGATCACCGCCGCGTCGCCGGGGGCGACCGTCGCGGCGATAAAAGCCGTCATCCTCTGCCGCCAGGCGGCGATCGCCGCCGCCGGCGAATTGACGTTGCCCGGCACGGCGCGGAAATCCTCGGCGCGGGCCGCCAGCCGGGCGGTCACGCCGCTCAGTCGGTACGCGGCCGCGATATCTCCCTGCCCGGGGTTGTTGTAGCCGTGCAGCTCCGCCACGCGGCCGCGGACGCTCACCCGGTCGCCGTACGCGGCCACCGCCGCCTGCCGCGGCTGGCGGAAGCTCACGACCACCTTGCCTGCGGCTCCCTCCAGGGGCGCGTCCCCGCCGTCCACCGCCGTAACGTCCACCACATACCTGACCAGGGCCGTCCCTTGATCCACGTCCGTCACCCGGGGCAGCTCGTCCACCGTCCCGTGCACCGTCACCGTCCGCCCGGCGAACCGGCCGACATCGTACGGCGAAACAACCTCCGCGTGGCCGCAGCGGATCATGCCGGCGACAAAAAACAGCGCCACCACCGTCGCCGCGACCGGGCCCGTCCCGCGCACCACCTGCACCAGGGCGCAGAGCAGCAACCCGGCCGCCAGCGCATACAGCGCCGCCGGCGCCGCCCCCGCCGCCCCGGCAAACCACACGCCGCCGGCAAAAGCCGCCGCCAGCAAAGTAATAATGCCCGGCATACCCATCCGTCACCCCGCAACCGCTTCGGAATCTTCCCTTCCATATTCCCCCATGATTAGGCAAAATCCTCCAAATAATGGCAAAAGAGCCGAAAACAATCGGCTCTTAATATTTCAAAACCAATATTCAATTCCCCGGCCGCTTTGCGGCTGCCCCGGCGCCGGGGCCGGCCCCCCGCCCGGTACACGCCGCTTTTCGGCCTACAGGGTAATCTTGTCCTTGATCTGGTTGAACTTGCTCTCGCCGATCCCGTTTACCTTCTTTATATCGTTAACATCCCGGAAAGGCCCGTTGGCCTGGCGGTACTCGACGATCCGGGACGCCAGCACCGTCCCGATGCCGGGCAGCCTCTCCAGCGCCGCCTTGTCGGCGGCATTGATGCTCACCCGGCCCGCGTCGACCGCCGCCGCTCCGGGCGCAGCCGGCATGCCGCTGATCGGCACATTGATCTCCATGCCGTCCCTGATTGCCTGCGCCAGGTTGACCTTGTTGGCATCCGCGCCGTGGGCGAGGCCGCCGGCAGCGTTGATAACGTCGATCACCCGGCTCTCGGCGCCGACCCTGTACACCCCGGGTTTGTTGACCGCGCCCGTCACGTACACCACCGGCTGGCCCCCCTGGACCGCGGAGCCATTAGCCGCCGGCACCACGCTCGCCGTCTTCTCCGGCACGGCAAACTTCTGCCACTGGCCATAGAAACTGCCGGCCATGATAACCGCCGCCAAAAGCAGGATAATCAGCCAATGCCGCCTAAGAGCGCCCAAACCCTTCCCTCCCCCGGTGTTGCTCGCTATATATTTCGCCAAAACCCGTCATCTTCCTCCAGGCTGCCGATAAAGCCCCATCTGCGGCGCACCCGCAGGGGGCAGGCCGCAGCTCTAAGCGCTCCGCGCTAAGAACTTGCGCACTTGCTCCTCAGAGCTCTTGCTTGCGTACTTTTGAGTACGCGGCGCAGCGCGCTCGCACCCTTTCGGGTATAAGCGACCACATCGACGCTAAAGCGTCGTGTGTCTGCTTATCCAGTGCGCCTTGCATCTGGGACTTTCTCAGCAACCTGGCTCCAAAAGACCGGAGCCGGCCCGACGGCCGGCTCCTTCCCTAATCTTTCACAACAATATTCACAAGCTTCTGCGGCACACAGATAACCTTCACCACCCGCTTGCCGGCGGTCAGCGCCTTTACCCGCTCCTGTTCGAAAGCCTTGGCTTCCAGCTCCTTCGCGTTCAGCCCCACCGGCACCACGATCTTATCGCGGACCTTGCCGTTGATCTGCAGCACGACCTCGCACTCCGCCACCTGGATAGCCTCGGCGTCGAAAGCCGGCCAGGCCTGCTGATGGATGCTGCCGTCGCCGATCGTCTCGTGCCACAGCTCCTCGGTGATATGGGGCGCGAACGGGGCCAGCAGCCTGAGCAGCCCGGCCACCGTCTCGCGGATAAGGCCGGGGTTGGGCTGGGGCACCTGCTCGCGGAACAGGTAAAACGCATTGACAAGCTCCATAATCGCGCTGATGGCGGTATTGAAATTGAAGCGCTCGCCGATATCGTCGGTAACCTTCCTGATCGTGGCGTGCAGCACCCGCCTGAGCTCCTTCTCCTCCTTCGTGAGCTTGGCAGCATCGTAGCTCTTCTTGGCGGCCTTCACCGTCGGCGCATAATGGCCGACGATTCTCCACAGCCTGCCGAGGAAGCGGGACGCACCCTCCACCCCCTGGTCGCTCCACTCCAGATCGCGCTCGGGGGGCGCGGCAAACAGGATAAACAGCCGGGCGGTATCCGCGCCGTACTTGGCGATGATCTCCTCGGGCGACACCACATTGCCCTTCGACTTCGACATCTTCGCGCCGTCCTTGATGACCATGCCCTGAGTCACCAAATTCTTGAACGGTTCGCCCACATTGAGCATTCCCGCGTCCTTCAGCACCTTGGTGAAGAACCGCGAATACAGCAAATGCAGGATGGCATGCTCAATACCGCCGATATAATGGTCCACCGGCGCCCAGTAATTCACCTTCGCCGTGTCGAACGGCTCGTTGGCATTCTTCGCGTCGGTGTAGCGGTAATAGTACCATGACGAACAGATGAACGTATCCATCGTGTCCGTCTCCCGCCGGGCCTTGCCGCCGCACTGCGGGCAGGTGCAGTTCACGAACTCCTCCACCTGGGCCAGCGGCGAAACCGCGCCGGCGTCGAAACGCACATTCTCGGGCAGCAGCACCGGCAAATCCTTCTTCGGCACAGGCACCGTGCCGCACTTGTCGCAATAAATTATCGGAATCGGTGCGCCCCAGTAACGCTGGCGGGAAATCAGCCAGTCGCGCAAACGGTAAGTCACGCGGCGTTTGCCGATCTTATGCTTCTCCAGCCAGTCGGCCACCTTCTCCTTGCCCTTCTCGCTGTCCAGGCCGTCGAAATCGCCCGAATTCACCATCTTCCCAGGGCCGTCGTAGGCCGCCGTCCACTTGGCGAACTCCTTCTCGTGCCCGTCCTGCGGCGCAATTACCTGGCGGATCGGCAGCTTGTACTTCGTCGCGAACTCCCAGTCGCGCTGGTCGTGGGCCGGCACGCCCATAACCGCGCCCGTGCCGTACTCCAGCAGCACATAATTCGCCACCCAGATCGGCACCTGCTCGCCGGTGATGGGATGGACGGCGTACGCGCCGGTGAAAATGCCCTCCTTCTCCGTATCGGTGGAAGTGCGGTTGATCTCGCTCAGATTGCGCACCCGTTCCACGAACGCGCGCACCGCCGCCTCCTCCGGCTTGCCGGCCGTCAGCTCGGCCACGTAAGGATGCTCGGGAGCCAGCACCATGTAAGTAACCCCGAAAATCGTATCATGGCGGGTCGTATACACCGCGATCTTCTTGCCGATCTCCGGCGCATCGAAACTGAACTCGGCGCCCACGCTGCGGCCGATCCAATTCTCCTGCATCACCTTCACCCGCTCCGGCCAGCCCTTCAGCTCGGCCAGATCGGTCAGCAGCCGGTCGGCGTAATCCGTTATTTTAAGAAACCACTGCTCCAGTTCCTTCTTCACGACCGGCGAATCGCACCGCCAGCAGCGCCCGTCCTCCACCTGCTCGTTCGCGAGCACAGTATTGCACTCGTTGCACCAGTTGACGGCCGCCTTCTTCTTATACGCCAGCCCCATATCGTAAAACAGCAGGAACAGCCACTCGGTCCATTTATAATAATCCGGATTGCAGGTCGTTACCTCCCGCTCCCAGTCGTAAGAAAGGCCCATCTGCTTCTGCTGGCGCCGCATATTGGCGATATTGTCGGCCGTCCACTTCGCGGGATGAATGCCGTGCTTGATCGCCGCATTCTCGGCCGGCATGCCGAACGCGTCCCAGCCCATCGGGTGGAGGACGTTATAACCCTGCATCTTCTTGAATCTGGCGAACACATCGCCGATCGAATAATTGCGGACGTGGCCCATGTGGAGGTTGCCGGAAGGATACGGAAACATCTCCAGAACATAATACTCCGGCTTCTGGCGGTTGATCTCCGTGCCGAACGCGTTCTGCTCATCCCAAAACTTCTGCCACTTAGCCTCGATCTCGCTTGCGATATACCTCTCGTTCATGCCAGTCCTCCCCAAATGCCTGATAATCAAAATGTCCCCGGCCAACACGCCAGGGACGAGCAACACCCGCGATACCACCCTGCTTGACGGCCGCAGACCGTCCTCTCGCGACCAGGTAACGCCGGTCGGGCGTCAGCCGCTACCCCGGATTCGCGGCCGCTCCTCGGCAGTGAGTTCGGCCGGCCGGGGTTGGCTCGCATCATCCGCCAACTTTCTGAGGCCGCGGCACCGGCGTACTGCTCTGCTTCGCTGGATTTACAAATACCATTATATAGTACCCCGGCGGCAAAAGTCAACTTGCCGCCCCGGCCCGCAAATCCCCGGCCCGTGCCCCCTCCCGGCGCGGGAGGTTGTTCTATTTGCGGGGGCCGGAACATAAAATGCCCGTAAGGAGGTGCAGCGATGTATAAACTTATCATCGGCAACGTCAGAATCACCGTCGAAGACGACAGCATCGACCGGCAGGAAGCCGCCGCCCTCGCCCGCGGAACCGTCGCCGAAGCCGCCAGGCGGGGCAAGCTTCTGAGCCACATCGGCATCAGCGCCGGCGAAGAAGGCCCCAGGGTCGAAATCACCGAACGGGCGGTATCCGCCACCACCCGCAAAACCATCAGGCAAAGCATGCTCGACGCGGTATGCGCCGCCGCCCGCGAAAAGCTCTTTCCCACCCACGTCTACGCCGCCAAAGACACCTGGCTGGACACCGACACCGGCCAGGAATGGTACGGCCAGGCCGTCGACGAAGCCCGCGAGGAGATTATGGCGAAACTCGAGGAATGGATAAAAATGCAATAGCGCCCCGCCAAAAAGGGATGCCCTTAGGGCATCCCTTCACCGTGCCGATGCCCGCTACCGCGCCTCAACTGCACCGCTCGGCCTCGTCCGCGAATTCGTTGCTCCCGAACCGCAGCGCAAACGTCGTTCCCGCCGCCGAAGTGCTCACCTCCAGCTTCGCCCCGTGCCGGGCGGCAATCCGGTAGCACACCGGCAGCCCCAGCCCCGTGCCGTTCTCCTTCGTCGTCACGAACGGCGTGCCCAGCTTATCCATAACCTCCCGCGGTATCCCGGCGCCCGAGTCGCTGACCGCCAGCACCACCCCGTCCGCGTCCAGATACGTCCTAATCGTCAGCCGGCCGCCCGCCTCCATCGCCTCCAGGCCGTTGCGGGCCAGATTCAGCACCAGTTGGCGCATCTCCCGCTCGTCAAAGCGGAGGGCGGGGATATCCCCCGTCACCAGCTCCAGCGTATGCCCGGTGCGCAGCGCGGCGGCCTGCAGCAGCGGGTAAAGCGCCTGCAGCACGCCGTTCAGGCTGCCCGTCTCGGGCTCCGCGGCCTTCGTCCGCGCCAGCGACAAATATTCGCTGATAATCGCGTTGGCCCTGTCCAACTCCTCGATCATCGTCGCGAACTGTTCGTGGTGCTCGGCGTATTTCGCCTTCAGGAGAAAAATCTGCAGATAGCCGCGCACCGTCGTCAGCGGATTCCTGATCTCGTGGCCTATCCCGGCCGCCAGCTCGCCCACGATATTCAGCCTGTCCAGCCGCGACAGCTCCGACGCGTACTTCTTCTGCTCGCTGATATCGCGGAAAAAGACCGACAGCCCGTCCGGCGACGGATAAGCGTGCACCTCCAGCCAAACGCCCGTAGTGGGCGACGGTGCCTCGAAATGGACGGCGGCATTCTCCTCCTTGGCCTTGTGGCACTGGTCATAATACAGCTGAGCAGCGGGATAAAGCTCCCAGGCGCTTTTGCCCCTTTGCTCGCCATCCCCGCGAAAACCGTGCTGTTTCGCGGCCGGATTCGCATACGCAATCCGCCAGTCGTTATCGAGGAACACGAACCCGTCGGACAGGCTCTCCAGAATCTCCGTCAGCCGTCGTAAGGCCGCCGTCAGCTCGCCGGCCTTCTCGTTCAGCAGCTCGTAAGGCGCCCGCAGGCTCGTCGCCACCACCGCCCGGTACAGGAAGAAAAACGCCGTCGCCTTCAGCAGATGCCCGGCCACATTAACCCAGTCGCCCCCGAACCCGTACTGGGTAAACGTCAGCTCGGTGGCCACGGAACAAACGAAAAAAGCCAGCAGCGACCGGTAGGCGCGCGGCTGGAAATGCTCCCGCCGCTGCAGCAGGACAAGCACGCTGGCGGCAAGCACGGCGCAGATGGCATACTCGCTGTACACCTTGAACGCCGTCAGCCCCTGCCCGTCTACGAACGCGACCGGGAATACGCCCCGGTACAGGGCGAAAGCGGCCGCTGCGCTCGCCGCGGCATAGGCGGCCAGCACATATGAATACTTCCAGGCCCGGCCGAGGGAAAGCCCCGCCGCCAACATGCCGAAGCTGTCGAGGTACCTCGCGACCACCCACAACTGGGTCGACAGATCGCTGCCGGCGCGGGGAAACACCCCCATCCCCGTATATGTAAGCATATGGGCAATATCGAAACAGCCGGCGAACGCGTACGCGATGCCGAGGGTCGCGATAAAGCCGTCCCGCCGGTCACGGTATGAATTCAGCACGACGATCACAATCGAAAAAGCCACGACAACGGTGGCCCCTTCGATAACGACATGGAAAGCCAGGAAATTCGTCGTCCCGGCGTAACCGGCCGCCGCCAGCGCCGCAACCGCCGCCAGGAAATAACCAATCGTCTTCGCCTTTTCCGCGACGCGGGGCGGGAATCCCATAAGAGGCCTCCAAAAAGTGACAATATCTATTACATTTGATGGTTATTTTCATAATCCTTCCACAATTATCTGGTTTTTATTCTGATTTTTTATTAAGAAAGAAGCGCTATAGACTCTTACCTCCTTTTTCGCCTCCGGAAAAAACCTCCATATGCAAGAAAGAGGCGCTAACGCACCTCATTCTCCTTCCCCGCCCGTCCGGCCCTGACCAGCGCCACGAACGCTTCGGCCACCGCCGGATCGAACTGTCCGCCCTTCCCGGCCTCGATAACCGCCAGCGCCGCCGCCACATCCCGCCGGCCGCGCACCGACCGCCCCGAAGTCATCGCGTCGAAAGCGTCGGCCACCGCCATTATCCTCGCCCCGAGCGGTATCTCCCCCCCCTTCAGGCCGTCCGGATAACCCCGGCCGTCGAAGCGCTCGTGGTGGTGGCGGACAAGCGCCTCCTCCTCCCGGAAAATATCGAAGCTGACGAGGATATCCGCCCCCACCGCGGCGTGGGCCTGCACCGTCCGGTATTCCTCCGGGGTCAGCTCGCCGTCCTTGTTGAGAATCGCCGCCGGCACGATGATCTTGCCGATATCGTGCAGCAACGCGGCCCTGGCCACCGTTTCCACCGCCGGCGCGGACATTCCCATCGCCTTCGCCAGATCGTGGGCCAGATTGCTCACGGCATCCGAATGGCCGTTGCTGTACGGATCCTTCATCTCGAACATATTCACGAGAATCTTCAGCATCCTCATATACTGATCCTCCCGGGCGCGCGCCTGCCGCACGCTGTCGGAAACCTCGTACAGCAGCTCCGCCGTAACAGCGCCGGCGCCACACCCCTTCAGCGGAACCGTCCGCCGCTCCACCACCCTCGCCGTTCCGTCCGGCCCGGCGTACTCCTCCGTCCTCACCCCCTGGGCACCTGGTCCGTAAACCTTCCCCTCCGCCAGACCGGCCAGCTTGAGCAGGCTATCGTTGCCGCACAGCTCGGCGACCACGCCCCGTCTGACGACAGCCAGCGCGCACGGCATCCCCCGGAAAGCCGCGCGGCAAGTCTCCAGGCTGCTGTTTGCAGCCGTCAGCTTCAGCCCCAGATATGCGGTGCAGACGGCCAGCGCGACGAACAGCGTCAGATGGACGGCGTAGCCTGCCGACCAGTATTCTCCTCCCCGCACGAGAGCGACAGCCAAATCGTTCGCCCACACGGCCAGCAGCGTTACCGCCCCCATGGCCAGGGGCCCCCTCCAAGCGCGGTTGTTCATGGTCACATCCCCTTATAGGATCTTTTGCTTTATATTTTATGTTTACTAGGCGGCACAGGTGCGTGACCCTTTTGCATCTGGCTATTGACAACCGGAGGCCGCTGGCCTAGACTATAAAAGAACAATTGCTACCATATGAATACGGGGTGAAACTATGCTGGACATCTTCGACAGCACTTGCGTTCTCCTGGCCAAAGCCGAGCAAAAGCACTATCTCTTCACCAAAAAACTGCTCAGCGAAAACAACCTCGGCATTACTCCCGGCCAGATGATGCTCCTCTATACACTCTTCAAAGGCGACGGCATCGCCATCACCGAACTGGGCAAAAAAATCTTCCTCGACAACTCCACCCTCACCGGCCTCATCGACCGGCTGGAAAAGCTCGGGCTCGTCTACCGGGCCGCCACCCCCGAAGATCGCCGCTGCTACTGCATCTTCCTCACCGATAAGGCCCGCGGCCTCGAAAAGGACATCGCCAAAGCCATGGCCCAGGTCGAAGAAACCATGACCACCGGCTGCAGCCCCGAGGAGATTGCCGCCTTCCGCAAGGTTCTCGAGCGCATCTTCGCCACCCTGTAACTAATACATAAAAAAATCCCCGGGAATAATCCCGGGGATTTTCGTGTCTCAGTCCCGCTCCACGCTTTATTGCGCCGGGGCGATTTTTTCCTTGAACACCTGCTTGCCGTCCTTGAACTCGATAACCACGGCGCTCTTGATGGGGTTATGCTTGGCATCCAGGGTAATAACCCCCGACACCACCTTCAGATCCTTCGTCTGCTCGAGAGCATCGCGGATCTTGTCGGGGTTGGTGGTGCCAGCGCGCTTGATGGCGTCGATCAGCATCAGGGCGGCGTCGTAGCCGAGCGCGGCAAAGGCGCTGGGCGGCTGGCCGTATTCCTTCTTATACGCTTCCGCAAAGTTTACCGCCAGCGGATCTTTATCGTCGGGCGAATAGTGGTTGCTGAAATAAGTATTGTTTATGGCCTCCTTGCCGGCGATCTCCACGACCTTGGGATCATCCCAGCCGTCGCCGCCGATGATCGGCGCCGTAATCCCCAGCTCCCTGGCCTGGCGGATGATCCGGCCGACTTCCTCGTAGTAGCCCGGAACAAATATCACATCGGCGTTCATGGCCTTTATCTTCGTCAGCGTGGCTTTGAAATCCGTGTCTTTTTGCAGATAAGCCTCGGTGCCTGCGATCTTCCCGCCGCCATTTTTGAAGGTCTCCTCGAAGGCTTTGGCCAGACCTTTGGCGTAATCCGAGCTGTTATCCACATAGATCGCCGCGCTCTTGGCGTTCAGCGATTTGCCGGCGAACTTGGCCATTACCGTGCCCTGGAAGGGATCGATGAAACAGGCCCTGAAGCCGTAGCGCTTCGTTGCGCCCTTTTCGTCCGTCGTCACCCGTTCGTTGGTGCCTGTCGCCGTGATGACCGCGACCTTGTTATCGGTCGCCACCTGCAGCGAAGCGATGACGCTCGAGCTGGCCACCGGGCCGAGCACCGCCACGACCTTATCCTGGTTTATCAGCTTTGTGATCGCGTTGATCGACTCGGAGACTTCCGATTTATTATCGGCGGTAACCAGCTTGATCTGCTTGCCGAGAATGCCGCCCGACGCATTGGCCTGGTTGAAGGCGAGATTAATGCCGTTGACGGTCTGTTTGCCCAGGTTGGCGACGCCGCCGGTCAGCTCGAAGTTGCCGCCCACCTTAATTTCCTTGTCGTTTGCGGCTCCTCCCCCGCAGCCGGCGACTGCCAAGGCCGCGACAGCCAGTGCCGCGACCAGGGCGTTTCTGAGTCTTTTGCCACTCATAAGCTCATCCCCTAATAGTTATTGTCACCAATGCCCATTCTACGGCTGGAGCGACACCTTTGTCAATCCGGAAAAAGCGTGGCTGCCGCTTCCCCCTCTCCCCCAAAAACAACCCCCGGGAAAATTCCCGGGGGTTGTTGTACTTATGCCCTTATCGCAGGATGTTGCCGGCGATGACCATGCGCTGCGCCTGGTTGGTGCCCTCGTAAATCTGCGTGATCTTCGCGTCGCGCATCAGCCGTTCCACCGGGTACTCGCGGCTGAAGCCGTAGCCGCCGAACACCTGCACGGCGTTCGTCGACACCTCCATAGCCGCGTCCGAAGCGAACATCTTGGCCATGGCCGCTTCCTTCGCATAAGGAAGATGATTGGATTTGTTGAAGGCGGCCTGCATGGTCAGCAGGCGGGAGGCCTCGACCTGGGTGGCCATCTCGGCCAGCATGAAGCTGATGGCCTGCTGGCTGGCGATCGGCTTGCCGAACTGGACTCTTTCCTTGGCATATTTGATAGCGTGGTCGAGAGCGGCCTGGGCGATGCCGACCGACTGGGCGGCCACGCCGATGCGGCCGCCGTCGAGGGTGGTCATGGCGATCTTGAAGCCCTCGCCCTCCTTGCCCAGCAGGTTGGCGGCGGGAATCCGGCAATTCTCGAAAATCAGCTCGCGCTGCACCGACGAGCGGATGCCCATTTTGATTTCCTTCTTGCCGAAGCCGAAGCCGGGGGTGCCCTTCTCGACGATAAACGCGCTCATGCCCTTGAAGGGGCCGGCTTCCTTATTGGTGAGGGCGAAAACCACCTCGATCTCCGCTTCGCCGCCGTTGGTGTTGAACACCTTCGTGCCGTTCAGGACGTAGAAATCGCCGTCCTTGACCGCGGTCGTCGTTGCGCCGCCCACGTCGGTGCCGGCGTTGGGCTCGGTCAGGCCGAACGCCCCCAGCTTCGTCCCCTCGGCCAGCGGCCGCAGGAACTTCTGCTTCTGCTCCTCGGTGCCGTACTTGAAAATCGGCCAGGCGCACAGCGACACGTGCACGCTGACGCCGATGCCGGTCGAGGCGCAGGCTTTGGAAATCTCCTCCACCGCCAGGGCGTAAGCGACGAAATCCATGCCGCCGCCGCCGTACTCCTCGGGGTACGGCAGGCCGAGGAAGCCCAGCTTGCCCATCTCGTCGAAGAGCTCGCGCGGGAAATACTCCTTCTCGTCACGCTCGGCTGCCGTCGGGGCCAGCTCCTTGGCGGCAAACTCGCGGACCAACCTGCGGATGTCCTCTTGTTCCGGGGTCAGGGTAAAGTTCATCGAAATGTCCTCCTGTGTTTTGTTAGTTTTATGTTTGCCGTCCCGGCTATTTCTTTGCCGGTGCGGGATCGGCCAGTTCCGCGGTGATGCCGGCGATGCGCTTGGCCTCCTTGGCGAACTTCTCCCACGGCTCCATGGCGCGGACCACCATCCTGGCCCCGTCGGGCGAACCGCCGCCGTGCATGCAGCCCGGGATGCCGCCGCCTACCGTCAGCCATTCCACCAGCCGCGCGGCCCTGGCCCGCGTCTCGCCGTCCGCGCCGGCCGCCAGCGCCTTCAGGATCTCGGCGCCGTACACCGGCGACTGACAGTCCTCGTAGGACGGGAAGCAGCCCGTCTCGGCCACGCCGCCGCTGATATCCTGGCAGATGACCTTCGTCTCGTACGGCAGCTTCGCCACCTGGGTCTTGTTGACGTGGGCCAGCAGCATATCGGGAATCCACAGCCCCGACGGATGCCCCTTGCCGGCCAGCATCGCCCCCAGGCCCACCGAATAGGTAATCTCGTTGTTGATCGCCATCTGGTTGAGCTTATCCTGGAACGCCTTCTGCGACAGGCCGTTGGCCCGGGCCATGTTGATCGCCGCGCCGCACATGATGTCGCCCTGGCCGGCCACGCAGGCGCCGATAGCCGCACGGTAAATGGCGGTGAAATAGCCGATCGCCTTGCCGGTGTACTTGAACTCGCCGCACAGGAACACGCGGTCGTTGGGCACGAACACGTCGTCGAAGAACAGGAACGCCTGGGTTATATTGCCCGCCTTCGGCGCATCCCAGCCCTCCTCCTCGTCGCGGGCGTCGCTCGGCCGGCGGGTCTCCACGATCGTCAGCCCCGCCGCGTCGCGGGGCACCGCCACCGCCAGGCAAAAATCCTTGTCCGCCTCGCCGTAGCCGCTGCCGGCCATGGCGATGATCTCGTGGCAGGCCGCCACGCCGCATATCTGGGCCTTGTAGCCGCGGATGACGATGCCGTCCGCGCGGATCTCCTTCACATGCAGATTCGAGTCCTTGTTCGGCTGCTCGGACGGTTTGAGCGCCCGGTTGCCCTTGGCGTCGGTGATCGCCCCAGCCAGCGCCAGGCAATTGTCCTCGACATGGCGGAAATACTTCTTGACCCGCTCGTGGTAATTGGTGCCGAGCTCCTTATCCATCTCGTAGGTAACGGCCCACAGCACGTTTATCCCCGTCCAGCCGGCGCAAGTCGCCCCCTGGCAGGTCCCCGTCCGGTGGTACTGGGCCCGCTTCATCTTCGAGTTGCCCATCACCGCCTCCATGCTGTTCATCAGCGTGTTCCAGCGATGGGCCGTCTCGCCGGTCAGGGACGACTTGGCCGTGAACAGGGGAGTCCGTTCCGGATCGAACGCCGCGTCGTACGAATCGGCCACCGACTGGACATGCAGCCGCGTCGCCGGATGGGTCGTCACGTCCTCGATCAGCTCCCCCCACTTGTACATATTCGGACGCATCTTCTTCAGGGACTCCCGGTACTGCTCGCCGTTCATCAGTGCCATTTTCTTCACTCTCCCTTAAGTTTTGTCTGCCGGCGCCACTCAGCCGGCCGGTCTGTTCAGCCGCCGCTTTTGGCCATTATCTCCGGTTTCAGCTCCATCGGCGCATCGCGGAAAATGCGTTCATCCATCAGTTTGAGATTGGGGGAAATATGGGGCCGGAAATCCATCTGGGCGAGCACGTCGCGCTCCAGGTCGGCCCCCGGGGCGATCTCGGTCAGCATCACGCCGGTCGGCGTAAGCTCGAACACCGCCCGCTCGGTCACGTACAGCACCCTCTGGCCGGCCTTCTTGGCGTACTGGCCGCTGAAGGTGATGTGGCCGACCTTGGGTACGAACTTCTTGCTCTTGCCCTCGCGGACAATCTTCAGCTTGCCGTCCTCCACCGCGACCTCCAGGCCGCCGGCCGTCAGCGTGCCGGCAAAAATCACCCGCGCCGTGTTCTGGGTGATGTTCACGAACCCGCCTGCGCCGGCGATCCGCGGCCCGAACTTGCTCACATTCACGTTGCCAAAATGGTCGCACTCCGCCAGGCCCAGCACCGCCAGGTCGAGGCCGCCCCCGTCGTAGAAATCGAACTGGTACGGGTGGTCGAGCAACGCCTCCGGGTTCACGGCGCAGCCGAACCTGAGGCCGGACAGCGGCACCCCGCCGATCGGCCCGGGCTCGACCGTCATCGTCAGCTGGTCGATGAACCCCTCCTCGGCCGCCACCGCCGATACCCCTTCCGGCATGCCGATGCCGAGGTTGATGACCGCGTCGGGGATGAGTTCCATCGCCGCCCGGCGGCAGATGATCTTGCGGTCGTCCAGGGGGATGGGCTGCCAGCCGGACAGCGGCACCTTCACCTCGCCCGACAGCGCCGGATTGTACTGCTCGCCCATCGACTGCCTGTGGTTCTCCGCCGCCGCCTGGACGACATAGTCCACCATGATCCCCGGCACCTTCACCAGCATCGGGTGGAGCGTGCCGGCCTGCACCACCCTCTCCACCTGGGCGATGACCACGCCGCCAGAATTGCGGGCCGCCATGGCCAGCGGCAGGAACTCCAGGGCGATGCCCTCCTTCTCGATGCTGATATTGCCGCGCGTATCGGCGCTTGTGCCGCGGATGAGGGCCACGTTGATCGGAAACGACTTATACAGCAGGTACTCCTCGCCGTCGATCTCCAGCAGCTTGACCACCTCGCGCTTGGAAATCTCGTTCAGCCGCCCGCCCGTCTCGCGCGGATCGGCGAACGTCCTCAGCCCGACATGGGTCAGCACCCCGGGCTTATGGCCGGCGATCGCCCGGAAAAGATGCATCATCACCCCCTGGGGAATGTTGTACGCCTCGATTTTATTCTCGACAATCATCCGCACCAGATCGGGCTGCAGCCCGAAGTGGCCGGCGATGATCTTCTTCACGAACCCCTCGCGGGCGAACCTGTTCAGGCCCCACCACGACTTGCCGTCGTTCTGGCTGGCCCCGAACGTCAGGGTGAGATTCCGCGGCTCGCCCGTCTCGATGAAGCGCTTCTCCAGCGCCTCGGTCAGCTCGGCCGGATGGCCCATGCCGATGAACCCCGATATGCCCACCGTGTCGCCCGACTTGATATGCCTTACCGCCTCGGCGGCGCTCACGACCTTGTCTTTCATTTCGCGGCCTCCTTCTTCACGAACGTCTCAACCGTGAAGAAAAGCGCCAGCGTCCCGACGACCATCCCGGCGAAGCACAGCCAGAAGGTCGAAGTGTAGGCCGCCACTGGGAACTTGCCGGCCACCTTGCCGTAGCCGTCGAGGATGGCGCCCATGTACTGCTGGAAGAAGGCGCCGCCCACGAAATAGAAGAGATTGAACACGCCGATCGCCGTGCCCACCACCTTGCGCGGCAGGCGCTCGGTCAGGTGGGCGTAATTGGTGATGTACGCCCCGCCGAACCCGCCCATCAGGAAACAGAACAGCGACATCGTCGTCTGGCTCCAGCCCGCCGGGCTGAGGGCGATATACAGCCAGCCCAGCGTATACACCGCCGCGCCGGCGATGACCACCTTCTTGCGGCTGTGCACCACCCGGTCGGACACCCAGCCGTGGATCGGGCAGCCGACGATCATGCCGATCGCCCACCACGACAGCACGTTCGACGCCGCCTGCTTCGTCCAGCCGAACGTATCCATCATGTACGGCACCGCCCACAGGCCCTGGAAACCCATCATCGGGCCGTAGACCGCGAACGCGTACACCGCCAGCCACGGGAAATTGCGGTTGGTCACCGCAATCTTGATCGCCTCGCCCAGCTTGATGCCCTCGTCGCGGGCCGCCTGGGCCGCGTCGACCCTGATGCCGTCCACCTCGTTCAGCGACGGCAGGCCCATATCCTGCGGCCGGTTGCGGACCAGCAGATACGTGGCCGCCGCCAGGATGACGGTGATCGCCCCCAGGTAGTAGAACGCCTCCCGCCAGCCGGTCATCGACACGAACTTCGCCAGCGGGGCGGCTGCCCCCAACGCGCCGATATTGCCCACCGTCAGCAATATCCCCGTCAGCGTCGAGAACTCGTGGGTCCTGAACCACTGGGCCTGAATCTTCATCACCGGGATATACACGACCGCCACGCCGATCCCCATCATCACCCGGCCGGCGATCGCCCAGTCGTAGCTCTGCGCGATCCCGAACATCGCCGTGCCGATGCCGGCGACACAGAAAAAGATCGTCACCGCCAGACGGGGCCCGAGGAAATCGGCGAAAATGCCGGAAGGAATCTGCATGGCGGCGTACGGATAGAAATAGGCCGCGGACAAAAGCCCCAGGCTGGCGGCGCTGATGTTGAACGCCTTCATCAGCTCGGGCGCGACCACCGCCGGCGCCACCCGGTCGAAGTACACGAAGAAATACACGAACCACAGCGTCACCAGGCAGACCCACCGATAGCTGAGAACCTTGGCCCTTTGCTGCTCGGTTACCATTGACATCCCCCTTCGCTATTTGCTTGACACCGTACTGGAAGAATCTGCAAATACGGTGCCAACAAGGGGAATGCCGCCGCAGGCCCGCGGCTGTGCGAAAAATCACAACCCCGCGCCCCGGCCGGCGTTGCGTCGCCGCAACAGAGTCGTCTGCCTGTCAGTTTTACCTGTTGATATCCTGCGGCGGCTGTTGCGGCAATTCAACACCCGTCCTGATCTTATGCTTCTCCGCCTTTCGCAGCAGCGTCGAAGGATCGATCCCCAGGGCCCGCGCCGCCTGGCGGAGGCTCTTCGCCGACCGTAGCGCCTGCTCGATCACATCCTTCTCCACCATCTCCAAAACACTTTTCAGCGGCAGCACCGGCCCGCGCACGGTTGCGGCCGGCGCCGGCGCCGGCCGCCGGAAACTGCCGGGCAGCTCCTCGAAAGCGATGATCTCCTGGCGCGACGTTATCACCATCCGCTCCAGCACATTGATGAGCTCGCGGACGTTCCCCGGCCAGGGATAACATGTAAACGCCTCGATAACCTCGGCGGAAAGCTTCTTGTCGGTCTTGTACTTGGCATTCATCTTGGCGAGAAACTCGGCCGTCAGCGCCGCGATGTCCTCGGGCCGCTCCCGTAGCGGCGGCACGTACAGCGGCACGATATTTATGCGGTAAAACAGGTCCTCGCGGAAGCGGCCGGCCTTGACCTCCTCCTCCAGGTTGCGGTTGGTCGCGAACAGCAGCCGCGCGTCGAACTTCACCGGCCGGCTGCCGCCGACCTTGAAAAACTCCTGGTCCTGCAGCGCGTGCAGCAGCTTCGCCTGGATGCTGCCCGGCAGCTCGCCGATTTCGTCCAGAAACAGCGTCCCGCCGGCGGCGATCTCGAACACCCCCGGCTTGCCGCCGCGTCGCGCGCCGGTGAACGCCCCCTCCGTATAGCCGAACAGCTCCGACTCCAGCAGCGTCTCGGGAATAGCCGCGCAGTTTATCTTGATGAACGGGCCGCTCCGGCGGGCGCTGCTGGCGTGGATGTAATTCGCCAGCACCTCCTTGCCCACCCCCGATTCCCCCTGCACCAGCACCGGCGTATCCACCGCCGCCACCCGCAGGGCCAGGTCGTACACCCGCTCCATCGCGCTGCTGCGGAACGTCCCGCCCGGCGACGCCGCCTCCGTTTTGAGGCGGGCGAGCTCGGAATAATACATCTCCTTGAGGCGGTTGACCTCCTCCAGCTCCTGCTTGAGGGACGATAGCGCCGACAGATCGCGCACATTGGTCACGATCCGCACCACCGCGCCGTTCTCGTCGAAAACCGGCGTGCCGGTCAGCGCCACCTGCCGGCCGTTCACCAGGCAGGAAACCGAGCACGGCTTGCGGTCCTGGCGCACCTTGGCCGCCACCTGCGCCCCCAGATGATGCCCCCGCCCCACCTCGCCGCCCGCCGGCGGATTCAGCCCCAGCAGCTTCACCGTCGCCGCGTTCACCTTGCGGATCGCGCCGTCGCCGTCCGTCACCAGGATGCCGTCGTACGAGCAGCTGATAACCGCGTCCAGCTCCTTGCAAAGCTGCTTCACCACCCCCAGCTCGTCGGCCAGGCTCTCGATCTCGCTGAACGGCTGGAAAGACGCCACCGCGCCGATGATATCGCGGCCGTCCACCACCGGGGAGGCGTGGGCGATATACGTATTGCCGTTGATCGTATTCTTGTAATTGCGGATCGCCCGGCCGGTCGCCAGCACGCCGATCACGGCGCAGTTCGGGATGAAATCCGACACGTCGCCGCCGACCACCTGCGCCGCCTTCAGGCGGAGGATGCCCTCCGCCGCCGGGTTCACGAACGTGATGTACCCCGTGGTATTCACCGCCACGATGCCGTGGGGCGTCGCCTCCAGCACCGCCTTCAGCTCCTCGCGGGCGTGCACGAACGTCGTCTTGAAGCCGCGGATGATATCGCTCTTCGTCAGCATCCCCACGAGATTGCCGCCCGTGTCCACCACCGGCAGCCGCTTCTGGGGAAAACCG
Source organism: Selenomonadales bacterium (assembly GCA_029976065.1). Lineage (GTDB taxonomy): Bacteria > Bacillota > Negativicutes > Sporomusales > UBA7701 > Anaeroselena. Next base: position 19,759 of record JARKNV010000072.1, read on the forward strand.
CACGTCTCCTCCAACTGCGTATCGTCGCGGATGCACGTGACCTCCCGCTGCATCAGCTCCCGCACCGGCAGGCCCAGCTTGCCGCCGTCGGCCACCACCTGAAAAAGGTGCTTCACCGTGAACAGGCCGCACACCCGGCCCACGGCATTCACCACCGGGACGCCCTTCACCTTATGTTTCCGCAGCAACTGGACGGCCTCGGCCACCGAAACCCACTCCGCGACCGTCAGCACCTCGCGGGTCATAACGTCCTTCACCAGCATCCGCACCCCGTCCTCTCCGCAAGCTTGACATTAAAATGTATTCTGTCAAGCGTTGGAATAGCACAACAGATGCCGGCGACGGGCTACTTATCCTCTTTCAGCCTGGCGATGATCGCCGGGATGACCTCGTACAGGTCGCCGACGATGCCGTAATGGGCCACCTTGAAAATCGGCGCGTCCGGATCCTTGTTGATCGCCACGATCATATCCGACGTCTGCATCCCGGCCAGATGCTGGATCGCCCCCGAAATGCCGCACGCGAAATAAATCTTCGGCCCGACCGTCTTGCCCGTCTGCCCCACCTGGTGGGGATACGGCTTCCAACCCGCGTCCACCGCCGCGCGCGACGCGCCCACCGTGCCGCCCAGCGCGTCCGCCAGGTCCTGGATCAGCTTGAACCCCTCCGGGTTGCCCAGGCCGCGGCCGCCGGACACGATGATCTCCGCGTCCTCCAGGTTGCAGCTCGTCGTGCACACCTGGATAACGTCCTCCAGCCTCGTGCGCACATCCGCCTCCGCCAGCGCGATCTCCTCGCGCACCAGCGCGCCGCTCCGGCCGTAATCGGGCTGCGGCTTCTTGAACACCTTCGGCCGCACCGTCCCCATCTGCGGACGACGGTCCGGGCAGAAAATCGTCGCCATGATATTGCCGCCGAACGCCGGGCGCGTCCACGCCACCAGCCGCGTCTCCGGGTCGATGCTCAGCCCCGTGCAGTCGGCCGTCAGGCCGGTCTTCACCCGCGCCGCCACGCGCGGCCCCAGGTCGCGGCCGTCGTTCGTCGCCCCCAGCAGTATCACCGACGGGTGATGCTTCGCGATCAGCGCCGTAAACGCCGCCGCGTAGCCGTCGGTGCTGTAATCCTTCAACAGCGCGTGCTCCACCAGATACACCTTGTCGGCGCCGCAGGCGAAAACCTCCTTCGCCAGCCCGGCCACGCCGTCGCCGATCACCACCCCGGCCAACTCCTCGCCCAGCTCGTCGGCCAGCTTGCGGCCCTCGCCGACAAGCTCCAGCGACACATTGCGGATATGGCCGCCGCGCTGCTCGATGAACACCCACACGCCGCTCGCCGCCACGCCGGCCTCCCGCTTCGCCCCGGCCGCCGGAGCATCCGACACGATCGCTCCCACCGGGCAGCTCTCCAAACACGCCCCGCACCCCGTACAGGCGTCCGTAATCCTCGCCTTGCCGTTCTCCAGCACGATCGCCCCGAACGGGCAGGTGCCGACGCACGCGCCGCAGCCGACGCATTCTTCCGTCTTTATCTTAATCGCCATTATTTCCGCTCCTCCCCTAAACGATCTTCAATTCCCGCAGTCTATCCACCAGGGCGGCGGCCGCCTCGCGCGGCTCGCCCTCGATGATCTCGCCGTTCACCTGGCGCTGCGGGGTAAAAATGCGCTTCACCTTCGTCGGCGAGCCGTTCAGGCCGAGGCAGTCGGGGTCCACGTTCAGATCGGCCGCCGTCCACACCGGAATCTCCGCCCGGTTGGCCTTCATCGTCCCCTTCACCGTCGGGTAGCGGGGCTCCAGCAGCGTCTTGATGATCGTCACCACCGCCGGCAGCTTCGTCGAAACCACGTCGTAGCCCTCGTCATTCTCGCGGTTCACCTTCAGCCGGTCGCCGTCGACCTCCACGCTCGCCGCGTACGTCACCTGCGTCATGCCGAGGTGCTCGGCCATCTCCGGCCCCACTTGGGCCGTATCGCCGTCGATCGCCTGCTTGCCGCACAGGATCAGGTCGACGCTGCCCAGCTTGCGGACCGCCGCCGCCAGCGTGTAAGAAGTCGCCAGCGTATCCGCGCCGCCGAACGCCCGGTCGCTAACCAGCACCGCCGCGTCCGCGCCCATCGCCAGGCACTCCTTCAGCGCGTCCTTCGCCTGGGGCGGGCCCATGCTGATAACCGTCACCCGGCCGCCGTGCTTCTCCTTCAGCTGCAGGCCGATCTCCAGCGCGAACTTGTCGAAGGGGTTGACGATGCTCGGCACCCCCTGCCTGATGAGCGTATTCGTTACCGGGTCGATCTTCACCTCGGTCGTATCGGGCACCTGTTTCACGCACACCACTATTTCCATGCTATATCCTCCCTGCTTTCGATAATGTCGTTATCGGTATTGCCGCGTTTCTGCCGTCAATCCCTCCGCTCCCCCGGGCTTTGACCCGGTTCTTCCCAAATATATTTTGCATGCAAAACATATTACGCAGCATTATTTCGCCTCAAGCAAAAAAAATCCTCTTTTTACCGGCAAAATTCTAGCATTCATCATACCAGCCCCCAAACCGCAACATTAAGCCCTTCCGCCGCCCCTTCCGGCGCGTTGCGCGGCGCCAACGCAAGCCGCGATCCCCGCCCGCGCCGTTGCACCCCGGCAACACTGTTGCGACCGGGCAAAAGGCCGAGTATATTACGCCCCGTTATGGCGATAATGAAAAGAGACTGGGAGGAAGGGGCATGGCTTTTATCGGCAAATTCATCGGCCGGCTGCTGGGCGGGGGCGACAGGGCGCTTCACGACTGGGTGATAGCCCTCCTCGAAATCCAGCCGGGCGACACCATCCTGGAGATCGGCTGCGGTCCCGGTGCGGCGATGAAGAGAATCCTCAAAACCCGCAGGAACCTTTTCGTGGCGGGTGTGGACCCTTCCGAAGCCGCCGTCGAGCATGCGTGGCGGAGAAACGCCCGCGCCATCAGGGCAGGGCAGGCAATGCTGGTGCAGACCGATATCGCCCGCGGCCTGCCCGCCTTCGCCGTGCCCTTCGCCAGGGCGGTGGCGGTAAATGCGGCCTTCCTGGACGACAAGGCGACTGATATCTTGAAAGTAGTCAGGAAGACGCTCGCGCCGGGCGGCAAGATAGCGGTGGCGGTATGTCCGCCGGAAAAAGAGACGAGCGAAGCCTACGTCCGCTTGCTCGGCAAGGAAATCCGCCGCCAGCTCGAAGTAGCAGGGTTCGCGACCGTCAGGCTGCACGAAAAAATCCTCGACTCGTCAGCCGCCGTCTGCGTGACGGGGATGAATCCGACCAGCGGCAAAAAATAAGCACCCGTTGTGGGTGCTTTTTTTTTCTTCGGGCGGCGGGAGCAGGCTTTGAGGCATTCCGGGGGCCGGCTTATCCCGGCGTTTGGGTTCGCCCCCCGCTCCGCCGGCGGACTTACTAGCAGGGCAACGACTCACGCGAAAGTAAACTTTCGGTTCGCTGTTGCCCTGCATAGCGACTCGCACAAACCGCCTTCACTTAACGCTCGGCGTTTTGGCTCGCTGCTAATCTCGTCGCCGACAGCACCGCACCACCGCCCGAATCGCATCCGGCTTAGCGGGCGGTTCTCGCCGCCGTCCATGGCGGCTCGTGCGGTGCTGTTACCGGCTCCCTCGCTAAGTAGCGGCCGCCGCCTCGCTTGAAGGGGGCAGCACCCAAAGCCGGGGACGCCGGCCTCTAGCATGGTTAGAGGATTTCTATATCCGCGCGAAGAAACTAATCCTGCCTGTTAATTCAAGGGAGAGCAAGCGATGGAAGTTAATTCGAAATTCATCGAACTCGAAAATGAAATAATGAAAATGCTTTTGGAAGGCCAAAATGATACTTTTGCAATTCTCCGTCGCCAATACTCAAACTCTACTGTGGCATCACGAGAATTTTCAAGTGTAGGCTTTTTTATATCATTTAGTGTTCCAGAAGATATTGATAAACTGCAAGAAAAAGAGTCTTTTCACCTTGGCGGGGTTACAGGACAAATCAACGGAGTTACTAATGGCGTAGGATTTATTCTATATATAAGAAACGGCGTAATAAAACTTCTAGAGGGTTATACATACGGTGAAGAAAAATGGCCTGAAAAGTTAACTGAATACAAATTATACCGATTGCAAGATTAATGGCCACAAGCCTGTCTTTGTAAAGCGATACAAACTTCAAGCACCCCTTACGGGGTGCTTTTCTTCTCCCTAATATACTCCACAACCTTGGCCAGCGTCTCCCCTACCGGCGCGCTTATCCTCAGCGCCGCCCGGTCGTCGTAGCCCGTCGCGTCGCGGTTGACGATCGCGAACCGGCCCACGGCCAGGGGTATTTCCGCCGCCGGATAGACGGTCAGGCTGGTGCCCACCACCAGCGCGAAGTCGCTGCGGAACGCCTCCTGCTGGGCGGCGGCGAAATCGGCCGCCATGCGGTCGCCGAACAGCACCACCGCCGGCCGCAGCACCGCCTGGCAGCACGGCGAGAGCGGCACCTCCGTCCCCGCGGCCAACTGCTCCCGCAGCACCGCCGCCGGGAACTCGTCCTTGCAGGCCATACAGCGGCAGGACGTCAGGTTGCCATGCACCTCGAACACCCGCTTCGACCCGGCCTGCTGGTGGAGGCCGTCGATATTCTGGGTCACCACCGCCCTAAGCTTCCCGAGGCGGCTCAGCTCGGCCAGCGCCTCATGCCCCCTGTTGGGCAGCTTGCCGGCCACCACATTTTCCATTTCCCGCCAGTAGCGGTAGAAAAGCGCCGGGTCGGTGCGCAGCGTGCGCGTCGACAGCAGCTCGGGGTCGATCTTCTCCCACAGCCCCGACCCGGGGCTGCGGAAATCGGGTATGCCGCTCTCCGTCGAAATGCCCGCCCCCGTAAAGGCGATGGCGTAATTCGCCCCCATCAGCAGCTCGCCCAGCGCGGCAATTTTGGTCTTCATAATATCCCTTCTTCCCCCTTTGCGGCACCCGGGCAGGAAAAACGTCCCTTGCGTCAAAAGGTTATCCTTCAAGAACCAAACCACGCATCCGGGGAGGTTGCCGCAATGAACAAAATAAGGACCATCTGCAGCGTCGGCACCGGGACCATGGGCCCGTACATGGCCGCGCTCTTCGCCCTGGCCGGCTACGACGTCCGCATGTTCGGCCGCAGCGCAGCGGGTGTGGAACGCGGCTTTCACGGCGTCCGCGCCTGCCTCGCTTCCTGCCGCGAGCACGGCCTCGTTTCCCCCGACCAGATTCCCGCCGCCGTCGCCCGGATACACGGGACGGCGGACCTGGGCGAAGCGGCCGCCGGCGCCGATTTCGTCATGGAGTCGGTGTCCGAGGACCTGGCGGTCAAGCGCCAGGTATTCGCCGCCCTCGAAGAACTGTGCCCCGGGCATGCCATCTTCGCCTCCAACACCTCGGGGCTCAGCCCCACGGCCATCGCCACCGGCCTGAGGAACCCGGAAAGATTCGTCGCCGCCCACTTCCTCAATCCGCCTCACCTCATGGCCATCGTCGAGGTCGTCCCCGGCGAGGCCACTTCCCCGGCGACGCTGGACGCCGCCGGCGAGCTGCTGCGAAAAATCGGCAAAATCCCCGTCACCCTCAAGCGGGAGGCCCTCGGCTTCATCGCCAACCGCCTCCAGTTCGCCCTGCTCCGCGAAGCGCTCTCCCTCGTCGAGCAAGGCATCGCCACGGCGGAAACGGTGGATACGGCGATGGAACACCTAAGCCGCCGGCTGTCGGCGACCGGTCCGCTGAAAACCGCCGACCTGGGCGGCCTGGACATCTTCCACAGCATCGCCGCCTACCTCCTGCCGGACCTCTGCGTCAGCGCCGCCCCGCCCCCGGCCCTTGCGGCCGCCAAGGAGCGCGGCGACCTGGGCGCGAAAACCGGCCGGGGCTTCTACGATTGGTCGGACGCCGCCAAACTCGCGGCCGTCAGGAAACACCGCGAAGCCGTCCTGGCGGAATGGCTCCGCCGGGACCGTACGTCGCCCTCCTGACAATAAACCTGCGTCATTCCCGTAGTCTCAAGAGCGGTCCTCAGTTGTTCCCCTCGTTCCCCGCATATCTGCGAAAGGCTGGCTAGAAAGCCCCAGATGCAAGGCGCACCGGATAAGCAGGCACACGACGCTTCAGCGTCGATGTGGTCGCTTATACCCGAAAGGGTGCGAGCGTGCCGCGACGCGTACTCGAACGTACGCTAGCAAACGCTCTGAGGAGCAAGTGCGCAAGTTCTTAGCGCGGAGCGCTTAGAACTGCGGCCTGCCCCCTGCGGGTGCGCCGCAGCTGGGGCTTTATCGCCAGCCTCTACGTATCACCTGCCAACTACAACAGGGAGCATATCCGGGGCGTGGGTCAGCACCGTCACCTTCGCCCCCGGCCCCTTGGCCGCCAGTGCCGCGTCCAGCGCCGCCTGCACGCTGGCGAACGGCGTGAACCCCAGCTTTTCCGCCTCGGCGGCTCCAATGCCGCCCGAGACGAAATACACCGTCTCCCGCTCCTTCACCTGCGCCCAGGCAATCGCCAGCGCCGCCGCCACCTCGTCGTGGAGCCGCTTGCACGTCACCATGTCGCGGATATCGCACGACGGCTTGGCCGTATAATCCAGCATCTCGCCGTGGGTCACCGCCACCCCCTCGTAGCAGGGCGTCACGAGAATGATAATCCCCCCCGCCTTCACGGCCAGGTCGGACGGGTAAAGCGTCTTGTGGGCCTGCCAGAACTCCAGGTCGCAGGGATGGGAGCTCGACACCACGATATCCGCCTCCTGCGGCACCTCCACCGCGTACACCGCCTTGGAAAGCTCCACGCCCTTATTGAACGATTCGACCACGTCGCCGAAGAACGCCCCCACGACCTCACCGTGGCGGTTCAGCACCGTGTTGAAAATCGTGTTCAGGCCGATGCTGCGGGCGATCTCGTTCAGTTCGCGGCGCACCGGGTTGTCGGTCACGCCCAAATAAGAACGCGGCGCTCGCACGCTCAGCAGGTGCGTCTCCGCCGTCGTCCGCTCGCCGGAAATGCCGGGCTGGACGATCTTCGCCCCGCCGGCGAAGCCGGGGATGTGGTGAGGCACGATGCTGCCCACGCCGATCTTGAAATCGGCCTCGTACGCCTCGCGGTTCACCGCCACGAACGTCCCGTTGGCCGTCGTCCCCAGCTCGACAAGCTCCGCCGGGTTCTTGTAGTCATGGTTGACTACGCGCACCCGCCGGACCACCTCGGGACCGAACTTGGCGGCGATCTCCTCCGCCGTCATGAAACGGTGGGTTCCGAGGGCGATGATCACCGCCACCTGCCCGTCACCCACCCCGGCGGCGTTCAGCTCGTCGAGGAGGATGGGGATGATCTTGTCGGCCGGCGTCAGGCGGGTGTTGTCGTCGGCGACGATCACGACCCGCTTCGCTCCCTTCGCCAGCTCGCGCAGCGGCTTCGAGGCGATCGGCGCGTTCACCGCCCGCAGCACCTCGGCCTTCACGTCGGCCACCGGCGGCACGTCCTTGGGCGAATACACCCCCAGCAGGTTTGCGGCCGGGATGCTCACCTCCACCGTATCCCTGCCGTAGGGCAGCTTCACGTTTATCGCGGCCACGTCCGGCCCCCCTCTCCTATTTGCCCTGGCCCGCCATCTTGGCGGCCAGATAAATCGATTCGCTCATGCTGCGGGAATCGGCCGTGCCCTTGCCCGCCTTGCCGAAAACGGTACCGTGGTCCACCGACGTACGGACGAACGGCAGGCCGACGGTCACGTTGACCCCCTCCTCGAACCCCAGCACCTTCAGCGGGATATGGCCCTGGTCGTGGTACATCACCACCACGATGTCGAAATGGTTCTTGAGCGCCGCGCGGTAAAACACCGTATCGGGCGGCACCGGGCCGGTCACGTCGAAGCCCCGCCCCTTGGCCTCCTCGATCGCCGGGATGATCTCCTTGATCTCCTCGTCGCCGAACAGCCCGCCCTCGCCCGAATGGGGGTTGAGGCCGGCCACGGCGATGCGCGGCTTGGCGAAGCCCAGCTGCCTGGCGGCCAGGTCGGCCAGCTCGATGACCCGCAGCACCCGCTCCTTCTTCACCAGATCGCACGCCTGGCGGAGCGACACGTGGGTCGTCACGTGGATGACCCTCAGCGGCCCGCCGGTCAGCATCATCGCGTACCCCTTGGTGTTCGACAGGTCGCCGAGAATCTCGGTATGGCCGGGGTAATGGTAGCCGCCGGCGTTCAATGCCTCCTTGTGAAGCGGCGCGGTCGCGATGGCGGTGATCTCGCCCTTCATCGCCAGCTCCACCCCCTTGGCCACATATTCGAATGCCGCCTTGCCGGCGCGGGCGTCCACCGTGGCGAACGGCAGGTCGAGCGGCAAATTCTTCAGATCGAGGACATCCACCGTCCCGTACGCGAACGCGGCCTCAGCCACATTTTCGATCGCCCGGAACTTCAGCGGCAGCTTCACGATCCCCGCCGCCCGCTCCATGATGCCCAAGTCGCCGATGACCAGCGGCCGGCAGACGTCGTAAACCCCTTTGTCGTCAAGCGCCTTGACGATGATCTCCGGGCCGGCGCCGGTGGCGTCGCCCATGGTGATGCCGATGATCGGTTTCATGATGGCTGCAACAACTCCTCATATATTTCTTTATATATTGCTCCGGGCAGCCGTATTTTGCCAACGCCCGGCCTGATTTGCTATAATCTTAATATCGAATAATAACGCCGAAGGGACGCCCATGAAAATATTCGCCATCGCCGACACCCACCTGTCCGGCAACCCGCCGAAAAAGCCCATGTCCGTCTTCGGCGACCGCTGGCTCGGCCACTGGGACAAAATCAAAACCGACTGGCAGGCGCGCGTCGCCCCCGAGGACACCGTCCTCGTCGCCGGCGACATCTCCTGGGCCATGAAGCTGCCCGAAGCCCTGCCCGACCTCGCGGAAATCGCCGCCCTGCCGGGGCGGAAAATCCTCGTCCGCGGCAACCACGACTACTGGTGGCAGACGCTCGCCAAGATGAACGCCGCCACCGGCGGCTCCTTCACCTTTCTCCAGAACACCTTTGCCCCCGCCGGCGAATGGGCGGTGTGCGGCAGCCGCGGCTGGCTGCTGCCCGGCGACGCCGCCTTCGGCGAAGAGGACGAAGCCATCTACCGCCGCGAACTCCTGCGCGTGCGGGCCTCGCTGGCCGCCGCCAAGGGCGCCGGCTACAGCCGCATCATCCTCATGCTCCACTACCCGCCCCGCACCGGCCCCGAGCCCAGCGGCTTCAACGACCTCATGGCCGAATTCGGCGTGGCGGTCTGCGTCTACGGCCACCTCCACAACGAGGCGGTCACCACCGCCCCCGTCGGCGACTTTAACGGCACCATGCATTACCTTGTATCTTGTGATGCCCTGGACTTCAAGCTTCTGCAGATTATCTAGGGAGGCTGGGCAGCGAATATGAAACCCGTCGAACTGAGCAAAGAAACGAAACAGGACCTCATCGGCAGCCTCAAGGAATACTTCGCCCGCGAGCGCGACGAGGAGCTCAGCGATTTCCAGGCCGCGGCCGTGCTCGCCTTCATCCTCGAAACCGTCGGCCCCCATATTTACAACCAGGCGGTCGCCGACGCCCACGCCCTCATGACCGACAGGCTCGACGACCTGTACGGCCTCGAAAAGCGGCCCCGGTAGCCTTAAAACGTCATCACGTCCGGGTTCTCCCAGCGGCGGGCGTTGGCAAGGATGATGTCCACCAGCCCCTGCGCCCCCTCCTTGACGACGTTGTACACCGGCACCTTCACGGCGTTGCGCACCGCCACCTGCAGGCGGACGAAATCCACGAACGCCGGCTTGTACGCCTTGCTTTCCACCCGGTACTCGGGATAAAAGGGATTTATCGTCACCGCCAGCAGCGGCACCCGCTTGACGACACCCGCCACCGCCCCGTTCTTCTCCGCGGCTTCCAGCAGCTCGTGGTAAACCACCGGATTGCCGCTCACCAGCAGCTTCACCGGATCGGCGAACGCCAGCAGGAAAGGACGCGGCTTCTCCGCCAGCCGGTCGGCGAGGTGCCGGAGGGCCCGTTCGCCGATAACGCCCGGCACATATAAATACGCATAACGCGTCATCGGTTCGGCGAGCACCTGGTCGACGTCCTTCTCCGTCAGCAGCGAGGACAGCGGCCAGGTTTTCAGTTCGTCAAGGTCCTCATCCAGCAGCGTCACCTGGGTAAGCTGCTTTTCGGCCAGCTCCAGCGCCCGCGGCACCGCCGGCAGTGTCGACAGCCGCCAGATGACGCCCGTCTCCTGGGCGAGGCGGGGGATATCCGGCGTCCGCGAAGCACCCGTCGCCAGGATGAACCCGTCCGTCTCCACCATCGGCGCGATGCGGTTCAGCGCGCCGTCGAAAATCGTCGCCCCCGGCCCCAGGCGAGTAAGAATCCCGGCCAGTTCGCGCACCTCGGTGCTCTTGTTGGGGCCGGCCGTCACCACCAGGCCGCTGGCCGTCACCCTGGCGATATGGATGCGGCCCAGGGGGGTCTGGATGGCCGTCGCCTGGATCGGGCTCAGCCTGGCGGTGCTCACCTCCAGGCACTTCTCCGCCGTCGCCACCACGTCGCCCGGTTCCACCCGCAGTTTGGGCTTCGGCAGGCCGGTAACGTTGTCGATATTCTCGCCGTCGTAGCCGATGCTCGTTAGGCAGAAGCCCACGTCGCGCGCCCGCAGCTCCTGCATGATGGCGGCGGTGGCCGTCGTCTTGCCCGTATTCTTGGCCGTGCCGGCGATTCCCAGCCTGATTTCCAGCAATACCATCACCTGCCGATAATAATAGCAATAATTAATTCCGCGGCCGGCCGGCCAAGCCCTGCCGGCCGGCCAATTTTTATACGCAAAAGACGCAGGGGAAATCCCCCGCGCCCTTTAAACCTGCTTCCCTGCGGCTGCGCAGACGGACTTCCTGCCCAGCCGCCCCAGTATCGCTATCCCAACGCTTTGGCGAAGAAGCCCGTCATCCCGGCATCCGCGACCCGTTTCTGGATTGCCGCCACGTCGGTCGTGTACAGGTTCTTCTCCTTCATGCGCTCGAAATACACCGACCCGGAGAAAGTGTACTTCTTCGTCAGCCCTTCCTTGGTCTGCATGCTCGCCCGCACGTGGGCGATGGCGTCGCCGCAGGCCAGGCTTTCCGATATGACCGCCGGCTCCTTCCCGAACGCCGCCCGGGCGGCGTTGTGCCCCGCCAGCGCGCCGGTGATGATCGCCTCGGTGTGGCCGACCAGCAGCCCCGCCTTCTCGCCGCCGCAGAACACGTTGTCCAGCCCTTCCACCTTCAGGGCGTTGTCGCGCGGCAGCATCCCCAGATAGCGCATCGAATTGCCGATGCCGCCGGAATACGGGTCCTCGAAGCGGGAATTTTCGAAGCCGGGAATCTGGCGGAGGATATCCAGCGGGTAATAGGCGGTCATCAGCTTGGCGTGGCCGGTGTCCAGCAGGATGACGTTCTCGGCGAATTCCTTCAGCGCGTACTGCTGGCAGGCCTTCTGGCCCAGCGACTCCATGCTCTTGCGCAGGCTTGCCGGGATGGGCACGACCACTACCCCGGTGCGGTCGAGCTGCTCGTGAATCTCCTTGGACAGCGAGTCCTTGTGCAGCTTGCACGAGCCGCTCATCGCCCCCAGCGTGCCGTCGGCCTTCTGGCCCATGATCTCCGTCACCCCGGCCTTGGCCGCGATCGAGAACCGCGGTCCGAAGGTCGGGCAGCGGTAAATGCACATCGCGCAGCCGTTGCCGTACTTCATGCAGTTGCCTTGCGGCCCGGCGGTGCCGGCCGCGTCCACGAAGGCGTCGCCGCTGACCGTGACGTCGCCCTCGCCGTGATGGCCCTCGGCGATAACCTTGGTGATTCTGTTCCCGTCCTTCTCGATATCCTTCACCCGGCAGTGCAGATGCAGCTTGACGCCGGCGCTTTCCAGCGCCTTGCGCACCGCCGGCTCGATCAGCGCCACGTCGTACAGCGTGACGTGCTTATGTCCGGGGAACTCGATATTCTTGTGCCTGGCGTTGGCATCCGCCACCTTGAAGAGCTCGCCGCCTTCCATGGCCAGCATCTCCTCGGTGGCGGTGAAACGGCCATTGTTGCGCATGATGCCGCCCACCAGGCCGGTACCCAGCAGCATGTCGGCCCGCTCGAACAATTCGACCTCGCAGCCCGCCTTGCGGGCCGCCAGAGCCGCCGAGGAGCCCGCCCAGCCGCCGCCGACTACGACTACCTTCTTAGCCATTTCCTAACCTCCCTCCGTCAGATCATCCCCACGTGCTTGGCCACTATTTCCATCAACTTGACCTGCGCCTTGATGCCGTAACGGAACACATCCTTCAGCAGGTTGCCCTTGCTGTCGGTCGTCGCCAGGTCGGGAGAAATATAGATGTTGCCGTCGTAGGCCACCGTCGGGATGACGCCCATCTGGGCCATGCCGGTCTGGAAAATGTTCGTGCCTGAATACATATCCTCGATCGCGAAGATCGGCAGCCCCATCTCCCCGTCCTTCCAGGTGTTCTCGTAGTTGACCTCGACCGCCCGCGAGTTGTAGGACTTGGTGATGATCAGCCCTGCCTTGATCGTCGGGTGGATCTTGTCGAACTCCTCCTTGACCACGTCGTACAGGTCGTCCACCGATTTCGTGTACACCGACGGATTGTCGCGCAGCACCTTCAGCGCCTGAATCTGCGTCGCCAGCGCCTCCTTGCCGGGGTCGAACGTCACATACGCCGCCTTGCCGTACGAAGCCGTCGTGCCCCAACGGTCGCCGTGCAGGCCCATCGCCCGGCGGATCGGGACCATCACGTCCTCCTTGCCGATAATCAGGCCGCTCGTCGCGCAGCCACTCGCCTTGTCCATCGAATAAATTATCACATCCGCGCCCGACTTGCGGATGTCGTGGCCGATCCCCGGCACGCCCCAGGCATTGTCGATCACGTACGGAACGTTGAACTCTTTGCACAGCTTCGCGTACAGCTTCTGCAGCTTCGGCGTGCCGTCCTGGTCCTTCGCCGCGTAGCCGTAGCCCGGAGTCTCGTAGCCCAGCGACGTCATGCCTGTGAACATATTACCGTGCCGCTCGGCCACCTTCTTCATCGCCTCGTACGTTGCCTCCGGCTCCACCTTCGTCAGCAGCGGCACCGGGTGAAACTTGATGCCGTGCACCGGATAACGGGCGCCCACCAGCGGCACGATCAGCGTATCGAGATTATTCTGCCGCTTGCCGTAAAAGCCCAGTTCGCCCGGCGTCGTGCCGCGGTCGGCGATAATATCCTTGTATTTCCCGGGGAAAGGCCGGCCGTAACCGCCCTGGTGATGGAAATGCTTCTCCAGCGGCGCGATGTAACGGGCCCGGTAATTGTCGCCGCGCCCCAGGGCCGGCGGCGTGAACAGCGAATCGAACGTCACCCACAGGCCGGCTTCGCAGGTGCTTGTCGGCGCGGCGTCATACTCGTCGCCGTAAATATCCTTGACAAGCTCGCGAATCTGGTCCACCATCCCCGCCAGCGGAATTACCTGTCTGCCAGCCTCCTCGCCGGCGTGCATGATATCGTCCCTGAGCGGCGCCGGACAGCCGGAAATGCCGCCCGTCATCCCGAACTTGCCGCGCAGCTCCTTGGGGATGCCGATCTCGTCGGCGGCCGCCTTGGCCTCGGCGTAAATAGTCGGGATATTCATCTGGAGATACCTGTACATCTGGAACTTATACTTGAACTTGCCCATCGCCGTATCCCCCTTCTACTGTTTCACCTTCACAATCATTTCCACTTCACAGGCCGCGTCCAGCGGCAGCTCGTTAACCCCCACCGCCGACCGGGCGTGCTGGCCCTTATCGCCGAAAAGCTGCCCCAGCAGCTCCGACGCCCCGTTGATCACCTTCGGCTGGCCGTTGAAACCGGGGGCGCTGGCCACGAACCCCGTCACCTTCACCACCTGCTCGACATTGTCCAGGCTGCCCACCTGGGCCTTGATCACGCTCAGGCAATTCAGCGCGCACGTGCGGGCCGCCTCATACCCCTTGCTCTCGTCCAGGTCGCCGCCCACCTTGCCCTTAAACTTCAGCTCGCCGTTCACCAGCGGAATCTGGCCGGCGGTATACACATACCCGCCCGACTTCACCGCCGGCACATACGCCGCCACCGGCTTGGGCGCCTCCGGCAGCGTCAGCCCCAACTCCTGCAGTTTGCTCTCGATACTCATCCTACTCACCTCCTTCGCCCGGCAGCCGGAAACTCACCGTCGCGCCCAGCGGCGCGTCCTGCTCCGTCCCGCTCAACAGCCGGCTTGTCCTGATAACGATATTCAAATGGTTCGGCATATGCGTCTCGTCGAATCCGGCCAATACCCCGACCGGGCGGCCGTCCAGGCTCACCTCGTCGCCGCTCACCAGCACCCCGCCCCGCTCCACGGCGAAAAAGCCGAGATACGCGATGCGGTTGACCTGCTTGCCGGGATTGGCCTCCACCTCGTCGGTCAGGATCAGCTCATGCACATCGTGGCGGCGGAGGCAGCGGGAAATCGGCGTGATCAGCGCCAGTCCCCGGTCCTCCATCCGGCCCTGCAGCACCACCACCAGCGGCCCCTCCACCGGACTCTTCCGCGCATAAGGATTGGCGGCGAACTTGCCTGCCGCGTAAGGATCAGCGCCCATGTCAGCCCCCCTGTTGCCGTATCCGGCATTATTATCCCTCGCGAACGGCGCAAATATGCCGCCCGCCTTACCTTACCGTCCGCACCGTATCCTTCCCGGCGCGGCCCGGGTAAGCGCCCTCCTCCCTGCTCCCCAGCGCACCGGCATGCAGCGCGGCCACGAAATCCCCTGCCTTGATCACCGCCGCCAGCACCCCCTCGATGCCCTCCGTCAGCTTGGCTGCCGCGGCCTCCGCCGCCGGCATAGGCGTGATTCCCCCCTGGCCCAGGAAACGGAACCCCTCCTGCACCGCCCGCAGCGTATCCACCTTCGCCGGCGCCGAAATCGGCCCCCCCGAATACGCCTCATCCGTCGACGCGATCGAAATCGCGTCCACATCCAGCGCCGCCGCCAGGCAGGCATGCAGCGCCGTCGCCATCGCCGACTGCACCCGGTCCTCGGTATGGGTCAGGAAGCCGATCGGCGCCCCCGGCCAGATCGGGGCGTTCACGATCCCCCTCAAAGCCATCACCTTCGCCGCGTTGAAATCAATGTAATTATCCTCCATCAGCCCGTGGATCATCACCTCCGGCGAATACGCGAACAGCGGCTGCAAAATCGGCCGCGCCCCCAGGCGCACCGCCAGATCGGCCACGATCAGCATCCCGGCGAACGCCTTATACGCCGGCACCCCGGCCAGCTCCTCGTTCGTCACCACATCGAAAGGCAACTTATACTTCTGCGCGTACAAAATCGCCTGATAACCGTCCACCGTAAGCCGCTCGGGGTCGGTCCCCGCCCCCAAAGACCCATAGCAAATATTGATCTTCGTCAGATCGGCGCCCAGCTTCGCCGCCAGCACCACCGTCTCCGGCGTGTTCAGCCCGCGGTGGGCCCGCACCTGCCACAGCGTCGACTTCTCCAGCCCTGCGCCGATGCGGTTCAGATTCGCCGGCGTGATCACCGTCCCATCCTCCTGATGGGTCAGGAAACCGTCCAGAAACCCCTCCGTCCGCGCCCCCCACGACGGGTCGAAATGCACCACCCCGTCCGCCCCCCACGCCTCGCTCGCCAGGATATGACCGATATCCATGAACGGGCAGCCCGTACCGTACTGGTTGAACACCAGCGGCCGGGAGCGGGTATGCTGCAGCTTCAGCACCGACATGCGGGCCTTCGTCTCCGCCAGGTACCGCTCCAGCCCCTCCACCTCTTCCCTCGTGAACCGCCGCGTCTTGGGGTGAAGCTCGCCGGTAGCGTAATACCTCTGCGGCACCTCGCCGCACAGCGCCGGATAATGATCGTAAAGCTCCCCGTTGCCCTCGCGGGCCCGCCACCTCGCCGCATCCCACAGCTCGTCGCGCAGCCGCGCCCGTTCCACCCCCGGCGACGTCCTCACCTTCGCCCACTCGTCGATCATCGCGCTGATCGTCTCCAGCTTCGCCGCGATCCCGGGGTGGCGGTAGCGGTAATCGTAGCCGGCCGTCATATCCGTCTTGGCCTTCTGCGTCCGTGTCGCGTCGGGCACATACTCCCGCCGCTCAACGAAACACCGCACCTCCTCCACCGTCGTCCCCGGGCCGAACCCGGCGTCGAACCCCAGCTCGGCCGCCAGCTCCCGCCGCACCGCCATACCGCCGATGCCGATCCGCGTCTTCACACGCAGCCCCGCCGCGTCCGCCAGGTCGATGAACCGCGCCAGCAACTCGGCCACCCCATAGCCCAGCGTGCGGCTGATCAGCAACGTCTGGGCCTCCTGGCGGAGCGCCTGGCTCACGATCTCCTCCGGCGACAGATCGGGCGGCAGCAGCACCGTCTCGTGCCCAGCCTGATCGAGCCCGCGGGCGATCATCTTCAGGCCGATGTCATGCACCGGGTCGAGCGGCGCCAGCAAAACCCTGCTCATGCGCGCCCCCCCCCGCCCGCCTCGCTCAGCAGCCAGCGGTAGCGATCAGCGGGCCGGTAAACGTACGCCCGGCCCCGCACCCTCACGCCCGGCCCCTCGTACTGGGCGAACACCACATCCACATCCTTGAACCCGAACCCCTTCAGCAGGCCGAGCATATACTTGCGGCCCGCCTCCTCGCTGCCGCAGACGAAAAACGTCTCCACATCCACTGCATCCATAACCCGTTCCAATGCCTTATCCATGGCCATCCTCCCCTCGCGGCGCCTCGTGGCTAGTATTGGACGCCCTGGCAAGCTTTATACCGCACCCGCCGGCCATCGGCCGGATAAACGAAAAAGCCGCCCGGCAACTGTCGTTGCCGGGCGGCTTTTTCCCGGACGCTCCCTCAGTGGATCGCCCGCTTCTTCACCCTGCCGCCGATAACATCGTGGACATCCTGGATAATCACAAAAGCATTCCCGTCGATATCGTCCACGATCGCCTTCAGCTTGGCGATCTCCAGCCTCGTCACCACCGAATACAGCACCTTCTTGGGCTCCCCGCTGAACCCGCCCTCCCCGTTCAGGACAGTCACGCCCCTGCCCAGACGGGCCAGCAGCGCCGCCTTTATCTCTTCGGCGCAATCGGAAACGATCATCACCCCCTTGGACTCATCCAAGCCCTCGATCGTGATATCGATCACCTTGAAAGCCACGAAATAAGCAACCAGCGAATACATCGCCTTGTCCCAGGAAAACACCAGGCCGGCGCTGCCGAGAATGAACACGTTGAAAAACATGATGATCTCGCCTACGGAAAACCCGGTCTTCTTATCCAGGATGATCGCCACGATCTCCGTCCCGTCCAGCGAGCCGCCGTAGCGGATAATCAGCCCCACCCCCACGCCGACGAGCACGCCGCCGAACGTCGCCGCCAGGAAAAAATCCTGGGTAAGCTCCGGAATGGGATGGAAAACGGCCACCCAATAAGAAAGCGACACCACCGAAAACAGCGTGGAAAAACAGAACGACTTGCCGATCTGCATATAGCCGATATATAAAAACGGCAGATTCAGCAGCACCAGAAGAAAACTTATATTGATGCCGCTGATATAGCTCAGCAGGATCGAAATGCCCACCACCCCGCCGTCGATAATCTGATTCGGTATCAGGAAAAACTCCAGCCCCGTCGCCGCCACCACCGAACCTAAAAACAGCATCACATACTTCTTCACCATTCTGACCAGCGGATTCCCTTTTGCGACCATCCTGGCGCCCCCTTCCACAGATAATAAAAAAGAAAGACTGTCCTCCAGCCTCCCCCCTAGTAATATAATAATACTCAATTGCTTACACGCCTGTCAAGTTTCGCCGCCGGGCCGCCCGCGGGAAAAAGCTCCCCGCCTGCTGGAGGCGGGGAGCTTTTTCAACGATATTTACACCAGGCCCTGGGCCTTCATCGCCTCGGCAACCTTCAGGAAGCCGGCCATATTCGCGCCCGCCACCAGATTGCCCTTCAGGCCGTAATCCTCGGCCGCCTTGCTGGAATTCTTGAAAATGTTGATCATGATATTTTTCAGCTTCGCGTCAACCTCTTCGAACGTCCACGACAGCCGCATGCTGTTCTGGCTCATCTCCAGCGCCGAAGTGGCGACCCCGCCCGCGTTCGCGGCCTTCGCCGGCCCGAACAGCACGCCGCTGTCCAGGAACACCTTCGTGCCTTCCAGCGTCGTCGGCATATTCGCGCCCTCGGCCACCGCCTGGCAGCCGTTCTTCACGAGGATCTTCGCCGAATTCTCGTCGATCTCGTTCTGGGTCGCGCACGGCAGGGCGATATCGCACTTGATCGTCCAGATGCCGCTGCAGCCCTCGTGGTACTCGGCCTTCGGATGAGCCTTCACATACTCCGAAATGCGGCCGCGCTCAATCTCCTTGATCCGCTTCACCGTGTCGAGCTTGATGCCCTCGGCGTCATAGACGTAGCCGTTCGAATCGCTCACCGCCACGACCTTGCCGCCCATCTGCTGAACCTTCTCGGTAGCGTAGATCGACACGTTGCCCGAACCGGAGACAAGCACCGTCTTGCCGGCGATGGCCATCCCCTTGTCCTTGAGCATCTCGTCGAGGAAATACACCAGGCCGTAGCCGGTGGCCTGGGTGCGGACAAGGCTGCCGCCGAACGTCAGACCCTTGCCGGTCAGCACGCCGGCTTCATAAGCATTCTTGATCCGTTTGAACTGGCCGAACATGTAGCCGACTTCGCGGCCGCCCACGCCGATGTCGCCGGCGGGAACGTCGATATCCTGGCCTATATGTCTGTAAAGTTCGGTCATGAAGCTCTGGCAGAACCGCATAACTTCGCCGTCCGATTTGCCCTTGGGATCGAAATCGGAGCCGCCCTTGCCGCCGCCGATCGGCAGGCCGGTAAGGGAATTCTTGAATGTCTGCTCAAAGCCCAGGAACTTGAGTATACCCACGTTGACGGACGGATGGAACCTGATGCCGCCCTTGTACGGCCCGATCGCGCTGTTGAACTGGATGCGGAAGCCCCTGTTCACGCGGACCTTGCCGGTGTCGTCCACCCAGGGCACCCGGAAAATAATCTGGCGCTCAGGCTCGACGATCCGTTCCATGATACCCAGGCTGATGTACTCGGGGCGCTTCTCCAGCACCGGCACCAGCGACTCGAGCACCTCCTTCACCGCCTGGTGAAACTCGGGTTCGTGCGCGTTGCGCTCCGTCACTCTCTGAAAAAGCTCTTCACAATACTGTTTTGCATTTGCCATATCAATTCCCCCATTTTTTGTTTTTCTCTCTAAGTATACCCGTTTATCCCCGGTTTGCGGTTGTTCCCACTCCCTTTCCGGAACAGATAAACTGCTGGTGAATTTATTGACTATTCCAAATAAATTATAACACCATTAAATGTATAATGTATACTTTATTTGCGTTTTTTCCTGTAGGATGGTGTGGGTTGTCCCACCCGGCGGCGCTACTTATACACCACCCCCCGGAAGCTCCGCCCGTCGATCTTCACCAGGAACGGCTCCTCCCGCCGGACCAGCTTCGCCCTGCCCGCCCGCTCCAGCACCGGCAGGCTCAGCAGCCAGTCCCAGTCGAGCCCGGCGGCGCCGCTGTTATAGCCGATATGGAAATAACCCATCTTCGTCGCCGTCAGGTTATGGAAAAAATGGCTCCCCAGCGAAGGCTCCGGGTGCAGCTCTTGGCGGTCGACCTCCACGATCACCCTCGCCTGCGACATCTGCGACCAGGCCAGCGGAATGCCCAGCCAGCGGTCGGACGTCCCCATCCGGCCGAAGCCGATCAGCAGGCAGCGGCGCCCCTCCCGGAACAGCCGCTCGTTCAGCGCGCCGATCTCGGCGGCGATATCCACGCTGTCCTTCAGCTCGAACGCCTGCGGGTCGACGAAAATAATATCGCGGATATCCTCGTAAAAACCGTTGCCGACCGTGTGATCGCTATAGCACAGCGCCTCCCGGTCATCGTCCAGCCTCACCTGGTCGGCCTCGCTGCCGCCCACCATCGGCCTGATCTGCAGGAAATAAAACTCCTTGGGAGCGGTCTTGTTTTTCGGGAAATTGACGGCGAACTCGATCTCCACATCCGCGCCGAACGACTGTCGCCCCAGCCGCAGCAAATCCTTCACGATGCCGGTCAGCGGCAGCAGGTTGTGCTTCAGGATCGGGGCGAACGTAACCAGCTTCGGACCCTGGCGGTCGGCGCCGTCGTAGATATAATCGTCCTCCGCCGAATAAGTGCTGCCGACGAACGCCAGCGTATCGTCCGCCTCCGCCTGGGCAACCGGCAGCTTCACGTAATTGTAGTCGTCATCCGCGCACAGCGCCGCATCGGCCGTCGACTTCAGATCCACCGCGTAGAAAAAGCGCTGCGACTTCCGGAAATACTCCGCCGGCTTGGCATACGGCGGATTGAGCTGCGGATGGGCCGGCGAAAAGCGGTACACTTGCTCGCCGTCCACGATCGCCTTCCCCAGGCCGAGAGCCAGGCTCACCGTCCCCTCCTCGGGCTTCATCGGCTGGTAAGGATAAAAATTATACGACTGAGCCACCCCGGAAATGACCGGATAGTACATATCCCCGTACCGTTCGCCGACCAGCTCCTGGATAAGGACCGCCATCTTCTCCTCCTCGATGCGGATGCCGGCGTTCTTCGCGTACTGCACCGGCGCCGCGTAAAAAACGGACGCGAACACCAGCTTCACCGCATCGGCGAGCTGCTTCAGGCGGACCTCCTGATCCTCGTGGCTGTTTGGCACCACATACGTCTTGTATATCCCCGCGAACGGCAGCACCCGTGAATCCTCGAGAATACTCGACGACCGAACCGCCAGCGGGGAGGACAGATACTTGGTCAGCACCGCCAGATTCTTGCCGATCGCCGCCGGCAGCTCGGCCGCCAGGAAAACGCGGGCGATCTCCGCCTCATCCCGCGTACTGGCCGTAAACTCATACAAATTGTTCTCCTCGAGGAACTGCTCGTAAACATCGCTGCAAATCACGAACGACCGCGGCACCTTGACCCTGATATCCTCATACTTGTCGGTCAGCAAGGCTTTGGCGATCAACGAATTGATGAAGGCGATCCCCCGCGCCTTGCCGCCCAGGGAGCCGCTCCCCAGTCTGATGAAAGCGTTCTCCATATCCTTCTTCGTCAGTCCCTCGAAATCGAGGATGACGCCCGACTGATAGCGCTGGAAGTACCCCTTCAGCACCTCCAGGATATACTCCCGGATATCGGCGACGCTGCCGAACTCCGCCGCATCGATGTAGCGCAGCTTGTCCGCCACCTCCACCTCGGCGCGGGCCCGGAACCACCGCGAAAAATGATTGTGCGACGCGTGGTAATAAAGGCTCTCGTCCGGCAGATCGCGGAGAATCCGCTCGAAATTCGTTATATCCGTCGCCTCGGCGATCACCCGGCCGTCGGGATATCTGAAAATAAACGAACCGAAGCCGTAATTCTCAAGGATGAAACCCCGCAGCTCGTGCAGCAGGTTCGACGAATTCTTGTTCAGGAAATGGACGTTGATCTCCTTCGCCCTGGCGGCGTTCTCGATCTGCTCCGACGCCAGCACGAAGGGAAAATCGCTGTACATCTCCCGCACGCGGTGGGCCAGCTCGATCCCCGCGCCCGGGTCCATCGCCCCCGCCCGCGGGAAGCTCACGTCGGAAATAACGCCGAGCAGATTATGGCGATACCTGAGGATGATCGCCGTCGCCTCCTCGAAGGTCTGCGCCAGCAGAATCTTCGGCCTCAGGCGGACCCGCAGGAGGCCATGGCTGATATTCATCGCGTGCCGCACCAGATAGCGGGTCTGGGTAAGAATCTCGGTATAAATGATCGGCAAAATCTGCGAATAATACGCCGGCGAATCGTCGACAAGCAGAATCACCTGCACGCCCTGCCGGATATCGGCCTCCACATTCT
This sequence comes from Selenomonadales bacterium, assembly GCA_029976065.1. Classification (GTDB taxonomy): domain Bacteria; phylum Bacillota; class Negativicutes; order Sporomusales; family UBA7701; genus Anaeroselena. The sequence goes on from JARKNV010000072.1 coordinate 41,742, forward strand.
GCTTATCCTCGATGTACTTGATGATCGCCAGCAAAATCTTGCTGTCCCCCGACCAGTAAAATATCCGGTCGATGCACGAAGCCCTCCTGATCTTCGCGATCATATCCTCGGTAAAGCGGTCATAGGACAGCATCACGATCGGGATATCCGGACAGGCCTCCCTCAGCGCCCGTTCGAATTCGAACGAACTCAGATCGCTCACCCGCGACATCGTGATGATGAGGTGGAAGGTCCTCCGCCCCAGAGCCTCAAACGCCTCCTCCTGGCTGGAAACTTTCTCGATCCTGGGGATGATCGGCAGATTCAGGTCGGCGAATTGGTTATAAATCTGCTCCGACAACTGCCCGTCCTCCTCGAGGACGAACCCGTCGTAAGGCGTGGAAATCAGCAGAATCTCCGTGACCCGGTACTTCATCAGGTCATGGACACTGGAAAATCGGGTCTTCAAATCCGTAAACCGTTTCATCGCGTTCCTCCCTGCGCCCAAGCGGCAGTGTCGGCATCCCCCGGCCGCGGTCCTGCCCCGGCCGAGTGATTAACCGTCATAATATAAGAATAACACCCGTAACCGTATTCTGAAAATAAAAAAAAGACCAGGCTGCCGATAAAGCCCCATCTGCGGCGTACCCGCAAAAGGCAGGCCGCGGTTCTAAGCGCTTCGCGCCAAGGACCTGGGCACTTGTTCCTCAGAACGCGCCTGCATCTGGAGCTTTCTCGACAACCCGGGCCTCTCTTATGTCGGCCTTAAGGCAAACTCGACACAACCTCGGTAACCTCGACCGCGTTCGTTTCCTCCAAAGTCTGATCGGGGCGGTGGGTCACCTTGTCCTGCTTCTTCTCGTCCATGCCGTCACCTCCTAAACTATCCCTATATAGACTGTGACAGCCGGCCGGCCGCTATACGCGCGGAACGAAAAAACTCCGCCATCCCCGTCCCTTCGGCAAGCACGCCCGCCTATCAGCGATGACTCCTCAGGTGTACTTTCGCGATTCCTCGTTATGCTAAGAACCTTTGCTTCAAGAGGCAGGTGTTTTTTTATGTATCAGGAATAAAGAGAAATTAGCGAGTCTTGCCAAACAAATAGTCATAATTAACAACCCAGATGAAAGAGGGAATAACTTGAAACTAGTCTCCTGGAACGTTAATGGGCTTAGAGCCTGCATGAACAAAGGATTTAAAGATTTTTTTGAAAGCGTCGGCGCGGATATCGTCTGCTTGCAAGAAACGAAAATACAACCTGCGCAAGTAGATTTTACCTTCGACAGCTACGACCAATACTTCAATTGCGCTGTAAAGAAAGGCTACTCGGGAACAGCCGTCTTTTCACGCATAAAACCTTTAAACGTCACCTACGGCATTAATAGCAGCGAACACGACAATGAAGGTCGGGTTATCACCGCAGAATACGAAAATTTTTTTCTGGTGAACGTTTATACGCCAAATGCGCAGCGCGGACTGGCTCGCTTGGATTATCGACTGGCCTGGGAGGATACCTTCAGAGCATATGTACGAAAAATCGATCAGGAAAAGACAGTTATCATCTGCGGCGACCTGAATGTGGCGCACCAGGAAATCGATATAAAAAATCCCCAAGCCAACAGAAAAAATGCCGGGTTTAGCGATGAGGAGAGAGGCAGGATGACAATGCTTTTAGATGCCGGCTTTATCGATACCTTCCGCCTCTTATACCCTGACAGGCGCGACGCCTATACCTGGTGGTCTTATCTTTTTGACGCCAGAAGTCGCAATGTCGGTTGGCGAATCGATTACTTTCTGGTATCGGACAGGCTGAAGGCTTCTATACGCGACGCCGGCATTTTCGCGGATGTCTACGGAAGCGACCATTGCCCGGTCGGGCTTGAATTATTCTAAACTGCGTCCCTGAGTCTTCGGGGCGCGAAATACGAAATCGGGAGGAAATCATCATGGGCTATCCAGCCGATATTTTAGGGTCGAGAGCCATTGTAAAACCGGGATTATACGCCATTATACCGAAGGCTGGTTTGGTAAATAACGTTATACCATACATCGAAAACTGCAGGGTAAGCATCGTTGCGTCCCCTAAAATCGGCGCCAGTTTTGTCCAGTATGTTGTGGAAGCTGCGCCAGGAGGAAAAACGACATCGCCGTTCGCCAAAAAGCATGGCACCGAAAGTTTCCTCTATTGCGTCACAGGAAACTTGACTGTTGAAGTAGCCTCAAAACCATACGAATTGAATGCCGGAGGCTACGTTTTCGCTCCGGACGGAGTAGGCATTCACTTCGAAAGCAAGGAGAACAGCAAACTGCTGCTCTACAAGCAGAGGTATTGCCCCCTGGTTGGAACAGCTCCTTACGTCGTCGTCGGCAATGTAAACGACATTGCCTATCGGGAATATGATGACATGGAAAACGTCTATATCAAGGATTTATTGCCAACCGATATTTGTTTTGATATGAATATGCATATTCTGGCGTTTAAACCCGGCGGTTGCCATCCTTTCGTCGAGACCCATGTCCAGGAGCACGGCGCTTATATCCTCAGCGGTGAAGGAATGTACTTTATGGAAAACACCTGGATGCCGATCAAGAAAGAAGACTTCATGTGGTTTGGTCCGTACGTTCCGCAGGGCGCTTACGGCGTCGGCAGAGAACTGTTTGCTTATATTTATTCCAAAGATTGCAATCGCGACGTCGAATTGTAATCGCGGCGTTTGAATTTTGCCTGTTTGCACAACCGGCGTGTCGATGCCACGCTGTTTGTGCTCCTTACCGGAATCAGCCCTGCATTGCGTCGCAAGAAAAGAGCGTCCTTGGAAAAAAGGACGCTCTTTAATAGTTTTAGTATCAAATTCTGCACGGTATTTTTACACTAGTCGCTATTTCATCAGCAGCTTCGGCAGGAACGTGCTCAGCGCCGGAATATAGGTGATCAGCGCCAGCACCCCGATCGCGATCCAGAACGGCGCCCAGATCGCCTTGCTCAGCCGCTCCAGCGAAATGCCCGTTATGCCGCACACCGCGAACAGCACCGCCCCCACCGGCGGCGTCACCAGCCCCAGCACGAGGTTGAAGCATACCACCAGCCCCATGTGGACGGGGTCGATGCCCATCTCCACAGCCATCGGGGCCAGCACCGGGGCGACGATGACCAGCGCCGGCGCCGTCTCGATCGGGATGCCGATCAGGATGAGGACGATGTTGACAAGCAGCAGCACCACATACGGCGAATCGCTTACCTGCCTGATCCCCTCGATCATCATCTGGGGCAGCTGCTCGACCGCCACCACCCACGAGAAGGGCTCAGACAATCCGAGCAGCAGCATGATCATCGCCGACTCGAGGCCGGCGTTCAGCAGCACGTCCGGCAGCCGCCGCCACTTTATCCGCCGGTAGAAGAACATCCCCACCAGGAAAGCATATACCGTCACCACGCCGGCCGCCTCGGTGGGCGTGAACACGCCGCTCAGGATGCCGCCCATGATGATGGCCGGCATCAAGAGCGCCGGCAGGGCCTTCCAGGCGCCGACCACGACCTCCTCAAAGCTGGCCTGCGGCTCGATCGGGTAATGGCGCTTGCGGGCGACATACCACATATAGACCATCAGGCCGAGCGCCAGCAGAATGCCGGGCACGACGCCGCCGAGGAACAGCGCGCCGATCGAAACGTTGGCGATAACCCCGTAGACGATGAACGGGATGCTCGGCGGGATGATCGGGCCCATGCACGACGCCGTCGCCGTGACCGCCGCCGACACATCCTCCTCGTAGCCGGCCTGCTTCATCGCCGGGATCATCACCATGCCGATGGCCACCGCCGTGGCCACCGCCGCCCCCGAAATGGCGGCGAAAATCGCGCTGGCCAGGATAGTCGCCAGCCCCAGGCCGCCGCTGATATGGCCGAGCAGCAGGCGGGCGAAGCGCACCAGATCCTGGGTTAGGCCGCCCTCGTTCATCAGGTTGCCGGCCAGCATGAACAGCGGAATGGCCAGCAGCGGGAAAGACGCCATTCCGGCGAAGGTCGTCTGGGTCAGAATAGTCAGCGATATGTCCTCGCCGGACATCAGTATATAAGCCAGAGCGGAGCCGCCGAGACCGATGGCGATCGGAATGCCCATCGACAGCAACAGGACGAACGCGGCCAGGAACATCCAAATCATGACTCACCCTCCTTGCCGGCGTCCTTGCGCACAAACCGCAGAAAATTCTCCAGCGTAATAAGCAGCATCATCAGAAAACCCAGCGGCAGAGCCGCGTATGGGTAGCACATCGGAATCTGCATCGCCGGCGACCGCTGGGCGGCGTTGGCGATCGTCTGATCGGTGCCGAAAAATATCATCAGCCCGAGGAAAAAGAACATGAACAGGAAGCCCAGCCCCTGCAGAAGGCGGCCGACCTTGGACGGCACGTGCTCCAGCACCGCCACCATCCCGACCTGGTAGCCCTTCTTCAGGCCCACCGCCGCGCCGAGCATGCTCGCCCACACCAGCGAATAGGTCGCCACCTCGCCCGACCAGGTGGACATCCGCTCAAGTACGTAGCGGCCGAAGACCTCATAGGGGATGACGATGGCCATCACGGCCATAAAAAAGATGGTGCCCCAACTGGCCACCTTTATAAGTAGACCATTGATCTGCTGCAGCAGCTGCATTGGCTAATCACTCCCGGGTTATACTGGAAACCTGTTGCCGGGCGCCCTTCCGGGCGCCCGGCAAGCTGGCTGTCAGATTCTATTTCGCGTTCATGATGGCATCGATCTTGTCTTTGCCGAACTGCTTGGCGAACTCGTCGAAAGCGGGCTGCATGGCCTTCTGCCACGCCGCCTTGTCGACGTCGCGGATGACGGTCAGGCCCTTGCCTTCCATCTCCTTCAGCTTGGCCTCTTCGGCGTCGCGGTTGATCTTGCGCTGGAACTGGGCCACTTCCATCGCCGTCTTGCGGAACAGCTCCTGGTCGGCCTTGGGCATCTTATCCCACGTCTTCTTGCTCACGATGAACGGAGCCGGCGAATAAACGTGCTGGGTCAGCGAGAAGAATTTCTGAACCTCCCAGAACTTGGACGCGTAGAACACGGCCACCGGATTCTCCTGGCCGTCGATAACCTTCTGCTGGAGAGCCGGGTAAACCTCGCCCCACGCCATCGGCGTCGGATTCAGGCCGGCGGTCTTCCAGGCCAGCAAGTGAACCTTGTTCTCCATGACGCGGATCTTCAGGCCCTTGCCGTCCTCAGGCTTCTTGACGGCGGCCTTGGAGTTGGTCAGGTGGCGGAAACCGTTTTCCCAGAAAGCCAGGCCGATGAGGTTGGCCTTTTCCAGGTCCTTCAGAAGATCCTGGCCGATCTGGCCGTCGAGCACCTTGTCGACATGCGCGAAATCGCGGAACAGGAAGGGGATATCGAGAATATTCATCGACGGGCTGAAATTGCCCACCGGGCCGGTGGAGCCCACATAAATATCGATGGTACCCTGCTGCAGGCCCTCAAGCATCTCCCTTTCGCCCTTGCCGAGCTGACTGTCGGGATAGATAGTGACCTGGATGCGGCCGTTGGTCCGTTCCTTGATAAGATCGGCGAACTTCTGCGCGCCGACGTTATAAGGATGATCCTTGGTCTGCGTCGAGGTCAGCTTCATGGTGGCCTTGAATTCGCCGCCTTTGTCGGCGGGCTGTTTGCTGCCGCCGCCGCAGCCGGCAGCCACAAGAACGAACACAAGCAGCATCAAAATGGCAACCAGTTTCTTCACAGGGTTCACTCCTTCAAAATAAATGTAAGACTCTGTCCTGCGCCGTCAAATACGAAAACCGTCCCTTCCCCTCCTTTGTTTTTGCGCCGGTGAGCATGGGGCGCACGGCATGCCCGGCCGGTACGTGAAACCGCGAACAATTCTGAATTTTTCTCTATGACTAGTTGGTTTCAACATTATGAGGAAAATTCCTGCGCCGCCCGGACAAATTCACTTCCCTGTCGCCGGGAAAACGACCCGGGATGAGAGCCGCGGCTCTCATCCCGGTAAAGCTGCCTCGATTGAAAATTGTTATCGGGCCATCAGTATTTCTGTACCGACAGGATCGCCATACAGGCAAAGCCCAGCACGCCGCAACCGACCAGGAACATCAGACCGCCGACATAGCCGCCGGTCATCGCGATGAAGTAGCCGATAAGCACCGGCGAGAACGCCGACCCGCCGTTGGCGAGACCGTTCATCATGCCGGCACCGGCGCCGATGGCCTTGCCGGGAACGATCTTCTGCAGCAGCGACCAGGAAGACGGCAGGGCGATGGCAATCGCGCCGATGCCGAACGAGATCAGCAGCGCCGCGGTAAGGTTGTCGGTGGCGTGAGCGCCGAAGTAGATACCGGCCGCCGCGAGCAGGTGAGATACGGCCACGAACGGCGCCCGGCGGCCGAGCTTGTCGGAAATGTGGCCGAAATACAGGATGCTCACCGTACCGATGAAATACGGCAGCGAGGCCAAGGCCCCCATCTCCGCCCACGAAAAGCCGCGGGCCGCCTTAAGGTACGAAGGCAGCCAGGCCATCGTTCCCCACCAGATGGACGCGATGCAGAAATAGTTGACCGTCAGCAGCCAGAACCGGTAATTGCCGCAGAACGACGCCAGCCGCTGCCCGAGGCTCTCTACCTTCATGGCAGCTTCAGCTTCGGCCTCGATCTTCAGGGCCGCCTCGATATGCTCCAGCTCGGCCTTGTTCACGCCCTTGTGCTGGTGCGGGTGGTCGGTGGTGTAAAACCAGATCAGAATCAAGGGGAGAATGCTGAGAGAGGCCAGGACGAAGAAACTCGGCCGCCAGCCCCAGGTGCCGATGATCCAGGTAAAGAACGGCATGGCCAGCATCGGGCCCGACATCAGGCCGATAAGCCAAACGGCGTTGGCCTTGCCGCGCTCGTTGGGCGGAAACCAGTTCTTGACAAATGAGCTCTGCATCGGCCAGTGCAACCCTTCGCCTACGCCCAGAATCAAGCGGGCGATAAGCATCGTCGAAAAGGTGGTGGCCAGACCGCCCATCACTACCGATACTGCCCACAGGAAAATCGACAAGGTCATGGCCACGCGCGGTCCCCAAATATCGCCGAGGGGGCTGAGAGCTACGTTTGCAATGCCATAAGCGATCAAGAAATAGGTCATGAGTTTGCCCATCTCGATCGGCTGGCCGGTGATGCCCATGTCAGCAAGGAATGCCTTATCGGCCAACAGTACCGATACGTTTACCCGGTCCAGGTAAGCGACCAGCAGAGTAAGCAACAGGATGCCGACGAGAATTGCCCGCTGGCGGGTCGGTTTCATTGTTGCGGTGGCATGGGGAACAGCCTTCTCGGTTTCCAAAGGTAAAACCTCCCTCTAAAATAAGATTGAGTGCGGTAATAGTCTAATTTTACAGGGGGCATAACCATTGGTCAAGCGTATTATGAGAAAATTTGGAAAGCAAATTTTGTAAATCACGATCTCCCCCGCCCCTACACATATACACTCCAGATGGCCACCATGACGAAACAAGCAAAAAATACTTTGTTTGCATCGCAAGAAGAAATTGTCTATAATATTGGTATACCCTCCCCCCCTCGGGGGCGAGTACCGGAAAGAGGTGCATCGATGGCTAATCAATCTGTGCGGCTGGAGGTTCTCAACCGCCTGCGCAACGTCAAGGGCCACGTCGCGGGAATTGAGCGGATGGTGGAGGATGAACAGGAATGCAGCAACATCCTCGTGCAGCTGGCCGCCGTCAGGGCTTCGGTCGAGAAAATCGGCATTTTCATCCTTGAGCAGAATACGCTTGAATGCCTGCTGAACGGCGTAGATACCAGGCCGGAGGACCGGGAGCGCGTCGAGCAGGTCGTGCGGCAGATGCTGGCGTTCCTGAAATAGCGCCCCCGGACGGGGCCGGGGTTGCCCTGACATACTCTGTCATTTTCCCTGACAAAATACTGACATTGCGGTCTGACAATACCCTGACAAACAGGAACGGGCGGGGCGAAAACCCCGTCCGTTTTTTATTGCCACGGCCAGTAGCCGTAGATTATGCCGATCCCCCGCTGCACGAGGTTGAAGTACAGCAGCACGCCGGTGAGGACCAGGACGACGCCGGCGGCCTTCTGTACGGCCGGCAGCCAGTGATAACGGGCCCGGATGCGGGCAGAATATCGCCTGTAGAGGATGGTGAACAGCAGGAAGGGCAAGGCGAACCCGGCGGCGTAAGCGGCGAGCAGCAGAACGCCGCGGGCGACGGTGCCGCCGATGCCGGCGTAGGCGAGGATGGCGGCGAGGATGGGGCCGACGCAGGGCGTCCAACCGGCGGTGAGGGCGAGGCCGAGCACGAAGGCCCCCAGCGGTCCGTCCAGCCTGCCGCCGGGCGTCAACCGCCGTTCGCGCTGCAGGCCGGGCAGCCGCAGGAGGCCGGTGAGCTGCAGGCCCATGAGGGCGATGAAGATTGCCCCGACCTGACGGACGGCGTCCTGGTGTTCGAGGAAGAGCCGGCCGAGGAGCGAGGCGGTGGCGCCCATGGCGATGAACACGACGGTGAAGCCGGCGAAGAAGCAGACGGTGTTGGCGACGAACCGCCGCCTCCCTTCCCCGCCGCCGGTAAGAACGGCGAGGTAGGCCGGGACGATGGGCAGGACGCAGGGCGACAGGAAGGATACCGCGCCGGCGGCGAAGGCGGCGAGCAGCGAGATGTCGTTGCCGTCCACGGCGATTCCTCCTAAAGGCCGCGGATGACGCCGGCCAGTTCGGCGGCGGTCACGGGCCCGGTTTTGCGGTAGCGGACGACGCCGTCCCGGTCGATGACGACGGTGGTGGGGATGGCGCTGATCCGGTAGGTTTGGGCGACGCCGCCGGCGTCAAGGAGAACGGGCAGAGAGTAGCCCTGGTCGCGGAGGAAGCCCGCCACTTTTGGGGCGGGTTCCTGGAGGTTGACGGCGTAGAAGGCGACTGCCGGGTTGGCGGCGGCGAATTTGTCGAGTTCGGGCATTTCCTCGCGGCAGGGCGGACACCAGGTCGCCCAGAAGTTGAGGACGGTGACCTTGCCGGGCACGGGCGCGGCGACGGCGCCGCCGGCGAGGCTCTCGAGGGTGAAGCCGGGGGCCAGCTTGCCGACCGTCACTCCCGTTTCGGCCGCCTGCGCCGGAGCGGGTACGGGAGAGCGGGGAGCGGGAGACGGGGCGCAGCCGGCGGCGGCCAGCAGGAGCAGGAGCAGGGCGATAAGCGTTTTTTTCATGAGATCCTCCGAGTTGTTGTGATAATACCTATTCGCCGGTTCGCCCGCCCATACCTCCGCTTTTGCCGGCCGTTTCCCTTTGACCGCAGGTTTTGCTATAATGAATTGTAATCAGGCGATAAGAAAGCGACCGTTCAGAAATCGCCAGATGCTAGGCGGCTCCGAGGACGTGCAGCGACGACGGCCCTGGATGGGCCTAGTGCCGAGCGCGCCAGGGATGGCGGAAACGCTCGGCCGCGTACTCGGAACGTACGCTAGCAAGCGCCCGCAGGACCACGAGCGCCCCTCTTAACGCCTTAAGCAGGCACACGCCGCTTTGGCGGCGCTGTGGTCGCTCAGGCCCGCAGGGCGAAGCTGTTAGAGGGGCGGCCTGCCCCTTGCGGGTGCGACGCAGATGGCGGTTTCTCAACGGTCGCTCAAGTCAGGAGGGCTCAAATGCACCAGTATTTATTCTTCATCGGCGATTTTCCCATCCGCGCCTATGGCTTGATCCTGAGCCTGGCGATCATTCTGGCGGTGGGGACGGCGTATTTCCTGGCCAAGCAGGACGGCCGCTGGCACCAGCATATCCCGGATATGGGCGTTTACTGCGGCCTGGCGGGGATTATCGGCGCCCGCCTGTGGGACGTGTTTTTCTTCGACTGGGGATATTACCAGCACCATCTGCTGGAGATTCCGTTCGTGTGGCAAGGCGGGATGGCCATCCAGGGAGGCGTTGTCGCCGGGGCGCTGGTGGGCTACATATATACAAAGGTTCATAAGATCGACACCTGGGCGTTCGCCGATATCGTGGCCGCGCCGGCGGTCATCATGGGCCAGGCGATCGGCCGGGCGGCGAACCTGATGAACGGCGACGCCTTCGGCCACCCGACCGGCGGCGCGTTCGGCCTCCTCTATCCTTCCACGACGCTGGCGCATGCCACTTACGGCGACAAGCCGCTGTGGCCGGCGGAGGTGTGGGAGGGCCAGATCGATGTCGTGATTTTCTGCCTGCTCCTGCTGTTCCGCTGCACCGACCACCGCAAGGGGCAGGTGTTCATCCTGTACGCCGTCCTCTATTCGACGGCCCGTTTCTTCCTCGAATTCCTGCGGGGCGACTACGGTACGTTGCTGTGGGGCTTGAAGTCGGCCCAGCTCACCAGTCTCGCCGTTATCGTCGTCGGCCTGGCGCTGTTCGCGTGGGTGGGGATGAAGGGCGAAAAAATCAGCGTACGGAAGCATTAGGTTAAGTCGCAATACAACGAAGGCTGCCGAAATCTCTCGGCAGCCTTTTCCCATTTGGCGCAGCGTGAAGCATAGGTGGTGCAATCGATAATTCAAGGTGGCAAATAATTATTTTCCGAGGCTGGTGTGACAAGTTGGCGTTAAGGGGGAGCGTAGTTATGCGGATGAGGATGGGGATGAAACGGGACTGAGGTGATGAGTTTTAGGGCCGGGGATGGGGTGTGGTGATGGGGCTGGGGTGAACCAATATTTGGTTACGCGGACAGGGAAAATGGGTGATATCGCCTAATCTCGTACATTAGCGGCGACAAGCCCCCTAAAGCACTGTGACGTCGCCGCGTATTGTAGTACTCGATCCACTTAGCCAGGCTTAAAGCCGCTTGCTCTTTGGTGGCAAAGGAGCGTTTATATACATGCTCCACCTTGAGCAGCCGGAAAAATGATTCCATCGGCGCGTTATCGTATGGATTGCCTTTGCGGCTCATACTGCCGGTGATTTCGTGCTCTTTTAGTAACTCCTTATACTCTGCCGACGTGTACTGGCTGCCCCGATCCGAATGATGAATAAGCCCCACTTTCGGTTTTTCCCGGCGAATAGCCATCTTTAAAGCCTGACAGGTCAAAGTTGCTGTCGGCCTACTCCCAAGCGCCCAACCAATCAGTTTGCGCCGGGCCAAATCCATAACACCCGCGAGGTAGCACCATTTGCCGCCGACTCTTATATAAGTTATATCCGCCAACCAGACCGCATTGAATGATAAGGTGGTAAAATCCTGATTCATCAGATTGTCGAAAGCCTTCTCATCGGGATGAACTTTGGTGGTCTGAGGCTTGTATTTGCTTTTGATCTGGGCTTTGATTCCGTGCGCATGCATGACGCGCTGTACTTTGCTGCGCCCTACCCGGATGCCTTTCCCGTTGTTTAATTCTTCATATACTTTCTGAACACCGAAGTTATGGTCATGCCCCGCTCAATCTGCCGAATGTGAGCCACCAGTACCGCATCTTTAGCATGGGGTTTGAGGCAGCCCGCCTGTCCCCAGTAATAATAACCGCTTTTGGCTACGCTCAGAACGCGGCATAGCTTCCGAACAGCATATTTTTTGCGGTAATCATGGATAAACTGATATTTTATCTGCTGTTCTTTGCGAAGTATACCGCCGCTTGCTTTAAAATGGCTATTTCTTCTTCCAGGTCTTTAATCCGGCGCTGCGCCTTGCGCAGTTCGTCCTCATCCGGCTGGAGGTTGCCCGATCCGGGAAAAGCATGTTCCCCATCGCGGCGGTATTGTTCAGCCCACTTATATATTGTGTTTTGATGTACACCAAGTTCTTCCGCCAAGTCGGCGCACGACCGAGTCCCGCTGTGATAAAGCTGGGCTATTTCTTTCTTAAATTCGGGATCGAATCGTTTGGCTTTCATTGCGGACACCTCCAGTGTTTATTGTACCAACCATTCTCGGTGTCCGCAAAATTCAATAGGGTTCACTACGAGAGCAACGCCCGAAGGGCAAATATTCCTTCGGGCGAAAATCTGACTATTGCTTATAGATTACTTCTTGCATCTTGCTTGTTGTCGAAATGGCGAGAAACTTTTTCTCCCCGCCCCGCTTCACGTCTCTTTCTCAGTTAGTTCCTTATCGGCGACCGCAAAGATCACCCCAAATCACCCTAAAAAAAATATATAATTTGGAAAGTTACAAGCTAAATGCTTCTTACCGAAGCGACGTATCTTTTTGCTTCTCCGGCGAACAGGCCATAGGCTGTGGTTACCAAAATCGTAACCCCTTGATCGAAATGCTGCTTGGGCGTTTCTCCCGGGCGTACAACAACGCCTAAAGCCGCTTGACCAGACTTATTGCCTTTTTCGATAAATTTTTTATACGCGGCTACTACCTTTTCATGGTTACCCTTACCAGGCACGCCAAGCGCCTGGGAGAAATCCGTTGTTCCCAGGATGACCCCATCCAGGCCGTCGACAGCCATAATTTCCTCCAGGTTTTCTAGTGCCTCAGGGTTTTCGATGATAGTCAATACGACCGTTTCGTCGTTCGCTTCCACTACATACTCCGAAAGCGGTTTGCCGAGCCCGTAATCTGAGGCCCGCGTCCCAGACAACCCTCGATTCCCTCTAGGAAAATACTTTACCGCCCGGACGGCTTTTTCCGCTTCCTCCTTAGAAGTAACACCAGGAATTATGATCCCCATCGCGCCGATATCCATGTAGCGGAGAATAACCTCCGGATTATTGGCAGGAACGCGGATTACCGGAACTGTCTTGCGTACTTCGGCCGCTCTGACGAGATCCTCGCAATCCTTTTCAGATAAAGGCCCATGCTCGGCGTCAATAAATAAGAAATCAAAACCTGCCAGGCCGGCAATCTCGGCCAGCGGCGGAATCGCCCCTTGGATAATGCAGCCTGCCACGGGCTCCCTGGCGAGAAGTTTGGCCTTAAATGGATTTTTGTACACAATATTCCCTCCTAGATTTGTATTTTGGGCTAGACATTATCGGCGTTCTTTTTATCTACAACTTTGCCTTGTTTTCTCTTCCTGTATTCACTGATTATTGGCCCCACAATGGTCAAAATGGTAAAGGCGATAATGCCCAAGGCGATGGGACGATCCAGCATGTAGCTAAAGAAGCCTTCTCTGGCGGAAATTGTAAGTGTCCGTGCCAATTCACCCTCAAACATGGGGCCAAGGATTAATCCTAGGACAACCGGGACCACAGAAAACCCCGCTTCGCTCAGGAAGAAGGCGATTATCCCGGAGGCAAGCATGATTCCGACGTCAAACATGCTGTTGTTGATCGCAAAAGAACCTACCATGCTTACCACAATAATCACCGGCCCCAATACTACATGAGGAATACGCAATATTTGAGGCGCAAAGCGGGCCGCAACAAGTCCGCAGATAAGCATAGCCACTTGTGCGAAGATAAACCCGATGAAAACAGTCATCAGGAATCCGGTCTGCTCGGTGAACATTCTGGGACCAGGCATCAGGCCGTGAACCAAAAGCCCTCCCATCAGCGCTACGGCCGCACCCGACCCCGGAATACCCAAAGCGAACATTGGGGCCAGGGAAGTACCTACTACCGCTTCGGCGGCCTCGGAACCGGCTATGCCACGAATGTCTCCTTTTCCGAAAAGCGACTTGTCTTTCGCCATTTTTTTGGCTTGATCATAACCAAGAAATGTAGCCGTTTCAGGTCCTATGGCTGGTATGATTCCAACAACCATGCCAATGCCGGTAGAAACCAGCCATGTTTTCCAAAGACATTTAATTTCATCCCATTTCAGTCGCCAGGAATCCCGCATATCATAGTCAACCGAGGCCCATCCCGAACCAGAAAGCATGCGGATTACTTCCGGGATCGAAAATGCGCCGATTAGGAGAGGCACGACCGATATGCCCTGCACTAGGTCGAGTACCCCAAAGGTAAAGCGAGGATACCCGCTATGGGGGTCCATGCCGATTGTACCCAAGAACATCCCCAGAGTTCCCATTAACAGCCCTTTGAGAAGATTGTCCGAGGATAACGAAGCTACCATGACAAGGCCAAAAATAGCAACCGCCATACTTTCCGGCGGACCAAAGCGGAGTGCGGCGTAAGCTAGGAGAGGGGCTGCTAGCAGTAGCGCAAACCCGCTTATTGTCCCGCCGAAAAACGATGACCACAACGCGACGCTGATTGCCTTGCCGGCTTTTCCCTGCCGGGACAAAGGATAACCGTCAAAACAAGTGGCAGCCGAGGCGGGGGTCCCAGGAATATTGAGCAGTATGGCCGAGATCGAACCGCCAAAGACACCACTGCTATAAACGCCCATTAACATGATGATCGACAGTTCGGGAGGGAACCAGAAAGTAATGGGCACTAGTACGGCGATAGCCATGGTGGCTGTTGCTCCGGGGAGAGCGCCAACGACAATGCCTATTACGCTGCCGAGCATCACGGCAAACAAGGCACTGGGCGACAGAGCGTTTGACAGGCCCGTTAAAATAGTGGCTGTGTCGAACAATTCCTAAACACCCCCTTTTATAGCCAAGATAACCATTCCGGAGCCGGAAGGGGAACCTGCAAGACAGTCTTAAAAACGACATTAATTGTTAAGGTGACGGCCGCTGATATAACTATGCCTTTTATTACAGGGTACTTGTAATAAATAAACAAGCCAATCATGAAAAACAGTGATGATAATACATAGCCGATAATGGGCCACAATGCGAAATACACCAGGAGAGCAATTATCAAGAGTGCCAGCTTTTTGAGGGGTACTTGCTCTTCTGACGCCAGCTGTTCTTTGTTTTCCCCAGTTTTTTCAAGAAGAATTTTGCTTTTTTTATGAAGCATTATACTAAATGTGTCCATTAAGACCAATAGTGCGAACAAGAATGTAACGACTAGTATGATACGGGGATATGTTGCACCGTACTCTAATTTCCCGCTCGCCCAGAACATGAACAAGGAGAACCCAAGTATGACTCCTGAGCTGATTAATTCGGCCATCCGCTTCGCCATTCCAAAACCCCCTTCCTCAAGGAAAACCGCCCTTCACCTGTAAACAAGGCTGTTCGGAATAGTTGCGGGGCGTCGTCGTTTTTACGACGCCCCGCCGCCGTATTATTTAGGAACATCCCCAGGCTTAACGCCTAGCCCAGTAACAATGTCGACATACACTTTGGACTCGTCTTTGAGCGTTTCCCGTACGGTTTTGCTATCCGCCGGCAAGAGACTCATGCCCGCTTTTTGGAAATCAGCCAGGCAGGCAGGGTCGTTAAGCGCTTTGAGAAAGGCTTGCTCAAGAACCGCTATCCGCTCGGGCGGAGTCCCCTTCGGGCTGGCTAATACCCTTCTTACGCCGATATTGCCGATATTGATGCCTTGTTCTTTAAATGTGGGCACTTTCTCGAAGCCAGGAAGTCTCTTCTCCGACGATACCCCTAGACCGACGAGATCGCCGCTCTGGTAGTAACTGAACCACTCATTGGCATACTGGGTACCTACGTCAACGTCACCAGCCAGAAGCGCCTTGGTCACCGGACCGCCGCCAGGAAATCCCACCCGTTCGAATTTGACGCCCTTATCCTTTTCCAGCATTACCTTCACAAAATCATTTGTAGTCCAAACCGCACCGACACCCATGTTCAACTTGCCTTCCTTGGCCATCTGGACTACTTCCGCCAACGGGCGGTCATACTTGCTGCCCTTTTTCGTTACGAGGAAACCGGGGTCAAAGTTGATTTGGACGATCGGATCAAACGAATCTACCGAGTAGTTAACGCCTTGCAGCAAATGCTTTTCCGTCGCCGTAGTGTTGAGAATAATCCCTAGAGTATAGCCGTCAGGTTTGGCCGCAGCTACCGTGGTAATTCCCAGCACTCCGTTTCCGCCAACCTTGTTCTCGATTACAATATTTTGACCAAGGTATTTTTCCGCATGCTTTGCCAACAGTCGTGCGGTGACATCGATCCCGCCGCCCGGGGGATATTGAACGATAATATGTACTGGCTGCGTGGGAAACTTCTCGGTCGGCTGCTTGGCCGTCTGCGGTTTGCCGCCGCCACAGCCGGCGACCACTAGGGCAAGACAAAGAATACCTAGACAGACCAGAACCAGAGCTCGTCTCATTCTCTTCCCTCCCAAACTTTTTATCTGTTAATCGCTTTCTTCGCGTATTCCAGCAATCCGCCGCTATCGATCAATTCGATGACGAAATCAGACAACGGTGTTACCGGCCAGGTACGTCCGGTACGCAGATTCCGGACCTCACCCTTAATCAAATCGACTTCTAACGTATCGCCCTTTTCGGTTTCTTTGTTCAACCCGGGACAAGGCACAACGGGAATACCGTTGTTGATCGAATTACGGAAGTTATAGCGCGCGAAGGAGTCTGCCAACACAACTTCGACTCCAGCTCCCTTTAGAGCCATGATGGGATGCTCTATGCTTTTGCCGCCGCCGCCGAAGTTTTTCCCGGCAACCACGATCTTATATCCTTGTTTTTTCATCCCATTTTCTACCCCTTGGAAGTCGGGGTCGACGTTCTCCAAAGCCCAGCGGCCAAGATCGTCCGGGTTCAGGTTGTCCAGTGTCCACCGGTTCTGGGGGATGATGTCAAATGCAAAAATATCATCTCCGCCTACCCAGGCTTTGCCTTTAATTACGCCTTCCATCAATTATCCCTCCTAATCAACGTACTCTCGGGGGTCAGCGATACAGCCGGCTATCGCCGACGCGGCCGCCGTAGCCGGGGACGACAGGTAAACCTCCGATTTCGCGCTGCCCATCCTGCCTTTAAAGTTCCTGTTCGTGGTGCTGAGAGCAACCTCACCGTCCGCCAGCACCCCGGTGTGCAAGCCGGCACAGGCGGCGCAACTCGAAGTTTCGACAACCGCGCCTGCCGTGATGAGCGTCTCGATATACCCGGAACGCAATGCGTCAAGATATATCTTCTGGCTCGCGGGCACAACAATCATTCGCACGTTGCGGGCAACTTTCTTCCCTTTGAGTATTTTACTGGCTATCGCCAGATCTTCAAGACGACCGTTAGTGCACGACCCCAGGAAGACCTGATTTAAACTGACACCTTTCACGTCCTCGACATTCTTGACATTGTCGGTACTATGGGGGCAGCTAACCTGAGGGGACATACTCGTTACATCAATGGTATACGTCTCTTTGTAGCTTGCGTCAGGGTCGCTGGAAATCAGTTCATAATCCTCGCGGGCAATACCTTTCAGGAATTGGGTTGTTGTTTCGTCCGGCGCGATTATGCCGTTTTTCGCGCCCATCTCAGCAATCATATTACAGATTGTAAGTCGATCACTCATGCTAAGCTGCGGAATTGCTGACCCGCCTACTTCCACTGCTCTGTACGCTACTTGGCCGTTCCAGTGGGTAAGTCCCATCATTTTCAACGCAATGTCTTTGCCGCTTATTACGGCCGGTAGTTTTCCGTCAATATGAAACTTGACCGAGTCAGGCACTAGAAACCACATTTTCCCCGTGGCCATGATGACGGCTGCCTCCGATGTGCTGACGCCGCAAGAGAATGCCCCCAGTGCACCGTACGTCGTCGTATGAGAATCGGTACCAAGGGCTACTGTGCCAGGAAGAACAAAACCGTTTTCAACCATCACCTGATGTGCAATTCCGTGATGGCCGATGTCATAGAAATGCTTAATATTGAATTTATTGGCGGCATCTCTGCTCAGTTTTAACTGCATTGCATCCTTTACCGTATGACCTGGGACAAAATGATCCAACACAACGACTACCCGCTCCATATCCCAAATTTTTTCCGCGCCTAGTTGTTCAAACAACTTGAACGTAATAGGAGCCAGGAAATCCATTGTCATCAGACGGTCGACGCGCGCATTAACGATTTGTCCCGGTTTGACATTAGTGTTGCAGGCTTTTGACAAAATCTTTTCGGTAATGGTCATTCCCATGACACAGGCCACCTTTCTTGTGATCACGCTTCTTCGTCATGATCATTTTCTAAGTCCAGATACTTACCGGTGAACATAGTCCGAAACTGCTGTTCCACCTCCTCAAGATGAATTTTCATCGCTTGGCAAGCCGCCTCGGCATCGTGCGCCTGCATCGCGTTAATAATTTCCTGATGACGTTCGATAGCTAGTTCCGGTGCTGAAGGCGCATTGGCGAGTATCTCGGCGAAATGCAAAAAGGAAGCAATGATGGGTTTCATCATGATTACGAACACTGGATTCTGGGTAGCAACAGCCAGATGCTCGTGAAAATTTTGATCCACAACCAGAAAACGCTCTGAATTACCTACATTTTTTCTCATCAAGGCTAAATCGTTTTTCAGTTGTGCCAAAATATCATCGTTAACCGCTTGGCTGGCAATGCGAACCAATTCCGGTTCCAAAACGAAACGGGCCGCGATTAAATGTTCGAATCTGATATGCTCCTCTCTTACAAGTCGTTGCATCGGGTCAACAACGGTCTGGATACCCAACCGCCTGACATAAACGCCTTTTCCGGGAAATATGCTAAGCACTCCCTGGGCTTCTAAAACACGTAGCGCCTCGCGCATGATGGTACGACTAACGCCGGTTTTTTCCACGAGTTCACGCTCTGAAGGCAGTTTTTCTCCTGGTTTTAAACCGCTATCAGCAATCAATTGTTCCAAATATTGAACAACTGTTTCATAAAGACTGTTTTTGCCTGCGCGGTCAGAAAGCATTGACTGTGTAATCATATGTTATCTCCTTCCATACTACCGGTATTATCTATATTACTGGTATGATATGTTACTACAATTAGAATACTGCAGAATCCATACTTTGGCAACTACTTTTTTAAAAGTAACCAAAATATTTCTTGATTAGGTTGACCTTTAACGAGACACCGACTTTGGGGCTGAAAATCCATAAAGATATATATAAGTAAAATCGGACAGGGAAACCCGACCGCATCCTAAAAGGAGCTGTGGGCTAAGGCGTTCGAAGAAGGTCTGGCTAACAACAAAAATCCTGCGGTATTGAATACCTGCAGGATTCGGGTATTATCCCCCGTTCACAGACTTCCCATTTCATATACAGTGTAGCACGGTTTACCAAAGACCAAAACGTTGCACTCACAAATGATAAGGTTCACCGCGTCTACTCCCGATAACCTTGCGGGGACGCAGGCGCATTGCGACTTGCGGAGGGCGCTACGAGCCGTCGGCGAAGCAAGCCGGGTACACGAACGTACGCCCGGCCATGGACGGCCGGGCGAGGAGCCACCTGTCACGGATGACAGTTGGCGACGGTACGGCTGTGTCGGCCCGAGCCTTACGGCGCGTTCGCCCGGAGCACCGGAGCGGCGTTTGACGCCCCCGCAAAGGGTATAGGCACAAGGCCGACGGCGAGCCCAAACGCCAACCGCCGGAAAACGCAGGAGCAATGAAAAAAGGGCGGGGTGAGCCGCTCTTTGCGGGAGCTTATTTGCCCCCATGATTACGGCTGAAGACCAGACCGGTTTTTCGCATCCGGTCGAGGGCAGCCCTGTAGTTAAACCATTTGCCAAGCGGGTTGGTCTGAAAATACAGGAATATAATCGGTGTAATGATTAGCGTAAACACCGTGGATGTCAAAAGCCCGCCGATGATGACCCAGGCCATGCTCACCCTTGTTTCGGACCCCTCTGTCATGGCGAGGGCGGTAGGAAGCATGCCCATGACCATGGTTAGAGTTGTCATGAATATCGGCTTGAGTCTGGTCTTGCCGGCCTCAATGATTGCGTCAAAGGCACTATGGCCGCGCGCCATTAAGGTAAGCGTATAATCAAGCAACAATGTTCCATTTTTTGCCACGAGTCCGTCCATGACAAGTATGCCAATCAGCGAATAAAGATTAATGGTATTGCGGGTAGCGGCAAGGAAAAGCAGCGACCCGATTAACCCGAGCGGCAGCGAGAACATCCTGATCAGCGGGGTTGAGAGTGACTCGTAGAGCACTGCCAGCAGCATATACACCAGAATAAGCGATAAGGCCAGAGCCTGGAACATTTCGCCAAAGGTGTCCTTCATGCTGGTAGCTTGCCCGGAAAAACGGTAGGAGACATCTTGCCCTAATGCATCTGGCGTCATTTTACCGGCAATGTCATTGAGAACTTCTTGCAGGGGCCGGTCGGTGATATTTGCCGTGATCGTGATCGCCCTTTGCTTATCAATCCGGTATAATTGCACCGGACCGGTACCTTCCGTGATTTTAGCAACATCACCAAGCGATACTTGGTATTTACCGGCCATGATCGGCAGCGACCGAATGTCGGACATCCTAAAACCTTCGCTGCCTTTCAGTCTTACGATTATATCGGTATCCTGCCCGTCATTATTAGGGTCGTTGGCGTAAACACCGGCCTGTTGGCCCGTAATGGCGACATTGAAAACATTTGTTACCTCGCCAACCGAGGTGTTGAAGATTTTAACTTTCTCACGATCCACAGCCAGTTGAATTTCCGGCATTCCTTCGGTATAGTTGCTTCTGACATCTTTTAAGCCTTTTACCTGGGAAAGCGTGTTCAGCACCTGGTAATTGGCCTTTACCAGATTATCCATGTTCGAGCCGAGGATCTGAATCTGCACCGGTGCCCCGCCACCTCCGCCCCCGCCCCCGGAAACCCCAGCCACGGAGGATTGAGTTTCGTTGACCCTGGTGGTTGCGTTGGAAATGTTTTTGGCGGCATAAGCCCTGACCTGGTCAGTAATCTCCCAAACGCTGCGTTTACGCTCTTTCCGGTCCACAAGCCGCACTGAGATCGAGCCGACATTCGTGGTCGGCCGGCCAACGCTTGATAAGTAGTTCGTCACTTCCGGCACGGTCTGCAAATATTGCTCGAGATTGGCGATGACCTTGTTCGTCTGTTCGATGTTTTGCCCGACAGGCAATTCGACGGATATCCGGAAACTGCTCTCGTCGGTTCGCGGCATATATTCCGCCCCGATGATACCGAGCGGGATCAAGGCGACGGCGAAAACAAAGAGGGCCACAACACCGGCAACGACCTTTTTCCGATTAACCAAAGCTTTTCTGAGTAATTTTTCATATTGGACAGTCGCGGTCTCTTCCAACCGGTTCATGAAGTCCCAGGTGCGGCCCTTGGGCTCGGCAAGACCTTTTTTGAAAAGTTTGGAGGCCAGCATCGGCGTAAGGGTAAAGGAGACAAACATCGAGAACAAGGTCGCAAATACAATCGTCAGGCCAAATTGGCGGAAAAACTGGCCGGTCATACCGGTCATAAAGGCGATCGGCATGAACACGACGATGTCGCAAAGCGTAATGGCAATCGCCGCCATACCGATCTCGGTCCGCCCTTCTTCGGCAGCGATTGCCGATTTCTTGCCCATCTGCATATGCCGGTGGATGTTTTCCAGAACAACAATGGAGTCATCGACCAAAATGCCGATGCAGAGAGCCATGCCCATCAGGGACATCATGTTGAAACTAAACCCGGCGATATACATGGCAAAGAAGGTTGAGATCAGCGAAGTTGGAATGGCGATAATTACCGCGGCGGTAGATCGCCACCCCCGCAGGAACAGATATAATATCAGACCGGTAGTAAACAGGCCTTCCAACAAACTGCCAAGCGTATTGGCAAGGGAATTGCTTACATACTGGGCTGCGTCGGTAATAACGGCGAATTTGTAGTTGGGATATTCCGCCTGCAGGCTGGCTAATTGGGCCCGAACATTTTTGACGGTGTCGACAATGTTGGCGTCGCTGTTCATATAGACGGATAGGGAAACGGCATCCGCCCCGTTGGTACGGCTATAACGGGTAACCCGGGCATCCTGCTGCTTGATGGTAGCTACGTCTTTTAGCGGTATAGAAACGCCGGCGGCGTTAGGCACATTGATTTTGGCAATTTCTTCGGGCGTCAGATATTGGGCGACCAGCCGGACGTCGGCCTGGCTATTTTTGTTATATACGGTGCCGGAAGGAAGCAATACATTTTCGGCTTTTATTGTATTGACAATCTGATTGAGCGTCAGGTTATAAAAACGCAGCTTGTTCCGGTCGACGTCAACAGCGACTTCCTTATCCCGGCCGCCGTCGAGTTGTACTTCTGAAACGCCGTCGGCCCGTTGCAGACGCTCTTTAAAAATATTGTCTGCCTTGGAATATACATCGCCAAGCGGTTCGGCCGAGAGCACCGCAATTTCCATTATCGCCGACGCATTGACGTCCCGTTTGACGACCACCGGCTCATCAATTCCGTCAGGCAATCTTCGCCTGGCGGAATTGACCTGTTTCATTGCGTCAATTGAGGCGATATCCGCATTGGCCGTTAAATCGAATTCCATGATGATCATTGCATTTCCCGGGCTGGCAATCGCAGTGATATGTTTTAAATGGGCCACCGAGGACAAGGCCTCTTCCAGCGGCTTAATGACCTGCGACTCCATTTCCGCCGTGCTCGCGCCGCCATAACGGACGGAAACGGTGACATACGGCGTGTTCAGGGCCGGCAGGAGCTCGACGCCGATCCGCTGAAAACTATATAGACCAAGCACGACAAAAAGCATAATGATCATCGTAATGCCGACAGGCCGCTGGATGGAGAATCTGGTAATATTCACGTTACTACCACCTTTGGTTCCGAATTAGCCCGTCGATTATCGCGACACTACGGTAGGATTGACGGTCATTCCGGCTTTCAGCCGCGCCAGGTTGGAAACGGCGATACGCTCGCCTTCGCTGACCCCTTTGATGATTTCGACGAATAGATCGTTGCGTAAGCCGATCTGGACCCCGCGCTCCACAACTTGGTTATTGTCATCAATAATGAACACCCGCTCCCTGCCATTCACTGAAACAACCGCCTCTTTCGGCACAAATATGGTATTGGGCCGCAGAAGTATACTAATGTTGGTTCGCGCAAACAATCCCGCTTTCAGAGTATCGTCGGCACCCTCCAGGGCGAGCCTGACGGTGAAGGATTGCGTTGCCGCGTCCATCGCCGGACTGATATAGATGACTTTACTGCTGTAGGTTTTTCCCAGAGATTCAATGGCAACCTTGGCCGGCATGTCTAGCACAATCTGGCCGATATCCTGTTCGGATACCGGACAATCAACATATATCTTGCTATTGTCGACAATTGACAATAATTTCTGGCCGGCTTGGGCCAGACTGCCGGCTTCCGCCTGCCGAAAGCCGATGATTCCCGCTCGCGGCGCTCTTATGATCATGTCGTTCCTTTGGTGCTGCAGCGCGTCTATGCCGCCTTGGGCCTTGTCCCGCGCGGCCTGCTTGGACATGACCGACGCCGAGCTCCCGGCCATAAGCTGGTTGGCCCAGGTATCGACCGCCGCCTTTGCCGCAATTACCGTTTGTTCGGCGCTATCTAACGCCTGCTTTGACACTGCGCCTTTTTCGTAAAGCGTCTTATATCTTTGAAAGTTCGCTAGGCTAAGCTGATAGTCCGACTTCGCCTTTTCGTAACTGGCCTGAAAGGAGGCATTGCTTTCGATGGCGTCCGCTTCGGCGCCGCGCAAAGCGGCTTCGTTTTGAGCGAGCGCCGCGTCAATATCGTTCGTATCCTGCACAAGCAATATCTGCCCGGCTTCAACTTGTTGGCCCAGCGTGACGTTGATTTGAGTAATTTTACCGGAATATTTGGCAGAAATATCGACTTGTGCTTCCGGTACCGTTTTGCCTGTCAATTCAATTCGCCGCGTCATATCCCGGCGTGCGATATGTATGACCTCAACAGCAGGCTTGATATCGGAAGAGCGTTGAGTCGCAGGTGCTTTTCGGGATTGATAACCGTATAGTACCAATGCCAAAACAACAAGACCAACAATGCCAATCACTATTTTGATTTTTTTGCTGTCAGCCAGTCTGCGCCGGCCGCTGTCTGGTGTGTTATTCAATTCTCTTCACCCCTTGGAGTTCTGTCCTTTGCAATACAGGCCCGTTCTTTTCAGTATATGTAAATGTTATTCATAGTCATATCGACAGATTACCGAGTATATAACGCTCATAACATGATAACCGAAGAATATGACAAGGCTATGACATCATCGCCTTGTTAGCCGTAGGAAAGGGATAGTTTACCTTTATGACACATTTATAGCTACATGTTCTTTTGGGGGACGCAACCCATCCGTACTCCTATAAATAACAAAAAAACCCACGTACTACGCGGGTTTTCGATTATTCCGGCTTTGCATGGCGGCGGCGATCCGTGATCTTGCAAATCCACCCTTTGGGTTGTCGATACCGTATATTCTTCAGTACCTGATCTAAACGGGATTACTTGTTCTTCAGCCAGGGAAAACGGCCGGGGTACCGGCCGTTTTTGCGCGTGGAGTGGTTCTGGCGCGGGGCTTGGGGGATTTACGACGACACCCTGCCGACGCCAAACGCCGTACTGCTCCGCAGGATTTGCTCGACCATGTTGGCCTGGGCATTTTCGCAACTGATGATGAGAACCAGTTCCGAAGCCTTGTTTTTTCTGTGTATAGACAGTTTCCGTCTTGTCAAAAGATAATCGCCCGCAATTCCGGCCGCCGCACCGCCGGCTAGCCCGATCAGGCCCCAGATGATCGGCCCCCAGGTCCAAACAAAGCCGTAGATGACGCCCAAAACCATCCCCGTCGTGCCAAGCATTGCGGCCGCATCCATTATGCTGATTCCGTCGGAGCGATGAATGGTGTCCAGAATCGCAAAATTCTTTTCTTGCTGAGCGAGAGGGATCGCCAGCATTTTTTCTTTGACGATCCCTTTTTCCTCCAGCTCGGTTATTGCCAGCTCGACAAAAGAGGAATGGTCAAACGTAGCCGCGATAAGCATTTCCGGTGCTCCTTCCGATTTTGCCACGGGAAGCTCAAGCCTCAACCGCTGGTATCTTTGGGCGAGAAATTCACGCTGTTCCGTGTCGAAGATTTTATTGAGTTCGACGGTGGAACTATAGACATCATAGAGGGCAAAGCAGTAGATCGAGGGCAAGAACAGAAACCACTGCGGGTCGGCAACGGCCACCGCCTGGCTGAAATCCCCGAGCAAGGTGAAATGCAGGACCTGGAAAAACCGCGAATAGTAAACGCATACCATCCAGAAGGTAATCACGAAAAAGCCGGTTCCCATCCGCAGAAGATACATGTACCCCAGACCAGGGAGCACCAGGTTCCAGAAGGTGCTGACCAACGGTTCCCTTTTGTCCAGGAAATTGATGCTGAAGGGCAGCAGCTTGAATACATCGATGGGCGCTTTTTCCCTTTTGGCAAGCACCGTCTGTTTGTTGATATCCACGGTGTGGCTGTAGGCATCCCACAGCCCGTACGTATAAGCGAATACATAGGCCAGCAGCCACCTGGTGTCCAGCACTTCCTTGGCTTGATCGAACCGGCCCGTGAACGAGTATAAAATCGCCAGGTTCAACTGTGTTGCCAAATTGATGATTATTTCCATGACAACAAGGACATAGCCTTTGATATGACTGCCCAGCGTCATCTGGCCGAAGCCGCCGAACGACGCCGCCCACCACATGCTCATCAACGGGTGCCGTACATGTATATCGGCGGTAGTCAACGCCGAAAGGTCCAACCTCTTTCGCCGCGGGGTGTAGCTGTCGCTCATTGTTTGCGCCCCCCCGATTGCAGCGCGATCACGGTCTGAAGAATGAGCTTCAGAATAGTCGCGAGCAAAATATAGAGCGGAAAGCTGTAGTAGTATTTCCAGGTGAGCGTTTCATAGTATCCGAGCCAGGCGGTTATCGGTTCGGCGATAAAGGCCAGGGCCGCCGCCATGACCACGTTCGCAAGGATAAAGGCCTTCCATCGGGGACAGCACTGGTATACCAGCATGTACAAAATCGGCAGAACGGTCGTGTCGACGGGCAACAAATGCGGGAATTTAGGAACCAGCCTAATCGGGTAGTGCCAGCACCCGTAGGCAACGCCGATCGCATCTGCCGCTATCACTAGAACGAAGGTCATTACCCCGTAGCACCAAATTTCCAGCAGTCGCTTTTTATCCACCAGCCGCCACCACAAATACCAGGGCGCGATAAGGAAAACCAGCAGCAGCCACCATTTCCAGGTGTAAAGGGAATATTGCACCCAGAAATCATAGCTGAGCTGTAAATATAGCGAATGCGCCTCGTTAATCTGGGTCAAAAGGTCGCGCGGCAGTGCCATCATGCCCCCTCGATCTCTTGCGCGATTCAGGGCTGCCAAAAAAATAATGCGCCCTTGGTTATTATGCCCAGCAAGGGGTAAACCAACCACGGCACACCGGCGAAGGTGACGTCCAGGTACACAAAGGTTGCGGCATTCCCGATTCGGCTGGCGGCGAACCGCTTATTCCTTCCGCCCGATACTGAGGGCAAGGTGGCCGGCTAACACGCGTTCCACCATTTCCGCCTCGGCTTTCCGGCAGGCCACGATTACCATCACTTCCGTCGTTTTGCCGATAGGCGGCTGTTTTTGGGCAGATATTCGGTAATAGACGTACTTGAAGGCAATCCCGAGCGCCCCGCCGGCAAATAAGCCGATCAGGCCCCAGGCAATCGGCCCCCATTGCCACATAAAGCCCCACATCACCCCGAACAGCATAAACACCGTTCCCAAGGCCGTGGCTAAATCGAACATGCTCAGCCCGTCGGCCCGGTGAATTGTGTCCAGCAATTGCCGCTCCTTCTGCGGCGCGTTCATCGGTATGGCGCAGATTTGCTCCGCGGCGATGCCTTTCTGCTCCAATTCCGAGATGACGAGTTCAAGCATTATCGAGTGTTCGAACGACGCGGTAACGTACACTTCCGCTCCCACCTTTGTCGGCATTGCGAAGCCGGGTTGCTGGTATTTCCGCTTGATGAAGGCGGCTTGTTCCTTCTCGAACAGCCGGTTGTACTCTACGGTATTGACATAGCCGTCATAGGCAGCGAAACCGTACACCGACGGAAGGAACATCAGCCACGCCGGGTCGACAACCGCCTTGGCCTGCTCAAACAGTCCCAGGGCGGTAAATTGTATACCCTGGAGCAGGGAAGAGAAGTAGGCGATAGCAAGCCACCACACCAGCAGAAAGAAGCCGGTCGGTATCCTGTGGGTATACAGATGGCCAAGCCCGGGGGCGAACAAAGACCAGGCCACCGCTACCCAGGGCGAGCGCTTGTCCAGTACGTTTATTTCCATGAACGACACGCTCACCGGCGGCTCTACGCTCTCTTTGTTCCGGTCGGCGAGAATGGATAGCTGGTTTAGCTGCAGCGCCAGCCGGTAGCTATCCCATATCGCGTAGATAAACACCGGGGCATAGAAGAGCAGCCAGCGGTTATTGACGATTTCTTTCGCCAGGTCGAAGCGCCCGGTGAAGGTGTATAGGATGGCCAGATTGACTTTGGCTTGGGTATTGGTGATCATCTCCCAAAAAAACAGCAGAAATCCGGTGACGTAGTTGCCCATGCTTATGTGACCGAAGCCCGGATAGGTGCAGGACCACCAGGCGATGGTGTAGGGATTGCGGAGGTGAAAGAAATTGGTGGCCAGGGAGTTGATCGCCCCCTTGGGCCGCCGCACTTGCGGTTGCGGCTGTTGTTGCGCCTGCTGACCCACGCCGTTCCCTCCAATGAAAAATATTCCCGGTATTCCAGTTTCACCCTACCGGCAAAAATTATTCATGTCCCGCTAAAGTGTACTAATGAAAAGAGCTCTGTTGTCGTTATAACAACAGAGCTCTTGGGTTCATTCCACTTGAATCGCAACATAGCTTACCCATACCTAGAACGGCCCGCGCGGATGCATGGGGAGCGATAACCAGATGCAGCCAAGAGAATCGATGCCGGAGGTCAGGGTCCACAGCCGGAGATCGTGTACATCCACTCGGTGGCGGCCAGGCGGAAGCGGGCCTCCGTCCCGCGGCTACGGGACGGCGCCGGCGGGGCGGCCGTCGACCCAGCGGCCGGCTTTGACGGTGCCGTCGGGGAAGTGGAAGGTGCCTTCGCCGTCGAACTGGCCGTCGACGAAGTCGCCTTCGTAGCGGCCGCCGTTTTGATAGGTGAGGACGCCTTTGCCGGTGCGCTTGTCGTCGACGAAGTCGCC
This sequence comes from Selenomonadales bacterium, assembly GCA_029976065.1. Lineage (GTDB taxonomy): Bacteria > Bacillota > Negativicutes > Sporomusales > UBA7701 > Anaeroselena. Next base: position 69,742 of record JARKNV010000072.1, read on the forward strand.
TTCGTAGCGGTCGCCGCCCGGCCAGATGAAGACGCCTTTGCCGGTCCTGACGCCGTTGACGAAGTCGCCTTCGTAAACGCAGCCGGCCGTTTGCGTGTCGGGCCCCCAGGTCATCCTCCCCTTGCCGTTGGGTTTGCCGTCGGCGAAGTCGCCTTCGTAGCGGCTGCCGCCGGCCCAGGTGTATATTCCCCGGCCGTTCATCCGGTCGGCGAAGTAGTCGCCTTCGTAGCGGTCGCCGCTGGGCCAGGAGAAAACGCCGCTGCCGCTGCGCATGCCGTTCAGCATGCCGCCTTTGTAGGTGCCGTCGATCCGGCCGTCGCGGTACCACTGCAGGACGCCGGGGCCGCTGCAGTAGCCTTCGCGGTCGGCGCCGCCGGTCCAGGTGACGGTTACGTCGGACCGCGGGTCGGCGTACCAGGCTTTGTAACCCTTGTCGGTTATGATCCATGCGCCTTCGGCCCGCTCCATCCCAGGCAGGATGAGGAAGGCCGCGGCGAGGACGAGGCTGAGCAGGCTGCGCCTGAGCACAGGATTCATGCCGGTTCCCTCCTTGAAGCAGAACATTCTTTGTCAATATTTGTCGCGGTAACAATTCCACATTTTCGAATTATTTCCTGCCGGCGACGGGCGCAATGCGCCGAAAACGGCGGCGGGACCGGGGTATGCGGCTTGGGCCGCTTTCAGTCGACCCTGATGTCGTCGACTTGCGCGAAGAATTTGTCGACTTTGCCGGGCGGGCCGGTGATTTCGAAGTCGTTGAGCCATTTGCCTTTGCCGGCGAAGCGCGTTTCGAGGTGGGCGAGAGTCACCCCGGCGGCGTCGGCCAGCATTCTTACCTTGTCCACAGGCAGGCCGGTGGTGAGGGCCTTGGTGGTCGTGAGTTTGCGCATGAGGCACTCCTTGACGATGATAATTCCGCCTTTATTGTATCATAACGCGGCGCGCTAATACACCCGTGCACCCAGGGGCGGGAGGTTTCACCCATGGAAATATTTTGCATATTTTGTAGGAAAAACCGTAATTGCGCCGAAGGTGTATGCAGGACGGACGCATGGGGGAATGGGCGTGAATCTCGACGGTTTTATCGGCGATGAGGCGACTTATCCTCTCGAACACCGGATTTTTAACACGGTTTTGCTGATCGGCATAATTACCGCGTTGATCACCGCCTTATCCAATTTTGTGCTCGGTCTCGATTTCATGGCGGGGCTGAGTTTGATAAGCAGCAATATCCTGATCGCGGCGTATTACCTGTCGATCGTGAAAAGAACTTACCGGGTCGCCCTGACGCTGGGGGTAGGCATGGCGTATATCCTCCTGCCCGTACTGTGGGTCGCCGGGGATGGGATATCCGGCTCCGCCCCTTTTTACATTATGATTTTCGCGGCGATGATTACGGTCAGCATAAAAAGCATGCGGTGGATTTTCGCCCTGATCGGGGGATTGATGGTCATCGTCGTAGCGCTTATGCTCATCCAGCATTTTTTCCCTCAGGCCCTTGCGTTTACATCGACGCGGAACGTTTTGTTCGCGGATAATCTTATCGCGCTGACGATCGCCCTGGTCGTGATTACGTCGTTGTATGTCATTATCCTGAATTATTACCGCCGGGAGCACCGCCGGGCCACCGATTACCTGGTGAGGCTGGAGAAGCAGGAGAATGCGCTGGAGATGGCCCGCCTCGACCGGTTGAACCTGATCGGGGAGATGGCGGCGGGCATCGGCCACGAGGTGCGCAACCCGCTGACGACGATCCGGGGCTTTCTGCAGTTGTTCCGCAACAAGCGGGAGCTTGCAGCCCACCGCGAGCATTTCGACATGATGATCGGCGAGCTCGACCGGGCGAATTCGATCATTTCGGAGTTCCTCAGCCTGGCGAAGAATAAGGCGGTAAGGCTCGAACGCCTCAACGTCAACGAGATCCTGGAACGCATCGCGCCGCTTATCCAGGCGGGCGCACTGGAGGCCGGGAAGAAGATCTGGCTGCAGTTGGGCGAGGTGCCGCCGATCAAGGCGGACGAAGGGGAGATCAGGCAGATGGTGCTTAACCTGACCGGCAACGCTCTGGATGCGATCGGCCCCGACGGGCGGGCGGTGATCGGCACTTACCGGGGGGAGGGCTGCACGATTTTGTTCGTGAGCGACACCGGCCGGGGCATTCCGCCGGAGATTTACCAGCGGCTGGGGACGCCGTTCGTGACGAGCAAGGAGAAGGGCACGGGGCTGGGCATCCCGATCTGCTACCGGATCGCGGAGCGGCACAAGGCGAAGATCGAGATCGACACCGGCACGGGGGGGACGACGTTCCGGGTAAGGTTCGCGGCGGCGGAGCGGGAAGAGGACGGCGCAAACGCCGCAGCGGCGGGCGGGGAATAACAGGCGAACCCGGCGCGGCGCCGAAAAGCGCCGCGCCGGGTTCGCCGGGCGACGGGGAGAAGCAGCGGGCGGAAAAATAAGGACCGGCGTAAGGCCGGTCTTTTGCTTGTTATCTTCGGGGAAGGGGACCTGTCCCGGCTCTGAGGGCCGTTAAAAGGGAGAGCAGGTTGCGGGGCGCGGCGGAGCCGCCGATGATATTCTGGAGGTCTTCGTCGCTAAGCTCCCCCGTCCCGGCGGCGGTGAAGTCGAACCCCTCCGCTTTCGCGAGGGCGATCATTCCCTCGATCGTTTCACATTGGACGACTTTGGCGGCAAACGCTCCGTCCTGCATGATTCTTTCGAAAAAGGCTTTGGCTGCTTCGGCGCTCATGGCGGCGGCCTCCTCGCGGCAACGGGGTGCCGGTATTTTTATGTATGAATCTATTATAGCATAAGGCAGCGAAAAAAAGTTTGGCGGACAAGGGAAAACCTGACTGGGCAGTCATTTATTTGTCACACTTCCAGATTATACTGAGACCAAGAAAGCAGACCAAGGAGGAATGGCAAATGAATGGCCTGGCAAAAAAGGTGATCGTATATTCGCTGATCGGTTGTCTCCAGTTCGGGGTGGGCGCGACGGCGGTGGAAGCGGCGTCGCGGCACGACGACAACCGCCAGCGGCAGGAGCAGCGGATGCACGAGCAGCGCGAGCGGGAACGGCGGCAGCACGAGGAGGAGCGGCGCATCCAGGAGCAGCGCGAGCGCGAGCGGCGGCAGCATGAGGAGCGGGAACGGGAGCGGCGGCACCAGGAGGAGATGCGGCGCCATCACCACGAGGATAGGGATGACGACGATAACACGCTCCGCGATGTGGGCTTGGGGCTGATTCTGCTCACGATCCTGGCGAACAGCGGCGGCGACGATTCGGGCGATTAGGGGCGGCCGCCAACGTACAAGCCGACAAACAAGAAAAAGGGACTTACCATATGGTAAGTCCCTTTATATCTTTTTGCCCGCGATACCGTTCCCGTTATGTCCATACCCGCTTCTCGCAGGTGGGCATCCTGGCCGTGTTTTTGCCCTCCGCTCGACGGCGGCCCGACAGCCGCACAGGCACCGGATTCCCTAATATTCAGTGTAGGTTGGACATAATTCAGGTGGCGTGTATCCCAGGCAGTTTTGCCGTTTGACGACAGTTCATATGTTAGCATACGGCCGGCGGCAAGGCAACGGCGGCTAGCGGCGGCCAAAGGCTCTGGCGCCGCGCCCTCCCCTCTCCCGCCCCGTCGGACGCGGTTATGCGCGGCTATGCGCTTTCTTGTTTGACGCACAGATAGGTGGTGATGAAGGGCGGGGCGGATGTGACGGAGAGGATGGCGAAGCCGGCTCTGGCGAGCAGGCCTTCCATAATCCAGTCGAGGGTGAGGTGTTCGTCGCGGAGGGTGGTTTCGGTGTCGCGGGCGACTTTTTCGCCGCCGGCGGCGGCGACGGCGGCGACGAGGCCGGCGAAGTAGGCGTCGAGGTCCCGTTCGCCGGAGGGAAGGACGGCGTCCTGGAGGAGGAAGCGGCCGCCGGGCTTGAGGAGGGCGTGAATGCGCCGGAGGGCGACGTGTTTCCAGTGGTCGGGAAGGTGATGGAGGGCGATTTGGGAGAGAACGGCGTCGAAGGTGGCGGCGGGGTAGTCGCAGGTGAGGAAGCCGGCCTGGGCGAAGCGGACGTTGGCGAGGCCGCGGGTGTTGGCTTTTGCGGCGGCCAGGCGGACCATTTCCCGGGAAACGTCGACGGCGTGGACGGCGGCGCAGTGGGGTGCGAGGCCGAGGGCGGTTTCGCCGGTGCCGCAGCCGAGGTCGAGGAGGACGTCGGCGGGACTGAGGCCGAGGGCGGCTTTGATGGTGGCGACTTCGCCGCCGATGTCGCGCATTTTTTGCATGTAGGCGTCGTAGGCGGCGGCTTCTTCAGGGGCGGAGAAGTCGACGCCGGAGTGGCGTTCTTCGTCGTAGCGCCAGCGCGGGGCGGGGTTCATGGTTGTCACCTCTTGTTTGCGGTTCCTGCAAAGAGGCTCCTGTCGGCTGTCTGCCGCCAGGAGCCTCCGGGAGGAGCCGGTGTGTTACTGTTTGACGCCGGGCTGGCCTTTGACGGCTTCGACGTCGGGGGTACGTTTGGCCCACCAGCCGGCGAGGGACGGCCCGGAGATGTTGTGCCAGACGCTGAAGACGGCGCTGGGCAGGGCGGCGACGGGCGAGAGGTGGACCATGGCAAGGGCGGCGCCGAGGCCGGAGTTTTGCATGCCGACTTCGAAGGAGATGGCCCGGGCTTTGTATTCGCTCATGCCGCAGAGTTTGCGGGCGACGATGTAGGCCACGAGGTAGCCGCCGAGGTTGTGGAGGATAACGCCGATGAAGACGATGCCGGCGACGGCGGCGAGGCGCGAGGCGCTGGCGCCGACAACGGCGGCGACGATGGCGATGATGGCCAACACGGAGATGAGGGGCACGATTTTAACAAATTTCTGGACGGTGGCGCTGAAGAGCTGGCGCAGAATTACGCCGGCGATGATGGGTACGAGGACGATTTTCATGATGTCGATGAGAAGGGCGGTGGCGTCGACGGGGATGAATTTGCCGCCCAGCCACAGGAAGAGATAGGGGGTGAGGAAGGGGGCGATGAGGGTGGTGAGGGAGCTGACGGTTACGGAGAGGGCGACGTCGCCCTTGGCGAGGTAGGTCATGACGTTGGAGGCGGTGCCGCTGGGGACGCAGCCGACGAGGATGAAGCCGGCGGCGAGTTCGGGGCTCATGCCGATGGTGACGGCGATGAGCAGGCCGAGAAGCGGCATGATGACGAACTGGAGCAGGACGCCGACGACGACGTCGCGCGGCCGTTCGAAGACGGCTTTGAAGTCGTCTTTGGTGAGGGTGAGGCCCATGCCGAGCATGACGAGGCCGAGCAGTTGGGGTATGAAGGGTACGATTGCCTTGAAGGGCGGCGGGTTGAAGTAGGCCGCCCCGGCCGCGAGGATGACGAGAACCGCGAAGTAGTCGCTGAGGAATTTGACGATTTTTTCGATGGTTTTCATTTATCCTCCTCCTTTGGGCTATTTGAGCACCGCGCCGGTGCTGCCCGAGGTTACCATGCGGGCGTAGCGGGCGAGGTAGCCGGTGGTGATTTTGGGGGCGGGCTGCTTCCAGGCGGCTTTGCGTTTGGCGAGTTCGGCGTCGCTGATTTCGACGTTGAGGGCGCGGCCGGGGATGTCGAGTTTGATGATGTCGCCGTCGCGCAGGAGGCCGATGGGGCCGCCGCTCATGGCTTCGGGGGAGATGTGGCCTACGCAGGCGCCGCGGGTGGCGCCGCTGAAGCGGCCGTCGGTGAGGAGGGCGACTTTGAGGCCCATGCCGGCGATGACGGCGGTGGGGTTGAGCATTTCTTTCATGCCGGGGCCGCCCTGGGGACCTTCGTAGCGGATGACGATGACGTCGCCGTCTTTGATTTTTTTGCCGATGATGGCTTCGATGGCGTCGTCTTCGGAGTCGAATACGCGGGCGATGCCTTTGAAGACGAGCATGTCTTCGGCGACGGCGCTTTCTTTGACGACGGCGCCTTCGGGGGCGAGGTTGCCTTTGAGGATGGCGATGCCGCCGGTTTTGCGATAGGGGTCGTCGACGGAGTGGATGACGTCGGGGCGGGTTATGGCGGCGTTTTTGATCCGTTCGGCGACGGTGCCGGCGACGGTGATGGCGTCGGTGTGGATGAGGCCGCGCTTGGCGAGTTCTTTCATGACGGCGCTGATGCCGCCGGCTTCGTTGAGGTCCTGGAGGTGGTGGCTGCCGCCGGGGCTGAGTTTGGTGATGTAGGGCGTTTTGGCGCTGATGGCGTCGAAGAGGCTGAGGGGAAGCTCGAGGCCGGCGTCGTGGGCGATGGCGGGCAGGTGGAGGGCGGTGTTGGAGGAGCCGCCGATGCCCATGTCGACGGCGACGGCGTTTTCGAACGCTTTCTGGGTCATGATGTCGCGTGGTTTGATGTCTTTGGCGACGAGGCCCAGGATGGCTTCACCGGCTTTTTTGGCGAGGGCGCGGCGGGCGCCGAAGTAGGCGGCGGGGATGGTGCCGTTGCCGGGCAGGCCCATGCCGAGGGCTTCGGTGAGGCAGTTCATGGTGTTGGCGGTGAAGAGGCCGGCGCAGGAGCCGCAGCCGGGACAGGCTTTCTGTTCGAGTTCGTCGAGCTGGGCGGCGTTGATTTTGCCTGCTTCGAAGAGGCCGGCGGCTTCGAACATCTGGCTGACGCTGATGTCTTTGCCCTGGTGGCGGCCGGCGAGCATGGGGCCGCCGCTGACGACGACGGCGGGGATGTTGAGGCGGGCCGCGGCCATGAGCATGCCGGGGACGATTTTGTCGCAGTTGGGGATGAGGACGAGGCCGTCGAAGCCGTGGGCGATGGCCATGGCTTCGATGGAGTCGGCGATGAGTTCGCGGCTGGCGAGGGAGAATTTCATGCCGGTGTGGCCCATGGCGATGCCGTCGCAGATGCCGATGGCGGGGAATTCGACGGGGGTGCCGCCGGCGGCGGCGACGCCAAGTTTGACGGCGTCGGTGATTTCGTTGAGGTGGATGTGGCCGGGGATGATTTCGTTGAAGGAGTTGCAGATGCCGATGAGGGGCTTTTTGAGGTCGTCGGGGGTGTAGCCCATGGCGTAGAAGAGCGAACGGTGAGCGGCTCTGGTGGAGCCTTTTTTGACGGTGTCGCTGCGCATGTGATTCTCTCCCTTTCGTGGTTTGTTTCTGTTAAAATCTTACCGGAATTTGTCCGATAATTCTTTCATTTATTTGTGGCAAATTTGGAAATTTTTGCGGGGATTGTCGCCCCGGCTTATCGGTTGCCGAAATTTTTGCGGTATTGCAAGGGTGATACGCCATACCGGTTTTTGAAGCAGGTGGTGAAGTAGGCGGCGTCTTTGAAGCCGACGCGGCCGGCGATTTCGGTGACGGTGAGGCCGGTGGCCTTCAGCAGTTCCTCCGCCTGGGCGAGGCGCAGGTCCTGGATGTGGTCGACGACGGAGCGGCCGGTGAGCTGTTTGAAGGTGCGGCTGAGATGGAATTGGCTGAGGTAGACGGCCTGGGCGATGTCCCGGAGTTTGATGGGGCTGTCGAGGTTGGCGCGAATGTATTGTTCGACTTGGGCGACGAGGGGATGAACGGGGCCGGCCGGCGGGGCGGGAGCGGCGGCGGCTTTGGCGACGAGGGCGGCGATTTCGGCGGGGCGGACGGGCTTCAACAGGTAGTCGGCGACGCCGGCGCGCAGGGCGGTGCGGGCGTAGTCGAATTCGTTGTAGGCGGAGACGATGACGACGCTGGCGCCGGGGCTTTGGGCGAGGATGGTTTCGGCGGCCTGGAGGCCGTCGCAGCCGGGCATGCGGATGTCGAGGAGGATGAGGTCGGGGCGGTGCTCGGCGGCGAGCCGGACGGCGTCGAGGCCGTTGTCGGCTTCGAGGCAGGCGGACACGGGGAGGTGTTCTTTGGCGACGACGGTTTTGATGAAGGTGCGGACGGTGCTTTCGTCGTCGGCGACGAGGAGTTTTATGTCACGCACGGCTGTCACCGCCTATCGCCGGGAAGGTAAGTTCGACGGTGGTGCCCCGGCCTTTTTCGCTGTGGATGGCGAACTGATACTGGTCTTTGTAGTAGTACTGCAGGCGGTTTTTGACGCTGCCGAGGCCGATGCCGCCGCTTTTGCCGGCGGGTTCGGCGGCCGGGTCGAAGCCGAGGCCGTTGTCGGCGACGCGGCATAGCAGGCTGCCGCCTTCGCTGCGGACGGTGAGGAGGATGCTGCCTTCGCCGCCGCTGAGTTCGAAGCCGTGGACGATGGCGTTTTCGACGAGGGGCTGGAGGAGCATGCAGGGGATGAGGGTTTCTTCGAGGCCGGGCTGGATGTCGAAGGTGACGCGCAGCCGGTCGCCGAAGCGGGATTGCTGGATGTGGAGGTAGTTGTCGAGCATTTTGAGTTCTTCGCGCAGGGGGATGAGTTCTTCGGTTTTCCTCAAGGTGAAGCGGAGGAGGTCGGAGAGGCTCCAGACGAGGCCGGCGACTCTTTCGGCGCCGTCGATGTAGGCCATTTGGGCGATGGTGTTGAGGGTGTTGAAGAGGAAGTGGGGGTTGATCTGCGATTGGAGGAGCTTGAAGTCGGCTTCGCGCAGGGCCTGTTCGAGCCGGGCGGAGGCGATCTGTTCGCGGACGAGGGAGAGGCGGCTGCTGTCGAGTTCTTTTTGCCTGAGGGCGGCGGCGGACATTTCGGTGATGAGGCTGGCGATGGCGAAGGTGGCTTCGGCGGCGGCGTAGAGACGGCTTTTGGGTTCGATGCGGATGGCGGCGGAGCCGGCGAGCAGGTCTCCGGCGGCGAGGGAATAGCGTTCGGCTAAGGCGCCGATGGTGGCCTGGAGCCGGTCGGGGTCGGGTTTACTGAGGTAGACCTGGCCGCAGCGGATGTAGCCGATGACGGTGGCGCCGTCGCAGATGGGGATGATGATGCTGGCGACGTCGTTGCAGCAGAGGAAGAGGTGCGGGCCGTTGATGCGGCCGAGGTCGCCGATGGCCTGGCTGACGTAGCGGCCGCAGTGGCTGCCGCCGCTGGCGCCGTCGAGGAGGGTGCAGAAGCGGGGGTAGGTGTCGGCTTTGACGACGGTTTCGCCGGCGGGGTCGATGATGGTGAGACTGAGGCCGATGGCTTCGGAGAGCTTGTTGAGCAGGCCGCGGAGGACGTCGATGTCGAGGAGGGCGCGCAGGTCGGCTTCGCCGGCCGTTTGGCGGGCGGACGGGGGCTGGGCGAGGAGGCGCTGGAATTTGGAGGGGGCGTAGACGATGATGAGTTTTAATTCGGCGGCGGAGTCGTTGATGACTTTGTGGCGGGTGTAGGGGTGGATGTGCTTGATGTCGCCGGGCTGGAGGCGGTAGACTTCGCCGTCGATGACCTGGGCGCCTGTGCCGGAGACGACGTAGATGACCTGCTCGTCGCCGGAATGGAGATGTTCTTCCTGGGTGGTGCAGGGGTAGAAGGTGATGAGGCCGACGCTCATTCTTTCGATGTCGAGGTTGCCGGGCTCGACGAACCAGAGGATGGTGCCCCAGTCGAAGTATTGGGTTTTGCCGAGTTGGCTGATTTCCGGCATAGCGGTTCACCTCCATATTAAGGGAAAAGACCGGATGCGCCATCCGGTCTTGAGTCGCCTAAGGATTGCGTCGGTTACTTGAGCATCATTTTGGGAGCGAAGAGGACGATGTCGGGGTAGATGGTGATGAGGGCGGTCATGGCGAGCATGATTAAGAAGGACGGCAGGGCGTAGCGGGCGATCTTGAAGAGGTCGTCGCCGACCAGGCCGTTGATGACGAAGAGGTTGAAGCCGACGGGCGGGGTGATCTGGGCAAGCTCGATCATGATGACGAGGTAGATGCCGAACCATACGGGGTCGAAGCCGGCGGCCTTGATGAGGGGCGCGGCGATGGGCAGGCTCATGACGATCATGGAGAAGCCGTCGAGGAGGCAGCCCATGATGAGGTACATGACGGAGAGGATGGCGATGAGCATGTAGGGGGATACGCCGAGGGTGGCGATGTATTTGGTGACCGCCGCCGGAATGCCGAGGTAGCCGACGGCGACGGACAGGAAGGAGGCGCCGGCGACGATCCACATGATCATGCAGGAGGTTTTGACCGAGCCCATGAGGGCGGATTTGAAGATTTCCCAGCTCAGGCTGCGGGAGATGAAGGCGAAGAACAAGGAGCCGACGACGCCGACGGCGGCCGCCTCGGTGGGGGTGGCCCAGCCGAGGTAGATGCTGCCGAGGACCATGACGATAAGAAAGATTACGGGCATCAGCAGGGGGATGGATTTGAGGCGGTCGTCCCAGGTGTAGGCGAGGTCGCTGCGGGGGGCGAGCTCGGGGTTGAAGAGGCAGCGGACGACTACATAGCCGCTGAAACCGATGGCGAGGATGAGCCCGGGTGCGAGGCCGGCGATGAAGAGTTTGCCGATGCTGACGTCGGCGACGATGCCGTAGACGAGCATGACCATGCTCGGCGGGATGAGGAAGCCGAGGGTGCCGGCGCCGGCCAGCGAGCCGAGGCAGAGGCCGCGGTCGTAATTGCGTTTCAGGAGTTCGGGAAGGGTTATTTTGCCGACGGTGGCGGTGGTGGCGGCCGACGAGCCGCTGACGGCGGCGAAGAGGGTGCAGGCGCAGATGTTGACGTGCACGAGGCGGCCGGGCAGGCTGTCCATCCAGGGAGAGAGCCCTTTGAAAAGGTTTTCGGAGATTTTGCTCTTGAAGAGGATTTCGCCCATGAGGATGAAAAGCGGCAGGGCGATCATGGTCGAGCCGCTGGTGCCGTTCCAGACGATGTTGGCCATTACGGCCATGGGGTCGACGCTGGTAAAGAAGAAGAAGCCGATGGCGCCGATGATGAAGAGCGATATGCCGACCCAGACGGTGGTGCCGAGAGAGAAGGCCAGACAGGCCAGCATGATGCAGGAGATTGTCAATACGTCCAAGCGAGTTCGCCTCCTCTATTGATATATGTTCGCCACATTCGGTTCACCGGCCCAGGGTGCTGGACTCGGCCTCACCGGTTTCGCCGGTGCGCAGTCTGATGAACGACCGGCAGATTTCGGCGGCGAACTGCAGCGTGAGGATGGCGGAACCCAGGGGCATGAAGAAGTGGGGGTATGCCAGGGGGGTGGCGGATATCTGCATTGAGCGGCTACCCGTTTTAATCGAGTCGAGGAAAAAGTCGGCGCAGTTCCAGGTGAGGATCAGGCAGAACAGAAAGCCGACGGTGAAGGCGTAGAGGTCAACCAGGGTACGGGACCGTCCCTTGAGGACTTCGTGAAGGAAGACCATGCGGATGTGGCTCTTGTCCCTGAGGGTGTAGGCGAGAGCCAGGAAGGTGAGGGCGGCCATGAGGTACCCGGTGTATTCTTCGGTGATGTAGAGGGTTTTGGCGAACATGGTGCGGACGACCATCTCGGTGCAGACGAGGAGCAGGGCGACAATCATGAGGATGCCGGACAGTACGCCGCCGTACAGGGAGAGACGGTCGCAAAAGCGGATGAATGCTTCCATGGTCTTCTTCCTTTCGCTTACTTAGGGGAAAGAACCGGCGGCCCGTAGCCGCCGGTTCTTCGCTGCCTTTTACTGACGACCGACTTTCTTGTTGAACTCTTCCACTATTTGCTTGGCTTCGGCCGGAGCCGTCTTCAGCCACTCGTCGCGGATGGGTTTGGTGACTTTGGAGAGTTCGTTGAGGAATTCCTTGCTGGGCGGAACGGTGACGATGCCGTTTTTGTTGGAGATGCCTTCCTGCTCTTTGTCGAGTTTGGCGACTTTTTCCCACATTTCTTTTTCGAGGTCTTTGCCGAGTTTGACGAGGGCGTCCTGGGTTTCCTTGTCAAGCTTGTTGAATTCCTTGAGGTTGACGGTGATGAGGTCGGTGGCCATGGTCACGTTCTGGGGGGAGTAGTATTTGAGCACTTCCCAGAACTTGGCGTCGACGGCGGTGGGGGTGGAGGTGAGGACGGAGTCGATGACGCCGGTGGCCAGCGAGGAGTAGACTTCGCTGAAGGGCAGCGGATAGGGAGTGCCGCCCACGGCCTGGATTACGAGGCCGCCGTTCTTATCGTAGGTGCGGGTTTTGAGGCCCTTCATGTCGGCGACCGATTTGACTTCCTTCTTGGACCAGATGCCGGCGGCCGGCCAGGGGGCTATATAGAGGATCTTCTGGCCCCATTTGGTTTCGGCGGCTTTGTCGAAGTGGGGACGGGCGATGTCGTTGAGGATTTTGCCTTCTTCGAAGCTCTGGATGAGGAACGGCAGGGTGACGACGTTGAACAGCGGCTCGTCGCCGGCCACGCCGCTCGTCAGCATGTCTGACATGGGCACGAGGCCGTCACGGACGACTTTGAGAAGCTCGGGGCCTTTGTAGCCGAGGGCGCCGCCCGAGTTGACGGTGATCTCGACTTTGCCTTTGGTGACATCCTTGGCGCGTTTGGCGAATTCTTCGAGGCCTTGGGTCTGATGGTTGTTCGGCGGCCAGACGGAGTTGGCGACCCATTTGACGGGGCCGGCCGCTTTCTGGGGCTCGGCCTGTTTGCCGCCGCCGCAGCCTGCCAGGACTAGGGACAGGATGATGACAACAGCGAGGCCCAGGGTAAGGAAACCGGATTTGCGGAACGAACGCATGAATTAACCCCCTTCTAAAATTGGTGTGATACCGTTGCGCGCCTTGGCTACGCGGGGAGAGGCCGCCCGGGGCGCGTCCCTCTCTCAAGCCTCCCGGAAAAATGAGATAAACATTGTTATACATTATTTTAGGCTATCTCCGGCGGTCTGTCCACAGGAGTGTAATAAAAAAGCCGCCTAAGGCTCATAAAAAAAACATTACTCCGCAATGGGCGAACTTTTTCGCCGCGCCGTCCACTCCCCCGCCCTGCCTGCGGGCTAGCTTCCATACTTAAGTAGACCTTCGGTGAGAGGATAATTTTTCCTGCCGGCCCGGCGCGGCGGCCGCGACTTTTTCTCGGTTGGCGCGTTCCGGGCGGGGGCGGAGCAGGATTTCGGCCGTGCCGCCATGGCTGGCGGACGTACTTCCCGTTCCGGAAAAGGTGTTGTGCTTAACCTTCGCCGGCAGGGTATTTTTTCCTGCCGGCACGCAAAACGGGGCTTTATCGCAAGCGATAAAGCCCCGCGGCGTTGCGGAACTGGTTAACCGGCTGTCGTTTGGCTGCTGTCGGCCGCTTTGGCGGCGGCGGTGTTGGCGCCGTAGGCGCCGAGCAGGATGAGCAGGGTGCCGGCGGCCTGCAGGAGGGTGAAGGCTTCCTTGAGGAAGACGACACCTGCGACGACGGTGATGATGGTGGTGATTCCCGACAGGGAGGCCATTTTGTTCGGCCCGAGGTAACGGATGCCGACGGCGTAGAGGGTAAAGCCGGTGACCGAGGATACGAGGCCGAGGTAGAGGACGGCGGTGAGGAAACCGCCGTCGGTAAACGGCAGGAGGAGGTATTCGCGCAGGGTGCCGGCGGCGAGGTGCTCGCGGAGCGCCAGGGGCGTGAAGACGGCCGCTCCCGCGACGGCCATGCCGTAGACGCGTTCGAGGGGCGAGTAGATGAGGTATTTGCGGGTGAGGATGATGCACATCGCGTCGGCGGCGAGGGCGAGAAACATGAACAGGTAGCCGGCGGGAACGAAGGCGGCGCTCAGCCCTTTGGCGACGATGACGAGGATGACCCCGGCCACGGCGACGAAGATGGACGCCGCCTGCCTGGGGGTGGGGTGCTCCTTGAGGATGAGCATGGACAGCGTCATGATGGCGATCGGCCCGGCGGCGAGGATGGCGGCCCCTTCGGTGGCGGTGGTCAGCTGCAGGCCCCGCCCTTCGGCGAGGAAGTAGGTGACGGGGCCGAAGGCGGTGATTGCCAGCAGCCCCCTGAGCGGCTTGCCGCGGAAGTTGACCTTGAATACGCCCGCCGCTATCAGGGCCGTCATGGCCGTGAAGGCGACGAGGAAGCGCCAGCTTATCAGCGTCAGCACCGATACGCCGCTGACGCCGGTTTTGGTGAAGATGAGGCTGAGCCCGAACAGGCAGCAGGCGGTGAGTGCGCAGGTCAAGCCGATTTTCCGCTTGTTCTGCCCCGTGTACCATTTTTCGACGTGCTCGGTTGCGGCAAATTTTTTCCGGACCAATATTGTCGCCTTCCGTTGCCAAGAAGTTTTTGCGCTTGCTGGTTTTAAGCGAATACTTTTACCATTTTCGCTGCCGGGGCGGTTATTCCTTTATATATGTATGCTCCGGCAAGGGGTTTTGTCGCCAGCCGGCGGGAATCTGGCCGCGGGCGGGGGCGCGGAAGGCTCAGAGCACTTCGTCGAGAAGGCGGAAGACGTTCAGGTGGGCGATTTTTTCGACGCTGGCCGGGGGAATGTTTTTCTTGAGCAGGTATTCGATGATCGCCGGGAATTTTTCCACTCCCTCGGCGCCGCGCGGCGGTCTTTTTATGCCGTCGTAGTCGGAGCCGAAGGCGACGCAGTCGTCGCCGACGAGCGCCAGCATGTGGTCGATGTGGCGGTAGATGCTGTCGATGTCGGCCTCGGCCGGGTCGGCGGCCAGAAACTGGGAGGCGAAGTTGATGCCGATGACGCCCCGGTTCGCGGCGATGGCTCTGATCTGGTCGTCGGTGAGGTTGCGGGGGACGTCGCAGACGGCGGTGGCGTCGGAGTGGGTGGCCATTATCGGTTTTTCGCTGAGTTCGATGACGTCCCAGAAGCCTTGGGGGGCGATGTGCGAGACGTCGACGATCATGCCGAGCCGGTTCATTTCCCGCACGACCTGCCGGCCGAAGGCGGTGAGCCCGCCGCCGGTGATGGCGTCGTTGACGCCGTCGGCGATGTCGTTGCGGTTGCTCCAGGTGAGGGTCATACATCTGACGCCAAGCTGGTAGAAGATCCGCAGGGCTTCGAGGCTGCCTTCGACGGCGCCGCCTTCTTCGACGGCCAGCAGGGTGGCGACCTGGTGCCGTCTGGCGTCGCGGGCGTCCTGGCGGGTGAGTACGGGCAGGCAATCTATCCCCCGCCGGCTGAGGTCGGCCAGTTCGCGGTTGTACTTGTCGAGCAGCAGCAGGGCGTAGCGGAGGCCGCCCTGATAGCGGTATTCGCTGGGGACGTAGATGGCGCAGAATTGCAGGCCGCCGCCGTTGGCGATCAGCCGCCGGAGGTCGAGGTGATGGTCGTTCTCGTAGAGGCTGGTGCCTTGTTCGTGGAGTTTGGTGAGGGTGTCGCAGTGACAGTCGCAAATGTACATGAGGAACGCCTTCCTTCCTGTGGGGGTGGGGGCGACGCGCCGGACGGCGGACCAACCGGGCGGGTCCGGGCGTTATTTGCGCGCATAGCAGTAGAGGCAGTTGAAGCCGCACGGCTGGTCGTACCCGCCGATGTCGATGCTTTTGGTGCAGCCGCAGGCGGCGCGCTGGCCGCTGTCGCGGGCGAGGGAGGCTTTTTCGCCGGCGAGGGCGGCGAGGAGGGCGCCGTCGATGCACCGCCCGGGGGCAAGGCCGGGAACGGCGGCGAGGAGGGACGAGGCGCAGGATTGGAGGGTGAAGCCGTGGGCAGCGGCGGTTGCGGCGAGGCGGGCGAAGAAGATGGCGAGGAGGTCGCCGGCGAGGGGGATGAAACCTAAGCCGCGCTCGGCGGCGAGGCGTTTTTGGACGTAGGGGTAAAGGGCGATGTGGGAGGTGGCGAGGCGGCAGCCGCGCAGGCCGAGGGCGGCGAGGTCGCGGCAGAGGGTGTCGAAGGCGGCGAGGCGCGCCCGGCCGGGTTTGGCGGCGTCGGGCCGGTGCTCGCCGCCGGTGGAGATGAGGACGGGGTCGAAGCGGATGGTGAACTGCTCGGGGCGGTGGCGGGCGAGGAGGCCTTCGAGGGTGCGCAGGGAGGCGGCGTAGGACGGTACGCCCGGCTCGAGGCGGGGCGAGTAGTTGTTGATGGTGTAGTGGAAGTAGAGGTTGTAGTCGGCAAGGCGGCCGGGGTCGGCGAGGACGTTGGCGAAGTCCTTGCTCCAGAGGACGATGGTGTGGACATTGCGGGGGGTGAGGTCGACGCGGTAGGAGAGCGCCGGAAAGCGGGGGTTGGCGACGACGGCTTCGCCGGCGCGGAGGGCGTCCTGCAGCCAGCGGTAGTGGAAGCGCGGCAGGTCGGTGCGGCGGGAGGCGGAGATGACGGTTTTGAGTTTGGCGGCCATTTGCTTTGTCCTCCCCGGGTTTAGAGACAGCCGGCGAGCCGCCGCCCGTTGCGGAATACGGGGATGCGGCTCAGGGCGAGGGGGTCGCCGCCGGTGTCGGCGTAACCGCGCCTGACGGTGAAGCCCGCCCAGTAGCCGGCGTCGCGGGCGGCGGCGAGGGTGGCGTCGTTGTAGCTGCCGTAGGGGTAGGCGACGGCGCCGACTTCTTTGCCGAGCAGGTCTTCGAGGCAGGCTTTCGATCTTTCCATTTCGACGACGTTTTCCCATTTGGCAAGGGTGGCGAGCGGCCGGTGGCTGACGGTGTGGGAGCCGATGCCCATGCCGGCGGCGGACATTTCCATGAGCTGGGAGGCGGTCATGCGGCCGGGCTGGCCGAGACGGCCGGTGATGATGAAGAAGGTGGCGGTCATGCCGTAGGTTTTGAGGAGCGGAAAGGCGGCGGCGTAGTTGTCGAGGTAGCCGTCGTCGAAGGTGAGGAAGATGGCGTTCTCGGGCAGCGGCCGGCCGGCGAGGAGGTGCTGTTTGAGGCTGGCGACGGTGAGGGTGAGGTAGCCGTTGTCGGCGAGGAAGCGCAGGTCGGCGGCGAAGCGGCTGTCGGCGATGGTGAGGTCGTCGGACCCGTCGCCGACCCGGTGGTATACGGGGACGGGGATGAAGGCGCCGGCGGCGGCGGCCGGCGGCCGCAGGAGGAAGGGGCCGGCGAACGAAGCGGCGAGGGCGAGAGCGGATTTTTGCAGGAACTGGCGGCGGGTGAGCATGCGGCCGGTGATGCCTCCTTGCTGGGCGTCGAAATAATTTGTCGCTTTAATTTACAAATTATACAATTTTCATTTTACACCCTGGTGGCGGCCGCGGACAATAGGCGTATTTCGCCGAATTACCGGCGATAACGGTGGCGGACGACGCCCCAGCGCGCTTGATGGCGATTGTTTCCTGTGCTAGACTTAATATGATTATTTCCTGGCGGCTGATGTCGGGAGTGCTGATTAGAGATGATGTAATGGAAGCGATTAAGGGTTCCCCGCTTTTGAAAAACCGGGCGCGCCGCCTGCATGCCCTCCGTTTGCTCGGGTCCTGTTTGGGCTGCCTGGCGGTGATCGCCATGACCGCCTATTTGTCGACGGTTTCGGGATTGTCGTTCCTGCTGCCTTCGTTCGGCGCCAGCAGCGTTATTTTGTTTGTCATTCCCACGAGCGCTTATGCCCAGCCCCGCAGCCTCGTGGGCGGACATCTCCTGTCGAGCGCGATCGGCCTGACGG
This sequence comes from Selenomonadales bacterium, assembly GCA_029976065.1. GTDB lineage: Bacteria > Bacillota > Negativicutes > Sporomusales > UBA7701 > Anaeroselena. The sequence goes on from JARKNV010000072.1 coordinate 87,122, forward strand.
TCTATTTCTGGCTGGGAACGACTTGGTGGTCGTTATCGCTGTCGGTGGGCCTCGCGGTAGCGGTGATGCTGGTGTCGAGAACCCTGCACCCTCCCGCGGCGGCCGATCCCCTCTTTTTCATGATGCAGGGCGGCCTGTCGTGGCAAACGGTAATGGTGCCCGCGTTGTGCGGCAGCCTGCTGCTGGTGCTGTTCGCTTTCATCTACGTCAATCGGGTGCTTAAACGGCCGTACCCGCAATATTGGTTATAGCGATTTTCTTGAAGGGCATCCGGGAAGCGGATGCCCTTCGCTTATCTGCGCTCGTCCGGACAGCCGCAGAGGTCGCCCGCCCGGAATCGCCGTTTATTATTCGTGGTGAGTTGTGGAAAATTGAAGAAGGTATCCTTCCGTCGGATAGCGAATGGTTTATAAACCGGTTTGCGGGCGGGGTTTACGCCTACCTGGTCTGACAACCAGGACAATGAATCCGGCAAGATTTCTCATTTTTCATAAATTTGTGTAAAGGAGCGGGAGAAATGCAGAGTGGCTTGATCGATTCCCTGAGGGAGATCGTCGGGGCAGAGCATGTTCTGACAAACCGGGAGGACTTGTTGTGTTATTCCTACGATGCGACGCCGGGGTTCGCCGGGATGCCGGAGGCGGTGGTGATGCCGGGCACGGCCGGGGAGGTCGCCAGGGTGCTGGCGGCGGCCAACGCTGCCAAGACACCCGTTTATCCCCGCGGTTCCGGCACGAATCTCAGCGCCGGCACGGTGCCCCTGAAGGGCGGCATTGTCCTGCTGATGACCCGCATGAATAAGATCGTGGAGATCGATACCGCTAATCTGATCGCGGTGGCCGAGCCCGGCGTGGTGGTGGGCGACCTGAACAAGGCGGTGGAGGAGTTCGGCCTTATTTATCCCCCCGATCCCGGCACGGTGGCGACGGCGACGCTGGGCGGCACGGTGGCGGAGAATTCCGGCGGCCTGCGCGGCCTGAAGTACGGGGTTTCGAAGCATTATATCATGGGCCTTGAGGTGGTGCTGGCCGACGGCCGGATTCTGAACACCGGCGGCAAGACGGTGAAGGATGTGGCCGGCTATGACCTGACGAAGCTGTTCACCGGCGCGGAGGGGACGCTGGGGGTAATTACGAAGATAACGGCGAAGCTGATGCCGGCGCCCGAGGCGCGCAAGAGCATGCTGGCGACGTTCGCCAATCTGGACGACGCCGGCAAGGCGATCGCGGATATCATTGCGGCGAAGATCATCCCGGCGACGCTGGAGATTATGGATAATGCCACAGTAAAAACGGTGGAGGATTTCGCCAAGGTCGGCCTGCCGACGGACGCGGAGGCGGTGCTGCTGATCGAGGTGGACGGGATCGCCGCGGTGGTGGAGAAGGACGGCGCGAAGGTGGCGGAGGTGCTGAAGGCGAATAACGCCGCCGAGATTCGCGTGGCCCAAGACGCCGCCGAACGGGACAGTATCTGGGCGGCCCGCCGCGCGGCCCTGCCGGCGCTGGCGAAGCTCAGGCCGACGACGTTCGTGGAGGACGCGACGGTGCCGCGGAGCAAGGTACCGGATATGATCCGCGCGGTGAGCGAGATCGCCGCCCGCCACCAGGTGACGATCGGCACTTTCGGCCACGCCGGCGACGGCAATCTCCATCCGACGATCGTGTGCGACATCCGCGACGCGGCGGAGATGGAGCGGGTTTACAAGGCGATGGACGAGATTTTCGCCGTGGCGCTGAAGCTGGGCGGCACGCTGTCCGGCGAGCACGGCATCGGGGCGGGCAAGCTGCGCTATATGGAAAGCCAGTTCGGCCCGGCCGGCATGGCGGCGATGCAGGCGATCAAGAAGGCTCTCGACCCCAACTGCATCCTGAATCCGGGAAAACTTGTCGGGGAGTGTTGAGAAGATGAGCGACGGTAAAGAACTGTTGGCCGGCGTGGAGGACGCGCTCGCCAATTGCATGAAGTGCGGCAACTGCATGGAGGTCTGCCCGATTTACAAGGAGTTCAAGACCGAGGCGACGGTGGCCCGCGGCAAGATCGCCCTGATGGAGGCGGTGCTGAGCGGCCGGAGCGAGATCAGCGAGGGCTTCGACAAACGGATGGCGATGTGCGTGAGCTGTAAGGCGTGCACAGCCAAGTGCCCGTGCGGCGTGAAGGCCGACGAGCTGATCGTGAAGGGCCGGGAGGCGATCGTGAAGGCCCGCGGCCTGCACCCGGTGAAGCAGGCGGCGTTCGCGCTGCTGAAGAATAGGGCGCTGTTCGATTTCGGCCTGCGGATGGCCGGTCTGTTCGGGCCGCTGGCGTTCAAGAAGCTGCCCGGCCGCCTGGCGACGGTGGCCCGTTTCCCGATGCCCGGCCTAGACCGCAAGCGGGTGATGGCGCCGTTCGCCTCCACCCCGCTCCGCAGCCAGTACCCCGAGGTTGTGAAGGTGGCGGCGCCGAAGTTCCGGGTGGCGTTCTTCACGGGCTGTACGATCAATTATATTTACACCGATGTCGGCCAGGCGGTGATGAACGTCCTGAAGGAGAACGACGTCGAGGTGACGCTGCCGGCGCTGCAGCACTGCTGCGCGGTGCCTGTGCATATTTCCGGCGATCTCGAGCTGGCGAAGGCGTTCGCGCGGCACAACATCGAGACGTTCGAGCGCTATAATCCCGATTATATCGTGGCGGCGTGCGGCTCGTGCACGATGGCGTGGAAGCACGATTACCCGGAGATGTTCGCCGACGACCCGGCGATGAAGGCGAAGGCGGAGAAGCTGGCCGCCAAGACGTACGAGATCAGCCAGTTCCTCGTGGATGTGGTGAAGTTCCGCCGCGAGGGCCTCGGCGAGGTGAAGGCGACGGTGACGATGCACGACCCGTGCCACATGGCGCGCGGCATCGCGGTGACGACCCAGCCGCGCGAGGTGCTGAAGGCCATCCCGGGCGTGAAGTTCGTGGAGATGAAGGAGCCGGCCCGCTGCTGCGGGGCCGGGGGGTCGTTCAGCCTGGCGCATTACGATGTGGCCCGGACGATCAACGACCGCAAGCTGGCCGATATCGCGACGACCGGCGCCGACGTGGTGGCGACCGGCTGCGGGATGTGCCGCATGCATATCACCGACGGCCTGGTGCAGAGCGGCCGCAAGGAAGAGGTCTTCCACACGGTGCAGCTTCTCGACCGGGCGTACAAGGCAGGCAAGAAGAAGTAAGATGGAAAAGCCCCGGCCCTGGTGGACTAGCCAAGAGTTTCTAGAGCGGTGACGCCGCCCCGGGGCGAAGAAGCTCTGGCCCCCTCGCCTCTGGCAAAATTCTTGATCTCCCAGCGAAAGCGTGTTATAATTATTGCCGTAAGTTATAATCGCGAGGAGGTCGTGTAATGAGCATCAAATCCGCCGAAGCTTATATAGCCCGCGTAAAGACCGATCAGCGGTTCGCCGCAAGGGTCACCGAGTGCCAAGACTTCGCCAGCCTCCAGTCTCTCCTGGCAAGCGAGGGTTTCAGTTTCACGCCGCGGGAGCTGGCCTCCTTGGCCGACGGGCTTACGAACGCCCATCTTGACAAGGTAGCCGGCGGCCTTCTAACCAATCCCCAAATCATCGACGCTATAACCCAAAGTAATGTCAAGGTAGTCGGTGAGGGGCCGGCGGAGGCCATGGCCCTCTCGGCGCAGGCGTTGGCCCATGCCATGGGCCTCGCCATGGAAAACGCTGCGCAAACGCAAGGCGGAATGCAGCAGGTGAACAACGCCGCCCGAGCCCCAAAAGGCTGGCCCCGATGAGCGGCGCCGCTCAAAGCCCCGGCTCACGCTGAACCGGCCAAGAGTTTCTAGACACGAATAATTAAAGCTTCTTTAGGCGCCCATTCCGGTAAGGAATGGGCGCCTAACCTGTTTAATATAGAGCCGGGTGTTGTTGTTTTGCCGCCTCTCCCCTCTCCTGCTTCTCTCTCTTCCCTCCTCTGCGAGCGGATGTTCAGAAGCACCCGGATGCAAGGCGTACCGGATAAGCAGACTCACAACGTTTTAGCGTTGATGTGATCGCTTAGGCCCGCGCCGGCGTACTTGGTTGCGTACGTCAAGCGGGCCATCCGAGGAACAAGTGCGCAAGTTCTTGGGGCGACAGCGCCTAGAACTGCGGCCTGCCCCTTGCGGGTACGCAGCAGATGGGGGCTTATCAACGGACGCCAGCTTTCCGCCTAAGAACTCAAGGGCCGCCGGAGAGGCGTAGGAGAGTATCCTCAATCTCCGGGTCGACGCCGCCGAGGCTGTCGCTGACGCCGCCGACGTGCCGGACCTCTTCCCTGCCCCGTTTGCCGGGGCGTTTGTCGTCCGCCATTGTCCTCACCTCCTTTGCCAGTATTCTGCCATGGACCCGCGCGGCTGGTTGTGCTATAATTGCTAGCTGTGATACTAGGAGGAGGTGCCGCCAATGGACTCATTGTCGCACGCGCTCGTCGGCGTGGCGGTCGCCGGTCTGTCCGGCCACCAGCCTGCGCTCGGCGATCCGATATACATTGCCGCAGTACTCGGCGCCCAGGCACCAGATTTCGACATCGTCAGCCAGGTGAAGGGCAATATGGCTTATCTCCGGCAACACCGGGCGTTTTCCCATTCCCTGCCCGGAGTTGCCTTGTGGGCGGCGGCGATCGCCGCGGGGGTGAAGCTGTTCTTGCCGCAGGCGGATAGCGGGCAGCTGCTGCTGTGGGCGTTCGCCGGCGGTTTGTCGCATACGTTCTTAGATTATTTTAACTCCCACGGGACGGCAATATTATGGCCGTTTCGCCGGGAACGGAAAAGTTACCCCCTGCTGAACGTTTTCGACCCGATCCTGATGGTGCTGTTGCTGGCCGTATACGCAACCCGCCTCCCGATGGAACAAGTTTCGTACCTCAGCTTCGCCACCCTCGGGATTTATATTTTCGCCCGCTATTACGGCCGCAAGAAGGCTTACGAATGGCTGGCGAACCATTTCGCGGGCGAATTTTTGACCCGCATCTGGGTTATGCCGTGCCTTACCCGCCTGTTTTACTGGGATTTCGTGGTGGAAACCGGCCACCGGCACATCAACGGCCGCCTGGGGGCGCTATTCCCGCTGCTGGAGATCAAGGCCGACCTGCCCCGGCAGGAGCTGTCGCCGCTAGCCGCGCAGGCCAGCAAGACGTCGCTGGGCGAGTTTTTCACGACCTTCACGCCGTTCATCTATTTCGAGGAACGGGCCGGCGCGGACGAGGGCAAGGTCAACATCTACGACCTGCGCTACCACCGCGGCGGCGAATTCGTGCACAGAGCGACGATCACCTTCGCCGCGGATATGACGCTGCGGGACGCGTATATCCATTCGCTCGGCCAGACGGTGAAAGTAAGCGAGTAGCCCATTGCTGCCTGCAAACCCCGTTCATTTTGCGCTTGCAAATCGAACGGGGTTTGTTTATACTGTACTTATACCCCCTCCCCTGGGGGAGGGATATGTTTTGGAGGTTTAAGAAAATGCGCAACCGTTGGCAGCCTTACCTGTTCTGGATTCTGCTCGCCTTCTTGGCGCTCGGGTTCATATATCCGGCGATCGGCGTGATCGCGATTATCTGCATGCTGGCGCCGGTGGCCGTCGCCCCGTTCAAGGGGCGCTACTGGTGCGGCAACTTGTGCCCGCGCGGCAGCTTTTACGATCATGTGCTGGGGCGCTTTTCGCCCCAACGGCCCATCCCGTCCTTTTTCCGCAGCAGGGGGCTGCGGGTGTTTATGCTGGCGTTCATCATGACGGTGTTTTCGGTGCAGATGTATTTCGCCTGGGGCGACCCGGCGGCGATGGGGATGGTGTTCATCAACCTGATTTTCGTGACGACGGTGGTGGGCGTGATCCTCGGGTTTTTATACCATCAGCGGACATGGTGCGCTTTCTGCCCGATGGGGACGCTGGCGTCGTGGCTGAGCCGCGGGGCGAGGCCGCTGAAGGTGGCGCCGAGCTGCGTAGGCTGCGGGCTGTGCACGAAGGCGTGCCCGCTGCAGCTTAAGCCGCAGGACGCCAAGGAGGCGGGCGCGTTCACGGACGGCGATTGCCTGAAGTGCGACCGCTGCACGGCGGTGTGCCCGAAACAGGCGCTGCGTTTCGCAGACAGGTAGTTTCCGGAGCCGGCAAAGAAACCTGCGTATCGGCGCAGGTTTTTTTGTCGTTTCATGGGGGATTGCGGCCCGAAAGAAACAATTTTCCTTTATATTAAGGATAAAAAAAGTTGCCTTAAAGCGTTATTAGGTGCAAAATATAAGGAGAGTTGCCCCATTGAGACAAACTTCCTCAGTTTAACCCAGGAGTTGAAAGACTTGGACCTGATAAGGGGCCTGTATAGCAAATACAAGGACCGGGACGCCGTCTGGCTCGTTCCCCTCGTCATCGCGGCGACCGCCAGAATCCTCGATTATTATTTGTGGCTGCTCCGCTCCGGCCGCGGCATCCCCAAATGCGACGACACCACCTGGTACCTGAATTACGCCAACAACCTGCTCGCCAACCTGCGGAACGGGCTCGACATCGACGATACGCTCTACTTCGGCTACAATATCCTGCTGAGCTTCCTCCTGGCCGTTTTCCGCGACCCGGCCGCCGTCGTCTTTATCCAGGGGCTGGTCGCCGGCTTCAGCGTCATCCTCGTTTACAAGATCGCCCGCCTCCTGTTCACCAAGACTACCGCCATCATCGCTTCGTTGTTTTATATCGGCGCGTGGGATATAACCCTCTGGGCCACGTATCTGCTTTCCGACAGCTTTTTCGTGAGCCTGCTGCTGCTTACCGTCTACAGCCTGCTCATGGCCCTGGAAACCGGAAGCCGCAAGTATCGGCTGCTGTTCCTTGCCGCCGCCGGTTATCTCGTGATCTTCCGGCCGACCGGCATCCCGATCGTGGCTGTGCTCGTCCCCTACATCATTTACCGGCTGCCCCGCCCGGCGGTGGCCGCCTTCCTGGCGCGCTACCGGCTGGCCCTCGGCGGCCTGGCCGCCATCCTGACCGCCGGCGGCGCCTACCTTTACTGGAGCGGCGCTTTCGACCCGTTCATCGCTTCTTTCCGGCTCAATGTCCTGAAGGTCCTGTACACTGTTTACGCCCGCGGTTTCATTTACGATTACTCCCACCCCCGCGACCTGCACTTCTTCCCCAACCTCACCGTCGATGTCGCCGACAGCCCCGTGCTGAGTTTCCTCGTCAACAACTGGGATGACGTCTCCACCCTCTACCTGATGAGGGCCGTCGCCTTCCTCGGCCACTGGGTATGGAAAATCGATTTCGGCACGCCGGGCGGCGCCTGGACTTTCCTCGCCAACATCTGGCCCGCCGCCCTGTTCGTCGTCGGTACGGCGGCCGCGATCGCCGAACACCGCATCTCCAGGGCCGCGCCCCTGTGGCTTATCGTCCTGGCTGTCTTTATTTTCTGCACCTTTCTCTTCATCGACTGGATGTACCGCTACCGCCTGCCCGCCATCCCCTTTATCGCCATCGTCGCCGCCTACGGCGCCGACCGGCTAATCCGCATGGCAATGAATACGAGGTTGATACCGCATGGAAAAAGGTAAGCTGCTGGCCGTCATCCCGGCCTATAACGAAGAGGATAATATTCGCGGCGTCATCGGCGAGATCCGCGCCGACCTGCCGGATGCCGATATTCTCGTCATCAACGACTGCTCCGTCGACGCCACCGCCCGGAGGGCCCGGCAGCAGGGCGGCGTCCGCGTCGTCGATCTCCCCTTCAATCTCGGCATCGGCGGCGCCGTGCAGACCGGTTTCAAGTACGCCTGCGAGCACGGCTACGATTATATGGTCCAGATCGACGGCGACGGCCAGCACATCCCTGGCGAGGTGGGCAAGCTCGCCGCCGCGATGGCCGCCACCGGCTGCGATATGGTCATCGGCTCGCGCTTTCTGGGCGTCCGCTCTTTCCGCACCACCTGGCAGCGGCGGATCGGCATAAAAGTCTTCTGCCACCTTTTCCGCCTGCTCCTCGGCCTGCGCATAACCGACGGCACGTCCGGCTTCCGCCTATACAACCGCAAAAGCATCGAGGTCCTGGCCCGCTACTACCCCAGCGATTATCCCGAGCCCGACGCCATCGTCCTGCTCCACAAGCACGGCCTCGCGATCGCCGAGGCCGGGGTCGCCATGCGGGCCCGCGAATGCGGCCACTCGTCGATCACTTTCCTGAAAAGCCCGTATTATATGGCCAAGGTTACTCTCTCCATTATCTTCGCCTGCTCGCGGACGAGGTGGTGAAGCTTATGACCATGCATATCGACAAGATCCACCTCCTCGGCACCATCTTCAGTTTCGTCGTCCTGGCGTCCGTTTTCTTCCTCGTCCGCGAACGCCATCTCAAGGAAAAATACGCCCTCGTCTGGTTCCTCATCGGCTTTTTCATTCTCGTGATGTCGGTGTTCGAGGGCCTTATGGACTGGTTCGGCGACTTTATCGGCGTTTATTACGCCCCGTCGGCCTTTTTCGGGCTCCTCATCGCTTGCGCCTACCTCCTCCTCCTCAATATGAGCGTGAGCATTTCCCATCTCAAGATGCACAATAAAGCCCTCACCCAGGAACTGGGCCTGACCAAGCTGCGCCTCGAGGAACTCGAACAGAAGGTGAAAAGGACCGGCCATGATTAAATATTTCGTGCTGCTCGCCAGTGTGGCCATGACCGTCGCCGCCAGCACGCTGCTCAAGCTCGGCAGCGCCGCGGTCGATTTCGACGGCGGACTGGGGGCTATTTTCAAGGGTTATATTTCTTCGCCCCTCATTGTCGCCGGCTTCGCCTCGTATGCGCTGGCCGCCCTGCTGTGGGTCTACTGCCTCGCCAATTTCGACCTGGGCTACGCCACGTTCGTGGCCAGCATCCAGTATGTAATGCTGCTCGCCGTCGCCATCGCCGTCTTTCACGAGCACATCAGCGTCCTCAAATGGCTGGGCAGCTTGCTCATCATGGTCGGCGTATTCTGCTGGCTGAAAGGATAAGGCAAGATGTTCACGTGCGTCCCTTACAGCGACGACTTGCGGACCGGGTGGGACGAGCTCGCCCTCGCCCGCGGCACCGTTTATCACACCACCGCCTTCCGACGCATTCTCGCCGACACCTTCGGCTACACCCCCGCCGACCACGCCATCCTCGACGCCGACGGCCGCATCGCCGCCCTGATCCCGCTGGTGATCGGCCGCAACCTGTGCCTGCGGCGGGCCGGCGTCTCCCTCCCCTTCGCCAACCACCTGGACATATGCGCTACTTCGACCGCCGCCCGCGCCGCCGCCTTCACCGCCCTGCCCGGCCTTGCCGCCGCCCACCGCCTGGCTTACCTGGAGCTCCGCCTGACGGACGAGGAGGGCGCGCCCGCGCCGGACGCCCCCGGCTGGGCCGCGAGCCGCGCCAATTATACCTTCCGCCTGCCCCTGGACGGCGGCGAGGATGCCGTCTTGGCCCTCTCCACCGCCGGCAATCGCAACCACATCCGCAAGGCCGCCAAAAACGCCCTGTTCGCCGCGTCCTTCGACCCCGGCAACCTGGACGGCTTTTACCGCGTCTACCGCCAACGGATGAAAGAGCTGGGTTCGCCCGCTCCCGCTATCCGTTTTTTTGAGGCCTTTTTCACCCACATGCCGGAGTACGCCACCCTCCTCACCATCCGCGACCGCGCCGGCGGCCGGGTCGTGGGCGGCATGCTCCTGCTCGCCAGCCCCGGCGACAACACCCTTTACTACCCTTACGGGGCCACCCTGATCGAATACAACCGCCACTACCTGGGCAACTTCATGTACTGGGAAGCGGCCAAATACGCGATCGCCGGCGGTTTCGAGCACCTCGACCTCGGCCGCTCGCCGGCCGGGTCCGGCACTTACCGCTACAAGGAGCAGTGGGGCGCCCGCCCTGTGCCCCTCGCCTACCTCACCTACAGTCCGGGCGGCGCGGCCGCCGGTCCGCCCGACCGCGGCGCGTTGCGCCCCCTCGTCGATCTGTGGCGGGCGATTCCCGGCTTCGTGACCGACTTCGCCGGCCCCCGCCTGATAAAGTATCTGCTTCCCTGAGCCAAATCCGCCCCTCCGGAGGATCTTATGACCAAAGCCGACTGGCAGAATTACTTCGACCAAAAGGCCGCCACCCACGGCGCCTCCGTCAAGTCGTCCGACTACTACGACGAGGCCAGCTTTTTCATGCAGCGCGACAACATCCTCCACTGGCTGGGCGGCCTGAGCGGCGCCGTCATCCTCGACGCCGGCTGCGGCGTCGGCGCGTTCAGCGAACCGCTGGTCGCCGCCAACACCGTCCACGGCGTGGACTTTTCGGCCAAGAGCCTCGAATACGCCGCCGCCCGCGGCCTCGAAACCCAGGTGGGCGATCTGGCCGCCCTGCCGTTCGCCGCCGGCTTTTTCGACCTTGTCGTCTGCATCGGCGTCATCCAACTCATCGACGACCACCTGCCGGTGCTGCGCGAGCTGGCCCGCGTGACCAAGCCCGGCGGCACGCTGCTCGTGCAGACCCTGCACCGCGGCTCGCTGCAGCGCAAGCTGCTCGCCCTGTTCGAAAAGGGCCACAAGTTCGACAAGATGTATGCCATGGACGCCCTCGCCGCCGATTTCGCCGCCTGCGGCTTCGGCACTCTGGAGTTTCTCAAGCTCTACCATCCCTTCTCCTTCGTGACCACCGGCGGGGCGGGCGAGTTGGGCGATTTCCTCTGCACGTCCTTCGCCCTGAAGGGACGGAAACGGCGTGACTGAGGAGCCGGTCGCCAACCTCCTGACCTTCGACACGGAAGAATGGTATCACGCCAACTATGACGGTCTCGATCCCGCCGCCCTGCGCGGCCGGGGCTCGAACTTCCCCGCCCAGGCCGACGCCCTGCTGGCGCTGTGCGCCGCCGCCGGCGCCAAGGCCACCTTCTTCGTGCTCGGCGCCGTGGCCGAGGACCACCCGGGCGTCGTGCGCGCCATCGCGGCCGCCGGCCACGAGATCGCCTCCCACGGCTACGGCCACGCGCTCGCGTACCGGCAGACGCCGGCCGAGTTCACCGCCGACGTCGCCAAGGCCAAAACCATTCTCGAGGATGTGACCGGCGCCGCCGTCCGCGGCTACCGCGCCCCGTCGTGGTCGATCGTGGCCGCCAATTACCATTACCTCGCCGCCCTGGAGGAGCTGGGCTTCGTCTACGACGCCAGCATCTTCCCGGTCCGCACCTTCCTGTACGGCATCCCCGACGCCCCCACCAGCATCCACCACCCCGTCGTCGACGGCCGCACCCTTGCCCTGTGGGAGGTTCCCACCTCGGTCGTCAGCCTCGTCGGGCGCAATTTCGGCTATTCCGGCGGCTTCTACTTCCGCTTTTTCCCTGGCTTGTTCATCGAGTACGCCATTAAACGGGCCAACCGCCGCGGCGAGCCGGCCGTCGTGTACCTTCATCCCCGCGAACTCGACCCCGGCGAGCGCCGCCTCGCCCTCCCCGCTAAGGAGGCCTTCATCCATTACCACGGCCTCGGCGGGACAAAGGCTAAGCTGGCCGCGCTGCTGGACAAGTTCAGGTTTACGTCCGTGATCGACCATCTGAAAACGCTCGACCCGACGATAGGAAAGTAAAAGCCCGCGTGCGCATACGCGGGCTTTTACTTTTAGTGTAGAGTACCTGATGATAGACCCAATTCTTTGCGTTTCTTTTCGATATGGTCGACGTAGATGCCGACGGTTTTGTCGGCGGAGAGCTCGACCATGAGTTTGCCGAGGCCGAGGGTTTCGGTGGTTTCGGTGAGGGTTTTGACGACGAGGTCGCTGCCGGTGACGGAGGGGACGGGGGCGACGTGGACGAGCCAGCCGAGGGCGATGGCGGTGCAGGCGTCGGCGACGGCTTTCTGCTCGAGGTATTCGGGGGCGCCGATGACGAGGGGCAGTTTGTCGGTGTCGACGCCGAGGGCGTCGGCGAGCTCCATGGCGGTGTGGGTCATTTTGCCGATGTCGACGCAGGCGCCGTAGGAAAGGATAGGCGGGATGCCGAGGGCCTGGCAGACGCCTTTGAGGCCGGGACCGCATTCTTCGGCCGCCTGGGGCCGAGTGAGGCCGGTGTATTCCATGACCGCCGAGGTGCAGCCGCCGGCAAGGACGAGGATGTCCTTGGCGATGAGGCCCTTGGCGATGCGGAAGATGTTGCTGCCGCCCTGGCCGTAGCGGGCGGTGGTGCAGCCGACGATGGTGGCGAGGCCGCGGATGCTGCCTTTGACGATGGCGTCGAGCAGCGGCTGCCAGGTGCCGCCGAGGGCGGCTTTTATGGGCTCGGTGCTGAAGCCGACGGTGCATTCGGTGGTGTACTGCGGGACATATATCTGGCGGTTTTCGGCCTTGCGCCGCTTGTATGCCTCGATGGCCATAGCGAGGATTTTGCCGGCCTGCTCGGCCATGCGCTCGGGGACGAATTCGACCGTTTCGGTGCCGGGCAGCCTGATGACCTCGTGGGTGCTGACCATGGTGGTGCCGAACCGCTTGGCGTACAGCGGCAGGGTGGGCACGGTGCAGTTGTAGTCGAACATGAACAGGTCGACGCAGCCGGTGGCGAGCAGGTATTCCTCGGACAGCCACTCGCCTTCCTGGCCGCCGTAGGCCGGCATGGCCTGGGTGCCGGCGTAATTCATGAGCTGCTGGCCTTCGCAGACGTGGCCGAGGACTTGGAGGCCGGCGGCGCCGGCGGCGCGGGCCTTTTCCTGCCATTCGGGCCGCGAGGCGAGCTCGATGACGGTGTGGGCGACGAGCGGCATGTGGCCGTTGGCGATGACGTTGATTTTGGCCGGGTCGAGGAGGCCCATGTTCTGGCGGGTGGTGTGGATTTTCTGGGTGCCCATGAGGATTTCCTGGAGGATGTCGAGGGCGAACAGGCCCTGGAATTCGTTGATGATGCCCAGCCGGACGGAGGTGAGGAGGAAATCGACCGGGTCGGCGCTGAGGTTGGTCATGCATTTGGTCTGGGCGAAGGCGACTTCGCCTGCGTTGTTATTCTAACGAAAACGCCGGCTATCGCAGTTTTCCATTTTCCCGCAATTTTTTAATCATTACTTCCACCAGTAAATCACGGTAAAGGGTTTCGGCAGCCGGATTGCTCCTTTCGGCATAACCGATAGAGTTTAGCCGATATTTGATTCCACAGCCAGGCATATGTTCACCTCCTGGGATATTATCTACAGTATTAAGAATGTCCATGCAGGAATTTAGGTTACAAGTCTCCGGAAGGTACTGTCACACTCTTATTGGGGGCGGGATACTACTTAAGTTTATATAAAT
>JARKNV010000031.1 GCA_029976065.1 Selenomonadales bacterium
GAGGCATAGGGCTCCACCACGCCGAGCACCAGGGCGGTGGCGATAGCCGCGTCGACCGCGTTACCGCCCTTCCTAAGAACATCGAGTCCGGCCTGCGAAGCCAGCGGATGAGCCGTCGTCACCACGCCCCGAGTGGCGATGACGTCCCGGCCCCCGCTCTGCGGCGCCGGTTGTACGCCTTTTCCCCCGAAGCACCCCGTAAGCAGCGAGGCCAGCAGAACGACGATCAAACCATAAACGACGACATGATTGACCCTGCGGGTATGCATACTGTCACTCCCCAGCAATCTCTTCACATTCCAAGAAGTTGTCGGCTAACACTACAATACTGGCAGCGGCGGTGTTTTTCCTACTTCTTCTCTTATTTATCTGCATACCCTGCACCCCATCCCCGCCGGCGCCTCCCTCGCCCCGGCCCCGCGTCGCCGATCCGCCCGGGTACGGTATGCCGCCTCGTAGAATAATAGGTATTGACGGATGCGGGAAAAAATAATATTATACATATGAACAAATACTCATATGTTGGTGGTGATTTTATGAAAGAGCAAGAGTGCGACGTTTGCGAACAGTTGTGTGAACATCCCCAGAACGTTTGCCTGGCCAAGGCGGAAATGCTTGCCGACGACGCCGTTCATCAACTTGCCGAAACGTTCAGGATACTGGGCGATCCCACGCGCATAAAGATTCTCCACGCGCTGTCCAAGCGGGAACTATGCGTATGCGACATCGCCGCCGTCGTCCAGATGGGCCAGTCGGCCGTCTCGCACCAGCTCCGCCTGCTGCGCGGTACCCGGCTGGTAAAATACCGCAAGGATGGCAAAATGGTCTGGTACTCGCTCGACGACGACCATATCGCCCTGCTTCTTTCCCAGGGCATCGAACACATTGCACATAGATAGGGGTAATAAACATGGCCAAAGGATCCCTCAAAGCTGCCTGCCATTGCCAATCCTGCGCGCCAAATGCAACGCTGGTTATCGCCCCTCCGCCGGCGGCCATGGGCTGCGGCTGCTGCGCGGACGAAATAAAGGCGGTCGGCGGCTTCGGCTACCAGGCGACGCTCGTGAATGCGGCCCAGGACCATCACGGATTCCACCGGACGGTATACCGGGTATCCGGCCTCGACTGCGGCGACTGCGCCGCCAAGCTGGAGAAGAAACTGGCCGCCACGCCGGGAGTCCGGCTGGATGCCGTCAACTTCGGCGCCGGCAAAATGACCGTCGAGCATACCCTGTCCGACTCCGTCATCCTGCAGCTCGTGGAACAGGCCGGCTATAAAGCCGAACGTGAGGACAAGGCGGCCCGCACCCCGCAGGCCAAAGCGGCCTGGTGGCAAAATCGCCGGACTGTCGCCACCATGGTGTCGGGCGCAATGCTGCTGGTCGCCACTATCCTCGAATGGGGCGGCGTCGGCGAACAGACGCTGATACCCCTGTTCGCCCTGACCGCGATCATCGGCGGTTACAACTCGGCCCGGACCGGCCTCTACGGGCTCAGATCCTGGACCTTTGACATGAATTTCCTCATGACCGTCGCCGTGATCGGCGCGGCGACCATCGGCCAATGGGGCGAAGCCGCCACGGTGGCCTTTCTCTTCTCCTTCGGCAACACCCTGCAAACCTATACGATGGATAAAACGCGCCAGTCGATCAGGGCCTTGATGGAACTGGCCCCGCCCGAAGCCCTCGTCCGCCGCGGCGGTCAGGAACTGCGGCTGCCGGTCGAGGACATCGTAATGGGCGACACTATTATCGTCAAACCGGGCGAGCGGATCGCCATGGACGGCATCGTGAAGAGCGGCGCGTCGGCGGTCAACCAGGCCACCATCACCGGCGAGTCCGTGCCGGTGGAGAAGGCCGCGGGCGATGGCGTTTACGCCGGTACGGTCAACGAACACGGCATGCTGGAAATCGAAGTCACGAAAGTGGCCGCCGACTCCACGCTGGCCAAGATCATGCACCTCGTGGAAGAGGCCCAGGCCCAGAAGGCCCCCTCCCAGCAATTCGTCGACGTCTTCGCCAAATACTATACCCCGGCCGTGCTCCTCGGCGCCGTCGGCGTCATGGTCGTGCCCTGGCTCGCCTTCGGCCAGCCGTTCGCCCCCTGGTTCTACAAAGGGCTGGTGCTGCTCGTTATATCCTGCCCCTGCGCCCTGGTCATATCGACGCCGGTCTCCATCGTCTCCGCCATCGGCAATGCGTCAAGGCAAGGCGTGCTCATAAAAGGCGGCGCCTATCTCGAACAGGTGGGCGGCATCAGGGCGATCGCCTTCGACAAAACCGGCACCCTCACCGTCGGCCGACCGGCCGTCACCGACCTCCTGCCCGCGGGCGGCCTGAGCGAAAATGAACTTCTGGCCCTGGCCGCGGCCGTCGAAAAGTGGTCGGAGCATCCGCTGGCCCAGGCCATCGTCGCCAAGGCGGCCGGTATAACCCTGGAACAAGTCGCCAACTTCAAAGCCCTGGTAGGGCGGGGCGCCCAGGCCGACATCGCCGGCCGGACGATCTATGTCGGCAATCTCCGCCTATTCGAGGAACTCGGCCATGGCCTCGCCCCCTATGAACCGCGGCTGGCCGAACTTGAGCGGCAGGGCCGGACGGTAATGCTCGTAGGCACCAGGGAGGAGGTCTACGGCATGATCGCCGTGGCCGACACGCTGCGCGACAACAGCAGGGCTGCCATTAAGTCGCTGCGGTCTTCCGGAATGCGCCATATCGTGATGCTGACGGGCGACAACAACCGTGTGGCCGGGGCGATAGCCGACAGGCTCGATCTCGACGCCTTCCACAGCGAACTGTTGCCCGAGGATAAAGTAGCGGCCGTGAAGAGCATCGCCCGGGAATACGGCAATATGGTGATGGTCGGCGACGGCGTGAACGACGCCCCGGCCCTGGCCGCCGCCAGCGTGGGCGTAGCCATGGGAGTCGCCGGCTCCGACACCGCCCTCGAAACCGCCGATATCGCCCTCATGGCCGACGACCTCGGCAAGCTGGCCTATGTCATCAGGCTCAGCCGCAAGACGGTGGCGGTAGTCAAGCAAAATATCAGCTTCTCTATCATCGTCAAAGCCATATTCGTGATTGCGACCTTCTTCGGCGTCGTCAACCTCTGGCTGGCGGTGTTCGCCGACATGGGCGCGTCGATCCTTGTCACCCTCAACGGCATGCGGCTCATGCGCCGGCTGACCTGACCGGCCGCCGTCGCGGCCGGCTAAATAACCGCAACGAACAGGCCCGCCGCAAGGCGGGCCCCTTTTGCCGGCGTACCGACCGCCGGCGCAATCTTTATATTTCCTTTATAAAGCCGCCGCTGATATTTACACATTCTTTATCGCCAACGGCCTTATACTGGTGGTGGTGGACCGAAGGCCGCCGTATGATGACCATCCGGCACGGCCTAATGGTCATCTTTTTATATTTGCCGGAAAGCTCTGGAGGGAACCGCCGACAATGATGCGAGCGCTCGCCTACGGCCCGGAAACGATAATGCTGACGCGTCCCGCCCGGGGACGTTATTCTTTTGCCGCCGTGCAGGACGGGCCCGAAATCCGTTGAAACTAACTAAAAGGCTCCTGCGGAGGTATCGGCATGGCTGACAACAAACCCGGCAAACTCACCATCTTCCTCGGCGCGGCCGCCGGCGTCGGCAAAACGCGGGCGATGCTCGACGCCGCCCGCCAGCGGCTGGCCGAGAATATCGACGTCGTCGTCGGCTGCGTCGAAACGCACGGCCGGCCGGAAATCGAGCAGCTTCTCGCCGGCCTGCCCCCCGCCGCCCCCGGGAAAAACGGCGGCGAGCTCGACGTCGACGCCGTCATAAAACGCCGGCCGGCGCTGGCTCTCATCGACGAGCTTTCCCACCCCAATCCCCCCGGCTCGCGCCACCTGCGCCGCTTCCAGGATATTGAGGAAATCCGCCAGGCCGGCATCGACGTCTACACCACCCTCAACGTCCAATACATCGAAAGCCTCAACGACATCGTCGCCCAGATCACCGGCGCGATTGTCCACGAAACCGTACCCGACGAGATCATCGCAGCCGCCAATACCGTCCAGCTCATCGACGTGCCGCCGGAAGAACTGCTGCAGCGGCTGAAGGAAGGCAAGGTGCACCTGCCCGGCCAAGCCGATCAGGCTGTCCGCAAATTTTTGCGGCCGGGGAACATCAACGCCCTGCGCGAACTGTCGCTCAGGGTAACGGCCCTCCACGTCGACAGGGATCTGTCCGAATACATGCGCGAGCACCAGATCAGCGGCCCGTGGCCGGCCGCCGGCCGAGTGATGGTCTGCGTCAGCGGCAGCCCGTTTTCCGCGCAGCTCGTGCGGGCCGCCCGCCGGCTGGCCGGCGGCCTCCAGGCCGATCTGCTCGCCGTCCATGTCGAAGCCCCCGCCCGCCGCTTCCCCATGGGAGAGGAAGAACGCGAGCGGGTCGCCAGGAACCTCAGGCTGGCCGAGGAGCTGGGCGCCAGAACGCTCACCGTCGTCGGCCGGGAAATCGCCGACGAACTGCTGGAAATCGCCCGCACCCACAACGTCACCACCATCGTTGTCGGCAAACCTCGCCACAGCAGCCTCTGGAAACTGCTCCACGGCTCGCTGGCCGACGACCTTATCGGCCGCAGCGCGGGCATAAACGTCTACTTCATCCAGGGAACGGAACGGGAAAAACCTGCCGGCAAGCGGGTCAGCCGCCGGACAACCGGCATACCGTGGCAATATTACGCCCGCAGCCTGGCGATGGTCCTCGCCGTCACCGCCGGCAACCGGCTGATCGGCGACCAGATCGAACTCGCCAACGTGGCGCTGCTCTTTCAGCTCCCGGTCATCCTCAGCGCCTACTGGTGGGGCCGGTGGCCCTCCTACTTCGCCGCTTTCACCGGCGTGCTCTGCTTCGATTTCCTTTTCGTGCCGCCCCTCTACACCTTCTCCGTCGCCGACGGGCGTTACCTGTGGAGCTTTCTTACCTTCCTCGCCGTCGCCTTCATCGTCGGCGGCCGCACGGAAATGCTGCGGCTGGAATCGGCGGCCGCCAGCATGCGGGAAAGAAGCACGCGGGCCCTCTATGAATTCAGCCGCCAGATCGCGGCCGTAATCGACCTGAAGGCCATAGCCCGGGGGCTGGCGCAGCACGCCGCCGAAACCCTCGACCGGCCCGTGCAGGTGTTTTTCCCGGAGGACGACGGCAGACTGGCGTTGTGGGCCGACTCGGCCGAGCGGCCGGCCGCCGTCCCCGGCAACGAAGAGATCGCCCGCTGGGTCTTCAAAAACGGCCGGCCCGCAGGCCGGTCGACCGATACCTCCGCGGCGTCCGATCAGCTCTTCCTGCCGCTGAAAAGCGGCGGCCTCACCCTCGGCGTGCTCGGCATCGGTATTGGCGATAACCCCCTCCGGCCGGAGGAAAAAAGGCTTGTGGACGCCTGGGCGGGCTTGGCGGCCCTGGCGGTCGAAAGGGTCAACCTCGCCGAGAAAGCGCGCCAGGCGGCCCTGCTGGAGGACTCCGACCGGCTCAGGAACGCCCTGTTCAATTCCGTATCCCACGAACTGAGGACGCCGCTCGCCTCGATAATCGGCTCCGTTTCGACATTGCTCGATGCCGGCAGCCTGTATGACGAAGCCGTAAAAAAAGAACTGCTGGAAAATATCCATGACGGCGCGGCGCGGATGGAGAAGCTGGTATCCAATCTTCTCGACACCGCCAGGCTGGAAAGCGGCATGATGCGGCCGAAAATAGACTGGTGCGACGCCGAGGACATCATCGGCGCGGCCTTGGCCCGCCTCAAGGACACCGTCCGCAACCACCGGATAAAAATCGCGGTTACCGACGATCTCCCGCTCATGCGGGCCGATGCCGTCCTTATCGAACAGGTGCTGGCCAACCTGCTCGACAACGCCGCCAAATACTCGCCGCGCGGCAGCGACATACACATCACCGCCGAGCGCCGGGGCGACGCCGTCGAATTCGCCGTCCGGGACGAAGGGCAGGGCGTAAAGCCCGCGGATTTGGCGCACATCTTCGACAAATTCTACCGTGGCCGGCATCGCGAGCCGGTCGGCGGCACGGGGCTCGGACTGGCCATCTGCAAAGGCATCATCGAGGCGCACGGAGGCGAAATAACGGCCGAGAGTCCGCCCGGCGGCGGGACGACCTTCCGCTTCACGGTGCCGACCCGGGACGGCGCGGTTATGGCAGAGGAGGGGCTGTAAAAATGGCTGACAGACGATACAAAGTTCTGGTAATCGACGACGAACCGCAAATAAGAAAGCTGCTCAGGGTATCCCTCTCCGCGCACGGCTACGACTGCGAGGAAGCCGCTTCCGGCCGCGACGGGATAAACAAAACGGCGATCGCCAAACCCGACCTTATCCTCGTCGATCTGGGCCTGCCCGATATGGACGGCAAAGCCGTCGTCGAGGAACTCAGGGGCTGGTCCCGGCTGCCCATCATCATCCTCACCGTTCGCGACCAGGAACAAGAAAAAATAGCCGCCCTTGACGCCGGCGCCGACGACTACGTGACCAAACCCTTCAGCGTCGGGGAACTGCTCGCCCGCATCCGGGTGTCGCTCCGCCGGTCCCTCGCGCCCGAAAGCGAACCGGTCTTCACCTGCGGTGAACTGTCCGTCGATCTCAACCTGCGGCGGGTCACGGTCAAAGGCCGCGAAATAAAGCTCACCCCGACGGAGTACGACATCCTCAGGGTCCTCATCCAACACGCCGGCAGAGTCCTGACCCACAAGCAGCTCCTCAAAACGGTATGGGGCAACGAATACGGCGAGGATACCCAATACGTAAGAGTATACATCGGCCAGCTCAGACGGAAAATCGAGGACGACCCGGCCCGGCCCCGTTACATCATCACCGAATCGGGAGTGGGCTACCGGCTCATGGGCCGCACCTGAAAAAAAGCCCCGCCGCCGGCGGGGTTTTGCCACGCCGGATGGATAGTGATATAACACCGAATTTTTACGACTAGCAAAAATTGACCCATGACTAAGCGGGCTGTTGAGCGTCAATACTATCCATGACAGCGAAATTATACCAACAGCGAGGTCCCTCCCGCATGAGCGAATACATCTACCTCTTCATAACCCTCCTCGCCGCCTTTCACGCCCTCACCTACGCGCGCTGGCTGCGGATGAACGGCAACAAGACCGGCGCCTACGGCGTCCTTGTCATCATCCTCATTTCCCTTGCCCTGCCGGTTTATCGCCTGGTCTTCCAGTAACCTTTTTTCACGCCGCCGGCCGCCGGAAAGAAGGGTTTGCCTGTCGCGGGATAGAAAATAATACCAGAAAAAACAGGAGGTGCTGACGATGGATAAGGAAAAAATCATCGCCGAAACCATCGCGAAATACGAACAATTCATCAATCCGGCCGTTGCCAGGCTGTTTCGCTTCATGGGCCTGGCCACCGTCGAATGGCAGGCCGAGGGCAGCATCATCCGCGACATCGACGGCAAGGAATACATCGACTGCCTCGGCGGCTACGGCGTCTTCAGCCTTGGCCACCGCCACCCCAAAGTCGTCGCCGCCGTCAAAGAACAGCTCGACATGATGCCGCTCTCCAGCAAAGTGCTGTTCGACAAACCCCTCGCCGACCTCTGCGAAGCCCTCTCGGCAATAACCCCCGGCGACCTTTGCTACAGCTTCGTCGGCAACAGCGGCACCGAAGCCGTCGAAGGCGCCCTCAAACTCGCCCGCATCCACACCGGCCGGCCGAAATTTGTCGCCACCGCCGGCGCCTTCCATGGCAAGACGCTCGGCGCCCTCACCGCCACCGGCCGCGAACTCTTCCGCGCGCCGTTCCAGCCCCTGCTGGACGGCTTCACCCACGTGCCCTTCGGCGACGCCGCCGCCCTCGAAGCGGCTGTCGACGAAGACACCGCCGCCGTCATCCTCGAACCCGTTCAAGGCGAAGGCGGCATCATCGTCCCCCCCGACGACTATTTGCCCGCCGCCCGGCGGCTGTGCGACCGCCACGGCGCCCTCCTCATCTGCGACGAAGTCCAGACCGGCCTCGGCCGCACCGGCGCCATGTTCGCCGCCGACCACACCGGCGTCGTGCCCGACATCCTCTGTACCGCCAAAGCCCTGGGCGGCGGCGTCATGCCCGTCGGCGCCTTCACCGCCCGGCCGCACGTCTGGGACAAATACATCACCGCCCCCTTCCTCCACACCACCACCTTCGGCGGCAACCCCCTAGCCTGCGCGGCCGCCAACGCCGCCATCGCCGTCATCCGGGAGGAAGACCTGCCGGCGCGCGCCGCCGCCACCGGCGCCTACTTCCTCGCCGCCCTCCGCACCCTCGCCGTCCAATACCCCGAAGTAATCCGCGAAGTCCGCGGCCGCGGCCTCATGATCGGCCTCGAACTCACCAAAGAAGGCATCGGCGGCCTGCTCATGTCCGAACTCATCAACCGCGGCGTCCTCGTCGCCTACACCCTCAACAACCCCAAAGTCATCCGCATTGAACCGCCGCTGGCCATCAGCCGCGACCACGTCGATCACGTCCTGGACGCCTTTTCGCAAGGCGTCGAAATCGCCCAGGACATGATCGAGGATCTATAGACGGCCGTTGATAAGGCCCCATCTGCGGCGTTGCTCCTCAGAGCGCTTGCTTGCGTACGCTCAAAGTACGCGGCGCGGCGCGTTCTTCCGGTGCGCCTTGCATCTGGGACCTTCTGAACGGCCTTCGACTTCGCTAATTTCAATAAGGAGGCGCCCCCATGCCGTACGTAGAAGTCTCGCTGCCCGTCAGCGCCAGCCGCGAAGCCATCTATCCCATCCTCAGGGAAATGGACAAATATCCCGAATTCATGGCCGACCTCGTCAGCGTAGAAATCGTCGACCGCGACGGGAACACCACCCTCACCAAATGGGTCTCCAACGTCGACGGCCGCATCATCAAATGGACCGAGCGCGACATCTTCGACGACGCCAACTTCCACATCGCCTACAAACAAATCGACGGCGACCTCAAAAAATTCGAAGGCGAGTGGATCCTCACCCCTCGGGACGGGGCCACCGAAATCAAGCTAACCGTCGACTTCGAATTCGGCATCCCGATGATTGCGGGCCTGTTAAACCCCATCCTGAAGAAGAAAGTGAAGACCAATGCCGAAAATATGCTCAAAGCGATAAAAGACCGATTGGAAAGGCCTTAATTCGCTGTTGTTAATTATAAGCATTTTACTTATAATTAATAGTAACACGACACTAGGAGGGATTCCCGCGAAGGAATAAACACCCGTAACCAGGCTATATAATACTACTGACATATCGGTACCCAAACGAAAACGGAGGTGGATTCGCTTTGAATTCGCTTAAAACTACCATCCTTCTCGCCGGCCTTACCGGTCTGCTGCTCGCCATCGGCTACTCCTTCGGCGGCACCAGGGGCATGACCATCATGTTCGTCCTCTCCATGATCATGAACTTCGCCAGCTACTGGTACAGCGATAAAATCGTCCTCAAGATGTACGGCGCCAGGGAGGTAACCCCCCAGCAGGCCCCCGACCTCATCCGCATGGTCTCCGGTCTGGCCCAGAAAGCCAAACTGCCCATGCCCAAAGTCTACATCATCGACACCGACGTCCCCAACGCCTTCGCCACCGGCCGCGACCCGGATCATGCCGCCGTCGCCGTGACCACCGGCATCATGCGGGCCCTCAACTACGAAGAGCTTGAAGGCGTCGTCGCCCACGAACTCGCCCACGTCAAAAACCGCGACACCCTTATCAGCACCATCGTTGCCACCATCGCCGGCGTCATCACCATGATCGCCCAGATGGCCCAGTTCGCAGCCATCTTCGGCCGCGGCAGCGACGACGAAGATGGCGGCGTCGGCGGCATCTTCGAGTTCATCTTCCTCGTCGTTCTCGCCCCCATCGCCGCCACCCTCATCCAAATGGGCATCTCCCGCGTCCGCGAATTCCAGGCCGACGAAACCGGCGGCCTCGTCTCCGGCAACCCGCTGGCCCTCGCCAGCGCCCTGCAGAAAATCGAAAACTACGCCCGGCATCGCGTCATGGAAGAAGCCACCCCCGCCACCTCGCACCTCTTCATCATCAACCCCTTCTCCGGCGTCGGCGGCTGGATGACCAACCTCTTCAGCACCCACCCCGCCACCGCCCAGCGGGTGGCGAAACTGCAGGAACTCGCCAAAAAAATGCGCTGACCGACACACTCAAGGCTCCGCGGCCAAAGCCGCGGAGCCTTTTCTTTCCCCCCGGCAGGAATAATCTCCCCGGCAAGGAAACAATATATATCCACATGGAACAGGGGGAAAAACAATGAAATTCGTAAGGTTTCAGCAAGGCTCGGCGGTCAGGTACGGCGTCCTCGAAGGCGAAAACATCCGCATCGTCGAAGGCGACATCTTCGGCCAGTGGGCCATGGGCAACCAGACGGTAAAACCCGACGCCATCAAACTGCTCGCCCCGTGCGTGCCCTCCAAGGCCGTCTGCATCGGCCTCAACTACCACGGCCACGCCAAAGAAATGAAAATCGACCTGCCCCAAGAACCGCTCATGTTCCTCAAGCCCTCATCCTCGCTCACCCATCCCGGCGGAGAAGTCGAATACCCGGCCATCTCCCGGAACCTCCACTTCGAAGCCGAACTCGCCATCGTCATCGGCAAACAGGCCCGCAAAGTCGCCGCCGCCGACGCCCGCGGCTATATCCTCGGCTACACCTGCGCCAACGACGTCACCGCCCGCGACATCCAGAAAAGCGACGGCCAATGGACGCGCGGCAAATCCTTCGACACCTTCCTGCCCCTCGGCCCCTGCATCGCCACCGACATCGACCCCGACAACACCGACCTCAAGCTCTACCTCAACGGCGAAGTCAAACAAGCCTCCAACACCCGCGACCTCATCTTCAAAGTCGAGGAACTCGTCGCCTTCGCCAGCCAGGTCATGACCCTCTACCCCGGCGACGTCATCCTCACCGGCACCCCCGCCGGCGTCGGCCCCATGCAAGTCGGCGACAAAGTAGCCGTCGAACTCGCCGGCATCGGCCGGCTCGAAAACACCATCGTCAAAGGCTGAAAGACGCCGTAAATCTCCGCCAGTAAGCACAATCCGCCGGAAAAGCGATATATTATAATTATATATTGACTTTCCCGGCGGATTTGTTACAATTTATCTGGAATTTCGTTTAAAGCGAAGGAGGTATTGGATGAGTTGAACGCCTTAGGTCGCCACATCTTGGCGGAATTTTACGGCTGTGACGCTGCCGCCCTCAACGACCCCGAAAAGGTCGAGCGCGCCATGGTCGACGCCGCCCTCGAAGCTGGAGCCGAAGTACGCGAGGTCGCCTTTCACAAATTCAGCCCGCAAGGCGTAAGTGGAGTTGTCGTGATTTCCGAATCACACCTGGCGATCCACACCTGGCCGGAACTCGGCTATGCAGCTGTCGACGTATTTACCTGCGGTGACCGGGTCGATCCCTGGGAAGCCTGCCGCTACCTTGTCGATAGTCTTCACGCGACCGAAGTCGACGCCACAGAAGTCAAACGCGGCAAAATGTCCGGACAGTTGGCGCAAAAAGTATCTTGAGGAGGGATTTTTATTTTACTCCTGACAATAAGTAGGAGATTGGTGGTAGACTGATATTCCTGTTGTGCAGCATGCGCAGCAGGTTATTTTTTTGTCCCGGTTGCCTAAAAAGTCCATCGGATGCTGTTTTTGACAAGACCACCGCCTCTCCATATAATGGTAGTGTAGCGTATAAAACTTCGCCGCACACTACGCATAACGAATAGGAGGGGATACACATACATGGATAAAACACTCGAATGGCTCAAGCAAATCAGCGAAGTCGCCGGCCCGTCCGGCTACGAGCAGCGGGTCAAAACCCTGCTGGCCGAGCGCCTTGCCGGTAAAAGCGAAGTATCGTACGACCGCATCGGCAGCATCATCTTCAAAAAACGCGGCGCCGCCGACGAACCCCGCATCATGCTCGCCAGCCACATGGACGAAATCGGCTTCATGGTCAAACACATCACCAAGGAAGGCTACCTCAAATTCACCACCCTCGGCGGCTGGTGGGAGCAAGTCATGCTCGGCCAGCGCGTCACCGTCATGACCGCCAAAGGCGACCTCCCCGGCGTAATCGGCAGCAAACCGCCCCACATCCTCACCCCCGAAGAACGCAAAAAAGTCGTCCAGAAGAAAGAAATGTACATCGACATCGGCGCCGCCGACGAAAAAGACGCCAAAGAACGCTTCGGCGTCCGCCCTGGCGACGCCGTCGCCCCCTACAGCACCTTCACCCCCCTCGCCGACGACAAATACCTCATGGCCAAAGCCTGGGACAACCGCATCGGCTGCGCTGTCATGGTCGACGTCATCCAAGCCCTCCACCAGGAAATCCACCCCAACACCGTCTTCGGCGTCGGCACCGTCCAGGAAGAAGTCGGCCTGCGCGGCGCCAAAACCAGCGCCAGCGTCATTGACCCTCACTTCGCCTTCGCCGTCGACACCTGCGTAGCCGGCGACACCCCCGGCGTCAGCGACGACCAGGCCTCCAGCCGGCTCGGCAAAGGCGTCGCCATCTCCATCTTCGACTCCAGCCTCATCCCCATGCCCAAATTCCGCGACTTCGCCGTCGCCGTCGCCGAAGAAAACAACATCCCCTACCAGCTCGAATTCACCGAAGGCGGCGGCACCGACGCCGGGCGCATCCACATCCACGGCCAGGGCGTTCCCAGCCTCGTCCTCAGCCTGCCCACCCGCTACATCCACAGCCACAACAGCGTCATCCACCGCGACGACTACGACGCCACCGTCCGCCTGCTCGTCGCCATCCTCAGAAAACTCGACGCCGCCAAATTCGAGGAACTCATAAAATGAGCGGCCTCCTGCCCTATAAAGGCGCCTGGCCCAAGCTCGACGGCGACGTCTTCGTCGCCCCTGGCGCCAAGGTCATCGGCCAAGTAACCATCGGCCACGGCTCCGGCATCTGGTTCAACACCGTCGTCCGCGGCGACGACGCCCCCATCGCCATTGGCCGCTACACCAACATCCAGGACGGCTCCGTCCTCCACGTCCAGGACGCCGACCACCCCCTTGCCATCGGCGACTACGTCACCGTCGGCCACAACGTCACCCTGCATTGCTCCGCTGTCGGCGACAACTGCCTCATCGGCATGGGCGCCATCATCCTCGCCGGCGCCGTCATTGGCGACAACTGCATCATCGGCGCCGGCACCCTCATCGCCGAAGGCAAACAAATCCCCGCCGGCTCCCTCGTCGTCGGCGCCCCCGGGCGGATCATCCGCGCCGTCAGCGACCAAGACATCGCCATGATCCGCACCTCGGCCGGCATCTACCATGAAAAAGCCAAAAACTATAAAGAAATGAACTGCGGCAAATAGGGGAGGAGACCACATGGAAAAAACCCTCGTCCTCGTCAAACCCGACGGCGTCGCCAAAGGCCTCACCGGCGAAATCATCGCCCGCTTCGAACGGCGCGGCCTCACCGTCGCCGCCCTCAAAATGCTCAAACTCTCCCCAGCCAAAGCCGAAAGCCACTACGCCGAACACAAAGGGAAGCCCTTCTTCGACCAACTCGTCGCCTTCATCACCTCCGGCCCCATCGTCGCCATGGTCATCGGCGGCGAAAACGCCGTTAAAACCGTCCGCGCCATGATGGGCCCCACCAACCCCGCCGACGCCGCCCCCGGCACCGTCCGCGGCGACTTCGCCCTCAGCATCGGCCAAAACATCATCCACGGCTCCGACAGCCCGGCCAGCGCCGCCCGCGAAATCGAAATCTACTTTACCCCCGACGAAATCGTCCAATAAAGGGAGCAGCAACATGAAAATCTACACCAAAACCGGCGACAAAGGCGAAACCTCCCTCTACAGCGGCCAGCGCGTCCCCAAAGACAGCCCCCGCGTCGAAGCCTACGGCACCATCGACGAACTAGACTCCGCCCTCGGCCTCGCCCGCGCCCTCTGCGCCAACCAAGACGTCCGCGGCACCGTCCGCCATCTCCAGCAACTCCTCTGGGCCGCCATGGCCGAAGTCGCCACCCTCGGCGGCCAGCCGCGCATCACCCAGGCCGAAATTGCCGACCTCGAACAAACCATCGACAAATACGACGCCGCCCTGCCGCCCCTAACCGCCTTCGTCATCCCCGGCGACACCCCCGGCGGCGGCGCCCTCGACCTCGCCCGCACCGTCGCCCGCCGGGCCGAGCGCCAGCTGTGGCGCGTAGCCCGCGCCGAACCCGTCGCCGAGCCCGTACTCGTATTCGTAAACCGCCTTTCCGACCTCTGCTTCATCCTCGCGCGGGCCGAAAACGAAACCAAACGGTGATATAAATGCCCATCTACGAATTTAAATGCAATCAATGCAACACCCAATTCGAACAACTCTGCCGCCTCGACTGGCAGGGTACCGTCGCCTGCCCGGCCTGCGGCAGCAAAGACCTCGCCAAAGCCCTGTCCGCCTTCTGCTCGCCCGGCAGCGGCGGCGGCAAAAGCTGCGCCGGCTGCGCCGGCGGCAACTGCGGCTCCTGCCATTAACCAGCCGCTTTACAACCGCATCGCCAAATAGTTGTCACAACAACCGCCCGTTCGTCATAAACTTATAGCGAGTAAGTTGCGGAAGGGGCGAGGGGCAGTGAAGCTGAAAGTCTACTCGATGACCGTGCCACGGCCACTGCGGAGAATCTTGCGGATTTTTTGTAAAAATGGCTAAATACGGCAATACTAATAACCGCCTGCAGCAGGCGGTTATTTATTTCCCCGTCCGCCGCGGCCGCCGCCGGTCGACATTTCTTTCCGCGCCGAAAAGCAGGAATATTTACACTTGACAGAGAATTATTTGAACCGCATTTACTCGCCGCACTACTGTGTGGGACAGGGACTATACCAGCAAGGGGGACTTGATTTGAAAGAGTACAAAAGCGACAAAATCCGGAACGTGGGCATCTTCGCCCATGGTGGTGCTGGCAAAACATCACTCGCGGAAGCCCTGCTTTACAGCACCGGGGCCGTAACCCGCCTCGGCAAAGTCGACGACGGCACAGCCACCACCGACTTCGAACCCGAAGAAGTAAAACGCAAAGTAACGATCAGCACCGGTCTGGCCCCTTGCGAATGGCGCGACCATAAGATAAATTTCCTCGACACGCCGGGGTACGCTGATTTCGTCGCCGAAGTCAAAGGCACGCTCCGGGCCGTCGACGCCGCCCTCATCGTCCTCTGCGCCGCCTCCGGGGTCGAAGTCGGCACCGAAAACGTCTGGAAATACGCCGAAGAAACCGGCGTGCCCCGCCTCGCCTTCATCAACAAAATGGACCGGGAAAATGCCGACTTCTTCGCCACCCTCGACCAGATGAAAGAAAAATTCGGCAACAACATCTTCCCCATCCAAATCCCCATTGGCGCCCAGGAAAGCTTCAAAGGCGTCGTCGACCTCGTCAAAATGAAAGCCTACACCCCGGCCAACGCCCAGGGCACCCAATACACCGAAGGCGACATCCCCGCCGACCTCAAAGACAAAGCCGACGAAGCGCGACTCGCCATGATCGAAGCCGCCGCCGAAGCCGACGACGACCTCCTCACCAAATACCTCGAAGGCGAAGAACTCAGCGACGACGAAATCCGCACCGGCCTCATCAAAGGCGTGGCCCAGGGCAAATTCTGCCCCGTCATGTGCGGCGCCGCCTACAAAAACATCGGCACCCACCAGCTCCTCGACGCCCTCATCGCCTTCGGCCCCTCGCCCGAAAACACCGTCGCCAAAGGCGCCAACCCCGCCACCAAAGAACCCGTCGAGCGGAAAAACGGCGACCCCTTCGCCGCCCTCGTCTTCAAAACCACCGCCGACCCCTTCGTCGGCCGCCTCAGCTTCTTCCGCGTCTTCTCCGGCCAGCTCAAGCCCGACTCCACCCTCTACAACGCCACCCGGGAAAAAAGCGAGCGCATCGGCAACATCTTCACCATGCGCGGCAAAACCCAGGACGCCCTCACCGTAGCCAACGCCGGCGACATCGTCGTCGTCGCCAAAATGACCGAAACAAAAACCGGCGACACCATCTGCGACAAAGACAAGCCCGTCATCTTCGACGCAATCGTCTACCCCAAGCCCATGTTCACCATGTCCGTCGAAGCCAAGAACAAAGGCGACGAAGACAAGATCGGCAACGCCCTCGCCCGCATGGCCGACGAAGACCCCACCTTCACCCTCGAAAAGAACCTCGAAACCCACCAGCTCCTCGCCAGCGGCATCAGCGACATGCACATCGACGTCATCGCCGAGCGCATGAAACGCAAATTCGGCGTCGACGTCAAACTCAGCGACCCGCGCATCCCCTACCGCGAATCCATCCGCTCCAGCGTCAAAACCGAATACAAGCACAAGAAACAAAGCGGCGGCCACGGCCAATACGGCCATGTCTGGCTGCAGCTCGACCCGCTGCCCACCGGCACCGGTTTCGAATTCGCCGAATCAATCTTCGGCGGCGCCGTACCCCGCCAGTACTTCCCGGCCGTCGAAAAAGGCGTCCGCGAAGCCATGGCCAACGGCATCCTCGCCGGCTACCCCGTCACCGACATGAAAGTCACCCTCACCGACGGCTCCTACCACGACGTCGACTCCTCGGAAATGGCCTTCAAAATCGCCGCCTCCGGCGCCATCAAAAAAGGCGCCCTCCAGGCCAAACCCATCCTCCTCGAGCCTGTCTACAGCGTCGAAGTCACCGTCCCCGAATCCTACATGGGCGACATCATCGGCGACTTCAACAGCCGGCGCGGCCGCATCCTAGGCATGGAGCCGATAGGAGGGGGGCTCGGCGTAGTCCGCGCCCAGGCGCCCCTGGCCGAAGTCTTCCGCTACTCCATCGACCTCCGCTCCATGACCCAGGGCCGCGGCAAATTCGACATGGCCTTCGACCACTACGAAGAAGTCCCGCAGCGCATCGCCGAAGGGATTATCGCAGCCTTCAAGAAAGACAAAGAAGACGAAGAATAATTTCGGTCGCGTAAAAAGTCCATCTGCGGCGTTGCTCCTCGGCTGCCATCCTGTGCGCAGTTCTTAGCGCTTTAGTGGTTAGAACTGCGGCCTACCCTTTACGGGTGCAGCGTACGTTCGTGTACGCTTCCGGTGTCAGCCTCCGGTGCGCCTTGCATCTGGAGCTTTTTACGCAACCTCAACTCAACAGGACCCATCAAAAAAGCACCTGCGCAAGCAGGTGCTTTTTTCTTTCTTTGGCAGGGGCGGCTGGATTCGAACCAACGCATGACGGAGTCAAAGTCCGTTGCCTTACCACTTGGCTACGCCCCTATAATAAAGCTTTCTAATAACAAATATATCACGTCCTTGCCCCTTGTCGCAACTCCGGCGCATAGCCGGCGTTTCCCGCCGCCTTCGGCCATTACTGCACGACAAAAAAGACAGCCTTTTAGGCTGTCTTTTTTTGCTGGTCGGGGCGACAGGATTTGAACCTGCGACCTTTCGGTCCCGAACCGAACGCGCTACCAAACTGCGCTACGCCCCGATATTCAACGTTACTAAGTATACACCAAGGCGGCCGGAAAAGTCAACAGGCATCGGCCCTGAAAGGAAATGTAAAAAATATATTTTCGCCCAATACCTGGACAGGATTTCCCTTGTCCTTGGCGAACGTTTATTGTTACCACTCAAAAAACGGGGGTGCCAGCATGAGGCGAGCGAAGCGCATCATAGCCATCGGAATAATGGTACTGCTCATCGCCACCGCCGCCGCCCACGCCGCCGCGCCCCTCCTGAAGCAGGGGATGAGCGGCGACGACATCTACCGCTTGCAGCTCAAACTGCAGGAATTCGGCTACTACGAAGGCGCCCCCGACGGCACCTTCGGCTCCCAGACCAAAATAGCCGTCATCGAGTTCCAGCTCGACACCGGCCTGTCCGCCGACGGCGTCGTCGGCCCGGCCACCCTGGCCGCCCTGCGCGACTACAAGCCCGCCGCCGGGCAGACCAGCCGCGCTGCCGGCGACAACCGCAAGGCCCAGCAGCTCGTTGCCTTCGCCAAGCAATTCGTCGGCGTCCCCTACGTCTGGGCCGGCCGATCCCCCGGCGGCTTCGACTGCTCCGGCTTCATCTCCTACGTCTACGGCAATTTCGCCGTCTACCTGCCGCGGATGGCCGACGAACAATTCGCAGTCGGCGTCCCCGTCAACCGCCGCGACCTTGCACCCGGCGACCTCGTCTTCTTCACCACCTACGAGCCCGGTCCCTCGCACGTCGGCATCTTCATTGGCGGCGGCCGGTTCATCCACGCCAGCTCGGGCGCGGGAGAAGTCACCGTCACCCCGATGGGCAAGGAG
This sequence comes from Selenomonadales bacterium, assembly GCA_029976065.1. Classification (GTDB taxonomy): domain Bacteria; phylum Bacillota; class Negativicutes; order Sporomusales; family UBA7701; genus Anaeroselena. The sequence continues at coordinate 18,325 of JARKNV010000031.1, forward strand.
TACTATCTCGAAAGATACCTCGGCGCTAGACGCGTAATAAGATAACATACACAAGAACCGGGGTATTCACCCCGGTTCTTTTTTGCGACCGTTGATAAGCGCCCATCTGCGGCGTACCCGCAAGGGGCAGGCCGCCGTTCTAAGGTGCTAAAGCACCAAGAACGGCGCACTTGCTCCTCGGATGGCCCACTCGACGTACGCAACCAAGTACGCCGTCGCGGGCCTAAGCGATCACATCAACACTAAAGCGTTGTGTGCCTGCTTATCCGGTGCGCCTTGCATCTGGGCACTTCTGAACGGCCGCTCGCCTATATCATCTTCCTACTCCTCCAACTCCGCGAAATCCAGCGTCGGTTCGAGTTGTACCTCGAACGTCCGCTGCCAGGGCAGGTGGCTCTTCAGCGTCAGCCCGCTGATCACGTACCGCTTACCGCCTTCGCCCGGCAGCGTCCGGCCGGCAAGCGACGAGCGATAAAGCGCGTCGGCCCGCTCCGCCAGCAGGCCGCCGATCCAGTCGTCCACCCGCTGCAGGTTGTCGCCGAGATTGTACGGATCGAGCTTGTACTTCTTCAGCCGGGCGTTCACGTACGGCTGAACATCCTTCTGATAATACCAGTCGTCCAGCAGGCGGGCCGTCAGAAACTCGAGCTGGCGTTTATACAGTCCCGGCGGCGGACCCGCCTCGCCGGCCCTCTCCAGCGCCGCGGCGAACAGCGTCGCCTGCGTCACCGCCGTGCCCACCGAATTGCTCGTCGTGTTCCAGCCCGCGTACGCCATCAGCCGCGTCAGGTCGACGCCCTCCCTGATGAGATACGGCAGCAGCGTCTCCTCCGCGAAAAAATGCTCGCTCAGATCCACCACGCCCACCCGGTGGCCGGCAGCCATCAGCCCCTTCACCGCGCGGGCCGCGTCGCGCAGTACGCCCGGCCCCGTACTGACGTCGCCGATATGCACGAACAGCACGTAATCCGCCGCCGCAGGCTCCTTCACCAGCGTCCCGCCGGCGATGGCCAGCTTCTCTTCCACCGTCCGGGCCACCGAATGCGGCATATACGGCATCACCGTCCCCGGCGCCGCGGCGTGGGAATACTGCACACACACCCGCGGCCTGTACCCCGCGCCCAGCGCCGCCGCCCTGCCAAGCACCGTCAGCGCCACCTCGTCCGTGCCGCGCGTGATGAACACCCGCTCCGCCAACGCCGGCCGGTGCGACACGTAATGCGCCAGGCGGCTCTTCACCATATTCGGCAGCCCGAAGGGAAAACCGTCGTCCTGGCCGATAACCAGCCCCGCCAGCGTACCCGCCTCGGCCATCGCCACCAGGCGGAAATTAAGCTGCGAATTAGCCTCGTACAGCGACAGGTAGCGGTTCACCACCGCCGGCGGGATCTCGGCCGACAACTTCGCCAGCTTATCCCTGTCCAGCGGGTTCTCGAACGCCAGCACCGCATCCTTGAGCACCGAATACTCCAGCATCTTTTTTTGGTAACGGGCCGACTCCGCGTCGTCGGCCACCAGCAGGCGGGGAATAATACTGAACGCGTACAGCTTCAGCCGCGGGTAGTCCTTGTGCAAATCGTCCAGCAGCGCCACCGCCGCCGCCGCATCGTCCGCCGTGCCCGTTCCCAGCCGGGAAGCCAGCAGCCCGCCATGCACCAGCATATCCACCGAAACGATCGCCGCATCGGCCCCGGCCGCCTCCTTCCGCAGCCACTCCCGCAGGCCGGCGCGATCCGCCGGCTTGCGGTACTTGTCCAGCAGCTCCGCCGGCGGCAGCACCACGCGGATGCCGGCCAGGCGGGCCAACTGCTCCACATACTGCGTGCAGGGCGGGCGGCTGTCCAGCGGCACGAGCACCACCGTAGCGGCCGTAGGGGCGTAATCCGCCACGACCGCCGGGCGGGCGGCGCGGATGTTGCCTGCCTCCATATTCAGCGCGGCTGCGGCCGCGAACGCCGTAACGATAATCGTCAGGCAGCACAGGAACCGTTTTACCATAATCCACCTCGGGGAACAGGCTTAACCTCCAACAATTTCGACCAAGGCCGCCGAAATCCTGTCAAACGCTATTTTACACCGGGAACTTGACAGAAGCTATCACTATTTTGTATAAATGTGGTAAGATATAATATGTGAATGGAACAAAATAATGCGGATAATAACCGGAACCGCCAAGGGCATCAAACTCAAAACCCCCCGCGGCCGCGACGTCCGGCCGACCAGCGACCGGGTCAAAGAATCGCTCTTTGCCATCCTCGCCGGCCGCATCGCCGAGGCCGCCGTCGCCGACTTCTTCGCCGGCACCGGCAACCTCGGCCTCGAAGCCCTCAGCAGGGGAGCCGCGTCCGCCGTCTTCATCGACGCGAGCCCGGCCAGCCTCGCCCTCGTCCGCGAAAATGCCGCCCGCGCCCAACTGGCCGAGCGGGCCGAATTCCTCCGTCAGGACGCCCTCGCCGCCGCCGGCCGTTTCGCCCGCGACGGACGGGCCTTCGACCTCATCTTCTGCGACCCTCCCTACAACAAAGGGCTGGCAGCCGCCATCCTCGAAAAAATCGACGCCGCTAACCTCCTCAGGCCCGGAGGCGTCGTCATAATTGAGCACTCCCGCCACGAATCGCTGCCTGCCGGCCTGGCGCACCTCAAAATCAGCCGCACCGAACGCTACGGAGAAACCTTGCTAACATTCCTCGAACACACCACCTGAATGGAGGGCTCATCAGTGCGAATCGCAGTATGCCCCGGCAGCTTCGACCCCGTAACCAACGGCCATGTAGACATCTTCGCCCGCGCCAGCGTCATGTTCGACCAACTCATCGTCGCCGTCTTCCACAACCCCAACAAAAAACCGCTCTTCACCATGGAAGAGCGTGTTGAAATGCTGCGGATAGCCACCGCCCACATTCCCAACATCAAGGTAGACTGCTTTTCCGGACTGCTCAATGATTACGTGCGCCGCCAGAACTCGACCATCATCGTGCGCGGCCTCAGAGCCCTGTCGGACTTCGAATATGAATTTCAGCGGGCCCTGCTCATCAAAAAAATCGACCCCCAGATGGAAACAGTATTCATGATGACCACAGCCGACTACTCGTTCGTCAGCTCCACCGGCGTCAAAGAACTGGCCAAGTTCGGCGGCGACATCTCCGGACTCGTGCCGGCGGCCGTAACGGCGAAGATCATCGAACGGCTGAACAAGGACTGAACCCCGAGGCAGGGGGAGGAGGAGAATCGCATGACAGTAGATGAGATTTTGGAAGAAATGGAAGGCTTGCTTCTGGAAGCCTCGCGGGTACCCTTCACCAACAAACGGGTCATCGACGAAGACGACCTCGGCCGCCTCATCGACGAACTCCGCGAAGTGCTCCCCGGCGAGCTCATGGAAGCCAACCGCATCATCAGCGAGCGGCAGCGCATCCTCGAAGACGCCCAGAAAGAAGCCCAGGGCATCGTCGACCAGGGGAAAAACTACATCCACCGCCTCACCGACGAAAACGCCATCGCCCGCCAGGCCCAGGAACAGGCCAACGAAATCCTTCAACAGGCCCAGCGGGAATCGCGGGAACTCAGGGCCGACTCCGTGGCCTACGCCGACGATGTCTTCTCCTACCTCGAAGAAAACCTCGTAAAAGCCCTTGAGGTCGTCCGCCAAAGCCACGGCAAACTCCGCCAGTCAAAACCCGAATAGCACCACCCAGGGAGCGCCGCCGCTCCCTTATTTTTTTAGCAGCAGCCTCACCCCGCGGCCCGCATGCCAAAGCAGCGACAGCCCCGCCAGCAGCGCCGTGAACAGCAGCGCCACATACCCCATCTGCTCGAAACGCGTCAGCCAGAACATCGGCGACCAGCCGCCCCCCGACATCGCCGCCGCCGGCACGCTAAGCGCCAGCGACACCGCCTCGCCGTGGCTCATCAGCAGCAGCGTCAGCACCGCTGCCAGCACCGCGTGCAGCAAGCGGCCGAAAATATACGGCGCGATCCTGATGCCCGACTCGATCACGATACTCGCCACCTGGCCATGGACGCACAGCCCGCTCCAGGCGATGATCGCCCCCGCCATCGCCACCTTCTCCGCCAGCGGCGCGTCGGCCTGGCTCGCCGCCATCGTCCCGATATCGATCTCGAACAGCCCGCTCACCAGTGACGCCGCCAGACTGCTGCTGAAACCCACCGCATTCAGCAGCCAAACGAACGCCGTCTCCAGCAGCCCCGTCAGGCCGATCACCGACACAATCCGCAAAAAAACCGAAAAAACGATGATAAACCCGCCGATAAGGAGAATAGTATTCATCGAAGACTTCACCGCGTCCCCCAAAAGCTGGCCGGGCGAACGTTTATCCTCCTGGCGGGCGTAATACAGCGCCCGGAAAGCGCGCACCACGATATTGCCGGCCGGCGCCGCCGCATCAGGCGTCTGCCGGTCGCGGCCGCGGGCGTGGAAGCGGAAAATAATCCCCACAAGAAAACTCGACAAATAATGGGCCAGGGCGATAATCACCCCCAGCTCCGGCATCGCGAACATCCCCACCGCCACCGCCCCGAACATAAACAGCGGATCGGCCGTATTCGTAAACGACAGCAGCCGTTCCGCCTCCACCGCCGTGCACAACTGGTTCTTGCGGAACTTGCTCGTAATCACCGCATCCATCGGATACCCCGACGCCAGACCCATGCTGAGCGCGAACGCCCCCACCCCGGGCACGTTGAACACAGGGCGCATCAGCGGCTCCAGCAGCACGCCGATAAAATGCACCACCCCCAGCCCCATCAGAATCTCCGACAAAATAAAAAAAGGCAACAACGAGGGGAAAACGACGTTCCACCACAGATTCAGCCCCATAATAGCCGAATCGAAAGCATCCTTCGGATACTTCACCATCGCCAGCGTCACGAAAACTGTAGCCAAAGCCATGAAAAAAGTAATCAAGCGGGACCGGTAGCGCCGCCCTTTCCCCCACAGACCCATCGTGCCCCTCCTCCTCAACCCCGGCGTCTGCTAATATATATATTGGGGCGGGAGAAGTAATATAACCCCATAACACCCCACCGGACAGGAGGCAAACATGACGTCACCGACCATCGGCCTTGCGCTCGGCTCGGGAGGCCTCAGAGGCCTGGCCCACATCGGCGTGCTCCAAATCCTCGAACGCGAACACATATCCGTAAACTACATAGCCGGCTGCAGCATCGGCAGCCTCATCGGCTCCCTCTACGCATCCGGCCTCGACAGCGAAACCATCTACAAACTTGCCAAAAACCTCAAACGCCGCCACTGGATAGACTTCGTACTCCCCAAAATGGGCCTCGTCGCCGGCGACCGCACCCTCGAAACAATCAGGCTCCTCACCAGGCGCCTTACCTTCGGCGAACTCGCCATCCCCCTCGCCGTCGTCGCCGCCGACCTCAACACCGGCGAAGAAATCGTCCTCCGCGACGGCGAAGTCGCCCACGCCGTCCGCGCCAGCATCTCCGTCCCCGGCGTCTTCGTCCCATATAGCTACGAAGGCCGGCTGCTCGTCGACGGCGCCGTCGTCAACCCCACCCCCATGGACATCGTCCACGGCATGGGCGCCGACATCGTCATCGCCGTCGACCTCGTCCCCAGCGGCGCCGTCGCCGCCTTCGAAAACATCTTCGACGTCATCATCCAAACCATCGACATCGTCGAACGGCAACTCTTCAAGCAGCGCGAACACTACTGCGACCTGCTCATCAAACCCGACACCGGCCACATCTCCCCCAGCTCCTTCACCGACATCGACGAAGCCGTCGACCTCGGCGCCCAGGCCATGGAAGCCGGCCTCCCCAAGCTCAGGGAGCTCATTGCCGGCAAGCGACATACAGCGGCGACTGGCGGAAATCCCGCCCCCCGCGCCGCCAATCCCTGCCAGGCAGCCCGAGACAATACACATCCGTAGCCGCCACATCCAGCGCCAGCATCGCCTGCAGCGGCGTCAGCCCCGCCCCGCAAAGCTCGCGGCCATGGAGGAAATGCGTAGTCTTCGTCACCACCGGCACCGCCGCCGACCGTGCCAACCCCTTCAGCAACCGGCGGCCGCGCTCGCCAAAAGCCAGCACCCGCGCATACAGCGGGCCGCTCTCCTCCCAGGCCGCCAAATCCGTCCGGCGGCTCAGCAGCAGCGCATGCACAAGCACCCGTTGGAGCCGCGTCCGCGCATACCGCTTGCTCTTCAGCGCCGCCATCAGCTCCTCCAGGCCGCCGGCCGCCCCGGCGGCCTTCAGCTTATACTCCAGGCCCTCCGAAACCTCCGGCAGCGCCGCCAGCTCATCCACCCTCGACCGCCGTAGCGCCGCCAGCAGCGCCTGCTCGAAAGCCCCCCACCACACCGGCCCCAGGCCCTCGGCCACGCACCGCTCCGCCACCTCGCGGCACTCCACCGGCATCGCCGCGTACGCCAGCTCCGTCCGGCCCTCCTGCAGCGCGCCGCGGACCGCCGTAGCGCTCGCGATCTTTCCGGCAACCTTGCGCTCGTGATAACCCGCCCCGCGGCGGGCGACAGGGAGGGGGACCACCGCCGGCGCATACCGTGCGATCGCCCGCAAATACTCCACCGCCAGAATATTGTTCGGCGACGCCACCATCGCCGGCGGCAGCCCGCTCGCCGCCGCCAGCGACCGCCCCAGCGCCGCCGCGTAAGTCTCCCCCGCATCCAGCCGCCGGCGGAAAAGCGTCTGCACAGCCTCCTCGTCCATCGCCGCCGCCAACCGCCCGAGCGCCGCCGGATCGGCATCCTCCGCCCCGAAACTCAAAGCCTCGACCCCTAAAGCCGCCAGCAGGCGAACCGCCCCGGCCGCGAAAAACTGGGCGCTGCGCACCGCGAAACCCACCGGCAGCTCCACCACCAGATCCACGCCCCCGCGCACCGCCATCTCCGCCCGCGCCCACTTATCAAAAAGCGCCGGCTCGCCGCGCTGCACGAAATTGCCGCTCATCGCCGCCACGATCGCCGCATCGCCCGCAAGGCGGCGCGTCTCCGCCACATGATACAAATGGCCGTTATGAAACGGATTATACTCCGCCACGATACCCACAGCCCGCATAAACCATACCCCTTCGCAAAAACCTTGCCCACAGCCTTCGCGCTCCGGCCCGGCAAATCCTTCCATCACGTAAGACATATTTTTGATTATAGTTTCACAACAAGGCAGGGAAAATAATACTGGCGTCGAAAAAAGCAAGGTAAAAGTAGTCTGGTGGTCAGACCGGATATGACGAAACAGCATTGGAGGAATCGACATGATAATACTTGTGGTCAACTGCGGTAGCTCGTCGATCAAATACCAGCTATTCAACATGGCCGACGAGTCAGTATTGGCCAAGGGACTGGTGGAGCGAATCGGACTGGAAGGCTCGGTCCTGACCCATCAGCCCGCTGGTAAAGAAAAAGTCGTACTCAACGCCGACATCCAAAACCACAGCATCGGCATAAGAATGGTCCTCGACGCCCTCACCAACCCCGGGCACGGCGTCCTCAAAAGCATGAAAGAAATCAACGCCGTTGGCCACCGCGTCGTTCACGGCGCCGAAAAATTCGCCGATTCCGTCCTCATCACCCCCCAGGTCATGGACGCCCTCGAAGAATGCATCGACCTTGCCCCCCTCCACAACCCGCCCAACATCCTCGGCATCAACGCCTGCACCGAACTCATGCCCGGCGTCCCCCAGGTCGGCGTCTTCGACACCGCCTTCCACCAGACCATGCCCAAATACGCCTTCCTCTATGGCCTGCCCTACGAAGCCTACGAAAAATACGGCGTCCGCCGCTACGGCTTCCACGGCACCTCCCACCGCTACGTCTCCCAGCGGGCCGGCGAACTCATGAAAGAACACATGTCCAACCTGCGCATCATCACCTGCCACCTCGGCAACGGCGCCAGCATCGCCGCCGTCAAGCACGGCAAATCCGTCGACACCTCCATGGGCTTCACCCCCCTCGAAGGCCTCGTCATGGGCACGCGCTGCGGCGAAATCGACCCCGCCATCCTCACCTACCTCATGAAAAAAGAAGGCATGACCCCCGACCAGGTCGACACCTACCTCAACAAAAAATCCGGCGTCCTCGGCGTCTCCGGCATCTCCAGCGACTTCCGCGACATCGAGGAAGCCGCCAAGGAAGGCAACGAACGCGCCCAGCTCGCCCTCGACGTTTTCGCCTACAAAGTCCGCAAATACATCGGCGGCTACGTCGCCGCCATGGGCGGCGTCGACGCCATCGTCTTCACCGCCGGCCTCGGCGAAAACTCCATCACCATGCGCGAAAAAATCTGCCAGGGCCTCGAATTCCTCGGCACCCGCATCGACCCCGCCAAAAACAACATCCGCGGCAAAGCGGCCGAAATCAGCGTCGACGGCGCCAAAGTCAAAATCTTCGTCATCCCCACCAACGAAGAACTCGTCATCGCCAAAGACACCGAGCAAATCTGCGCCAACCTCGTATAAACGCCGCAAGGCACCGGCAATAAATAATCGCGATAGGGGAGGGGATACCCTCCTCTATTTATGTCCATAATCTATAATGAAGCAAATACACCTCCGCCTTTCCCGCACCCCCTTCAAAACAGGCCGCCCGCAAAGCGCCGCCGCTTTTCTTGACAAACCCTGGTCCGGTCGCTATAATTAATGAAGGTTGGGGTGGAAAATCATGAAAATCAACATCGCGCAGCTTCGACAAGCGATTGGCGCCCGCCAATCCTTCAATTTCTCAACCCAGGCCGGGCACATCGCCGGCGAAGGAAACGAACTCTGGCTGCGCGGCCCGGTCGAGATAACCGGCGAAGCAGTCAACAACGGCAGCCTCATCGCCGTATCCGGCCTCATCAAAGGCACCGCCGCCATGAACTGCAACCGCTGCCTCACCGACTTCACCCGCGAAGTCGCCATCCCCTTCGGCGAAAACTTCCGCGACCAAAGCACAGCCGTCGCCGACCCGGACGCCCTCAGCTACCACGGCGACGAAATCGACCTAGCCGAAATCGTCCGCGAAGCCCTCATCGTCGCCGAGCCCCTAAAAGCGCTCTGCAGCGAAGACTGCCGCGGACTATGCCCCATATGCGGCATCAACCGCAACGACGCGACCTGCGCCTGCGAAACCGTCTCAATCGACCCGCGGCTCGCGGCCCTGGCAAAATTGCTACCGAAAAAATAGCGCAGCCCCAAAGTATGCTCGACACGAACGGCGGCCCCGGTCGCTGCAAGGAGGTGGATACGGACCATGGCAGTACCCAAGCGTAAAATGTCCAAAGCTCGCCGCGACAAGCGCCGCGCCAACTGGAAGCTCACCGCTCCCGGTTTCGTCGAATGCCCCCAGTGCCATCAGATGAAAATGCCGCACCGCGTGTGCCCCGAATGCGGCTACTACAAAGGCAAAGAAGTAGTGAAAGCCGCCGAATAACACACCCCGCATAAAAAGGCTCCGGATGAGCAAGATAAAAGGCAAAATGCCATTTTTATCTTGCTTTGTTTTTTACTTGCCAAACCCGGGAACCCTCGCTATACTAGTAATAGGTTATAATACTTGCTGATAAAAAAGGTGATAATGTGACACGCCCCCAGAAGAAGCTCAGGCATGAAGCCCTCCTGGAAAAACTTCATACCAGCCCTTTTCTGACCGACGAGGCCCTGTCTGAAGCGATGGGAGTAAGTGTCCAGACCATCAGGCTCGACCGGCTTGAGCTCGGCATCCCCGAACTGCGGGAAAGGACCAAGCAAATGGCCGAAGAAGCGCGCACCAAGCTCAAGGCCATCGGCACCGGCGACGTCATCGGCGAACTCATCGACCTCGAACTCGGCCGCACCGGCATCTCCGTCATGACCGTAGGCGACACCATGGTCATGGAGAAAACCAAAGTCGCCGGCGCGCACTACATCTTCGCCCAGGCCAACTCGCTCGCCCTCGCCGTCCTCGACGCCCCCGCGGCCGTCACCGGCATAGCCAACATCAAATACAAAATCCCCGTCGTAGCAGGCGAAAAGCTAATCGCCAAAGCCGAAGTCGTCAAAAAAAGAGGCAATAAATATTTTGTTTGGGTAAAGACTAGGAACGAAAAACAGGAAATATTCCGTTCGAAATTCATCATGGTGTCGCTAGACAATGAAGGGAGATAACATGAAGGTTGCCATAGATGCGATGGGCGGGGACTTCGCGCCGGAAGAAATCGTCCGCGGCGCCGTCGAAGCGGCTGGCGAATACCAATGCCAGATCGTCCTCGTCGGCGACGAAGCCAGAATCGTCCCCCTCCTCGACAAAGCCGGCGACTGGCGGGCCGTGGGCATAAGCGTCCAGCACGCCAGCCAGGTCATCGAAATGACCGACCACCCCGGCGCCGCCGTCCGCAAGAAAAAAGACGCCTCCGTCGTCGTCGCCACCCGCCTCGTCAAACAAGGCGAATGCGACGTCGTCATCTCCGCCGGCAGCACCGGCGCCGCCGTCGCCGCCGCCCACTTCGGGCTCGGCCGCATCGCGGGCATCGAACGCCCGACCATCGCCACCCCGATACCCAACCTTTCCGGCATCACCATCCTGCTCGACTCCGGCGCCAACACCGACGCCAAACCCAAGCACCTCCTCCAGAGCGCCGTCATGGGCTCCATCTACGCCGAATACGTCATGCACGTCAAAAAACCCCGCGTCGGCCTCCTCAACATCGGCGAAGAAGAAACCAAAGGCAACGAACAGGTGCTGGCCACCTATCCGCTCCTCCAGCACGCCAAAACCCTCAACTTCATCGGCAACGTCGAAGGCCGCGACATCCCCAAAGGAGGCGTCGACGTCGTCGTCTGCGACGGCTTCGTCGGCAACATCGTCCTCAAATTCGGCGAAGGCCTCGCCAGCGCCATCCTCCAACTCGTCAAAGACGCCATAAAAAACGCCGGCTTCCTCGCCAAAGCCGCCTCGCTCCTCGTGCTCCCGGCCCTGAGAGGCCTCAAGAAGAAACTCGACTACGCCGAATACGGCGGCGCGCCGCTCCTCGGCGTAGACGGCGGCTTCATCATCTGCCACGGCAGCTCCAAAGCCAAAGCCATAAAAAGCGCCGTGCGGGTAGCCAAAGAATTCGCCGAGAAAAAAGTCGTCGAACACATCCGGGAAAACATCGCTAAGGAGGGCAACATCGCCAATGAAGAATGAAATGGGAGTCGGGATACTGGGGCTGGGAATCTACGTACCGGAAAAAATCCTCACAAATAAAGACCTCGAAAAAATGGTCGACACCTCCGACGAATGGATCGTCGAACGCACCGGCATCCGCGAACGCCGCGTCGTCGACCCCGCCATGGCCACCTCCGACCTTGCTACCCGCGCCGCCGAAAAAGCGCTCGCCGAAGCCAAAGTCAGCCCCGACGAAATCGACCTCATCATCGTCGCCACCGCCACCCCCGACATGTTCTTCCCCTCCACCGCCTGCCTCGTCCAGGCCAACCTCAAAGCCGCCAACGCCGCCGCCTTCGACCTCGCCGCCGGCTGCTCCGGCTTCATGTACGGCATGAACACCGGCGCCCAGTTCATCAAAACCGGCCTTTATAAAAAAGTCCTCGTCGTCGGCGCCGAAACGCTCACAAGAATAATGGACTACACCGACCGCAACACCTGCGTCCTCTTCGGCGACGGCGCCGGCGCCGTCGTCCTCGGCGCATGCCAGCCCGGCTGCGGCATCATCGGCTTCCACCTTGGCGCCGACGGCACCGGCGGCGACCTCCTCAAACTCCCCGCCGGCGGCTCCCGTCTGCCCGCCTCCGCCGAAACCGTCGCCAACCGCCAGCACTACGTCTACATGAACGGCAACGAAGTCTTCAAATTCGCCGTCAAAGTCATGGGCGAATCCGCCTTCAAAGCCCTCGAAAATGCCGGCGTCACCCCCGCCGACGTCGACATCCTCATCCCCCACCAGGCCAACATCCGCATCATCCAGTCGGCCGCCAAGCGCCTCAAACTGCCCATGGAAAAAGTCATCGTCAACATCGACCGCTACGGCAACACCTCCTCCGCCTCCATACCCATCGCCCTCCGCGAAGCCATCGACGACGGCCGCATCAAAGACGGCGACGTCATCGTCGCCGTCGGCTTCGGCGCCGGCCTCACCTGGGCCTCCTGCGTCATAAAGTGGTGCAAGGGGGACAAAACTATTGCTTGAAAGCAGGCTCTGTGAGCTACTGCGCATCGAATACCCCATCCTGCAGGGCGGCATGGCCTGGGTAGCCACCGCCGAACTCGCCGCCGCCGTCTCCAACGCCGGCGGGCTCGGCCTCATCGGCGCCGGCCACATGCCCCCCGAACCCCTGCGGGTTGAAATACGCAAAGCCAAGGAACTAACCGCCAAACCTTTTGGCGTCAACGTCATGCTCATGTCGCCGTTTGTCAAAGAAGTCATTGCGGTCATCCTCGAAGAAAAAGTACCCGTCATCACCACCGGGGCCGGCAACCCGGCCGAATACATAAGCGCCCTCAAAGACAACGGCACCCGCGTCATCCCCGTCGTCGCCTCCGTCGCCCTCGCCCGCAGGCTCGAGCGCACCGGCGTCGACGCCGTCATCGCCGAAGGCTTGGAGAGCGGCGGCCACGTAGGCGAAGTCACCACCTTCACCCTCGTGCCCCAAGTCGCCGACGCCGTCAAACTCCCCGTCATCGCCGCCGGCGGCATCGCCGACGCCCGCGGCGTCGTCGCCGCCTTCGCCCTCGGAGCCGAAGGCGTCCAGATCGGCACCCGCTTCGTCGCCTCGCGGGAATGCACCGCCCACCCCGACTATAAAGACATCGTCATCAAAGCCAAAGAACGCTCCACCGTCGTCACCGGCCTCGCCGGCGGCCACCCCGTGCGCGTGCTCGACAACAAACTCGCCAAAGAATTCCTCGCCCTCGACCGGCGCGGCGCCCCCCCGGAAGAATTCGACCGCCTGGGGGCCGGCAAACTCAAAGCCGCCGCCGTCGACGGCGACATCGAAAACGGCTCCGTCATGATCGGCCAGATCGCCGGCCTGATCACCGAAATCAAACCCGTCGCCGCCATCGTCGCCGACATCGTCGGCGGCATACCCCGCGTACTCGCCGGCCTGGGCCGGCCGTAATCCTCCATAAACCTAGTTCACCGGCAAAGGGGATGCATAACAATGACAAAAACGGCCTTTGTCTTTCCCGGCCAAGGCTCGCAGACCGTAGGCATGGGCAAAGACCTCCACGACCTATACCCCGTAGCCCGCGCCACCTTCGCGGAAGCTGACGAAGCCCTCGGCTTCTCCCTCAGCGGCCTCTGCTTCGCGGGCCCCGAAGAAGAACTGCGCAAAACCTACAACACCCAGCCCGCCATTTTAACCGTCAGCGTCGCCTGCCAGCGCATACTCGCCGAAAAAGGCCTCGCCCCCGCCATCGTCGCCGGCCACAGCCTCGGCGAATACTCCGCCCTCGTCGTCGCCGGCGCTATAAGCTTCGCCGACGCCGTCCGCCTCGTCCGCAAACGCGGCCAATTCATGCAAGAAGCCGTCCCCCTCGGCCAAGGCAGCATGGCCGCCGTCCTCGGCCTCGAACGCGACCAAATCATCGCCATCTGCCAAAAAACCGAAGCCGCCGTCGGCCCCGTTCAGGCCGTCAACTTCAACTGCCCCGGCCAAGTCGTAATCGCCGGCTCCGCAGCCGCCGTCGACGCCACCGTCGACGCCCTCAAACAAGCCGGCGCCAAACGGGCCATCCCCCTGCCCGTCAGCGCCCCCTTTCACAGCACCCTCATGAAACCCGCCGCCGAACGGCTGGCCGCCGAACTCGACAAAATCGCCGTCCGCGACGCCGCCATTCCCGTCGTCGCCAACGTCGACGGCCAAATCGTCACCAACGGCGATGCCATCAAAGCCTCCCTCGTCCGTCAGGCGGCCAGCCCCGTCCTCTGGGAAGACTGCGTCGCCGCCATTGAAAGCGCCGGCGCCGACATATTCGTGGAAGTCGGCCCCGGCAAGGTTCTCACCGGCTTCACCAAAAAGATCGCCAGGGACGCCGTCACCCTCAACGTCGAAGATGACGCCTCCCTGCAAAAAACCCTTGATTATTTCAAGGAGGTTCGCTAAAATGCTTTTAGATGGCAAAGTGGCAATTGTAACCGGCGCTTCCAGGGGCATAGGACGGGCCACCGCCCTCCGCCTCGCCAGAGAAGGCGCCAAAGTAGTCGTTAACTTCGCCGGCAACCGCGCCGCCGCCGAACAAACCGTCGGCGACATCAAGCAAGCGGGCGGCGAAGCCATCCTCTTCCAGGCCGACGTCGCCGACGCCCAGGCGGTCGGCGAACTCGTCAAAGCCGCCACCGCCGCCTTCGGCCGCATCGACATCCTCGTCAACAACGCCGGCATCACCAGGGACAACATCCTCGCCCTCATGAAGGAAGACGACTGGGACGCCGTCATGAACACCAACCTCAAAGGCATCTTCACCTGCACGAAAGCCGTCGCCAAAATAATGATCAAACAGCGCGCCGGCAAAATCATCAACATGACCTCGGTCGTCGGCATCATGGGCAATGCCGGCCAGACCAACTACGCGGCCGCCAAGGCCGGCGTCATCGGCTTCACCAAATCGGCAGCCAGGGAACTCGCCGCCAGGGGAATAACCGTCAACGCCGTCGCCCCCGGCTACATCACCACCGACATGTCGGCCGCCATCTCCGAACAGGCCAAAGCCGACCTGGCCCAAAAGATACCGCTCAGCCGCCTGGGTAAGCCGGAGGATGTCGCGGAAGCCGTGTTATTTCTGGCATCCGATGCGGCAAACTATATTACCGGCCAAACACTGAATGTCGACGGCGGCATGGTAATGTAACCTGACTACCCAGGACGTTCCGGAAGGAGGTGACAATAATGACGACTTTTGACAAAGTTAAAGAAATCGTTGTCGAACAACTCGGCGTAGATGAAGCCGACGTTTCTCTGGACTCCACCTTTATCGATGATCTGGGGGCGGATTCGCTTGATATCGTCGAGCTGATCATGGCCTTCGAAGAGGAATTCAACATCGAGATCCCCGACGAAGCCGCCGAAAAAATCAAGACGGTTAGAGACGCTGTGGAGTACATAGACAAAGAAAAGCAAGGTTAAAAAATTACCTAAAAAAAGAAAGTCCCGTGGAATTTGTTTTCGCGGGACTTTCTTGAGGGTAATTGTCCGGCGAATGGAGGAGTTGTTTCTTGAAACTTCCTGAACTGAGGATAGGGAATCTGGTGGCGCGCGTTCCCATCATGCAGGGCGGCATGGCCATCAGAATATCCACTGCCCGGCTGGCTGCCGCCGTCGGTGAAGCAGGCGGCATCGGTCTCATCGCAGCATCCGGCATGACACTGGACGAACTGCGCCACGAAATCCGCCTCGCCCGGTCGCTCACCCCCAAGGGCCTCATCGGCATAAACGCCATGGTCGCCGCCCGGGTGTTTCCCGACCTCGTCCGCACCGCCATCGAGGAAGGCATCGACGTCGTCGTTGCCGGCGCCGGATTTTCCCGCGACATGTTTGGCATCGGCAAAGAAACAGGCACCCCCATCGTGCCGATCGTATCCAGCGCCAAGCTGGCGAAAATCTCCGAATCCCTCGGCGCCGCGGCGGTCGTCGTCGAAGGCAAGGAAGCCGGCGGGCACCTCGGCACCGACCGTTCCATGAAAGTCATCGTCCCCGAAGTAAGAGCCGCCGTTAAAATACCCGTAATAGCCGCCGGCGGCGTAATCAACGGCCGCGACATCGTCGAAGCCCTCAAGCTGGGCGCCGACGGCGTTCAAATGGGCACCCGCTTCATGGCCAGCGAAGAATCCAACGCCGCTCCGGCCCTCAAGGAATTCTACCTCAAAGCCAAGCCGGAAGACGTCGTTATCATAAAAAGTCCGGTCGGTTTGCCCGGACGGGCAGTCAAGAACCCCTTTGCCGCGAAAATACTTGAAGGTACTGCCGACACCCCCGACACCTGCGACGCCTGCCTCAAGCACTGCGAACGCAACTTCTGCATCATCAAGGCCCTCATCCGGGCCCAGCAGGGGGATACGGAAACCGGCCTGGTTTTCACCGGCGAGTACATTCATAAAATAGACGCCATTCTGCCTGTGAAAGAAATATTCGCCCGCCTACTCAAAGAAGTCGAAGATACTAATGACTAACGTGAGGTGACATCCGTGAAAAAGCGAGTCGTAATCACCGGCATGGGAACGGTATCGCCGGTCGGCAACAACCTCGAAGAATTCTGGAGCGCGCTCCTCGCCGGCAAATCGGGCATTACAAAAGTAACCCAGTTCGACGCCAGCGAGTACGCCACCCAGATAGCCGGCGAAGTCAAAGGCTTCGAGCCCGGCAACTATATGGACAAAAAAGAAGCGCGCCGCATGGACCGCTTCACCCAGTTCGCCATCGCCTGCACCCGCATGGCCCTTGACGACGCCAAACTCGACCTCGACAAAATCGACCGCGAGCGCGCCGGCACCATCATCGGCACAGGCATCGGCGGCATGGAAACCCTCCACGACCAGTACAAAGTCCTGTTCGAAAAAGGGCCCAACCGCATCAGCCCCTTCTTCGTCCCCATGATGATCGCCAACATGGCCTCCGGCCTCACCTCCATAACCTACGGCCTCCAGGGCCCCTGCCTCACCGTCGTCACCGCCTGCGCCACCGGCACCAACTCCATCGGCGAAGCCTTCAAAATAATCCAGCGCGGCGACGCCGACATCATGGTCTGCGGCGGCACCGAAGCCACCATCTCGCCGGCCGCCATGGCCGGATTCTCCTCCATGAAAGCCATGTCCACCCGCAACGACGAACCCGAAAAAGCCTCCCGGCCCTTCGAAAGCGGCCGCGACGGCTTCATCATGGGCGAAGGCTGCGGCATCGTCATCCTCGAAGCCCTCGAACACGCCAAAGCCCGCGGCGCCAGGATCTACGCCGAAATCGCCGGCTACGGCGCCAACGCCGACGCCTACCACATCACCGCCCCCGCCCCCGAAGGCGTCCAGCAGGCCAAAGTCATGGCCCTCGCCATCAAAGACGCCGGCCTCAAGCCCGAAGACGTCGACTACGTCAACGCCCACGGCACCTCGACCCCCCTCAACGACAAAAACGAAACCCTCGCAATTAAAGCCCTCTTCGGCGACCACGCCAAAAAACTGGCCGTCAGCTCCACCAAATCCATGACCGGCCACCTGCTCGGCGCCGCCGGCGGCATCGAATGCATCGCCTGCGCCCTCACCGTCGCCAACGACACCATTCACCCCACCATCAACTACGAAAACCCCGACCCCGAGCTCGACCTCGACTACGTTCCCAACAAAGCCCGCAAACAGGTCGTCAACGTAGCCATCTCCAACTCCTTCGGCTTCGGCGGCCACAACGCCACCATCCTCGTCAAAAAATTTGCCGAATAACGGTATGGACAGCCGGCAGGAGCACGGACCGCTTGACGACCTCAGCCGCGCGTTGGGCCTCGAATTCGCCGACCCGTCCCTCCTCCGGCAGGCCCTCATCCACACCTCCTACGCCAACGAACGGAAAACCGGCCACCTCGCCCACAACCAGCGGCTGGAATTCCTCGGCGACGCCGTCCTCGACCTCGTCATCGGCGCCCACCTCTACCGGCGGTTCGCCGCCCTCCCCGAGGGCGACCTCACCAAAGCCAGGGCGGCGGTGGTCTGCGAATCCACCCTTGCCCGCCGGGCCAAGGAAATCGGCATCGGCCGCCACCTCCTCCTCGGCAGGGGCGAAGCCGCCTCAGGCGGCCGGGAGCGCGACTCCATCCTCGCCGACGCCTTCGAGGCCATCATCGGCGCCGTATACCTGGACCACGGCTTCGCCGCCGCTAGCGACTGCGTTCTAAGACTCCTCGCCGGCGAACTCGAAGCCCTGGAAACCGGCGACTTCGGGAAAGACTACAAAACCCTCCTGCAGGAAACCGCCCAGAAAAACGGCGACATAAAAATCAGCTACGAAGTCATCGGCGAAAGCGGGCCGGACCACAACAAAACCTTCACCGTCGCCGTCAGCGTCAACGACGTCCGTCTCGGCTCCGGCAGCGGCCGGAGCAAAAAAGAAGCCGAACAGAGCGCCGCCCGCCGGGCGGTCGAAAAACTCGGCGACAGCGACTGAACCCGCCATAAGGATGTTTAAAAGCTCCGTCCGGACCTTTTAAACATCCTTTTTGCCTACCCGGGCGGACCGCCCAGCTACAGGAAGTGACGCCATGAACCACAAAATCATCCCCGTCTTCATTCCCCATCACGGCTGCCCCCACCGCTGCGTCTTCTGCGACCAGCGCGCCATCACCGGCGCCGTCCGCCCGCCGGACGGCGACGAAGTCGCCGCCCTCATCGCCGCGCGGCTCGCCGTCCCGCACCGGCCCGGCCTGTGGGAAGTCGCCTTCTACGGCGGCTCCTTCACCTGCCTGTCCCCGGCCCGCCAAGCCGAACTTCTCGCCCCCGCCAAAGCCGCCCTCGACCGCGGCCGCATCGGCGCCATCCGTCTCTCCACCCGCCCCGACGCCATCGATAGCGCCACCCTCGACCGCCTGACCGCCTACGGCGTCGGCACCGTCGAACTCGGCGCCCAATCCCTCGACGACGCCGTCCTCGCCGCCGCCGCCCGCGGCCACACCGCCGCCCACACCGCCGCTGCCGTCGTCGCCCTCAAAGCCGCCGGCTTCAAATGCGGCCTCCAGCTCATGCCCGGCCTGCCCGGCGAAGACTGGCCCAGCCTCATCCGCACCGCCGCCCGCACCCTCGCCCTCGCCCCCGACTTCGTCCGCATCTACCCCGCCGTCGTCCTCGCCGGCACCGAACTCGCAACAATGATGGGGGAGGGGAGCTACCGCCCCCTCACCCTCGAAGCCGCCGTCGCCCGCGCCGCCTACCTCAAAACCGCCTGCGAGCAAAACGGCATCCCCGTCATCCGCGTCGGCCTCCAGGCCAGCGAAGACCTAAGCGGCGGCGCCGTCCTCGCCGGCCCGTACCATCCCGCCTTCGGCGCCATGGTCGACGCCTACCGCTTCAAAATCCTCGTCGCCCGCCTCCTCGAACAGCTCGGCCGATTGCCCGGCAGCCTCCACATCCGCCACCATCCCCGCGACGCCTCCGCCCTCAGGGGCATCAACAAAACCAACCTCCGCGACTGGCGGAAAACCTATAACCTCGCCGCCTGCACCTTCGTCGCCGACTGGCCGCGCCGCGGCGAAATAGGCGTCGTTTGCCAAGATACGACATATATTGCAAATATATTAATGTTTTTCAACGCTTAAAAAATACAAAAGAAGGAAATTTTAGGAAACGTGGCGAATACCTTATAGGCAACGAGGCTCCAACCGTAAAGGAGGTTTTATAATGGAAGTACTAAAGGTATCCGCGCAATCGAACCCCAAATCCGTAGCAGGCGCCCTCGCAGCCGTACTAAGGGAGAGAGGCTCGGCCGAAGTACAGGCAGTAGGGGCGGGAGCGGTCAACCAGGCCATCAAGGCCGTGGCCATCGCTCGCGGCTTTGTCGCGCCAAATGGCATCGATCTCGTCACAATTCCCGCATTCACCGAAATCTCCATCGACGGGGAGGAGCGCACGGCAATACGTTTCATCGTCGAACCGCGCTGAACGGGCAGAAAATTAGCGGGTTTGCCTTCACCGGCCACAGCCCTGAGTTTTGCTTTACAACGAAAAAACCTTGTTCTGGCCCAGAACAGGGTTTTTTCATTATATGTCGTATATACAATAAGACGTGGTAAAAACTTGATGACATACTACATCTTGTAGTAAGGGTGGTTTTGGGCTTGTTGCTCCGCAAACTTGAAGCCTACGGCTTCAAATCCTTCGCCGAAAAAACCGAAATGGAATTCAAGTCCGGCATAACCGCCATCGTGGGTCCCAACGGCAGCGGCAAAAGCAACATCTCCGACGCCGTCCGCTGGGTCCTCGGCGAACAGAACATCCGCAACCTCCGCGGCAACAAAATGGAGGACGTCATCTTCTCCGGCAGCGCCAAACGGCGTCCCCTGGGGGTCGCCGAAGTATCCCTCGTCTTCGACAACACCGACGGCCTCCTGCCCCTCGACTTCAGCGAAGTCACCATCACCCGCCGCGTATTCCGCTCCGGCGACGGCGAATACTTCATCAACAAAGCCCCCTGCCGGCTCAAGGACATCCACGACCTCCTCCTCGAAGCCGGCCTCAGCCGCGAATCCATGACCGTCATCAGCCAGAACAAAATCGACGAAGTCCTCAACAGCAAGCCCGAGGAACGGCGCATCCTCTTCGAAGAAGCCGCCGGCATCGTCAAATACAAAAACCGCAAAAAAGAAGCCCTGCGCAAACTCGACGACACCGAGCAAAACCTCACCCGCGTCCAGGACATCACCGCCGAAATCGAAACCCAGCTCGGCCCCATGGCCGAAAGCGCCGAGCGCACCGCCAAATACAACGAACTCGCCGCCGAGCAGACCGCCTGCCAGGTCACCCTGCTCCTCCACAAACTCACCCAGGCCGAAAAAAACCTCGAAGCCGTCACCCTAGAGCAGGCCGCCCTCGCCGACGAAGAACTCAAAGTCAGCACCAGGCTGACCGTAGCCGAAACCGATAAAGAAAAATTCATCGACCACCTCGCCGAACTCGACGAAAACCTGCGCGGCGCCGAAGCCGCCCTCACCCAGACCGCCACCGAAATCGAGCGCCTCGACGGCAAAACCGGCATCCTCAACGAACGCATCGGCCAGGAACAGAAAAGCCGCGACCGCGTCGTCCAGGAAATCGACCGCCTCGAACAAGAAAAACAGGAAACCCGCGCCCGCCTCCAGGAATGGCAGGACAGCCACGCCGGCAAAAACGCCCAGGCCGCCGACCTCCGCGCCGCCCTCGCCGGCCAGGACCAGGCCCTCGCCCAGGCCGCCGCCGCCATCGACGCCGCCCAGCGCAAAATCAACGCCGCCAAAGACGAAACCTTCGCCCACCTCCAGGAACTCGTCACCCAGAAAAACGCCCTCCGCACCCTCGAACGCGACCAGGAAAGCCAGAAACAGCGCGAAGGGCAGCTCATAAAAGAACGCGCCGGCTTCGCCGGCCAGTTCCAGGAAACCACCCAATCCTTAGGCAGCGTCCAGTGGGAAAAGCAGGCCCTCGACCAGGACCTCGCCGCCACCGACACAACCGCCGCCGACCTCGCCGCCCGCAAACAGCAGCTCGACGGCGAACTCGCCCAAAACACCGCCGCCGAAGCCCGCCTCAGCGGCGAAATCGGTCAGCTCGCCTCGCGCCTCAAAGTCCTCAGCGACATGCAGGACGAATACGAAGGCTTCGGCCGCGGCCCCAAAAGCATCCTCAAACGCGACCGCCCCTGGCGACAGGGCGTCCACGGCGCCGTCGCCGAAATCCTCACCGTGGAGGGCGCCCACGTCATCGCCATCGAAACCGCCCTCGGCGGCGCCCTCCAGCACATCATCGTCGCCAGCGACGACACCGCCAAAGCCGCCGTCGAATACCTCAAAAACCACAACCTCGGCCGGGCCACCTTCCTGCCCCTCAACCCCCTCAAACACGCCCGCCCCCGCGACGCCGAAACCGCCGCCGCCCACGCCAAAGGCGCGGTCGGCTTCGCCGCCGGCCTCGTCGACTGCGAGCCGCGCTTCCGGCCCATCATCGACTATCTCCTCGCCCGCACCATCGTCGCCGTCGACATCGACGCCGCCCTCGCCATCGCCCGTTCCGCCGCCTTCGGCGTCAAAATCGTCACCCTCGACGGCCAGCTCATAAACCCCGGCGGCAGCATCACCGGCGGCAGCGTCGGCCGGCGCGAAGCCAGCTTCCTCGGCCGCAGCGGCGAAATAGCCGCCCTCAAGGACACCATGGCCGCCCGCGAAACCGACCTCGCCGCCCGCCGCAAACAAACCGCCAAACTCCAGGCCGACCTCGCCGCCCTCGACGAAAAAATCGCCGCCGCCCACAACCGTCGGCGCACCCTCGAAGTCCGCCAGGCCGAACTCACCGTCCACGCCGAAAACACCGGCCAGGAAATCAAGCGCCTCGACCTCGCCCTCGCCACCATCGACGGCGAACTCGCCGCCTGCCGCGGCGAAACCGCCGCCCTCGCCGCCAAAACGGCCGACGTCGCCGCCGCCATCGTCCTCATGGAACAGCGCGACAACGACCACAAACGCCTCCTCGACGGCTGGCAGGACGACCTCAAAAAACTCCAGGCCGACCGCGAAACCCTCGCCGCCTCCCTCACCGACAGCAAAATAAAACTCTCCGCCCTCGAACAGGAAGTAAATGCGATTGCCGCAAACTGCGAACAATATAGACAAGCCGAAAACCGCCTCGTCCGCCAGATCGACTCCCAGCGGAGCGAAATCGACCGCATCGGCCGGGAAATCGCTCGCGCCGAAGCCGAACTCGCCGGCGTCGTCCAGGCCAAGGAAACCCTCGCCGCCGAAAAGGACGCCCACGAGAAAAACCGCGACGCCGTCCTCAAGGACAAGCTCGGCATCCTCGCCAAACAGCAGAAACTCGAACGCGAAGTCAAAGACCTGCGCCGCCGGCAGAACGCCAGCCAGGCCCGCCTCCACGAGCTCGACCTCCTCGCCGCCAAACACGGCTACGAAGTCGCCAGCTGCAACGAACAGCTCCGCGACCACTTCACCCTCGACCGCGAGCAGGCCCAGGCCCTCTTCCGCGACGAAGACCCCGAAAACCTCGCCGCCCGCGCCGACGAACTCGCCGCCGCCATCGAAGCCCTCGGCCCCGTCAACCCCGCGGCCATCGACGAATACACCCGCATCCAGGAACGCTACACCTTCCTCAAAACCCAGTTCGACGACCTCACCGCCGCCAAGGAATACCTCCTCACCATCCTCAAAGACATCGACGCCACCATGGCCAAACAATTCAAAGCCGCCTTCGCCAAAATCAACGAACACTTCGGCGAACTCTTCGTCCGCCTCTTCGGCGGCGGCCGGGCCCAGCTCGTCCTCGCCGACCCCGACGACATCCTCGGCACCGGCATCGAAATCATCGTCCAGCCCCCCGGCAAAAAACAGCAGAACCTCGCCCTCCTCTCCGGCGGCGAGCGGGCCCTCACCGTCATCGCCCTCCTGTTCGCCTTCCTCTCCTACCGGCCCACGCCCTTCTGCGTCCTCGACGAAATCGACGCCGCCCTCGACGAAGCCAACGTCCAGCGCTTCAGCGAATTCCTCCAGGACTACTCCCGCAGTACCCAATTCGTCATCGTCACCCACCGCAAAGGCACCATGGAAGCCGCCGACGTCATGCACGGCGTAACCATGGAAGAATCGGGC
Organism: Selenomonadales bacterium; assembly: GCA_029976065.1. Taxonomy (GTDB): domain Bacteria; phylum Bacillota; class Negativicutes; order Sporomusales; family UBA7701; genus Anaeroselena. Next base: position 41,604 of record JARKNV010000031.1, read on the forward strand.
GTCTCCAAACTCATCTCCGTCAAATTCATGGACAAGGCAGGTTAAACGCGCCATGGGCTTCCTCGACCGCCTCAAAGAAGGCCTCACCAAAACCCGCAAAGGCTTCACCGAAAAAATCGAGCAGCTCGTCACCGGCTACGCCGCCATTGACGACGACCTCCTCGACGACCTCGAAGCCCTCCTCATAGCCGCCGACGTCGGCGTCAAAACCGCCTCCGGCCTCCTCGCCGACATCAGGGCCGCCGTCAAAGCCAAACAGATAAACGGCCCCGACGACCTCATTCCCTTCCTCAAAACCCGCATCGCCGCAATACTGGCGGCGGGGGAGGGGGCACCCCGCGAAGCCGAAGCCGGCCCCACCGTCATCATGGTCGTCGGCGTCAACGGCGTCGGCAAAACCACCACCATCGCCAAACTCGGCCACTACTACCGCGACCAGGGCCGCCGCGTCCTCCTCGCCGCAGGCGACACCTTCCGCGCCGCCGCCAGCGAACAACTCGAAATCTGGGGCGGTCGCATCGGCGCCGAAGTCATCCGCCACAAGGAAGGCTCCGACCCCGCCGCCGTCGCCTTCGACGCCGTCCAGGCCGCCAAAGCCAGGAACGCCGACCTCCTCATCGTCGACACCGCCGGCCGCCTCCACACCAAATCCAACCTCATGGAAGAACTCAAAAAAGTCCACCGCGTCATCGCCCGCGAACTCCCCGGCGCCCCCCACGAAGTCCTCCTCGTCCTCGACGCCACCACCGGCCAGAACGCCCTCAGCCAGGCCCGCCTCTTCAAAGAAGCCGTCGAAATCAGCGGCCTCGTCCTCACCAAACTCGACGGCACCGCCAAAGGCGGCGTAGTCGTCGCCGTCAAAAACGACCTCGGCGTCCCTGTCAAATGGATCGGGGTGGGGGAGAAGATGGAAGACCTGCGCCCCTTCATCGCCTCCGATTTTTCTGCCGCTTTATTTGGGGACCGCCCATAAGACCCCATCTGCGTTGTTGGTCCTGCGCGTGCTTGCTAGCGTACATCCGAGTACGCGGCCGGACGCTTGCGCCATCCATGGCGCGTCCGGCACTAGGCCCATCCGGGGCCGTCGTCGCTGCGCATGCTCGGTCCGCCTAGCATCTGGGGCCTTCTGAACGGTCCCGGCAATCCCAAAAAACGAAGCACCGGTTATCCGGTGCTTTTTGTTTGCGAGGCTTGCATATAGATACACGCAATAGCTTTATCACTTTCCCGCGGCGATCTTCAGCAGCGCCGCGCGGTTGTGGCAGTACTCGAACTCCGCCGCCATCACCGCCCCCTTCACCCGCTCGTAGCGGCCCGCCTCGCTCCCCGCGCCCGCCGCGGCCAGCCGCCGCCATATGGCCGCCAGCAGCCGCGTCGCCCCCGCCAGCCCCTGGAGATAAAACACCTTCTTGAAAATCAGATTCACGAAAAAATGCTCCAGCAAAATATCCGCCGGGCCGAGCCGCACCTGGCCGCCGGCTTCCGCCGCGTCCAGGCACGCGTAATCCTCCCGGACCAGCCGGTCGAGAATGCGTCCCGTATCCGGCGAGCGGGGGAGGGCGGCCAGCGTCGCCGCCGCCCTTTCCAGGAATTCCAGCCGGTCCGCCACCGTCAGGCCGCGGCACTGCATGATATCGATGAAATGCTGCTCAAGCTCGAAATAATACCCCAGCACACTGCCCGGCCGCTGCTGGCGGGGGAAAACCTCCGCCGTGAAGCCGTCCCCGTCGAGGCTAATCGGCGGCTCCTCCGTGCGGATAATGTCAAGCGGCGCCGTCCGCTCCGCCAGCCGCAGCACCTCCGGGCAGCTGAAGCTCAGCGTCGCCTCCGTGCCCCGCGCCGTCCGCATCGGATAACGCGGGAAAAGCCGGCACACCCCGTCCAGGTGCTCGTGCCCCGCCTCGCGGTGCAGCAGGCACAAATTATCCTCCCGCAAGAACCAGCACCCGCCGCCCGGGCGCTTATTGACCGCCGCGTATTCCCCCGCGGCCCGCCTGCCCGCCAGCGGCGTAAACGCCGCCGCGAACTCGCCCGCCCGGCCCGTCGCCGCGAAAAACGCCCGGTTGCGCTCATAGCCCGCCTCGTCCACCGTCACCAGCCAGTCGTTGCGACAGCACGTCCCGCAGCACGCGCAGCGAAAATCGGGAACGATATCTAAAAAAATATACACCGGCACCCTCCGCACAAGTAATGAATGTATAAGGAATACTTCGTCAAACCCCGATTTCCTTTCCCGGCGCCGCTCCCAAGCCGTCATCCTCATAAAAAACTCCCGGCTTTCGCCGGGAGCCTCTTGCTCAATACGCGAGCGAGTCGGCCCATTCCACCGCCTTGAGATACGCGGCCGGAACATCCTGCTCATCGATGCCCATGGCCGCCAGCAGCGCGGGGATGCGCGACCACTCGCCCCGTTCGTACGCCAGGATCAGCCGGTACAAATAATGCAGGCAGTTCTGCTCGCCCACATCCAGCAGGGCATCCTTGATCGCCGCCGGCAGCGGCAACTCCGCTAGCATATCAGCCATCCGGCAGCCCGTCAGCGCGTCGATCAGCGAGAACATCCCCAGAAAAAAAACATCGCTGCACTTCGGGTCCAGGCACATCTTCGCCGCCAGCAGTTCCCCGAATTTCGCCCGCACCACCGAAGCCTTGAGGATCTCCTCCGGCCGGTCCTGGCCGTACTCCCGCAGCGCCAGCAGCGTCGCCCAGCGCACGATCTCCTTGCGTCCCAGCAAAACCAGCGCCTGCCGTATCGACCTGATCTCGCTGTTGAAGCCGAACGCGCTCGAATTTATAAACTTCAGCAGCTTGTACGAAAACGCCACATCGTGGCTCACCACCGACTCCAGCTTGCCGAAATCGACATCCGGGCTGTTCACCTCATTGACGATCTGCAAATAATGGGCGCTGCGGCCCGGGATGTCCCGGCGCGACAGCACCTCCGGCTTGCTGAAGAAATAACCCTGGAAAAGCGAATAACCGCTCTCCCGGGCAGCCACGAACTCTTCCCGCGTCTCCACCTTTTCCGCCAGGAAAACCATGCCCGCCCGGGCCACTTGGGCAATCACCCGTAGACGGTCGGTGCCGACCGTCTGCCGGAAATCCACCTTGATCACATCCGCCAGATCGAGCAGCGGCCGGTACGCCGGCTGGAAAATAAAATCGTCCAGCGCGAGCCGGAAACCGGACTGCTTCAGCTTTTCGCACACCGCCACAACCTCGCTGTCCGGGAAAATGCTCTCAAGCACCTCCACCGTCACAAGCTCCGTCGGCAGGGAAGCAGTCAACTCGCTTTTCAACATATTCTCCGTGAAATTCACGAAGGCCGGCTTATGGCCGGTCAGCCGGTCGAGCCCGAACACCAGCAGCGAATTCACGATCACGTCCCGCGTCGCCTGGTCGCCGTCGCCGGCGCTGTAAGCGTCCTCGTCCGCGCCGCGGAACAAAAGCTCGTAAGCCACCACCTTTTCGTTCTTGTCGAATATCGGTTGCCGGGCGATAAACACGTTCATGGCGATAACCTCCGCAGGAAAGCCGGTCGCGACTGATAATCGTTACATATTAATTTTAACCAAATGTCATTGCCCCGTCATCATCCTAAAGATAGAGGTGTATTCGACGGGAGCCGCCCATAAGCGCCCATCTGCGGCGTTGCTCCTCGGTTGCCATCCTGTGCGCAAGTTCTTGGCGCTTTTGCGCTTAGAACTGCGGCCTACCCTTTACGGGTGCAGCGTACGTTCGTGTACGCTTCCGGTGTCACCCTCCGGTGCGCCTTGCATCTGAGCACTTCCCCACGCCTGCGGCGCGGATAGCTCAACTAAGGCTCGGGCGAAAACGCCCAAGCCTTAGTTGAGCTTATGAACGGCTCCGGCGGTTCAGGGAAAACGTGGGGGAGAGGGGAGAGCTTTTATTGGAATCTACCCTCCAAAAATTCCAGCACCATATCGATTGTTTTGTTCTTGTGCGCCCTATTGATTTGCTCATCCAGCTCGGGATCGTTGATAAATTCCCTTTCCTTTTGAAAATAAACGGTTGCAGCGTGAAACCGATTAACGGTGATGTTAACGCCGGTGTTATATATCCCGATGACGATAACGTCCGTAAGCCCGTCCTTGTCAACATCGGTGAAAGCGACGGCCTTTATTTCGTCGCAAGTGCGCCAGCGGATCTCTTCGGCGAGAGGGAATGTATATAACACCTTGTCATGGATGTCTGTTAGATATATACAAAGCTGATGCCGATCATTCGTATCAATTCCGGTAACGAAACGGACTGTTCCCCAGTTTTCAAACGGGATCGTATAAGATTGCCACTTTATTCGTATCCCTTTGGCATCAAGGCTGGATAAGGTCTCCTGCTCGCTGGTAGCGGCGATGCTTGGAGTAAAACTTGAAAATAAAAACGTTATTAGTACGAATACCAGTATTCGGGCCATGCTTCTCATTTTATCTCCCCCTTATTGCTCCGGGAGCTTTGTTCGCACGCTACTCATTCAGGTCGAAGAGAAGCGTTTTTTCGCTTGCTTTTTCATTCCTGTCGCCAACCCAATAAGTTACGGATAGCTTATTCTCGCCCGCCCATTTTATCTCGTTGAAGGCGTCCACCGGATTGGCCACCCGGGGAAAATCCGCGATTATCAGTTCCCGATAATACAGGCCTTCGCCAAACATATCGGCGACAACCAGCTTGCCAATTTTCGGCGCCACAACCTTTCCATAGCCCACCAGCCGCGGCGAATAATAAACAGGTGATTTCCGCCTGTTTTCCCGGTCGTAATAATGGGTATATCTGGTCCCTGTTCCCACTGCGAATGTCATTTCCACGATGTTGTCATCAAGCATCGTAACACTCGGCTCTATGCGCGATACGGGATAAGTCGTTACATGCACGACATTTCCCCGGTCGTCGTATACCATAACTACGTAACTGGCCAGTCCGATCGCCCTATCAAACCCGGTGTAAATTCGGTACTCTTTCGCCTGCCTTACAAGCCGCCAACTGTCGTCTATCCTCTCTATCTCCCGCGCCTTGTTTGCTGACGAAATCAAATCCATGAAGACCGTTTTAGCGGCGAATACCTCGCCGCTTTTGACCGCATACGTCACCTCCAGGCCGTCAGGTCCCGACCATATTGTTTCGAGAATGGCATCCGCAGGTTCAGTCGGCGCTGCCAGGTCGTCGATGGCGAATTCCTTGTATAATGCGTTCTTGTCGAATGTATCGGTCACGATTACCTTGCCTGGTTCGGAAAACACTACCTTACCATAGCCCGAAGTCAGTAGATTTGCGTAGTGAGGGGAAATACGGTTGCGTGTTCTATCATAGTAGCGGCTAAGCCAAACATTTTCCTTCCCGTACTGCCGAATCTTAATCAAACCGTCATTGACCAGTTTAACCTGCGGCAGGTATCTGCCCTTGTTCAGGATTAGTTCTTCATAGACAACCTTCTTTTCGTCGTCGAAGACCCTGACAACAAATCCGACTTCGCCTTCCTTAGCATCGGTTATCTTAAATAAGGTAATTTCCCGCTCTTGGCTGATTATCTCTAGGCGTTTTTCTCTTTCTCCCATGGTTAGATCGAAAACAACCGTCTTTGTTTGGAATTTACCGTCTATCTTTTCTTCAGTTTCATAAGTCACGGAGAACCTGTCCACCCCGATCCATCTTACTTCCTTAAAAGCGCTGAAAGAGGGCTGCAGATCATCAATAGGAAACTCCTTATAAAACGCATTTTGGTCAAAAATATCGGACACGGCCACACCCGTAAATATTTTGTTTGTTTTATTCCGGTCACCGGTCGGGAAAATTACTTTTCCATGGCCGGCGAGTAAAGGATTGTGATAAAGCTTTGAAAGCCGGTTGTTCTTCCGGTCAAAGTAATTGCAGACCCAAAAGCCGCTGCCGCGGCCCTGCCTTATCTGAACGATATCGTCGTCGACCATCTTTGTCCATGGTTCGTAATTGGCCACTTTGGGAATCTTTATCTCATTAATCACTTTTTTGTTTTCGTCGAAAATCTTTACGATATAGCCATTTTCATGGTGTTTAGAATTCATTATCATAAATACTTGCGATTCTTTCTCTTCGCTTATTAGGCGATAGTTTGGCCCCGGTTCAGCCGTTTCCGGTCGTTCCTGCAGCTTAACAACCTTGGATTCGGTCGCCATGTCCGGTGCATTATTCTTCGGTTGTCCGTTGCCGCATCCCGCAAGCGCCAGGACTACGAGAGCCAACACCGCCGTTTTGATAGACAAACCGGTGGTCGACGCCATTTGCCAACACCCCGCCATCGCAAACTATTTCTGTGGGCTGCCCGTTATCGGAGAAAAAAGGAAATTACCTCCTGTCAAACTTACCCATTGTTTCGACAGGAGGTAATTTTATCCTTTTATTTTCTGCCATTTTCATGGGAGCCGTTGATAAGCGCCCATCTGCGTTGTTGGTCCTCCGGGCGCTCGCTCGCCGTACGTCACGCAGTACTGTCTTCGCGAGCGTCCTCGGAGCCGCCTAGCATTTGGGCGCTTCTGAACGGCTCCGGCATTTCCAGGTTTCAGGTCGTGGGGGAGAGGGGAGACATAATTGCAGCGGCAAAATTAACTTCCCAGAATATCATCTATATTTTTTCAAATGACCAAATGGTTGCAGGAGTTTTTTACTATTGTAGGAACTATTTTACAATATAGACTCTGGTTGTGTAATGGAGGGGGTCCTGTGCAGAAAAAGGTAGTTATTTGCTTGTTAATCATAACAGCCCTTTTCTTTCTTGGCTGTGGTACAAATAACCCTGTAGCCGGCTATCCGGCCAGCCCGGAGGTCATACGTGAATATGACGAACCCAACGAGATAGTTCTCGTATTTACGGATAAACTGCATCCTTCCTTGCCAGCTATTACGCTTAAGGTATTCGGACAACGAAAGATATCGGGTGGCGGAGGTCATATTCATTTTAGCGCCCATAAAATTGCCGTCTATATGCGTGATGGGCAGGAATTGATTCAGGAGCTTGTATTTGATGATACTTGGACGAATAATAGCAAAAGCCTTGGCTTCATAATCGAAGATATGAACTTCGATGGCTATAAAGACATCCGTATTCAGAGAAACACGCCTGCCGGACCCAATATATCGTATTATTGCTGGCTATGGGACAATGATGCTATGCAATTTGTAAATAACAAAAACTTGGAAGGAATCATTGCACCACGCTTTGATCCTGATAAAAAAATCATAACATCATTTCTAAGGGAAAGTGCCGGGCACCATTATGATTATACGTATAAGTATATCGACGGCATTCCCACTGTTATAAGAATTCAGGAACATATAGGAGGAGCAATGGTTGACGGGAAAATGGTAGACCATTTCATAATAAAAGAGCTGAAGGACGGAAAGATGCAGGTTGCTGAGGAGTATACTAAGCCATATGAATAAATATCATATTTAAGCTTCTTTGTTGCACATGAAAAACTGCTCTTGGCTGTTTGGTTGGTATTTAACCAAACAGCCAAGAACCTATTTGTTCATGGATACTTAATATCCAAATATCTCTTTGCTTTTTTTGTAGTGTTCTTGTCTTTCTTTAAGTGATTTTTCCCACTCTTTTACCTTTTCCGCATTACTCCAGTTAGGCGTGCCGTTGACTCTCTTAGTTACTCTTTCTACATCCGCATCAGAATCTAAATCATTGAATTCGTCGACCATATCATTCATGTTATTTAACTTACTCCACCAATAAGCCGACGCCATCCACGGATATTTTTTCGCCACATGTTCTGCTCCAATATTAATAACATCGTCATCATTGACTTCTTTGGCAAAATCCGTATAGTTGTTTCTACCAGTAACTTGAATATACCCTGCACCCTTAAACTTCGGACCGTCTCCTTTATTCACGTTCCCAAGATCTTCCCTACCCTCTAAGTATTGGAGATAGTTGTCATCACCAAGTTCCGTGGTCCATTGCCCTTTTCCAGATTCTTTTGCGGCCTGTGCCAAGAAATGGCGTATCCGCGCCGGCTTGGTTATTTCGTACTTTTCCAAAGCGTCGTTCAAATCCTTCACCATGTTATCATCTACATTCTGCCACCCGAATGCCTTGAGTTGATCCGCGGTTACATACTGTTTAGCGCCGTTAGTGTACCCGCTGGCGTTTTGATTGCCTGTCGGTGTATTCACCCGCCACGCGCTGTTTCCCCCGTCACCCCAGTCCTGGTTCCGGGTGACGCCGGCCGCCGTTCCGCCGCTAGCGCTGTTGCCCCCGTCCCGCCAGTCGTCTTGCCGTGCTTGCCCGCTGGTGGGCACAAAATAATTCTGCGCGGTTTTCATCGCCGGCGCTGCGTAGTCCTCACCATCCCCGTTATCCCAGCCGTTGAGGTAGAATTTCTGCCCCTCGGGGATCGCGCTCTCGTCGTGCGGCTGGCCGAACATGCGCAGAATTCTGGCCTTCAGGCCGGGGTCCACCGGCCGGTAGATCGTCCGCAGCGGTTGTTGCTGCTGCGCCTCCCGCCGCCGGTCCGCCTCCTCCATTTTTGACAGTTCCCACTCGATATCCTCGTCGTCCATTCCCATCAGGCTGTCCTGATACCCCCTTTCCCGCATCCTCCGCAGGTACTCTTCCACTCTGCTGCCCATGAACACACCTCCAAATTATTTGCGCCTTTTCGGCGTAAAAATAAGAAGGCCGCCCTTGGCGGTCTTCTTGACAGTATTATCATATCACACATTTTTTTCCGACAGTTCACTAAAAGTCCACAAAGCGTTCAAACGAAAATGCTTCTCAAAATTTTTTTTAAAAATATGAACCAACCTTTCCCTGTCAACCCCCGCCCCTTGACAGCCGCCGCATTTTCCTCTATACTAATCAAGTGTAAAGGTAACGACCTTGTCAGCGAGGTAAGGAAAATGCTCGATAAGGTGCTCAGGATAGCCGAACTGTACGACTTCTACGGCGCGCTGCTCACCGACAAACAGCGGCGCTGCCTCGAAATGCACTACCTCGGCGACGACTCGCTCGCCGAAATCGCCGAAGAATTTCAGGTATCCCGCCAGGCCGTCCACGACATCCTCCGCCGCGGCGAGCAACTCCTCGCCGAATACGAGGCAAAGCTCGGCCTCGTCGCCCGCCACCGCCTCGACCTGGCCGCCATCACCCAGGCGCGCGCCTCTCTTGAGGCCCTGCCGCCGGAGAGCAGGAACCGGCCGGAAACGGTGCGGGCCCTCGAACTGCTCCACCAACTAACCGACCGCTGAAAGGAGGCCCCCCATGGTATTCGAAGGCTTGGCCGACAAACTGCAGCAGACGTTCAAAAAGCTCCGGGGCCGCGGCAAACTGTCCGAATCCGACGTCAGCGATGCGATGCGCGAAGTGCGCATGGCCCTCCTCGAGGCCGACGTCAACTTCAAAGTCGTCAAAGACTTCGTCGCCAAGGTCAAGGAACGGGCCGTCGGCCACGAAGTGCTTGAAAGCCTCACCCCCGCCCAGCAGGTCATCAAAATCGTCAACGACGAACTCACCAACCTCATGGGCGGCACCCAGAGCCGCATCGCCATCTCGCCCAAGCCGCCGACCGTCGTCATGCTCGTCGGCCTCCAGGGCGCCGGCAAGACCACCACCGCCGGCAAACTCGCCCTCCTGCTCAAAAAGCAGAACAAGCGCCCCCTGCTCGTCGCCGCCGACGTCTACCGCCCGGCCGCCATTAAGCAGCTCGAAGTGCTCGGTGAAAAGCTCGAAATTCCCGTCTTCACCATGGGCGACCAGGAAAAGCCGGTCGTCATCGCCAAGAAGGCCGTCGAACACGCCCTCGCCTACGCCAACGACATCGTCATCATCGACACCGCCGGCCGTCTCCACATCAACGCCGAACTCATGGACGAGCTCAAAGCCGTCAAGCAGACCGTCCGGCCGCACGAAATACTCCTCGTCGTCGACGCCATGACCGGCCAGGACGCCGTCACCGTTGCCGAAAGCTTCAACACCGACCTCGGCCTCGACGGCGTCATCCTCACCAAGCTCGACGGCGACGCCCGCGGCGGCGCGGCCCTGTCCGTCAAGGCCGTCACCGGCTGCCCGATCAAATTCGCCGGCATGGGCGAAAAACTAGAAGCCCTCGAACCCTTCCACCCCGACCGCATGGCCTCCCGCATCCTCGGCATGGGCGACGTCCTCAGCCTCATCGAAAAAGCCGAGCAGGCCATCGACATAGACAAGGCCCAGGCGCTGGAAAAGAAGCTCCGCAAGGAAGAATTCACCCTCGACGACTTCCTCGACCAGCTCCAGCAGGTCCGCAAGCTCGGCTCCATCGAGCAGATCCTCGGCATGATCCCCGGCATGGGCGGCCTCACCAAAAAGCTGCAGGGCGCCGAATTCGACGAAAAACAGCTCAAACAGGTCGAAGCCATCATCCGCTCCATGACCAAAAAGGAGCGCCGCGACCCCAACATCGTCAACGGCAGCCGCCGCAAGCGCATCGCCGCCGGCAGCGGCACCCGCGTCCAGGACGTCAACCGCCTATTAAAGCAGTTCGCCGACGCCCGCAAAATGATGAAACAATTCCAGCAGCACCAGAAAAGCGGCAAAAAAGGCGGCTTCAAACTGCCTTTCATGCGATAAGCCGAAAACTATTTGGCTATCATATTAAGGAGGTGAAAAAACACAATGGCGGTTAAAATCCGACTCAAACGCATGGGCGCCAAAAAAGCCCCCTTCTTCCGCGTAGTCGTGGCCGACGCCCGCTCCCCCAGGGACGGCCGGTTCATCGAAGCCATCGGTCACTACGACTCCACCACCGAACCGGCCAGCATCAAAATCGATGAGGGCAAGGCCATCGAGTGGCTGCAGAAAGGCGCGCAACCCACCGACACCGTCAAAGACCTCTTCGGTCAGGCCGGCATAATGAAAAAGTGGGATGAAGTCAAGCGCTCCAAGAAAGAAGCGTGATAACTGTGAAAGAACTGATAGAAGTTATCGCCAAATCCCTCGTCAAGAACCCTGAGCAGGTCAGCGTAACCGCGGCGGACGACAAGGGCGTCACCGTCTACGAGATCAGGGTCGCGCCGGAAGACATGGGCAAGGTCATCGGCAAACAGGGCCGCATCGCCAAGGCGCTGCGCACCGTCGTCAAAGCCGCGGCCACCCGTGAAAACCAGCGGGTCATGGTGGAAATCATCTGAAAAGGTGCTGAAAAGAATGGAAAGCATGATTTTGAAATGCCCGGTGACCGTCAAGGCTAAAGTCACCGAGCAGCTCAAGGCGCAGATGGCGGCCGAAATACAGGACGCCGTCCGCAAAACCGACATGGAGCTGCAGCAGATCGACTTCCACGCCAAGCGCGTCCTGGCCGAGCAGGCCAGGGTGGACGCCCAGGGCCTCACCGCCCTCCGGCAGCAGATCGAGGCCGAAAAGGCCAAACGGGTCGAATTCAAAACCCAGATGACCGAACGGCTCAAAGAAACCGCTGCCCTCGAAATCGGCGCGGAAATCGTCCAGGGCAACATGGACAGGACGGTCACGGTCAGCGTCGGCGATAACCTGCATGAAATCATGTCCGCCGAGATTTTGCTCGAAGACGGCAAAATCATCGCTTTTCGCTCCTAGCCATGACCGACGCAACCCTCATAGCAATCGGCAAAGCAGTTGCCCCGCACGGTGTGCGGGGTGACGTTCGTGTTGTCCCGCTGACCGATTTCCCCGACCGCTTCCTCACCATGAAAAAAGTCCGCCTTGAGGACGGCCGCGTCCTTGACATCGAAAGCGCCAAATACCACAAGCAATTCGTCCTCCTTAAATTCCGCGGCCTCGACGACCGCAACGCCGTCGAAAACCTGCGCGGCAAACTGCTCATGGTCGACCGCGACGGTCTCGTCAAGCTGCCGGCAGGCCACTACTACATCTTCGACATCATCGGCCTCAAGGTCTTCGACGAAAGCGGCGCCGCCCTCGGCACCGTCACCGACGTCCTCGCCACCGGCGCCAACGACGTCTACATCGCCGAACAGGAGGGTCAAAAACCCCTCCTCATACCCGCCCTCAAGGACGTCGTCAGGGAGATCGACGTCCCCGGCGGCCGGATAACAGTAAGATTGCAGGAAGAATGGGAATGACATGCGCAGCGACATTGTCTCGCTCTTCCCGGAACTGTTCGCCGGCCCTCTCGGCCACAGCATCATAAAGCGGGCCTGCGACGCCGGCCTCCTGGCCATCGGCGTCGTCAACCCGCGCGACTTCGCGGAGGGCAAGCACCGCATCGTCGACGACTACCCCTTCGGCGGCGGCTCCGGCATGGTCATGAAGCCCGACCCGCTCTTCCTCGCCGTCGAAAGCCTGACCGGCGGGGACACCGGCAAACGGCGGGTCGTTCTCCTCTGCCCGGGCGGCAGCCGCTTCGACCAGGCCAAGGCCCGCGAGCTGGCCGGCTACGACCACCTCATCCTCGTCTGCGGCCACTACGAGGGCGTCGACGAGCGCGTCAAGGAGCACCTCGTCGACGAAGCCGTCTCCATCGGCGACTACGTCCTCACCGGCGGCGAGCTGCCGGCCATGGTCATCACCGACGCCGTCGCCCGCATGGTCCCCGGCGTGCTCGGCGCGTCCGACGCCGCCGAGCACGACTCCTTCGCCGGCGGCCTCTTAGAATACCCCCAGTACACCCGGCCCCGCGAATATCGCGGCTGGGAAGTCCCCGAAATCCTCGTCTCCGGCGACCACGCCAAAATCGCCCGCTGGCGGCGCAAGGAATCGCTGCGGCGGACGCTCGCCGTCCGTCCCGACCTCCTGGACGAGTTCGAACTCGAAGGCGAAGATGCCAAGCTGCTGAAAGAAATCCTCGCCGAGCGGGAAGGCGGCCCCCAATGACCGCCCCCGTCTACATCGGCCTCGTCCATTATCCCATCTACAACAAAAACGGCGAAACCATCGCCACCGCCATCACCAACTTCGACATCCACGACATCGCCCGCACGGCGCGCACCTACGATGTCGCCCGTTACTTCGTCATCCACCCCCATGACAGCCAAGCCGACCTGGCCCGCGACATCCTCGCGTACTGGCGCGAGGGCTACGGCGGCGAGTACAACCCCGACCGCAAGGAAGCCCTGTCCGTCCTGGCCGTCGTCCCCGACATCGCCGCCGCCGTCGCCGCCATAACCGCCGACACCGGCCGGGCGCCAGTCGTCGTCACCACCGACGCCCGCCGCTACGCCAACACCGTCACCTACGCCGGCCTCCGCACCCGCTTAGAGGCGGACGACCGGCCGTGCCTGGTGCTGTTCGGCACCGGCTGGGGCATCGAAAAGGACGTCATGGCCGGCTTCGACCACATCCTCGAGCCCATCTGGGGGCGGGGCGATTACAACCACCTGCCCGTCAGGGCAGCGGTCGCCATCATCCTCGACCGCCTTCTGGGCACCGCATGGTGGGCTAAGGGGCGCGACGGGGAATAATTGTTGTCATTTTGGCAAACATATGTTATAATCCATCTGTGTAAAACGGACGGTCCGCTGCCCGCTGCGGCATGAACGTCTAGTATGAGGAGGAACCACCCTTGGACATTATCAAAGCACTCGAACAGGAGCAAATGCGCAGCGACATCCCCGCCTTCATACCCGGCGACACCGTCCGCGTGCACGTAAAAGTCGTCGAAGGCACCCGGGAGCGTATCCAGGTCTTCGAAGGCGCCGTCATCCGCCGTCAGGGCAGCGGAGCCCGCGAAACCTTCACCGTCCGCCGGATTTCCTACGGGGTCGGCGTAGAACGCACCTTCCCCGTCCACTCGCCGCGAATCGAGAAAATCGAAGTGGCGCGCCGCGGCATCGTACGCAGGGCCAAACTTTACTACCTGCGCAATCTGACCGGTAAAGCGGCCAGAATCAGAGAAAAACGCTAGCGAAAATGGGACTGGCAGCAGTCCCTTTTTCTTCATCCTTTGCATTCTTTTGCATTGCCGCGCCGGAACGGCCCAGGCGATGCCAGCTTTTCCATTCGGCAGGGAGGTATACCGTTGAAAACTTCTCTCGGCGAGGAAATCAAGGATTGGGTAATATCAATCTTGATTGCTGTTGTCCTGGCCTTCTTCATCCGCTACTTCATCGTCGAACTCTACATGGTCGAAGGTCCGTCCATGCGCCCGACCCTCGTGAACGGCGAGCGCCTGGTCGTCAATAAATTCCTCTACCGCTTCAAAACCCCCGAGCGCGGCGAAATCATCGTCTTCCGCTACCCGCGCGACCCCAGCCGCGACTTCATCAAGCGCGTCATCGGCGTGCCCGGCGACACGGTGGAAATAAAGGAAGGCCGGGTGTTCGTCAACGGCCAGCTCCAGAACGAGACCTACATCCTCGAAAAAACCCGGGGTTCGTACCCGCTGGCGACCGTGCCGGCCGGTCACGTGTTTGTTATGGGCGACAACCGCAACAACTCTGAGGATAGCCGGTTCAGGGACGTCGGGTTCGTGTCCGGCGAGCTGATCAAGGGCAAGGCGGTGTTCGTTTTCTGGCCGATCGACCAGCTAAAATCGCTGCCGTAGAGCCATTCTTGGCCCCGAGTGTGCGGCTGTGATTTTTTTCGAAAATGTTGACATAATAACGATATGGGGCGAAGATCCGCCGGCGGCGGGTCTGACATTTTCGTACGTTAGCATACATTCAGCCGTACATAATCAGGCGGATTGCTCGTACATCGGCCCCGAGAGGTTTACCGCCGGTTACGGTTTTAACGATTCTGACGCGGGTTGTGAATTTTTCCGATGCATATCAACTGGTTTCCCGGCCATATGGCCAAGGCTCAGCGGATGATCCGCGAACAACTGAAACTGGTGGACGTGGCGATCGAGCTGTTGGACGCCCGCATCCCGTCCGCCAGCGCCAACCCGGTCATCGACGAGGTCGTCGGCGTCAAGCCGCGGGTGGTGGTGCTTAATAAGGCTGACCTGGCCGCGCCGGAAGGGACGGAGCGGTGGTTGGCCTTTTTCCGCGCCCGCGGGCGGGAGGCGATCGCGGTCGAATCGCTGGGCGGCGGCGGCACGAAGCAGCTCGCCGGCCTGGTCGAGAAGGGCGCGGCGCCGGTGCTGGCGAAGCTGGCCGCCAAGGGCATCAGGCCCAGGGCGGTGCGGGCGATGATTCTCGGCATCCCCAACGTCGGCAAGTCGTCGTTCATCAACCGCCTGCTGGGCACGGCGACGGCGCGGACGGGGGACAAGCCGGGCGTGACCCGCGGCCAGCAGTGGCTGAAGATCGGCCGCAACCTCGAACTGCTCGATACGCCGGGGGTGCTGTGGCCGAAGCTGGAGGATCAGGAGGCGGCTTTCCGCCTGGCGGTCACCGGCGCGATCAGCGACGAGGTTTACGACCGCGAGAAGGTGGTGGCCAAGCTGCTGACGATGCTGCGGAGCGATTACGCCGACAGGCTCGCCGCCCGCTACAACCTGAGCGGCGATCTGCCGGAGGACGGCCTGGAGCTGCTGGCGCTCATCGGGGCGCGGCGCGGCTGCCTTAGAAGCGGCGGCGTGGTCGATTACGAAAAGGCGGGCCGGATTGTGCTGAGCGAGTTCCGCGACGGCAAGCTGGGCCGGTTCACATTGGATTTTCCGCCGGAATGACAGCGCGGCTCCCTGGGGGAGCCGCGCTTTTTATTGCCCAACCGTCGGCAGGATTTGGGGGGGCAGCCAAGAATATTATTAGGACAAATATTTTTGCAGCGGGGAGAGGGAAAGTTTGACTAAAAGCCGGATGACGGTGGCGGAGGCGGCGGCTGTGCTGGCCGCCGATTGCGTCGCCCCGGAGATGATGGAGCTGCTTGCCGCCGACCCGCGGGCGGCGGTGGCCCGCCTGCTGACCCGCCGCCGCCGCCGCCTGGAGGCGCTGGCCGCGGAGGAACGGCGGCTTGAGGAATTATACGGTTACGAACGGGCCCATTACGAGCAGGGCCGGTGGCTGGTGGCCGGCGTGGACGAGGCCGGCCGGGGACCGCTGGCCGGGCCGGTGGTCGTGGGGGCGGTCATCCTGCCGCCGTCGTGCCGGCTGACGGGGCTCGACGATTCGAAGAAGCTTACCGCCACCGAGCGGGAAGCTTTATACGCGCGCATCAAGGAAAGGGCGTTGGCTGTCAGCTATGTGGCGGTCGGCGTGGAGGATATCGACCGCGTCAATATTTATCAGGCGACCGTCCAGGGCATGTACGCGGCGGTGGCGGCGCTGGCGCTCGCTCCGGAGGCGGTGCTGGTGGACGCGGTGCCGCTGAGGTTTCTGTCCGTTCCCCACCAGCCGATCATCGGCGGGGACGCGCTCAGCGCGTCGATCGCCGCGGCGTCGATCATCGCCAAGGTGGAACGGGACCGGATAATGACCGAACTTGACGGGCGGTATCCCGGCTATGGGTTCGCCCGCCACAAGGGCTACTGCACCCCGGAGCATCTCGCGGCGTTGGGCCGCCTGGGGCCGTGCGCCGCCCACCGGCGGAGTTTCGCGCCGGTACGAAGGGAGGGGAGCCTGTTTGCTGAAGATTAATCCGCAACTGCTTACCGACCCGGCGGCGACGGCGGCTTTGGGAACACAGCCGGAGACCGCGGGCGGGCCGGCGGCGTCGCCGGCCGCCCTGCGCAGCCAGGTGGAGCTGCTGGCCGACGGCAATATAAAATTACTGCTCGAGGCTCTCGGCAAGACACTGGACGAGTTCACGCGCCTGAGCGACGAACTGCCGCCGGCGGCCGCCCGGGAAGCCCGCAATCTGGGCCGGGCCGCCCTGGGGGCCGATACCGTGCTGCCCCGCGGCCTGAAGGCCCTGGTGAGGGGCGCGCGCAGCGGCGGCGAGACGCTGACCGCGTTCGCGCAGACGATCGCCGCCGCGGCGGCGCTGGCCGAGGCTTTTCCCGACGGCCTGCAGCCGGAAACGGCGGCAGCTGTGACGGCTTTCGCCGCCAAGGCCGGCGAGAGCGGCGATTTCGCCGCGCGGCTGCTGACCTTGGCCCGACAGCTGGCCGACGCCCCCGACGGCGCGGGCACGCCGCTCGCGTTGGCCAAGGCGGTGCTGGCCGAGTTGCCGGCCGCCGAGGAGCTGCCGCCGGCCGTGCGGGAGGAGATGGCGAAGGCGGCGGCGGCGCTGGACCGCTCGCTGCCGGAGAAGGTGCGCCAGGCGGCAGCCTTCCATAATCTGCCCGAACTCCAGGAGGCGCTGGTGTGGCAGAAGGCGGCCGACAGCCTGCCTTGGCTCAGGCTGTCCGGGGAGACGTTGCAGCACACCAGCCGGACGCTGCTGGATATGGCGGCGGCGCCGCCGGCGTCCCAGCAGTCGACGGTCGAGACGGCCGGCCAGAAGGTGCTGGTTATGACGATGCCGCTGTTTTTCGCCGACGGACGCGCTTACCCGGCCTATATCCACATTTCCCGGGACCGCGAGCAGCCGGACGACCCGGCGGCGCCGATGCGGGAGACGTGGCTCAGGCTGTGCGTGGCGACCGATAACCTCGGCGCGGTGGATATGGTTTTCCACCTGCTCGGGCAGCAGCTGAGCATCCGCGTGTCGTTCGCGAACCGGGAGGCCGGGGAGGAATTCCGCGGCGTCCTGGGCGACCTGCGCGGCGCGCTGGCGGAATCCGAGCTTACCCTGGCGGATATCGCCGTCGTGTCCCTAAACGAAAAGTAACCGCCGAGGTGGATTATGGCCGAAGCCGATACGCCCCGCAAGGAAGCGGTGGCCATCCGTTACGACAGCAAGGAAGACACGGCCCCCAAGGTAGTAGCCAAGGGGGCGGGGCAAATCGCCGAACATATAGTGGCCGCCGCCGAGAAGCATGCGGTGCCGGTGTACCAGAACCGAACCCTTACCGCGATGCTGATGGCGGTGGAGCTTGACCGCGAGATTCCGCCCGCCCTTTATAAGGCGGTGGCCGAGGTGCTGGCTTACGTTTACCGCCTCGATCAGAAGCGGCGAAAACGGTAATTCCGGAGGAGTATATGCGACGGATACTGCTGGATAATATAACAACCGGAATGAAGCTGGCCCGCCCTCTGTACACGGCTGACGGGAAGATCCTCCTCAACGCCGGGCTGGAGCTGAAGGACCGCTATGTGGGCCGCCTGCGCGACCTTGAGGTTACGTATGTATATATCGAGGACGAACTGACGGCCGATATCGACGTGCCGGACGTGGTCAGCGAGCAGGCCCGCGTGGAGGCGGTGTCGAGCGCCAAGCAGGTGATGGAGCAGGTGAAGCTCGGCCGCAAGGTGGACGCCAGCGAGGCGAAACGGGTCGCCAATACGCTGGTCGACGAGCTGTGCCGCAACCACGGCACGCTGGTGAATTTCATCGATATGCGGACCAAGGCCGATTATCTTTTCAACCATTCGGTGAATGTGTGCATTTTGTCGACGCTGACGGGCATCAGCCTGGGCTACGACGAGCTTCGCCTCCGCGATCTGGGGGTGGGGGCGCTGCTCCACGATATCGGCAAGCTGATGGTGCCGCCGGAGATTCTTAACAAGACGGACCGGCTGACGCTGGCCGAGCTGGAGGAGGTCCGCCGCCACCCGGAATACGGCTTCGATATCCTGCGCAAGAACCCCGACGTCAGCCTGATGTCGGCCCATTGCGCTTTCCAGCATCACGAGCGCTACGACGGCAGCGGCTATCCCCGCAGCCTGGCGAACAGCGAGATTCACCAGTTCGCCCACATCGTCGCCCTGGCCGACGTGTACGACGCGCTGACCTCGGACGTGACGTACCGCAAGGCGGTGCCGGTGTACGAGGCGCTGGCGATCATCACCAAGGCGGCCGGCACGTATTTCGACCCCGAGCTTGTCGATCATTTCGCCGGCAATATCGCCCCGTACCCGATCGGCTCGGTGGTCCGCCTGAGCAACAATCACATCGGCGTGGTCGTGGACCTTTCCCACGAGAGCAAGACTAAGCCGGTGGTTAGGGTGATCGCCGACGAGCAGAAGCGGCGGATGAACAAGATCATGGAGATCGATCTGTCGAAGAACAGCAGTCTTTATATCGCCGACGTGGCCGAGAGGTAAGCGGCGATGGAGCATATCCGCACCGGCGACGCCGGGGAGAGGGCGGCGGCCGAGCACCTGAGGAAGGCGGGCTACGCCATTCTGGCGCTGAAGTACCGGGCCAGGCCGGGCGAGGTCGATATCGTGGCCGACCACGGCGGGACGCTGGTGTTCGCGGAGGTGAAGACGCGGCGCGGCGCGCTCTACGGCACGCCGGCGGAGGCGGTGACGGCCCGCAAGCAGGGCAAGATCATGGCGACGGCGCTGTGTTATATGAAGCAGCACGGGCTGTACGACCGGCCGATGCGGTTTGATGTGATCGAGGTAATGATGACCGGCAATGTGGCGAAACTGAACCATATAGTAAATGCATTCGGCCGTTGACTACGGTTGTTGCGTGTTTCCCCGGGCGAAAGTTGGCAGCGCCCCGCTTGCTGTCTACGGCCGAACGCGCCGTAGACTTGCGCCGACTCCACCGTACCGTCGCCAACTGTCATCCGTGACAGGTGGCTCCTCGCCCGGCCGTCCATGGCCGGGCGTACGGTTCGTAAACGGCTTGCTTCGTCAACGGCGCGTAACGGCCTGCGCCAATGCGCGCTTGCGATGCCAACTTTCGCTTGCTGGAAAATGAAATGTGACCAGAATGAGGGGAGAGCATTGCGGGTTATTGTAGGCGTTACTGGCGCAAGTGGCGCAATCTACGGTTTCCGTTTGCTTGAGGTGCTGAAGCAGACGGGATGCGAGGTGCACGCGGTCGTGACGGCGAACGGCTGGACGGTGCTGGCGCACGAGTGCGGCGTGGATCGCGCGGCCGTGGCGGCGCTGGCCGATCGCCTGTACGCCGTCGACGATTACGGCGCGGCGCCGGCGAGCGGGTCGTTCCGGGCGGACGCGATGGCGGTCGCGCCCTGTTCGATGCGGACGCTGGCGGCGATTGCCGGCGGCCTGGCCGACAACTTGCTGGCGCGGGCGGCGGACGTGGCGCTGAAGGAGGGCCGCAGGCTTGTCCTTGTGCCCCGCGAGACACCGCTGAGCGCCGTGCATTTGGAGAATATGCTGAAGCTGGCCCGCCTGGGGGTGCGGCTCGTGCCGGCCTGCCCGGGCTTTTACCACAAGCCGCGGGACGTGGCGGCGCTGGTGGATATGCTGGTCGGCAAGGTGTGCGACGCGCTGGGCGTGGAGCACGATTTGTTCCGGCGGTGGGAGGGGCTGTGAGAAGCGGGGGGGGGGGAGGAAGGACAGCTAATTCTATTCCCCCTGGAGGGTTAAATATGTTTGATGATTTGGCAGCTTACTTTTATGAAAATGTTCTTTCGGCCTATAAGGAGTATATTGACTGTAAGGGATCAGGAACTTCTGGAAAAAGCCGCGATATCCGTTCTGCAATTACTGCGGCGACTGCTCTTTATCACTTTCGTGAACATTTGCCGCAAACTAAACAACTTTCATGGAAGCAAGTAGTTTCTCAGTGTCCTGATTACAAATTGCTAGGTGATGTGGTAAATGCGGCAAAACATTGTTCCGTAACAAAATACAAGCCTCAAATCAGAGACGCAAAACAAATTGAAGAAGTAATAGTTATCACGGAATATCGAGATGAGCAGGGGTTTTACCGTTCGATTGAAAAGATGGTTCAACTTACCCTGCTTGATGGTTCTGTGAAAGATATGTATGATGTGCTGACTAATGTGATGAACTTCTGGCAAAAGTATCTTCAAATGAAAGGTATAATTGTTTCTCTACAGTATTACGACCTAATCACAGAATATCAACACAAATCACGCGAAGAATGTGGCTATTCAACTCATAATTTTGAGATGGTAAAGGGTCTTCGCTTTAAACAAAACTTGAAATTACAAAAATATAATTACGAAAAACAGCGGGTAGAACCGATAGATTTGACTGGCTGTGAAGCTAAATTTCAAATTTATGAACCTACATATGAACTTAATGTTACACTTATAAACAAAATTACAGGGAAAAGTATAACTCGTTCAGTTTTTCTTACTAAAGAAGAAAATGATCAATTAAACATATTAGAGACAGAAGCAGAGAAACGTGATTATGTCAGTAAACTGCCTTCATTTCAAGTAGCTATTCAGGAGCTAGCCACAGGAGAATATGAAAAGTGCTAAACGGAAGGAGCAAGCCTACGGCGCGTTCGCCCGGAGCACGTGAGCCGCGGTTTGCGCCTTCCGCCCCGGGGAATGAGAAAAAACCCAGAAACCGTCTCTCGCGGTTCCTGGGTTTCGAATTTTCGCAGGCGATCATTTCTTTTTCCAGAAGAGCAGGCGGCGCAAGTAGTTCCGGCAGGCGTAGAGAAGGCCGGAAAGGAGGGGGAGGAAGAAGGGGAGATAGTTGGCCACGGCTCTGGCGACCGTGCCGGAATGGGCGTAGCATACCGCCGGGACGAAGAGCAACGCTGTCAGCGCCAATAAGATGCGCATAGGATTAACACCTTCCCGCCGCGAATTTTAGCCGATGTACCGGGCGAGGGCTTTTTGCAGCTTTTCCAGGACGGCGGCGTGTTCGCCTTCGTCGACGGCATGGACGAGACAGTGTTCGAGATGGTCCTGCAAAATGACTTTGGCGGTGTTGTCGAGGGCTTTGCGGACGGCCGCTATCTGGAGGAGGACGTCGGGGCAGTCGCGGCCTTCCTCGACCATGCGCTTTACCGCGGCGACGTGCCCTTCGATTCTCGCCAACCGATTGATTACCTGTTTGCCGTGCGAATGAAGATGGGGCGCCATTTGAATCCCTCCCAATATGATTATATCCCCCCGGGGGGGATATGTAAAGCGGGTGCTTTCGGCATTAGAAGCGCACCGGCAGGTGGCGGCGGGGGAAAATAAAGTGGCCGGCGGGGTGGAGGTATTTCGCCGCCGCTGTAGAATTTAACAATTGAGGCGGTCCTTTCCGGCCGCTTATCAAAGCAGGAGGTAAAATTCGTGCCAATTACCGTAAAACTAACCGGGAAACTGGTCGCCATTTTCGCCGCCGTGTTCGTGCTGGCGTTCGCCGCGCCGGCCGGCGCCGCGCCCGTCGCCACCGTCGCCTATGTGGATATGGCCGCGCTGATGGAGAGCCATCCGGAAGCGGCCACCGCCGGGCAGGCCATCAAGGACGCCGCCGCCGTAGCCGAGAAGGAGTTCACGGAGAAGTCGGCCAACATGAGCGAACAGGAGAAACAAAAGCTGTATAATGAGCTCCAGTCGCAGATCGACGCCAAGGGGCTCGCGCTGATGAGCGAGATTCAGGCGAAAGTGGTTGCCGCTGTCAGGGAGTATGCCGAGCAGAACGGCATTTCGGTGGTTATCGAGAAGGGCGGGGCCATTTACGGCGCCTTGGATATCACGGCCGCCGTCGGCAAGAAGATAACAGGCAAGTAAAGCTTTTTCGGCAACGAAGCTCCCGCGTTATGCGGGGGCTTTTTTCGTTGTCAGGGAGGATGTGGTCGAATTTCCTCGAAATGTAAATTATGGTTTTCTGCTGACCGGCGCATGGAGCGGGTCCATTAAGAGGATGGAGTGGTGTTAATGTCTTTTGCGCAGGTGTATGGGGCGGCGACGCTGGGGATCAACGGCTGCCTGATAACGGTGGAGGTGGATATCGCCAACGGCCTGCCGGGGCTCGATATCGTCGGCCTGCCGGACGCGGCGGTGAAGGAGTCGAAGGAGCGGGTGCGGGCGGCGATCAAGAACGCCGGGCTGGAGTTCCCGGTGCGGCGCGTGACGGTGAACCTCGCGCCGGCCGATATGCGCAAGGACGGCTCGGGGCTTGATCTGCCGATCGCGCTCGGCATTCTGGCGGCCAGCGGGCAGGTCGATCCGGGGGCTTGCCGGCGGGGCGTTTACATCGGCGAGTTGTCGCTGGAGGGCAGGCTGCGCGGGATCGCCGGCATTATGCCGATGGCGCTGGATATCGCGGCCAGGGGCGGGGAGGCGGTGTACGTGGCGCCGGACAACGCCCAGGAGGCGCTGTATGCCGGCGGGTTGACGGTGTATGCTCCCGTGTCGCTGGCTGAGATCGTGGCGCATTTGCGCGGCGAGGAGCGCCTGGCGCCGGCGGGACGCGCGGAACGGGCGGCAAGGGAGGAGGCGCCGGCCGACGATATGGCCGAGGTGCAGGGACAGCTGGCGGCGAAACGGGCGCTGGAGATAGCGGCGGCCGGCGGCCATAACGTGCTGATGGTGGGGCCGCCGGGGACGGGCAAGTCGATGCTGGCCCGCCGCCTGCCGTCGATCCTGCCGCCGCTGACGGACGGCGAGGCGCTGGAGGTGACGAAGATTTACAGCATCGCCGGCCTGCTGAGGCCGGGGATGGGACTGATGGCGGGCCGGCCGTTCCGGAGCCCCCACCACACGGTGTCGGACGCGGGGATGATCGGCGGCGGCCGGGTGCCGCGGCCGGGCGAGGCGACGCTGAGCCATCACGGGGTGCTGTTTCTGGACGAGTTGCCGGAGTTTCCCCGCCCGGTGCTGGAGGTGCTCCGCCAGCCGATGGAGGACGGCGAGGTGACGATTTCGCGGGTGAACGCGACGTTGTCGTATCCGGCGAAGTTTATGATGGTGGCGGCGATGAACCCGTGCCCGTGCGGCTATTTCGGCGACAGCAGCCGCCAGTGCAGCTGCACGCCGGGCGATATCCGCCGCTATTTGCGGAAGATTTCCGGCCCGCTTTTGGACCGGATAGATATCAATATCGCCGTGCCGCGGCTGGAGTACCGGGAACTGGCCGGCGACGCGGCCGCCGAAACGTCGGCGGCGATAAAGGCGCGGGTGACGGCGGCGCGGGCGGTGCAGCAGGGGCGCCTGGCCAGGTACGGCCTGGGGGCGAACGCCCAGATGGGCCATCGCCAGGTGAAGGCGACGTGCGTGCTGGACGAGGGAGCGCAGGCGCTGCTGCAGCAGGCTTTTCACCGCCTTAATCTGAGCGCCCGCGGCTACGACCGGGTGCTGAAGGTGGCGCGGACGGTCGCCGACCTGGCGGGGGAGGAGAGGATTACGGCGACGGCGGTGGCCGAGGCGATTCATTTGCGGAACAATATAAAGGAAAGTTTATTGGGTGTATAGGGAGTTGCTGCGAAGCGCTTGCGGTGGCAGGCGCTTTTTTCCTGCTGGTTTTTATTGCCAGATAATGACAATAAATAACTAACGAGTATTTATGAAGTTTTATACTATTATGTGAGTTGTAAATCGACAAGAATTTACAACTAGCAATCCGATAATGAAGAATTGTTACGAAAAGGTTAATTTTAGGAGGTTTTTTGGCGATACCGGTGAAGTAATAATATTAAAAACCAAGCTAAGCTTGGGGCTAAGCTTGGGCCCGGGGTGAGGTTTATGAGCGTGAAGGCGGAGCGGCTGAAAGGGTTTCTGCTGGAGGAGACGCTTGTTTATCTGCTGCGCAACGCCGGTTTTGTGCTGCTGACCGATCCCGAACGCGACCCGGCCGCTTTGGAGTGGCGGGGCGGGTCGCTGGCCGTGAAGGGCAAGGGGGCCGCTCATCAGGCGGATGTGCTCGGCGAGCTGGCGTGGGTGACGGCGTTCGCTCTGCCGGTGCGGTTGTGGCTGGAGGCGAAGTTCCGCGCCGGCCGGGTCGGCATCGAGGAGGTGCGGAACGCGGTCGGGGTGCTGCAGGACGTGAACGACGACGGCGGCTACCGCCGCGGCCAGCCGCCCGTGACGCGCCACCGTTATGTATATGTTTTGTTTTCGGCCGCCGGGTTTACGCGTCCAGCCGCCGAACTGGCCCTGGCGCACCAGATTTCCCTCGTCGATTTGAGCGGCGGCGATTACGACGGACTGCTGGCGGCCATCGACCGGACGGCTGAGGTTCTGGCGGCCAATACGGCGCGGTTGCGGCGGGAGGAGCTGCTGTTCGCGGCGCCGGAGAGCGGGCTGGTGGGGGATAACGCCGTGGCGGCGATGCGCCGGGCGATGCGGGCGGCGCTGGGAACGGCGCCCGGCGGCGGTTCGGGAGGCGACGGCGCGGACCGGGCCGGGCTGGCGGCGCTGCTTGCGCCGGTGACGGCGGCGGCCCGCGAGTGCGACGAATTGTTTGTGGCCATGGCTAATGGGCCATATATGGTTCTTCTAAAGGCCGATAATGTTGCCGCTTTTCGCGACCGGCTGGCGGCAGGCGGCGGCGAACCGGTCGCGATGGCCTGGAACAGGCGCAGCGACGGCTTGCGGACCTGGACGGTGCGCCCGCACGATGAGGGGTTCCGCCTTTCGTTCCGGCTGCCCGATCCTTTCGCGGCGTATGTGCTCGAAGCTCCGGCGGCCGGCGCGCCGGCGAGCCTGGCGGTATACCGGCGGGCGGAGGGTCGGGAGCAGATTTTCCGGTTGGAGTACGGTTGATTTCCTGGCAATAATTGTAAACAGACGTTTCTTTCTGGTGCCGTTGGTGCGGCGTTTGCTGCATTTGGGCCGGAAATCCTTGCATTTCAACGGGTGTAAGTTATACTAATATTGCTATATTCTGTGAATTATGCGAAACGGGGTGGGGTCATGTCGGAACTGTTGAGTAGTTTTTGCCGGGTGGCGGAGCATGTCCCGAATTTGATGACCGGACGGGTAGGGATGGCGGTGTGCGACCGCGAGAAGTGGTTGGTGTGCAATTGTATCAAGGAGCTCGCCAGTTCGGTGGTGGCGGGCGATCCGGTGAAGGCAGGTTCGGCCGGCCACAAGGCGATGGAGAAGCGCGAGCGGGTCGTCGTGGAGGTGGCCAAGGAGGTTTACGGCGTCCCTTATATAGCGGTGAGCCTGCCGGTGATCGAGGACGGAAATGTGGTGGGGGCGGTGGCGGTCCACGAGTCGCTGGAGCGGCGCGATACGCTGCTTAACGCGGCCCAGCAGCTTTCCGGTTCGGCGGGCGAGCTTTCCGGCTCAATTCAGTCGATTCTCGCCCAGGCGGAGGAGCTGGCCGCCAGCGGGCGGTGCCTGAAGGATATGTCGACGGAGGCTACCCGCCAGGTGGGCGATACCGATAAGGTGGTCGGTTTTATCAAGGATGTGGCCAGCCAGACGAATCTGCTGGGGCTGAATGCCGCGATCGAGGCGGCGCGGGTCGGCGAGCTGGGGCGCGGCTTCGGCGTGGTGGCCGAGGAGGTGCGCAAGCTGGCGGTGAACAGCGCCGGTTCGGCGACGCAGATTACGAGCATCCTTGCGGAGATCCGCGATTCGATCGCCAGGATCGCGGTGGAGATCAACCAGATCGAGGCGGTGGCCGAGCATCAGGCGGAGACGATCCAGCGGCTTACGGCCCACAGCCAGTCGCTGGCGGCGATGTCGGACCAGATGGCGAGGATGGCGGCCGGGACTGAGAGCAAATAACAGGGGAGGCGGTCTATAAAGTCCATCTGCTGCGTTGCTCCTCCCGGTGCGCCCCGCACACAGAACGAGAGATACTTCGCCTGCAGCATTGAACGCTGATATGAACAGAGTAATCAGGACGTGCATCTGGAGCTTTCTAGACCGCCTCGTGCATTTCGATAAGAAAACCCGGAACGGTTGTTCCGGGTTTTGTTGTGTGTTTTTGTTATTTTGTTTAGTCGACAAGTTCGAGTCGGTTGTTGGGCCGGTACGTGCGGCCGGCTTTGGCGCAGGGCTCGCCGTTTACCATGACGATGTCGGCGGTGAAGTTGACGTTGTCGGCGAAGAGGCTGGCGCCGACGGCGTAGATGTCGACGGGGACGCGGGTGGCTTCGAATTCGGCGATGCGTTCGGCGTTGAAGCCGCCGGAGACCATGATTTTGACGTGGGGGAAGCCGGCGTCGTCAAGGGCGCGGCGGACGTTGGCGACGAGGGGCGGGCAGACGCCGGTGGGGCGGAAGGTGCCCATCTGGGGGATTACGGAGGCGTCGACGATGGTGTCGCTGGTGTCGAGGCGCACGGCCCAGAGTTTGCCTTCCATGGCGCGGGCGACGGCGAGGGAGGTGGCGACGCAGTCGTTGTCGTAGTCGACGAGGGCGACGCGGTTGACGGCCGGGTCGATGTATTTGTCGAAGGCGCGGGTGGCGGCGACGGTGTCGCCGTCGTAGGTGGCGATGAGGGCGTGGGGGATGGTGCCGACAGCCTGGGTGCCCAAGTAGAGGGCGTTGGCGGGGGTGGATACGCCGAGGGCGCCGCCGATGTGGGCGGCGTAGCCGTCGCCGGCCTGGGTGCCCCAGGGGGCGAAGCGGGCGGAGAAGAAGATTACGGGTTTGCCGCCCGCGGCTTTGACGCAGCGGCGGGTGTTTGTGGCGACGAGGGTCTGGCGGGCAATGACGCCGAGGTAGACGGTTTCGAGGTGGGAGAAGTCGGCGAGGTCGCCTTCGATGGTCATGACGGTTTCCCAGGGGGTTATTTCGTCGCCGTCATGGAGGGCTTTGATGACGATGTTTTCGGGGTTGTGGGCGCATTGCCTGATGATGGCGATGGCTTCGTCGACGCCGCAGATGACGGCGTGCTGACGCTGGAAGATTTGCATGGTGACCCGGGGGTGACGGCCGGCGGCGATGAGGATGTCGCGGGTGCGGTTGAAGTAGCAGTCGCTGTAGAAGCCGTTTTTTATTTCTTCAGCCGGAAAGACGAAGGTGTCGGGGGAGAGTCGTTTTTTCATTTCGGGGCCTCCGCATCAGGGTTTATTTTTTGTGGGATTTGTTTGCGATATTGGCAAATTTGTTTAATGCATATACCCATGATACAATAAAATTGTATTTATCAGCAAGAGGAGGACGGCAATGAATTTCAACCCGCGGCTGCTGGCGATCGGCGGCGAGGAGTCGGCGAGGGCCGAATTGACGAAAATCGGCTGCGATCCGGCCGGGATTAATATTATGTCCGCGAAGGCGGTTTTTAGGATAGTGAAGCTGGAGAGGGTGCCGGCGAAGGCGGCGAATCTGCTGAAGCAGACGTTTCTGGCGAAGGGCGGCGAGGCTGCGCTGACGCGGGGAACGGCGGATTTGAGCGTGGCGGAGAGCGATGTGCTGATTTGCGCGACGCTGAAGCAGTACCGCCAGGCGCTGGCGCAGTTGAAGCTGCAGCCGTGGGGGCTGCCGCACGCGGCGGCGGCGGTGGAGGCGGCGCTGGCGGCGGCGGAGGCTTTTCCGGGGCGGCGGTATGTGTGGCCGGGACGGGAGCTGGTTATCAGGCCGGGGCGGACGGTGGTGATGGGGATTTTGAATGTGACGCCGGATTCGTTTTCGGACGGCGGCCGGTTCAACAGCGTGGATGCGGCGCTTTACCGCGCGGCGGAGCTGGCGGCGGACGGGGCGGATGTGCTCGATATCGGCGCGGAGTCGACCCGCCCGTACGGGTCGGTGGCGGTGAGCGCGGCGGAGGAGCTGGAGCGGCTGCTGCCGGTGCTGGAAAGGGTGCTGGCGGAGTCGCCGCTGCCGGTGTCGGTGGATACGTATAAGGCGGAGGTGGCCGAGGCGGCTTTGCGGCTGGGCGCCCATATGGTGAACGATGTGTGGGGGCTGCAGAGGGACCCGGCGATGGCGGCGGTGTGCGCGCGGTACGGCGCGCCGGTCGTGGCGATGCATAATCAGGAGGGAACGGCGTATGCGGGCGATGTGATGGCGGCGGTGTGCGCGTTTTTGCGCCGCAGCATGGCTTTGGCCGTCGAGGCGGGCTTGCCGGCGGAGAAGGTTATCGTGGACCCGGGGATCGGGTTCGGGAAGACGGCGGCCCATAATCTGACGGTGCTGAACCGCCTGGAGGAGTTGAAGGCGCTGGGCTGCCCGGTGCTGCTGGGTACGTCGCGCAAGCGGTTCATCGGCGAGGCGCTGGGCGGACTGCCGTCCGGCGACCGCGTGGAGGGGACGGCGGCGACGGTGGCATGCGGGATCATGCGCGGGGCGAATATCGTGCGGGTGCATGACGTGAAGGCGATGGCCAGGGTGGCGAGAATGACGGATGCGATTATGGAGGAGGCAATGGACAATGGGTAAGATTACGCTGCAGAATATGATGTTTTACGGCTATCACGGGGTGTACGAGCACGAGCGGGAGATGGGCCAGCGGTTCGCGGTGGACGCGGAGCTGTCGCTGGATATGACGCGGGCGGGGGAGACGGACGCGCTGGAGGATTCGCACGATTATGTGGGCGCGTACGAGGTTATCAAGGGGGTTGTCGAGAATAACAAGTTCCAACTGCTGGAGGCGCTGACCACCAGGATCGCCGATGCGCTGCTGACCGGCAAGGTGACGGAGGCGACGGTGCGGGTGCGCAAGCCGGGGGTTACGCTGACGGGCCAGCTGGATTTCGTGCAGGTGGAAGTGACGCGAGGCCGGCGGCCGTGATTTGCCTGGGGCTGGGTTCGAACCTGGGCGACCGCCGGGGGAATATCGCCGGGGCGGTGGCGCGGCTGGCCGCGTGGCCGGGGATAACGGTGGAGAAGGTGTCGTCGCTGTACGAGACGGCGCCGGTGGGGTATACGGACCAGCCGGATTTCCTGAACGCGGCGGTGTGCGTGACGACGACGCTGACGCCCCAGGAGCTGCTGGCGGCGTGCCTGGCGGTGGAGCGGGCGCTCGGCCGCGAGCGCAAGGTGCGCTGGGGGCCGCGGACGGTGGATATCGATGTGCTGTTTTACGAGGATGTCGTGCTGGCTACCGATGAATTGACGCTGCCGCACCCGCGCTTTCACGAGCGCTGTTTCGTGCTGGCGCCGCTGGCGGAGCTGACCGGGGATATGCCGGTATATGGCGGGAAGACGGCGGGCGAGCTGGCGGCGGCGTGCGACGACGGTACGGTGAGATTATATGGTAGGCTTTTTGAGGGAGACTGATTTATGAGCGAGCGGAAGGTGCTGTTTATCAGCGCGCCCGTCGGGGCCGGGCATGTGCGCGCGGCCCAGGCGGTGGGGGCGGCTTTGCAGCGCCTGGCGCCTGCGGTGACGGCGGAATATGCGAATGTGTTCGATTTTTTCAGCCCGCGGCTGGGGAAGGCGATTCTCGGCGGCTATCTGAAGGTGCTGGACATTTTCCCGCAGCTTTACGGGGCCGCCTACGGCTGGGGCAACAGCAGCCGCGCGGCTCTGGCGGGGCGGTCGCTGGTGAGCGGCTTGCTGGCCGGGCGGCTGGAACGGTATGTCGCGGCGGCGCGGCCGGCGGTCGTGGTCGTGAGCCACGCGACGCCGGCGGGGCTGGTGGCGCACCTGGCGGCGCGCGGCCGGCTGGCGGTGCCGACGGTGGCGGTGGTGACGGATTTCGTGGTCCACCGCCTGTGGGTGTATCCCGAGCTGGGACTGTACTGCGTGGCCGGCGAGGGGCTGCGCGATTATCTGGCGGCGCGCGGCGTGGCGCGGGATAAGAGCGTGGCGACCGGCATCCCGGTGGCCGGGCGGTTCGCGGCGCCTTTGGATCGCATGGCGGCGCGGCGGTCGCTGGGGTTGCGCGGCGAGGCGCCGGTGGTGCTGCTTATGGGCGGCGGCGCCGGGGTGCTGCCGATGGAAGAGATCGTGGCGGCGCTGGAAGGGCTGGCGCGGCCGCTGCAGGTCGTAGCCGTGGCCGGCCGCAACGAGGCGCTCCGGCAACGGCTGGCGGCGCTGGCCGGCAAACTGCGGCACTGCAGCCTGCGGGCGACGGGGTTCGTGGACAACGTCGCCGAGCTGATGGCGGCGGCCGACCTGCTGGTGTCGAAGCCGGGCGGGCTGACGGCGGCCGAGGCGCTGGCCAGGGGGTTGCCGCTGGTGGTGTATCGCCCGATACCCGGCCAGGAGGAGGCGAACACGGCCTTTCTGACGGCCGGCGGGGCGGCGGTGCGGGCGGCGTCGGCGGCC
>JARKNV010000041.1 GCA_029976065.1 Selenomonadales bacterium
TCGCGAGGTGAGGGTGTCGGCGGGGGCGGGCTTTTTGGTGGCGATCACCGGCGAGATCATGACGATGCCGGGGCTGCCGAAGAGGCCGGCCGCCGAGGCGATGGATATCGACAACAGCGGCAGGATCGTCGGCCTGTTTTAAATCAAGGTAAACGGTGGAAGAGGTACAAGAAAACATGGAACCAGAAACAGAAACAAAATGCCGTCCTAACCGCTGGACGATAGCTATCGCAGGTACATTGCTGCAGCTTGCCCTCGGCACCGTTTACGCATGGAGCTATTTCCAGCAGCCGATCATGGCGGCTGGAAAATGGACCAATGCTCAGGCCGCCTGGGCCTTCAGCCTGGCGATCTTTTTCCTCGGGCTGGCGGCCGCCTGGGGCGGCGTCAACCTGCCCAAATACGGGCCGAGAAAACTGGCCATGAGCGGCGGGTTCCTTTTCGGCCTCGGCTACCTGATTGCCGCGTATGCGCTCTATACAAAGAGCCTTCCCGTGCTATACGCTGGGTACGGGGTAATCGGCGGCGTCGGCTTGGGACTAGGTTACGTAACGCCGGTAGCGACCGTTGCCAAGTGGTTTCCCGATAAAAAAGGGTTTATAACCGGTATGGTCGTCATGGGCTTCGGTTTCGGGGCCCTCGTTATGACCAAAGTCCTCGCGCCCGTGTTCCTGGCCATAACCGACAACGATCTTGTCCGGGTGTTCTCATATATCGGAATCGTCATGCTTGTCATCACGCTCGCGGCTGGAGGCTTCCTGGTCGACCCACCGCCCGGCTTCCGTCCGGCGGGCTATACTGTTCCGGCCTCGGCCTCCTCCAGGGCGCCTGCCGGTCAAGCCGCCGTCACAGCCCGGCAGGGCATTCTGTCCGGCAAATTTCTCATAATGTGGACCGTGTTTTTTTTAAACATCGTTGCTGGCATCATGTTCATCGGTTTCCAGTCGCCCCTGCTGCAGGATCTTTTAAAAAAGACGATCGACCCGGCCGCCCTCGGTGACCCGCAGGTGGTTGCCGGGCTTGCCGCGGCGGGTGCAACCCTTATCGCCGCCAGCTCGATTTTCAACGGCTTAGGCCGCTTCTTCTGGGGCGGTCTGTCAGATAGAATCGGCCGCGTCGAAACTTTCCGCCTTATCCTCGGCACCCAGATAGCCGTCTTCATTGCGCTGCTGTTCGTCGACAGCCCGCTCGTATTTGGCATCCTTGTCTGCTATATTCTCCTGTGTTACGGTGGCGGCTTCGGGTCGATGCCTTCGTTTGTCCTTGACGTTTTCGGCCCCAGATTGATGCCGGTCGTTTATGGCACCATTCTTACCGCCTGGGGCTGTGCCGGCATCGTCGGACCCCAGATCGTAGCTTTTCTGAAGGACAATTTTTCGCAGCAAGCCGCCCGGTACACATTTACGACCGCGGCGGCGCTCCTGCTGCTGGGGCTGGTGCTTACCTTCGTCATGAGAAGCGGGCAATATGCTCCGGAACAGGCAGACTAGAAAAATCCTGCTATAGTCTGGTGCCGGGGCAGGTAAAACAGCGCGAGGTATAATCAAATCAATTATAATCAGCGGGCCGTCAATCGGCCTGCTTTATATATACAAAATACAACGGATTATATTCGCAAGGACCGCCAAGCAAGCGCGGTCCCCAGTTGTTAATGGAGGGAGCCATGCTAGGTTCGATAAAAAAACTTATCTGGGTCGGGCTAGGCGGGTTGATCGGCGCTGTGGCAATAAATCTTTTCCTCATCCCCCATCACTTATTGAGTGGCGGGGTCAGCGGTGTAGCGATAATTCTTCATTTCCTGAACGGGTTTCCGGTCGGACTGCAGGTTATTGCCCTTAATGTGCCGTTATTTTACGCGGCTTATCGGTATATCGGCCCGAGACAGATATTAACGACGCTATATGGAATGCTGGTGTTTTCGCTGTCGGTCGACGCCACGAGGTTTTTGTCGGCGATCAGCATTGTTGACGATCCCCTGCTAGCGGCGTTGTGCGGTGGGGTAATAAGCGGGGTGGGGGCCGGAATGATTTTTCGGGTTGACGGCAATACAGGCGGCTTGGATATTGTAGCTGCCATAGTAAAGAAATATTACGGTCTAAATGTCGGTGCTGTCGGATTTAGTGTCAACGTTCTGATAATGAGTGCTTCCGCCGTCCTCTTCGGCGCTAAACTGGCAATGCTGACTTTGATATCGATGTTTGTCTGTGCTAAGGTTACTGATAAAGTCGTCGAAGGATTTAATCAGAAAAAAACAGTCACAATTATCTCTGACCAGCCAAACAGAATAGCCGCAACCATTATTGACGAAATCGGCCGCGGCGCGACTTTCCTTCGGGGCCAAGGAGCCTTCACTGGTCAAGAGAAGCTGGTTGTTTTTGTTGTCATCAATTTTACCCAGATTGCAAAACTAAAAGCGCTGGTCGAGTCTATCGATCCACATGCGTTTATGATTGTTCAGGACGCTGCCGAGGTGATGGGGCGCGGTTTTACGGTTCCACATAAGTTGCACTAATGCGTGTCACTCCTACCTCTGTACTTGAACTTCTCTTTATAATAAGCCTAGAAGCCGGTTGTTCAAAAGCCAAGCGCAGAAAATTGAAGGGAAAAGACGGTAATTGTCGAAAACAGTAGCAAACGACCCATTTTCTGCCGCTGAGAGGATTTGCGCCGTGGACACATATTCGCCGCCTATGGGAACAGCCGCGCTGCAATTGATGATTTACCATCCGATAAAGGCCATCTGGTTCTATCTGCTGACGGCGGCGGTGCTGGCGGCGCTGGCCGGGTACGCCTGGCAGTACCGGCGGGCGCCGGCGGCGCGCTATTGGGTTCTCAGCCTCTCCCTCCGGGCCAGCTTTCTTCTGGCCCTGGTTATGGTTACCGTCAGTCCGGTATTGGCGGATAAGATTCTCTGGGCCAAAATCCAGCAAATGAGCGCTTTGGTCATAATTCCTACGTTTTTATTATTCGTCGTAAACATCGCCGAGCAAAAAGGACGGCTTGCCAGGATGGTCGTAGCGGCGCTGGTTGCGCTGACCGTCTTTTGTATGCTGGCGCTCTTGACTACCGGGTGGCACGGCTGGTTCTGGCGCGGCGTGCTCTGGGACGGGGTCACTTTTGGCATCGTCCGCGGTCCGATTTACTGGGCCGTTATGGGCATAGCCTATTGCCAATTCTTATTGGTCAGTGTGCTGTGCGTCATTTGGGCGCGCAGGGCTTCCGGCCTGCGGCGGTGGCAGATCGCGGCGCTGCCGGCCGATCCCCTGATATCATTGGCCGGACATATCCTGTGGACCATCGACCAGCAGGCCGGCATCATCCCGCCGCTGCCGCTGGCTTTCCTGCTGAGCGGCCTGACCTGGACGTGGATATTTTTCCGCCTACGGGTCCTCAGCTTGATGCCTCTGGCTGAGTCGACCGTTATCGGCAATATCGACGACAGTCTGATCATCACCGACGACCAGGACTATATCATGGAACTCAATCCGTCCGCCAAGCGGCGGTTCGGCGACAAAGCCCCGGTCCTGATCGGCAGACCTTTCCGGGAGGTATTCGCACCCTGGCCGGCGATGACGGCGCTGTTGGACATCAAGGCGGCGACGGAAGGGGAAATCCGCCTGGAGGGCAGCGGGGATTATTCGTACCACGTCACGCCGCTGATAGGCTGGGGCAATATGAATATCGGCAAGGCGATTGTCCTCCATGATACAACCGGGCTGAAGCAGGCCCAGACCCAGATAGTCGAGCAGCAGAAGGCGCTGTCGATCATGGCCGAACGGGACCGGCTGGGGCGGGAGCTGCACGATGGCGCCGGCCAATTGTGGGGGTATATAAACATGCAGGTCGAAGCGGCGCGGTCGCTGCTGGCCAAGAACGAAACGGCCCGGGCCGATTCGCTGCTGGAAAGACTGGTGGGGATCACCAGGGATGTTCACACCGATATCCGCGAATCGATCACCGGGCTGCGGACGGCAACCGTTGAAGAGCACGGCTTGTGGCGGACGCTGGCGGATTATCTCCAGTGGTTCCGTTATAACAACAATATCGACGCCGAACTGGTCGTCGACGAGGGACTAAGCGCCGGCCGGCTGCCGCCTACTACCGGGGCCCAGCTGCTGAGGATCGTCCAGGAAGCGTTGACCAATGTAAGAAAACACGCCGGCGCCCGCCACGTCAAAGTCGTCGTCAGGCAGCATGGGGACACGGCCGAGATCAGGGTGGAGGATGACGGGCGGGGTCTCGACCCGGCTCTGGCAGCAGCGAAAAAAGGAAGCTACGGGCTGAGAATCATGGAGGAAAGAGCCAGGGAGGCGGGGGGACAGCTTGCGGTCGAGTCGGCGCCGAACGCCGGAACGACGGTGGTCATAACGCTGCCGCTGGCGCAAAGCGGAGGGTAGAGGGAGAAGGATGCCATGAAAGTATTGCTGGTAGACGACAATGCTTTATTTCTTGAAGGACTGGGTAACATGCTGGCCGCCAACGATATCGAGGTGGCGGGAACGGCCCGGAGCGGCCCGGAGGCTCTCCGCAAGGCGGAAGAGCTTAATCCCGATGTCATCCTGATGGATGTCCAGATGCCTGGCGGCGGAGGCATCGAAGCCACCCGGCTGATCAAGGCGCGGCTTCCCGGCGTGAAAGTAGTGATGCTTACCGTCTCCCAGGATGACGCCCATCTATTCGAGGCGATCAAAGCCGGAGCCGCCGGATACTTGCTGAAGGGCATGGCCAAGGAGCATTTTTTGCAGCAACTATCGGGGCTGGCTGGCGGCGATACGCCGCTGTCGCCCGGTCTGGCCGCCAAGATACTGGCCGAGTTCGCCCGACGCGAAGCGGCCCGGGAAGCGAGGGAAGAGGCTGCAGCCAGGACGGCGCTCCTCACCCCCCGGCAAGCGGAGATCCTCGGGCTCGTCGCCGGCGGCCTGACTTATAAAGAAGCCGGCGATAAACTGGGTATCAGTGAAGCGGCGATAAAATACCATATGGGCGAGATTACCGCCCGGCTCCAGTTGGAGAATAAGTCCCAGGCGATAGCTTTCGCCGCCAGGATGGGCCTGGGGCCTAACCCGGGGAAAGACTAAAACGAAGCCCGCTTCGGCCGGCCCAAAAGTATAGTGAAAACTATACTTTTTTTGTTTGTCCCTGCGTTTACCGCCGGCGGCAGTGCCATGCGCAACGCCGGCACCTACGCCAATGCCGTGGCATCAGGCCTGTATTCCGGCCAGCCGGGCTACGATATCAGCTACACGGCAGGTAACGGTGACCATCAACAAAGCAGCGCTGACGGTGACGGCCAGCGGCCAGAACAAGACATACGGCGACGACGACGGCTGACATCACCAAGGCGACGCTCGTCGTCACGGCCAATAACGCCACCAAAACGCAGGGCAGCCCAACCCGGCTTTCACGGCAGCTTACAACGGCCTGCAGGGCGGCGACACCGCCGCCTCGCTGACCAGCGGCCTGACCTTCGCCACCGCTGCGACCGCCACGTCGCCGGTCGGCAGCTACGCCATTAGCCTGACCGGCATGCTGGCTTCGCCCAACTATGACATCAGCTACGCAAACGGCGTGCTGACGGTAAGGGCGGCCACCAACCCGGCCTACACCGGCGCGGTGAGCGGCGCCTTTCAGTTGGCCGGCCTCGGCAGAGGTGGCTTAGGCGGTACGGGCGGCGGCTTCGGCGGCGGTACCGGAGGCCTCGGTGGAGGCACCGGAGGATTGGGTGGCACCACGGCCTGGGCGGCCTGCTGGCGCTTAGCAGCGGCGGTCTCAACCTCGGCGGGCTCTGGTCGGCAGGACAGAAACAATAACCAGGGGGAAGTCTATAGCCAGGGTATTCGCGCCGCCGGCGGAGGCAGGAAATAGCGATAAAGAGCCCTGGCCGGTTTTGCTGCCGACAAAACGAAAGTCCCCGCGTAATGCGGGGACTTTCGAGCGCCGGCGTCCTTTCTAAAACTTAGGAACTTTAAGCTCGGTAGGATCTCCCTTTACGAATTCTTTGGCTACATCGCCATAGTAATCGGCATTTTTCCTCAAATCAAGCTTAAGCGCCGCCGACCCGGCATTAAAGTTAAACTTCGAGAAATCGGCCCAGACAAGATAGGGACTGATCGTCGACTCGTAATAATAGTATCCGTTCGTCAGATCAGCCACCGTCCGCCAAATCGTGGACGAGGTGTACGGGTTTTTCGGATCAGGCGACACGCCGCTGAACGGCTGGGACGCATTCCTGGTAATGCTGAGCATGGCGGCTACAGCTTCCCGCACATTGGTGGGCTGGGGCAAATGCTTGGAGTAATAGGCGGCGCGGACGAACCTGTCTGCCGCTGAAGTCGTGCCGGGCAAAGGCTTGTCGCCGCCGAAGCCCTTGTACTGCTTCAAATTTTCCTGCTGCTCGGCAAAAGTCGGCGAATTCGTCATAATGGTATAGTTTCGGTCGTGATAAACGACCGGCTTGCCGGCCAAATACTCGATGATGGCCGAATCGCCGGACTTGTCCGCCAACGCCAAGTGGAGACTGGCCGGCACCAGCGAGGTCCCATACCCGGGAATCGTCATCGGAATATTCAGGGCGGCAACCTGAAACTCCTGGCTCTCCAATGCTTTCACGGCTTCATCCACCGTTGCGAAATTATCCAGGACATACTGCGCCAGCAAGGCGATCGATACTCCCGGAAGGCTCTCGTCCCTTACCCCGAAATCGGCTTCGTCAAGCCAGAGCAAATTCGCCCCCAGGCCTTTCTCGTTCATACCGTCGGAAACAAACGCCTTGTCGCCCACATAAGAAGCCGCCACAACGCTGCCGTATTTCGCCGTCCAGACCAGCGGATTCTTGCCTGGCAGACCGTCGCGTTTTATGCCGCGCGGCAAAGCCCACATAACCGTACCCGTTCTTTCCGGCCAATCCATATTCCGCCCGAGAAGCACAGCCTGTTCGTTATCGTTCGAAAGCACGCGGCTGCAGGCGGATACCTCCACGCTTGCGGAAAATAAAAGAATTCCCGCAAGAAAACACACCAAACACAGGATTGACACCGATTTCCGGGAGTTATACATACGCAACCTCCTCAAGGTTTATTCGCTTTCCTCCGCGCCGGAGGCATTCAGATCTTGTAGTTATTATCATCGCCAACATAATGCACATTCACGTCCACAAAGGAGACCCCTTTGTCCACCCCTTCCCACGCGCGGTATAACGCAAAGCTCAATCGGTCGTCCCCCCGCGCGGCGTCCGAGGTCTTATATAAAAAGACGCTCGCGACTTTCCCACCGGTGATTGGGCCGCTTTGCGGAAAAGGCAGAACCTGCTCCTTCACGGTTTCCAGAAAAGAAATCCTGGAATCGACAGCCTTCCATTCATATCCCGTTCCCGCCTGGCAGACCAAAATTATCCGGACATATTCCCCTGGCTCCACATTCACGGTTGTGATCAGCCCTGATTTCGGCGCCGCTTCCAGCCACACATCATGAACAACGGCATTCTGGGGCGCCTGACACTCCGTCTGCCGGAGAGTCGCCTCGCGCTCCTCGCGGTATGCCATGCCTTCAGCCGAACAAATACCCGTTGACGCCAGACACGCACAGAGTATGAACCCCAGAAACAGCTTACTCAAGCCCTTATTCATTTTTCGCCCCCCTGTTAATAGCACGTCCTGCGCTAAAATTTATAGGCAATCTCGAAATACGGCCCTGATTGCTTGAATTGCGCCTTATCGCCGTCCGCATTCTTTTCCTTTAGATTCAGGTCGAAAATACGATAAGCCGCTTTAATGCTGAACTGCTCATTCGCCTGGTATTTGATCCCAGCCTCGGCATCGTAAAAATATCCGTACTTCCCTAACGGCAGGCCGCTGATCTCGCTAAAAAGGCCCAAACCCGTTCTGGCTCCAGGATTTGTCTCCATTCGGAAACCGATTGTCGGTATTACGCCCCGGAAATGCTTTCTTTTCGTCATCGTATTGCCGGTGCCGGCGTCCCGGCCGGTGATTGATGCATCGAAACTGAACACCTTAACGTCAATCAGCCAGTCGGTGGCAACAGCGTGAGACCTGGTAATCGGTCTCAGCCATGTGAGCCGGCTGTAATACACGTCGAGATCGCCCGCGGCCGAGGATCCCGCCGGATATGTAACGCCGCCCCAGGTAATGTCTTGCGTCAACGTTTTCGATCCCTTAAAATCCCATTCGGTATAAGATAAACGCAGACAATCGTTAAGCCACAGCCGGTATTCCGGAGCATTTTTGTTGCCCATCCCCAGGTCGTTTTTAAAGGAAACATCGCCTGTTCCTAAGCCATTAACCACATAATGGGCGTTAAATTCCAGCGAAGGCTTAAAATAACCGATCTCCAGAGCCAGCTCTTTTTTCTTTTCGGGTGCCGCCCCTGTCTTCCTTTCTGCCGCCAAAGCCGTTCCGCCCATAGCGACAATTACCGCGATAATTAGTGCTGCCACCCGTAGTCCTGCCCGCTTCATCTTTTTTCTCCTCTCTTCTGCGCCGCTGCATGTTCGTAAGCTTATTCAATAAAAATTAAAATCACCAGCAGTTCCCATGCTGGTGATCCCTACATTTATTCATCAAAAGGAAACCTGGCATTCGGAAAAGCATTTCGAAAGAGCATTATGGAAGTTTTTTTGAAAGCTCAGGCATTTCTTAGCTTAATTGTATATCGTTTCTTTTGACGGCGTCAAATTATTTTCAAAAAATACATGTTTTTTAAACATTTATTTGTATTATAATGTTTCTGAATTATCGCGAGTAATGCGTCATGCCAAGAGTGCCCAAGCCTCGCGGTGTTTGACTAAAGCCTGCAGACAATGTAAAATGAAACCACGCATACAAATAGCTTGGCAAACCTACCGAAAGATAGGGACGCAAAGCCATGGGTCTAAAGCCGCTCCTGCGGCAATGATTGCCAGGCCGCCATTCAGCCGACGTTGACGGTCAGGGTTTGCCCTGACCTCATTTTTTTACAGCCCTGTCGTAAAAATTTACAGGGGGCGGGGACGTGACGATAAACCGGATTATTTCCATTGCCGGGACGATGCTGCTCATTTGCGCGCTCGCCTTGGCGGGATGCGCCGGAGCTGCTGAGCCGCCGGTTCCCGATGCCGGACGGCAGGTCAAGCCCGTCCCCCGGCCGGCGGAAACGCAGAAAAAATTCAAGATCATCCACATCATGAGTTACCATTCACCCTGGGAATGGACCGATACCCAGTTGGACGGCTTTAAGGAAGCCCTAAACGGTCTGGACGTAGAATACAAAGTCTTTATTCTTGACGCCAAAAACAATAGTTCCCGCGAATGGCTGCAGCAAAGCGGCCGGCAAGCGCGGGAACTGATCGACTCCTGGCAGCCGGACCTCGTTTACGCCAGCGACGACGAGGCCCAGGAGTATGTGACCAGGCATTACGCCGGCGGGAGTATTCCGTTGGTTTTCAGCGGCGTCAACTTGTCGCCGCAGGAATACGGGTTCACCCAGAGCCTGAACGTTACCGGCGTTCTTGAGATCGAGCACTTCGTAGAGAGCGCCGCGCTCTTCCACCGGATCGTGCCGGGAGCCACCAAGGTGGCCGTGGTCTTCGACGATGCGCCCATATGGGAGGCGGTGGCGAAGAGAATGCAAGCCAGAACCGGCGAAATACCCGCGATCAATTTTGTCGCCTGGGACACGATCGGCACCTTTGCCGACTATAAGGACAAAATCAAAGAATACGAGGCTACGGTGGACGGAATCTGCCTTGTCGGCATTTTCAACTTCAAAGATGAGAGCGGCAATAACGTCCCTTACCGCGAAGTGCAGCGATGGACGGCGGAGAACAGCCGCCTGCCGGATTTCAGCTTCTGGATCGACAGAGCCAGCTTCGGCACGCTGTGCGTCGTCTCCGTCTCCGGGTACGAACAGGGCCTGGCGGCGGGCCGGATTGCCCGGGAGATACTGGTGGACGGCAAAAGCCCCGCCAGTTTTCCCATGCAGCCTACCACCAGGGGCCAGGCGGCAATCAGCTTGGCAAGAGCGAAGGCTCTCGGTTTGCGGATCGACAGCAAAACGCTGCTGAGTTCCAAAGTTTTCAGCACGTACGGGTGGCAATGATATGGCTAAGACGCTGCAGACGAAAATTATGCTCATCCTTCTGGCGGTGTTCCTGCTCGCGCTCGGCCTCAACGTTTTCTTGACAAGCAGGATACTTCGCGCTGAATATTCCAACGCCGTCGAGGGTGAATTGTTCGCCGTCGGCCAAGGGCTTAAGATCCAGGTTGAGCGGCTTTTGGGTTACGGGTTGCCGTTCGCGGACCTTATTGGCTTCGACGAACTGTGTGACGAGGTTGTGAAAAAATATCCCAATATTACCTACGCGGCGGTGGTCGATACCGGCGGCAGAGTACTTTTTCACAGCAACAACATAGACAAACGCCGGCGGATTGCAGAACCGGAGCTTTACAGGGCCGTAGGACAAAATAAAGAAGATGTGGTAAGGTATACGGCCGGCAGCCAGGAATTGCTCGGCTTCGTCGTGCCTGTTACGGAAAACTCCGGCCGCCATGTCGGCGCCATTGTTCTCGTTTATCCGGTGGAAATGGTCACCGGCAAGGTCGCCGCCCTCACCGGCCAGAATGTGGCGATATCTTTTCTGCAGTTTGGCGTTGCCCTGTCGCTGATCGCCCTTGCACTGTCGCTATGGGTGACGAACCCGTTGGTGAAGCTGCAGCGCGCCACCGAGGAGATCGTAGCGCAAGGGACGGATTCTTTCCGGCCGGTCGACATCAAGACGCGGGACGAAATCGGCCGGCTGGCGGCCTCGTTCAACGAAATGGCCGCCGCTTTGCAAAAGACCACGGTGTCCAAGGCCAGGCTGGAAGAGGCGCTCCGGCAACTGCAACTAATTCAGGCCCAGCTCATCCAGCAGGAAAAGCTTGCCGGCATCGGGCAACTGGCTGCCGGCGTCGCCCACGAAATCAACAACCCGATGGCCTTCATAATCAGCAACCTGGAGACTCTGGGCAAATATTCCGAGAGGGTCGGACAATACGTGGCCCTTCAGGAAGAAGCGCTCGCCAGGAGCGGGGCGGGGGAGGATGCCGCGCTCGCCGAGGCCAGGCGGACGATGAAGATTGACCATATTCTCGGCGACACGGGCGAACTGATAAAAGAAACGCTCGACGGCGCCGACAGGGTCAAAAATATTGTCCAGGCTCTGAGAGGGTTTGCCCGGCCCGACCAGGCCATGACCCTGGCTGATATAAACGCTGGCGTCGAGGCAACTCTCAACATCATTTGGAACGAAATAAAGTACCGCGCCGTGGTCACCAAGGAGTTCGGCGAGCTGCCCGCGGTTAGGTGCAACCCCGGGCAGCTAAATCAGGTTTTCATGAACCTGCTTGTGAATGCTGCCCAGGCCGTCGAAACCGGCGGCGAAATCCGTATCAAAACATGGGCAGACCGAGACCGCGTCTATATTGCCATCACCGATAACGGCTGCGGTATTCCGGCGGCAATTTTGAACCGGATTTTCGAACCGTTTTTCACTACCAAGGAGGTTGGCAAAGGACTGGGACTTGGTCTTAGTGTGAGTTATGACATAATCCGCAGCCATGGCGGCGAGATTAACGTCGACAGCGAAGCAGGCAAGGGCACGACGTTTACCGTCATCCTTCCCATTGCCGGCGAGGATAATCTACGCGGCTGAGGCGAGAAAAACGTCGGGGCGAAGGGAAATTAACGG
Source organism: Selenomonadales bacterium (assembly GCA_029976065.1). Classification (GTDB taxonomy): domain Bacteria; phylum Bacillota; class Negativicutes; order Sporomusales; family UBA7701; genus Anaeroselena. The sequence goes on from JARKNV010000041.1 coordinate 11,723, forward strand.
GGGTAAAATACAGCCGGGCCTTTTAAAAGGAAAGAGCCTGGCTGTATTATTGCGCGAATATTCCGCCAAGCAGCCTGATTTTCCAGTTTGGATTATAAACCCCAGTTACTGTGCTGGACGGTCCCAAAAAACAGGACTTAGGTACTATATTTTGTGGGGAAATATAGGACTTTTGTTTCATAAAAAATTGTTTATAACCTTTTATAATATATAAAGGACACATAATTGACAGGATGCGACAAAACATTTGGCTTGTCTCGGCAAGGACCCGGGCGGGATTTGCGGGTAAGAAGACTTCCTGGGAGGGGAATATATGGCAAACCAGAATAACATTCGATCAGACATAAGAGCCTTTTTGCCATCCGCGGAGGAGTCTCTTGTTAAAGGCTTGGCGGAAAAAGTGGAAGCGGAACTCGACAAAGTCTTTCAGTCGCGGAGAGTTGGCCGGCGCAAGCAGAAGGCAACCGTGGAACGGGTTATAAGCCAGGAGGAGTTGGCTGCTCTGGGGCTCAGACGGGCCGGAAGCTGAGGGGGCGTAAAGAGAGATAGATGGTGTCTGGGAGGTGTTTGACATTACTCCTGTATCAGACAAGCAGTTTGCCGATCTTGTTGTCGAGTACAAAAGCTTGGTGCAGGCAATGGCAAAAAAATACTACCTTCCCGGAAGTAATCGGGAAGACGTTATCCAGGAGGGCCTTATGGGCCTCTATAAAGCGGCTCGCGACTATAGGCCGGATGGGAAAACGGCCTTCAGGAGCTTTGCCGCAATGGTCATCAACCGGCATCTCATTAGCGCGCTCAAAACGGCGTATCGGGGCAAGACATTGGTGCTTACGCATGCCGAGCGGTTTGAACAGCGCGTGCAGGAGGATCGGTACGCGCATGTCAAGGAATTTGGCGATTTGATCGCCGACACCGCCGCCGACCCTCTTACGAAGATTATTGCCGACGAGGAAGCGGCGACATTTTTTAAACGCCTGCAAGAAACGCTTTCCGCTTTGGAGATGGAGGTTTTGAAGTGCCGCCTCGCCGGCTACTCCATCCAGGAAACGGCCGAAGCGCTGTCGCGTACGACCAAGGCGGTTGACAACGCTCTCACGAGGATCAAGCACAAATTTCGCAATGAGCTCGAATTACTGAGCCGGGCGGCCGGACAGTAAAAAGGGTCCCCGCGGAATTTTTTTCGCGTTTTCACGTTTTATTGAAAGCCTTCTCAAAGAAGGCTTTTTGTCATTCATACCGAATTAAAATGTGAATAAAAACCATTGGGGCAGGCTAATCCGCCGTGCCAACAGGAGGAATAATAGTGGAGAACAAAAGCGATCTTCCAGAAAAAGGCGCCATACTGCAGCGAGATAAAGAAACATATGCCATAGCTCCGCATATTCCCGGCGGGATAATCCTCGATTTTAACTTGTTGCGGAAAATCGCCGACGTCGCCGAGAAGTACGGCGCCAAGGCGATCAAGCTGACAAGCGCGCAGCGCGTTGCCATCGTCGGTATCGACGAGGATAAAATCGACGCGGCGTGGGCCGATCTCGGCACGCCGAAAGGGGCGGCCGTCGGTTTGTGCGTGCGCAGCGTCAAGATCTGCCCGGCAACCCATTTTTGCCGCATGGCTCAACAAGACGCCGTAACCCTCGGCCTGGAGATCGACAAGCGCTACCACGGCATGGAGCTGCCGTCAAAGTTCAAGATGGGCGTTTCGGGTTGCCCCAACTCCTGCAGCGAGCCGGGAATAAAGGACCTGGGCATTATGGGCATGCCGAAGGGATATACAATTATGATCGGCGGCAGTGCCAGCGCCAGGCCGCGGCTGGCCGACACCCTCGTCCAGGGAGTTCCCCAGGAGGAAGTTCTGCCGCTTGTCGACAAAATAATCGCTTACTATCAAGCTAACGCCAACAAATACGAGCGCCTCGGCCGGATGATCGACCGGCTCGGTTTTGAGAAGGTCAAACAGGATTTGCTGGGGTAGGCGCGGGGAGGATTGTTATGATGGAATTTGAGGGCAACAAGCCCGCGGTCGACCGGAGCGCCTTTATTGCCGACGGCGCACGGGTTATCGGCAAAGTCACGCTGAAGGAGTTCAGCAGCGTGTGGTTCAACACCGTCGTGCGCGGCGACGTCAACCGCATCGAAGTCGGCTGCTACAGCAACGTGCAGGACAACAGCGTCATCCACGTCGCCGACAATTATCCGTCCATCATCGGCGATTTCGTCACAATCGGCCACAACTGCGTCATCCATGCTGCCACCATCGAGGAGCATTGCCTGATCGGCATGGGCGCGGTTATCCTCAACGGCGCGGTCATCGGCAAAGGCAGCATTGTCGCCGCCGGCGCGGTGGTCCGCGAAAAACAGGTCATTCCCCCGCACTCCCTGGTGGTGGGGTTGCCGGCCAAAGTAATCAGGTCGATTCCCGACGAATGGCCGCGCATTCACGCCCAGGCGGTAAAATACAAAACGCTTTGGACGAAGCGCTACGGAATAATGCCCGACGCTGGCGGGGAAGTCTATCAGGGCGAACGGATAATCTGAGTAATAAATGGCGCGATGCAGCGAAAGGGGTCTGAATAAGACTCCTTTTGTGGCTGTCGCGGGGAAGAGGTTTTGAATGCCGCGAACGAAAAGGCAAATGATCTTCCGCATGGTGGAAAAATACGTCCTGATTTTCATCGGTTCGATTCTGGCGGCGATCGGACTGGAGATTTTTCTCGTTCCCAACCAGATAATCGACGGCGGCATCATCGGCGTATCCATCCTCCTCAGCCATCTGACCAAGATTCCCCTCGCCATTCTCATTGTCGCCCTTAATCTTCCGTTTCTGTATATCGGCTACAACCAGATCGGCAAGAGCTTCGCCATTTCCACCGTTTTTGCCGTAATCTCCCTGGCCGGCTGGGTGGCGTACTTCCGGCCGATACCCGAGCTGACCAACGACCTCTTCCTGGCCGCCGTCTTCGGCGGAATAGTCATCGGCATAGGGGTTGGCCTGATCATTCGCTACGGCGGCTCGCTCGACGGCACGGAAATAATCGCCATAATCCTCGACAAGAGAACCGGTTTCTCGGTCGGGGAAGTGGTAATGTTCATAAACTTCTTCATCCTCGGCAGCGCCGGCTTCGTATTTTCCTGGGACAAGGCGATGTATTCGCTGGTCGCCTATTTTATCGCCTTCAAAGTCATCGACATCACCATCGAGGGCCTGGACGAGACCAAGGGAGTAATAATCGTTTCCGATAACCCCGACGAAATCGCCGAAGCGCTGCTCGCCCGTCTGGGGCGCGGCGTCACCGTACTGCACGGGGCCGGCGGCTTCACCGGCGAACCCAAGAAAGTCCTCTACTCGGTGGTTACCAGGCTTGAAATCGCCAAACTGAAGTCGATCGTCGACGAAAAAGACGAGAACGCCTTCGTCACGGTTCAGGACGTCCACGAGGTCATCGGCGGCCGGGTCAAGAAGAAAGCCATCCATTAACAAAAACAAAATTGTCGGAAAGTTGTTGGCGCAAAATTCCCGAGAAAAGAGGATTTGGGGTTTTCAGGAAAAATATTATAATGTACGCGTTATTCCGGCTAGTTCGCCTAAAGAAAGAATATAGATAGACTGGAAGGGGGAAGGGCAGGGGTCTTTTTCGGCTATCTGATACCGGAAAAAAATCAGGAGGGATATCATGCGGACAAAATGGTTTGCGCTGTGTTTAGCTGTAATGTTTGCCGCGGTGGTTGCCGGTTGCGGCGGCTCGTCCGGCGGCGGCGACGTCATCAAGATCGGCCAGGCGGTTGCCCTGACTGGCGACAGCTCGATGTGGGGACAGTCTGAAAAGAATGCCATTGAAATGGAAATCGCCAAGATCAACGCTAAGGGCGGCGTGCTGGGCAAGAAACTGCAATTGGTCGCCTATGATACCCGTGCCGACGCCACCGAGGCCGTCAACGTAACCAAGCGCCTCGTCGGCGAAAAAGTCGTCGCCATCATCGGCCCCGGGCAGAGCGGCGTGGCCATCGCCATGACGTCGGTAACCGAGCCGGCGAAGGTGCCGTTTATCGCCACCACTGCCACCAACCCCAAAGTGACTGTTGACGACAAGACGAACAAAGTTCGGGCGTACGCTTTCCGCACCTGCTTCATCGACCCCTTCCAGGGCACGGTGGCCGCGCAGTTCGCCGTGAAGGACCTGAAAGCCAAGACCGCGGCCGTCATCTATGACGTCGGCTCCGATTACTCGGCCTGGCTGGGCAAATACTTCATCGAAGAATTCCAGAAACAGGGCGGCAAGATCGTCGGCAACGAAGCCTTCCGTTCGGGCGAGCTCGACTTCCGCGCCATCCTCGGCAAAGTGAAAGGCGCCAATCCCGACGTCTTCTTCATCCCGACCATGCAGAAAGAAGCGGCCCTGGTCATGAAACAGGCCGCCGACCTCGGCATCAAGGCGAAATTCCTCGGCGGCGACGGCTGGGGCAGCCCCGACCTAATCACCCTCGGCGGTTCGGCGGTGGAAGGTTCCTACTTCGTGAACCTCGCCAGCTTGGACGACCCCGACATCCAGTCGTTCATCAAGGAATACAAAGAGAAATATAAGAGCGACCCGATCATGCCTAACCCGGTCATGGCCATCGACGGTCTCTACGCCGTTGTCGAAGCCATAAAGAAAGCCAACAGCACCGATCCGGTGAAAATCACCGAACAGCTGGAAAAAACCAAGGATCTGCAAGTGCTGAGCGGCAAGCTCACCATTGATCCCAAGACCCACGATCCGCTGAACAAACCGGCGGTTATCCAGGAAGTAAAAGGCGGCAAGTTCATCTTCAAAGCTAAATTCGTCACCCAGTAAGCGTCGCAATGGGGCGGTGCGGGCCGGAAGGCTCCCGCCGTCCCTGTTTTTTTCCCGCGTTAAGCAAGTCTCAAATTAAGGAGCGGGCGCCTATGTTCATCCAAACGCTGGTGACCGGCCTTGCCATCGGCGGCATATATGCCCTGATGGCGGTGGGCTATTCCCTGGTTTTCAGTATCCTGAACTTCAGCAATTTCGCGTACGGATCAATCATCATGCTCGGCGCGTACATCGGTTACTATGTTTTGATGCACATGGGCGTCCCCCTGGCGCTGGCCGTTCTCATCTCCATCGTGGGGGCGGCCATGCTCTGCTTTGCCAATGAACGTCTGGCTTACAGCACACTGCGCAAACGCAACGCCTCATCGCTCTATTTCATGATAAGCGCCATGGGGACCTCGATCTTCCTCGAAAACCTCGTCTACGCCACCATCGGCTCACGGTTCTATGCCTTTCCCGAAATGCTGACCAATCAGAACGTCACCTTCGGCGGCGTGTCGCTCGGCCTCCTCGACGTCTTCGCCATCGTCTTCTCGGCCGTCGCCATTTACGGCCTGCACTACTTCCTCCAGAACAGCAAAACCGGCATCGCCATCCGGGCGGCGTCCTACGACATGCAGGTCTGCCAGCTAAACGGCGTCAACGTCAACAAAGTCATCGGCTGGGTCTTCCTCCTGGCTGGGGCGCTTGCCGGCATCTCCGGCATGTTCCTGGGGATGAAGTACATGGTCTATCCCACCATGGGCTGGATAACGAATAAAGCATACATCGCCGCCGTCATCGGCGGGTTGGGCAGCCTGCCGGGAGCGGTCGTCGGCGGCCTCATCCTCGGCGTGCTGGAAACCTTCGTGTCCGCCTACGTATCGTCGGTCGTGCGCGACGTCTTCAGTTTCTCACTGCTTGTCATCCTGCTCCTGGTGCTGCCGACCGGCCTGTTCGGCAAATTTCTCGAGGAAAAGGTGTAACCGGCCATGTTCGAATATGTCAGCGGCATAATAACTTTCAGCCTGATCTATGTCATCGCCACGGTGGGGCTGGCCGTCTTCACCGGCTTCACCGGCCTCTTCTCCCTCGGCCACGCCGCCTTCTTCGCCATCGGCGCCTATACCGCCGGCATCCTGACCTATTTCTACGACGTCAATTTTTGGGCAGCGCTCGCGGCCGGCATCGCCGTATCCTCGCTGGTCGGCATCTTCATCGGCTATCCCACGCTCAAAGCCAAGCTGCGCAGCGACTATTTCGCCATCGCCACCCTCGGCTTCGGCGAGGCGGTGCGGGTGCTGCTGGAAAACCTCGACATCACCCAGGGGGCGCGCGGCTTGCCGGGCATTGCCAACGAAACCTCCCTGCCGATCGTCGTCCTCCTCACCGGCCTCGTCATCTGGGTGGCCCGCAACTTCGTCCACTCCCGCTACGGGCGGGCGGCCATCGCCGTGCGCGAGGATTTCGTCGCCGCCGAGATGATGGGCATCAACCTTTTCCAGGTAAGGATGCGGTCGCTGGTGTTCAGCGCCGGCTGCGCCGGCCTGGCCGGCGGCCTGTTTGCCCACTACGTCTCCTTCATCCAGCCGGGCATGTTCACCGCCGCCCTTTCCACCCAGCTCACCGCCAGCGTCGTAGCCGGCGGGATGGGCAGCATTACCGGACCGTCGGTGGCGGCCGTGCTGTTCGTCGCCATTCCCGAGGCGCTGCGGATGGCCAGCATGTGGCGGCTGGTGGCCTACGGCTTCCTGCTGGTGGCCATCATGGTCTTTAGGCCGCAGGGACTGTTCGGCTACCGGGAAATCTCCTGGCAGACCTTTGCCCGCCTCTTCCGCAGAAAACCGGCCGCCGCCGGAGGGGAGGCCGGACAATGAGCATGCTCGAACTGAAAGCCGTCACCAAGAACTTCGGCGGCATCACGGCCTGCAAGGACATCAGCTTTACGGTCGCCCCGGGGCAGGTCGCCGGGCTGATCGGCCCCAACGGCGCCGGCAAGACGACGGTATTCAACCTTATCACCGGCGTATATGCGCCCACCGCCGGCGGCATCACCTTCAACGACCGGGACATCACCGCCATCCGCCCCGATAAGGTGGTTGACCACGGCATTGCCCGCACCTTCCAGAACATCCGCCTGTTCCGCAACCTCACGGTGCTTGACAACGTAAGAATCGCCGTCGACAACGAGGTCGACTACGCCCTGGGCGAAGCGCTGGTGCGTTCCCCGCGGGTGCGAAACCGGGAAAAAGATATTGAAGCCATGGCGATGGAGCGCCTGGAGGAGGTCGGCCTGGCCGACAAGGCGGCGGCAAGGGCCGACAGCCTGCCCTACGGCCTGCAGCGCAAATTGGAAATCGCCCGCGCCCTCGCCTTAAGGCCCAAGCTGCTGCTCCTCGACGAGCCCGCCGCCGGCATGAACCCCGAAGAATCGCAGGAACTGGCCGGACTTGTGCGGACCATTCACGCCCGCCACGGGTTGACGATCCTGCTCATCGAACACCATATGGACGTCGTTATGGACCTGTGCGAGCGGATCTTCGTTCTGGACTTCGGCGTAAAGCTGGCCGAAGGCTCCGCGGAGGAAATCCAGACGAACCCGGAAGTGCTGCGAGCCTACCTCGGGGAGGGATATAAACGTGTTAGAAGTCAGTAACCTCAACGTGAAATACGGCCAGATACACGCCCTCCGCGACGTCAGCCTTTCAGTCCAGCCCGGCCGCATCGTGGCCGTCATCGGCGCCAACGGCGCCGGCAAATCGACGCTGATGATGACGCTCTCCGGACTGCTGGCTCCCGCCTCCGGGCAGATAACCTACGAAGGCAGGCCGTTGCCGGCCAAAGCGTACGAAGTGCTCGGTATGGGCATTTGTCTCGTGCCCGAACGCCGCCGCCTGTACGCCAACCTCACCGTAAAAGAGAACCTCCTCATGGGGGCGTTTCTGCGCAGCGACAAGGACGGCATCGAAGCCGACATGGAGAAAATGTACGCGCTCTTCCCCATCCTGAAAGAGCGTCTGAAGCAGTACGCCGGGACGCTGTCCGGCGGCGAGCAGCAGATGGTCGCCATCGCCCGCGGGCTGATGTCGCGGCCCAAGCTGCTACTGCTGGACGAACCCTCGCTGGGCCTGGCGCCTCTTCTGGTGGAAAACGTTTTTAAGACCATCCGCGAAATCAAAGCCCAGGGCACGACCATCCTGCTCGCCGAACAGAACGCCTTTCAGGCTCTCGAAATGGCCGATGACGCCTTCGTCCTCGAAACGGGGCGCGTGCTGCTGACCGGGGCGGGCAGCGACCTGATCGCCGACCCCCTGGTGCGCAAGGCATACCTCGGCATCAAAGGCTAAGAATCGCAAAACAGGGGAGATTATGCCAATGAAACTTGAAACGCTGCTCATCCACGGCGCCGAAGGCGACAAGGCGACAGGGTCGGTGAGCACCCCCATCTACCAGGTATCGACCTTCCGCCAGCACACCGTCGGCCAGCAGGGCGGCTTCCAGTATTCGCGGGGCGCCAACCCCACCCGCCACGCGCTCGAAGAGCAAATGGCCCTCCTGGAGGGCGGCTGCCGCGGCTTCGCCTTTGCCTCCGGCATGGCGGCAATGACGGCCGTCCTGCACCTTTTTAAGGCCGGCGACCACATCGTCGCCAGCCAGAACCTCTACGGCGGCACCTCCCGCGTCCTCGACCGGGTGCTGGGACGGTTCGGGCTGTCGGCCAGCTACGTGGAATTCGGGAATCTGGCGGACATCGCCGCCGCCATCACCCCGGCCACCAGGGCGCTGATCATCGAAACGCCCTCCAACCCGACCCTCATGGTCACCGATATCGCCGCCGTCGCCGCTCTCGCCCGCGAACACGGCCTGCTCGCCATCGCCGACAACACCTTTATGTCTCCCTATCTCCAGCAGCCCCTTGCCCTCGGGGCGGACATCGTCGTTCACAGCGCCACCAAGTTCATCGGCGGTCACAGCGACGTGCTCGCCGGCGTGGTTATCGTCAAGGACGAAAAGCTGGCCGAGGAGCTGCACTTCGTCCAGAACGCCACCGGCGGCGTGCTCGGGCCGCAGGACTCCTGGCTGCTGCTCCGCGGCCTCAAGACGCTCGGCGTCCGCATGGACCGCCAGGCGGCCAACGCCCGCATCCTGGCCGAATGGCTGCGGGCCAGCCCGGAAGTGCAAAAGGTCTACTACCTCGGCTTTGCCGACCATCCCGGCCACGACCTCCACTTCCGCCAGGCCAGGGGCACAGGTAACGTCGTCTCCTTCGACCTCGGCGACGGCGACTTCGCCCGCGCCTTTTTGTCCCGGACCAAGCTGTGCGTGCTCGGCGACAGCCTGGGCGGCGTGGAATCGCTTGTCAATCTGCCTGACGTAATGTCCCACGGCTCGGTGCCGCGCGAGCGCAAGCTGCGCATGGGGGTTACGCCCAGTTTGATCAGGCTGTCGGTAGGGATCGAGCACCCGGACGATATAATCGCCGATATAGCCCAAGCGCTAAAACAGTGAGGCCGTTGATAAACCCCCGTCTGCGGTGTTGCTCCTCGGCGACTTGCATCCGGGGGTTTCTGAACGGCCTGGACATTTCGAGATAACGGAGGGACGTATTTTATGACAGCCGACTTCTACAAATACCACGCCCTCGGCAACGACTACATCGTCATCGACCCCAACAAAAGCAGTCTGAAGCTTACCGAGGACAACATCCGCCTCATCTGCCACCGCAATTTCGGCGTCGGCTCGGACGGCATCCTTTACGGCCCGCTGCTGGAGGACGGCAAGATGCGGCTCAGGATACTCAACCCCGACGGCAGCGAGGCGGAAAAGAGCGGCAACGGCATCCGCATCTTTTCCCGCTACCTCGTGGAGGCGGGCTATGTCAACAGCAAGGCATTCTCGCTCGTCACCGCCGGCGGCACGGTCGCGGTGGCGGTGCTCGACGAGGCGGCCAGCCTCATCAAGGTCGACATGGGCGCAGCCAGCTTCAACAGCGCCGACCTGCCGGCAGGCGGTCCGCCGCGCGAAATCCTCGGCGAGAAGCTGACAATCGGCGGCGCCGATTGCGTCGTCAACTGCGTATCGATGGGCAACCCCCACTGCGTCATCCCTCTTGACGATATTTCCCGGGAAAGGGCCGAGCGCCTCGGCCCCCTGGTGGAAAACCATCCCTTGTTTCCCAAGCGCACCAACGTCCAGTTCCTCCAGGTTATCGACCGGAGCAACATCCGCATCGAGATCTGGGAGCGGGGGGCGGGGTACACCCTGGCCTCCGGGAGCAGCAGCTGCGCCGCCGCCAGCGTCGCCCACCGCCTGGGGCTCACCGGCCCGGCCGTCAAGGTCCACATGCCGGGCGGCGTCATCGACATCGACATTAAACCGGACGGGCATGTATTCATGACCGGGCCGGTAACGGGCGTGATGGCGGGGCTGTTCGCCGCCGACCTCCGCCGCCGGGTCGGGCTCGGGGAGGCCAAGGCGTGATCACCGTCGCGCCGCTCGCCGCAAGCGACCTGCCCGCGCTGGCCGCTCTGTTCACCGAGCTTACCGACGACCCCACCGACGAGGCGCGTATGGCGGCCAATTTCCGCCGCATGGCCGGCGGCGACGGTTATATCCTTCTTACCGCCAAGCGGGACGGCGAGCTCGTCGGCTTCATGATGGGCATCGTCTGTCTCGATATCGTCGGCTGCTGCCAGCCTTTCCTGGTGGTCGAGAACGTCATCGTCGCCCAAGCCGCGCGTCGGCAGGGGGTGGCCCGGCGGCTGTGGGACGAGCTTGAGGCCGAGGCCCGGCGACGGGGCTGCTACTACGTCTTCCTCGTTTCGATAAATTGGCGGGAGGACGCCCACCGCTTCTATGCCAGCGTAGGGTTTACACCGGACAAGTATAAAGGTTTCAAGAAATACCTCGACAGATAAAGAAAAGACCGTACGGGTTTCGTACGGTCTTAAATATTACCCTTTTCTATCTCCGCTTCTTAAACGCCGCGGCGATACGGGTCAGCCCTTCCTCCAGCAGCGCGCGCGGGCAAGCGAAATTGAAGCGCGCAAACCCCTCGCCCTGGCGGCCGAAGGCCAGCCCGTCACTCAGTCCCACCTTGGCGTCGCGGATAAGGAATTGCTTCAGCGCGGCGTGGTCGGCGAAGATGGCACGGAAGTCTAGCCAGGCAAGATAGGTGCCTTCGGGCTTTTCCACCTTTACGCCGGGCATTTCGCGGCGGACGAAATCCGCCAGCAGGTCGGCGTTGGCCTCGAGATAGGGCAGAAGGCTGTCGAGCCAGTTCTCGCCTGTATTATAGGCCGCCTCCGCGGCGGTTAGGCCGAAAAGGTTCCCTTCGTTGATGTCGAGCGCGGCCAGCAGGTCGCCGTAGCGTTTGCGCTTGTCCGGATCGGGGAGCGCGGCCAGCGACGTATACGTGCCGGCGATATTGAAGGTTTTGCTGGGCGAGAAAAAAGTGACGCTCGCCCGGGCGAACTCCGGCCCCAGGGTGGCGAAGGGCGTGTGGCGATGGCCGGAAAACACCAGATCGCAGTGAATCTCGTCGGCGAGGATGGTGACGCTGTGCCGGAGGCACAGTTCGCCGAGGGCGAGCAGCTCGTCCCGCGTCCACACCCGACCGACAGGGTTGTGGGGGCTGCAAAGGATAAGCAGCTTCACCGCCGGGTCGAGTTTGCGCTCAAGACCGGCGAGATCCATTTCCCAGCGGCCGCCGCGCTCGACCAGGGGGTTCTCCACCAACTGGCGGCCGTTCCTTGTCACGCAGGTAAAAAACGGCGGGTAGACAGGCGGCTGAATGACGATTTTGTCGCCGGGGGCGGTGAAGGCGAGGACGGCGGCGCTGAGCGAGGCGACCACCCCGGGGGTGTTCACCACCCAGCTCCGTTCGAGCGCCCAGCCATGGCGGCGTTTCTCCCAGTCCATCGCCGCGGCGAAGAACGACTCCTCCTTCTTGTGGTAGCCGTACACGGGATGGCAGGCCCTGGCCTGCACGGCGGCAGCAATCCCCGGAGCGGCGGCGAAGTCCATGTCGGCCACCCAGAATGGCAGCACGTCGTCGGTGCCGAAAATCTGCTCAAGCATGTCCCATTTCTCGCAGGCGGTGTTGCGGCGGTCGATGATTGCGTCAAAGTCGTAGCTCAAGGGTTGTGCCTCCTTACAGGTTCAGGTTCTTGGGCGGCGCGGCCTTCGCCTCCGCCAGGCGGGCGACGAGCATCGCCAGCGCGCCCCCGTACAGGGCGACGATGATATCCTTCTGGGCGTCCCAGATATCGCCCTGGGCGCCGAGGAAAATCGTGCCCAGATCGGGATTGACCAACTCCACCACGATGGCCTCGATGCATTCGAAGATGGCGCTTGCGGCGACAAGCAGCAGCGGGGCGAAGAAATATGGCCAGGGCGGCGCCACCCGCGCCACCCGCTCCAGCCACTCCTTCAGGGGGTAGGCGAGCAGCAATCCGAAGGAAAAGTGGACAATGCGATCGTAGTGGTTGCGGGCGAAGCCGAAGCCGTCCCTGAGCCAGTCGCCAGCGGGCACGAAGCTGTAGGACCAGTGAGCGCCGACCGCGCAAAGCGTCAGGTAAACGAGGATAAGAATATACGACTGGTCGGAAAAGCGGAAGCGGCGGGCCGAGTAGAGAAACGGCGGCCCGAGCAGGAAGACCAGCAGATTGTCGAGCACCCAGTCGAACCGGTCGAGCGGCTCGAAGGCCAGATAAAACCACAGGATGAGGTAGGCGGCGAAAAAACCTTTGACAAGCATGGCTGCCTCCTAATGCTTCTTGGCCAGGACTGCCGCGAAGAAATCCCAGATGACGTCGGTGGCCGGCATTGTCCCCGGATCGGTACCGATATAGGATGCCGGGTACTGGGGCGTGCCGCCAGGCCACATATGGCCGAGGCCTTCCACGAGGTAAACGCGCAACGGAAAGGCGGCGCAGGCCAGCGAGCGGACGCCCTGGCGGCCGGCGGTCGGCTCCAGCCCGCCCTGGCAGCCGTTCAATGCGGCCCACGCTTCCAGGCCCGCGAGGATTGGCGGCTGGTCGAATGTTCCCCAGGAATGGGTGATCGGGCCGCCGCTCAGGGGATTGAACGGGTCGGCCGTACCGACGATGAATAGCGTTGGTACCGGGGCTCGCCGGCCCGGCGGAGCGGCTGGCGGCCAGCAGGGGCCGGCGACGGGGGCGATCGCGGCGAATCTGTCCGGCAGGAGGGCGGCGGCGCGGAAAGCAAGCGACGCCCCGTTGGAAAAGCCGGTGAGAAAAACCGCCTTGTCCTCGATAGCGTACCTTTTGGCTAGGTCGGCGATAAGGAGATCAAGGAAGCGCACGTCGTCCACGCCGCCCAGGAAGCTCTGGCCGCGGCCTGAGCCGTCGTTCCACAGCTGGGGATTCGTCAGGAAGCCGGGCGGGGATGACGGGTCGGCCCGCACGGCGTCGGGAAAGACGGCCAGGAAGCCTTGCTGGTCCGCTTTTCTATCCCAGCCGGTTTCGGCAATCACGCCCGTGCCGGTAGCGCCGGCGCCGTGCAGCATGATTACGGCCGGCAGCGGCTGCTGGCTGCTGTAGCCGGCGGGGATATAAACATTGTACATGCGCTCCCGGCCGTCGACGGTCAGCGAATGGGTGGCCAGCCCGGCGGCGCAGGCGGTGCCGGTGGCCAGCACCAGCAGCAAAGCCGTCGCCGCTATAAGCTTCCGTGGGTTCACCGGCATCACCCCCCTATTTTCCGGATGTATAACCAAATTTCTGGACAAAGGCGTGATATCCCTGCCACCCCTGCCGCGAAAAAGGATTCTCGGCCGGGTCCGGGGAAAATCACCACACCGGCTTTCGGGAGTAGAGGCCTTTGGGAATATACTAATAAAGAACTATATCAAAAGGAGGCCGCGGGCAATATGCGCTACGAAGGCCTGGTATACCGGCCGCCGAGCGAGGCTGGCAGCCTGCTCATCCAGTGCACGATCGGCTGTCCCCACAACAGATGCACCTTCTGCCCGATGTACAAGGGGACGGCGTTCCGCATCCGGCCGGTCGAGGAGATCAAGGAAGACCTGCGGGCCGCCAGGGAGGCATACGGCGACACCGTCGAAACCATCTTTCTTCCCGACGGCAACACCATCCTGATGAAAACGGCGCAGCTGATCGAAATTCTCGCCTGCGCCCGCGAACTCTTCCCGCGGCTCAAGCGGGTGACGAGCTACGGCTCGGCCCGCTTCGTCAACCTCAAGCCGCCGGAGGACCTTAGGCTGCTGCGGGAAGCCGGACTTACCCGCATCCACTCCGGGATGGAGAGCGGCGACGACGTCGTTCTGGACCGTATTCAAAAAGGAGCGACGGCCGCGGACATCATCGCCGCCGGACTCAAGGTCAAAGCAGCCGGGATGGAGCTGAGCGAGTACGTGCTGATTGGCATCGGCGGCCGCGGGCGGAGCCGTGAGCATGCCGTCGCCAGCGCCGCCGTCCTCAATGCCATCGACCCCGATTTCATCCGCCTGCGCACCTATATCCCCATACCGGGCACGCCGCTCTACGAGGAATACCGGCGCGGCGGCTTCGGACTGCTTGCTCCCCACGAAGCGCTGCGGGAAACGGCGCTGTTCATCGAAAACCTTGCCGTCACAAGCCGGTTGTACAGCGATCACGCTTCAAACTTCGCCTACGTCAACGGCCGGCTGCCGGAAGACAAGGCGGCAATGCTGGCCGCCATCGACGAACTGCTGACCTTGCCGGAAACGTCTTTTCGCCCGCCGGCGGCAGGCAGCCTCTAGTGGCGGAGGAACGGAAAAACTCTGGGTGCGTGCCCAGAGTTTTTCCCGTGCGGAGAAGGATCATTTGTCGTCTTTGGCCTTTGCGCTGCTTTTTGTCAAGGCGCTCTTGATATCCTTCATTGTCCGCACGGCGGTCAGGATGGCGCACTCCCGGGCCTGTACGTCCCACCAGGCACAGCGTTCCCGCCGGCAGCCGAACTCGATGAGCGGGCAGGTGAGTCTATCCATAGTACCTCCGGTCACATGCGTTTGTATACCCATTCGCGACAGCGGGGAGATTATCCTTTGTTTCGGGAGGAAACCTGCCGGCCCGAGAGGAATAAAGAACTGGCAAGCAAGGGGGCGAAAAAATGCCGAAAATCACGAGTATGGCCACACGTCTGCGCATTTACGTCGGTGAAGCCGACAACTGTCATGGACAGCCGCTGTATCACGCCATCGTCCGCAAGGCGAAAGAGCTCGACATGGCCGGCGCATCCGTTTTCCGGGGGCTGGAGGGGTACGGAGCCAATAGCCGCATCCATACGGCGCGGATTGTCGACCTTTCCGCGGACCTTCCGGTGCTCATTGAAATTATCGACAGCGAGGAATACATCGCCAGAATGCTTCCTTTCCTTGACGAAATGGTGCAGGAAGGGATGGTTACCATCGACGATATCGAAGTCATCAAATACGGCCGCAAGCCGCCCAAGAGGTAGCAGCGCCGATCGCGCGAGGTGTCACGATGCTGAAAATAGTCGCTGTCGCCGTGGGAGGCAGCTTGGGAGCGGCGGCCCGCTACCTGGTATCCATATGGGCCGCGGACCGCTTCGGCGCTGCATTCCCCTACGGTACGCTGATCGCCAATGTCGCCGGCTGCTTCGTCATCGGCGCATTCATGACCCTGACAACCGAACGGATAATCGTCAGTCCCCACTGGCGGCTGCTCGTCTCCGTCGGCTTTATCGGCGGGCTGACCACCTTTTCGTCGCTCAGCTACGAAACTTTGAAACTGCTTGAAGACGCCCAGGCGGCCATGGCGTTTTACAACCTGCTGATCAACGTAACGGCGGGCTTTTTCGCCACCTGGCTGGGAATTAGCCTGGCCCGCCTTTTTTAGCCGGAAAGGGTGATTACATAATGAATATATATCTCTGGCGGCATAACCGCCGCTTTCACAGTTGGAGCATGATGAACGAACCGAATGTTCACCAGTCGTGCTACACCGACGCCGTGGTTATCGCCCAGGCGGCTTCGCTGGACGAGGCCTTGCGGCTCATCGCGGCCCGCGAGCCCGAGTGGGTGACCGAAGAGTTGCGGCGGCTGGAACCAAAAATTTTTGCCGGCGACGCGCCGGCGGTAATATTCGCCGCCGTAAGCGGCGACTGACGGTGATGGCGATGACAGCGCTCCGCAGATGGCTGGCCGGCAGCGTGATCCTTTGTCTGTTGGCGGCCGGGCTGCTGCTCTTCGTACAACTCAAGAACCACGAGCAGGAAGAGCGGGACCTCTTTTCCCAAGGCGGTTATGTCCTCGCTCCGGCACAGACGGTCGGCAAACTGCTGGTCGTCGACGGCGACGCCGTAGTCGCCGGCCGGGTTTCCGGCTGGCTCGCCGTCGTCGGCGGCAATGCCGTCCTGCAGGGCGGCGGGCGGATCGACGGCCCGCTGCTTGTTTTCGGCGGCGACATCCGCGGCGACGCCGTCGCCCTTGCCTCCCCCGTCGCCCTTGTCCTGCCGCCGGGGTCGCCGTTTATCGCCCTGCTGGTCTGGTTGCTGGGCGGCGGCGCGGTCATAGCGCTGTTGACGGCCGCCTGGCTCGTCTGGCGCCTGTCGGGATATATCCGGCAGACGTCCCTGTTCGGCGCAATCCTGGCCGTGCTGCACAGCAACCGCGAGCGGTGGCCGGGGCTGTACGCCCTTGCCGGCCTGACCGCCTGCGGCTTGCTGCTCACCTTATTCGTCCATATCACCCAGGAAACCATCTTCCAGCAGGAAACCGAACTTGTCGACCGGGCGGTAATTTGGCTTGTTCACACCTTCGCCACCCCCGCAACCGACAAAGCCATGATCGTCATCACCGCGCTTGGCTCGGGAGCCGTCTACGCCGCCTTCGCCCCGCTGGCCGTCGGCTGGCTGCTGTGGCTCCGCCGCCGCCGCGAAGCCGTAACGCTGGCTGTCTGCCTTGGCGGCGCCGCGACGCTCAACTTTTTGCTAAAGCACCTCTTCGAACGGGCCCGCCCCGACCTCTTTAAAGTAATCACCGCCGCCGGCTACAGCTTTCCCAGCGGCCATGCCATGGTCTCCATGTGCTTCTACGGCATGGTGGCCTACCTCCTCTGCCGGCACCTCCGGCGGCTGCCGGGGCAGATTCTCGGCTACAGCCTCGCGGCCGTATTGATCACCATCATCGGTTTCAGCCGCATCTATCTCGGCGTCCACTATCCCAGCGACGTGCTCGGCGGCTACCTCGCCGGCGGCACGTGGCTGGCCTTCTGCGTTTCCCTGCTATGGTGGTGGGAGCTGGATAAATAGCTCCGCCGGAAAATCCTGCCGGTCTCGGCCATAGAGACAGGCAGGATTTTTAGCCGGCGAAGGGGAAAACATATAGGTCAGGGTAAAATACGCATTCTTTTTTTGAGGTGAGAACGTGGATTTTGGTTTGGGGAAAGTCCTGCCCAGAAAGATCGAAGAGGAGATGAAAACCTCCTATATAAATTACGCCATGAGCGTAATCGTCATGAGGGCGCTTCCCGACGTGCGCGACGGCCTGAAACCGGTCCACCGGCGAATCCTGTACGCGATGCACGAAGCCGGCATGGCATCGAACAAGCCGCACAAAAAATCGGCGCGCATCGTCGGTGAAGTTCTCGGTAAATATCACCCCCATGGCGACTCATCGGTATATGACGCCACCGTCCGCATGGCTCAGGACTTTTCCATCCGCTACATGCTCGTCGACGGCCACGGCAACTTCGGCTCGGTAGACGGCGACTCGGCGGCGGCCATGCGCTACACCGAAGTGCGCATGTCGCGCATGGCGGAAGAAATGCTGGCCGACATCGACAAAGATACCGTAGACTTCGTGCCCAACTACGACGAATCGTTGAAAGAACCCAGCGTCCTGCCGTCCAAAGTTCCCAACCTGCTCATCAACGGCTCGGCCGGCATCGCCGTCGGCATGGCCACCAACATCCCCCCGCACAACCTCGGCGAAGTCGTCGACGGCGTCGTCATGATGATCGACAACCCCGAGGCAACGGTCAAAGACCTGATGACCGTCATCAAGGGGCCGGACGTCCCCACCGCCGGCCAGATCCTCGGGCATGCAGGCATCAGAGACGCATACAACACCGGTAAAGGCTCCATCAAAATGCGCGCCCAGGCCAGGATCGAGAAAATGGCCAACGGGAAATACCGCATCCTGGTCACCGAGATCCCCTACCAGGTCAACAAAGCCCGCCTGATCGAAAGTATCGCCATCCTCGTCAGGGATAAAGTCATCGACGGCATCACCGACCTCCGGGACGAAAGCGACCGCACCGGCATGCGCATCGTCATCGAACTTCGCCGGGACGTCAACGCCGACATCATCCTCAACCAACTCTACAAACACACCCAGATGCAAGAAACCTTCGGCGTCAACATGCTCGCCCTCGTCGACGGCGAGCCGCGCGTCCTCAACCTTGCCCAGGTCATCAGCCACTACATCGACCATCAGAAAGACGTAATAATCCGCCGCACCAAATTCGAACTGGCCAAGGCCAAAGACCGCGCCCACATCCTCGAAGGCCTGAAAATCGCCCTTGACAACCTCGACGCCGTCATCACCACCATCCGCGAATCGCGCACCGTCGACATCGCCCGCACGGCCTTGCAGGCCAACTTCAGCCTCAGCGAAAAGCAGGCCCAGGCCATCCTGGAAATGCGCCTCCAGCGCCTGACCGGCCTGGAGCGCGAAAAGATCGACCAGGAATACAAAGACATCCTCGAAACGATCGAATACCTCGAAGGCATCCTGGCTGACGAACGGAAAGTCCTCGAAGTAATCAAGGATGAACTGCTCGACGTCAAAAAACGCTTCGGCGACGCCCGCCGCACCGTCATAACCGGCGACTTCTCAAGCTTCGACGTCGAAGACCTCATTGCCGAAGAAGACGTGGTCATCACCCTCACCCACGGCGGCTACATCAAGCGCCTCCCCGTCGACACCTACCGCAGCCAGCGGCGCGGCGGGCGGGGCGTCACTGGCATGGGCACCAAAGAGGAAGACTTCGTCGAACACCTCTTTGTGGCCACAACCCACCACAACATCCTCTTCTTCACCGACCGCGGACGGGTGTACCGGCTCAAAGCCTACGAAATCCCCGAAGCCAGCCGCACCGCCAAAGGCACGGCCATCGTCAACCTCCTCACCCTGGAAAACCGGGAAAAAGTCACCGCCGTCGTCCCGGTCAAAGAATTCAACGACCGCCGCTTCCTCTTCATGGCCACTCGCAAGGGGGTCGTCAAAAAAACCGGCCTCATGGAGTACGACACCACCCGCCGTGCCGGACTGATCGCCATCGTCCTCGACGAAGACGACGACCTCATCGACGTCAAGCTCACCAACGGCGAAATGAACGTTCTCCTCGGCACGGAAAATGGCATGGCCATCAACTTCGCCGAAAGCGACGTCCGCCCGATGGGCCGCGCCACGCGCGGCATGCGCGGCATCGCCCTGCGCAAAGGAGACCGCGTCGTCGGCATGGAGACCGTCAAGCCGGACAGCGAGCTCCTGACCGTCACCGAAGCCGGCTACGGCAAGCGGACCGCCATCGACGAATACCGTCCCCAGACCCGGGGCGGCGTCGGCATCATCAACAACAAGATAACCGATAAAACCGGCAAAGTCGTCGGCATCAAAATCGTGCGGCCGGGCCAGGAAATAATGCTGATCACAGGCGAAGGCATCGTTATCCGCATCGACATCGAAGAAATCTCGGTCATCAACCGCAATACCCAGGGCGTGCGCTTGATGCGCATCGACGAAAACGACAAAATGGTGGCCGTGGCCGCCGTCGAAAAGAAAGTCGAAACAGACTGACCGGCTGCCGGCCAGACTCGCAAGGCGCCCCGCCAGGGGCGCCTTTTTGATTCCTGCATATTTTTTTCCTCAAGGAGCAAAATATATTACGGATAATTGCGAAAATGGCAGCAACCTCCCTTGACAGTAGGCGAGACACCATGCTATCATATAAAAGCTGCCCCCCACGGGGCGTCCAAAAAATGCATATTGACATGACCTACGAGTTATGTTAATATAACAAAGTCGCCGCAAGCGGAACTGGAGTAAAAGGCCAGAGAAGGCAGAGGGCGGCAGGGATGGAAAAAAGAAGCTGTTGACAGAGCCGAGAGGTTATGTTAACATAAAGTTCCGGTCAAAACGCCGGACAGTGTTCCTTGAAAACTGAACAATGTAGGCAAGAATAAGCCAGATGTGCGGGCTGCTTCTCGCAAGAGAACAGCAGTCAACAAACAATAGTCAAACAAGAGCCATCAAAGGCTCCAAGAAATACAATTTTTTGGAGAGTTTGATCCTGGCTCAGGACGAACGCTGGCGGCGTGCTTAACACATGCAAGTCGAACGGGGAGTTAGCAATAACTCCTAGTGGCGAACG
>JARKNV010000046.1 GCA_029976065.1 Selenomonadales bacterium
CTGCTTCCCCAGGGCATTGCGGACGGACGGAGCTCCTGGCTCCTTTTCCGGCGAGGGTTTATCATGAACGTCATCAACCCCAAGGTGGCGCTCTTCTTCCTGGCATTCCTTCCCCAGTTCGTCTCCCCCGGTTCCGACACCGCCGCGGTGCAGATGTTCGTCCTGGGGCTGCTCTTCATGGCCCAGGCAGTGGTTGTCTTCAGCGTCATCGGCTGGCTGTCCGGAAGCATCGGCGATGCCGTGGTGAAAAGACCCCGCATCGCCCGCTGGTTCGGCCGGCTGACCGCCGGTGTGTTTGCTTCCCTGGGGATACGACTGGCCCTGGCGGAGCGATAGAAAACGGGCGGGGACACGTTCCATCCCCGCCCGTCGCCATGCGGCATCTGCTTTTCCTTCCGTCGAAGAAGCGCTCGCGATATTTCGACTATTTCCTCAGATAGGAAAAACCGGGATCCGGCCTGCCCACGTAGCAGGAGCGGCTGAAACCGTATCTGCGGATAATGGAAAGGGCCTTTTCCGCTTCGGTCCGCTTTCCGCCGAAACTGAACAGCCAGTGGCTGCCGTCGACAATTTTCCATTCGCCGGAGATGTGGCGCACCATGGCCGTGTCCGGGTTGAAGGATATACAGTCTTCGGCCACCGGTTCGCCCGGATCGGCCGGTCTGCCGCTTCCGCCTCGGCAGGACAGCCTTTCGCTTCGAACATTGTTCCTTTCGTCGCTTTCCGACACCTGCCTCGTATGGTCAATCACCGCCTTGATTACGGCGGTATCGCCAACTGCGAGATCACTCCGGTAGACGGCCGTTCCTCCGGGGTGCCGCAGACGCCTGTCCGGGTCGAATTTCCAGATGGTGGCGCCGCCCCACCGTTGACCGTTGATGGAGAGGTACACGGCGCTGCTGTCCGGCCGGTGATCAGTCCATACCTCGTCGGGAATCGGTCCCGGACCGTTGTTGCGTACCCTGACCATTACATGGCAGGACTCGTCCAGCTTCATGTCTTCCACGACCAGGTCCGGCATCTCGCCGCCTGGAATCCCGGCGCCGGGCGCGCCGCCGCCGCACCGGAGACGGAACCCGGCCTTGTCGGACGTTACGTGCTGGGGATAGACGACTTCAATCGCCTGCCAGCCCTCGTAGGTCGGAAGCCCCGGGCCGCCCAGGGTCCAGGTCGTTCGCACCGGCCGGGACCCGGCGCGGTCGAAATTCATGGTCTGTATCGGGGCATGGGCGCCGTCGCTGCGGATAAACCGGTACTGGACTCTGGCCGGTCCTGAAACCGAGATCCGGCCCATGAACCGGATCTCCGCCGGGCACCT
>JARKNV010000049.1 GCA_029976065.1 Selenomonadales bacterium
CCCCTTGGGCACGGCCGCCAGACCTTCCTCCGACGACACGAAGACCACCGGAACCGTAAGCAGCGCCAGGGTCAGGCTCGCCCACAGGATGCCGCCGGTGCCGAAGGTCGGGGTCGGCAGGCGCTCGGGAAAGAAATAGGCGTCGATGCCGCTGCCGATGCCGTAGACGAAGAAGCCGAGGCCGAACACGCCGTAGACGATGGACGGCACCCCGGCCAGGTTGTTCACCGCAATCCGCACCAGGCGGACGATCACCCCCTCCCGGGCGTACTCGCGCAGGTAGACCGCCGCAATGACCCCGAACGGCAGGGAGAAGATGCTCATCAGGATGACCATCATCACCGTGCCGAAGATGGCCGGGAACAGCCCCCCCTCGGTATTGGACTCCCGCGGTTCGTCCAGGAGCATCTCGCCTATCTTTGCCGTGTAAAACGCGGCCTTGGCGAACACGCCCATGGAATTGGGCCGCCAGGCGCGTACGATGTCGACGAGAGCGATTTCCTTCTCCTCGCCGGACGCGTCTGTGAACACCGCCTTTGGCCGGTGGAGTTCTTCCGTCTCACTGTTGAAACGGTCCAGAAGGGAGTTGAACCGGGAAAGGAGCTGTTCCCGCTCCCATGTGAGGGCGTCGATGCGCGTACGGTCGCCCTTGACGTATATCAGCTTCTGGAACTTCAGCCGCAGCGCTTCCGCCTCGCCGTTGAGCTTCGACATTTCCTTTTCCGTGCCGGAAAGCCTGTCGCGGGAGTCGGCCACCAGGGAAACGGCTTTCTCCAGGTCGTTCCACGGCGATGCCGAAGGCCGCAGATTCAGTCCCCCCGGGGACAGGGACTTCAGGAAGCCGTAAAAGTTGCCGTGCTCTCTTCTTTCCAGGGCGACTGCCTCATCGGGGCCGGAAAGGGTGGCGATATCCTTCCGGTCGACCCAGCGGTAGTCCTGGCCGTAGATGTCCCGGTTGCCCACCTTGAACTGGAACCGCTCGCCGTGGGAGGCGGTCGCCTTCTCTCTGGCGGTGGTTTCCCCCAGCAGTTTCGAGCCGTCTTTCATGATCGCCAGCGTCAGGTCCGACGGCCAGAAATAGCCCAAGCCGTTTACCATGACCACCACCAGCAGCGTAGCTATCATGAGAAGGGTGGCGGATAGGGCCGCGGCCGTTGCCCAGACCTTGGGTTCCCCCTGTTTCCGGAATGTGC